>NZ_BASQ01000003.1:0-5483 GCF_000509385.1 Microbacterium sp. TS-1
GGGTGGGGTATGGTTGTGAAGTTGCCCTCTGGGCTGGCTGTGAGGTCAGTTGGGGGAGCGTCCGATCCTTGAGAACTCAACAGCGTGCACTTGTCAAATGCCAAATAACCTCGACTCCACTTCGGTGGGGTGAGATTCCTTTGGATCAAAGACCTCCTCTTTGGGGGAGGCAACGGATAGTCAGCAATGATTTATCTCTTTGGTCAGCATCAAACTCGCTGCTCCAGTCTTTTTCCGGCTGGTCGCAGCAAATTTTCTTTACGGAGAGTTTGATCCTGGCTCAGGATGAACGCTGGCGGCGTGCTTAACACATGCAAGTCGAACGGTGAAGCAGAGCTTGCTCTGTGGATCAGTGGCGAACGGGTGAGTAACACGTGAGCAATCTGCCCCTGACTCTGGGATAAGCGCTGGAAACGGCGTCTAATACCGGATACGAGCTGCGACCGCATGGTCAGTAGCTGGAAAGAATTTCGGTCAGGGATGAGCTCGCGGCCTATCAGCTTGTTGGTGAGGTAATGGCTCACCAAGGCGTCGACGGGTAGCCGGCCTGAGAGGGTGACCGGCCACACTGGGACTGAGACACGGCCCAGACTCCTACGGGAGGCAGCAGTGGGGAATATTGCACAATGGGCGCAAGCCTGATGCAGCAACGCCGCGTGAGGGATGACGGCCTTCGGGTTGTAAACCTCTTTTAGCAGGGAAGAAGCGAAAGTGACGGTACCTGCAGAAAAAGCGCCGGCTAACTACGTGCCAGCAGCCGCGGTAATACGTAGGGCGCAAGCGTTATCCGGAATTATTGGGCGTAAAGAGCTCGTAGGCGGTCTGTCGCGTCTGCTGTGAAAACCCGAGGCTCAACCTCGGGCCTGCAGTGGGTACGGGCAGACTAGAGTGCGGTAGGGGAGATTGGAATTCCTGGTGTAGCGGTGGAATGCGCAGATATCAGGAGGAACACCGATGGCGAAGGCAGATCTCTGGGCCGTAACTGACGCTGAGGAGCGAAAGGGTGGGGAGCAAACAGGCTTAGATACCCTGGTAGTCCACCCCGTAAACGTTGGGAACTAGTTGTGGGGTCCATTCCACGGATTCCGTGACGCAGCTAACGCATTAAGTTCCCCGCCTGGGGAGTACGGCCGCAAGGCTAAAACTCAAAGGAATTGACGGGGACCCGCACAAGCGGCGGAGCATGCGGATTAATTCGATGCAACGCGAAGAACCTTACCAAGGCTTGACATATAGAGGAAACGTCTGGAAACAGTCGCCCCGCAAGGTCTCTATACAGGTGGTGCATGGTTGTCGTCAGCTCGTGTCGTGAGATGTTGGGTTAAGTCCCGCAACGAGCGCAACCCTCGTTCTATGTTGCCAGCACGTAATGGTGGGAACTCATGGGATACTGCCGGGGTCAACTCGGAGGAAGGTGGGGATGACGTCAAATCATCATGCCCCTTATGTCTTGGGCTTCACGCATGCTACAATGGCCGGTACAAAGGGCTGCAATACCGTGAGGTGGAGCGAATCCCAAAAAGCCGGTCCCAGTTCGGATTGAGGTCTGCAACTCGACCTCATGAAGTCGGAGTCGCTAGTAATCGCAGATCAGCAACGCTGCGGTGAATACGTTCCCGGGTCTTGTACACACCGCCCGTCAAGTCATGAAAGTCGGTAACACCTGAAGCCGGTGGCCCAACCCTTGTGGAGGGAGCCGTCGAAGGTGGGATCGGTAATTAGGACTAAGTCGTAACAAGGTAGCCGTACCGGAAGGTGCGGCTGGATCACCTCCTTTCTAAGGAGCATCTGACTCTTCGGAGTCCAGAACCCAGTTCGAAGGCACATGTTCTTCGCTGGGAGCTCATGGGTGGAACATTTGACATGGTGCGAAGGATGAGGTTCTTCTCTAGTACGCCGCTTGCGGTGGGAACGGGGAGGGTTTCGGGTGTCGCACCTGCACGCTGTTGGGTCCTGAGGGACCGGATGAGAGTCCGCAACCTCTGGGCCTTTTCTTCATGCTGCTTGGGTGGCATGTGGGGAGGGTACCGCCCGTACTTTGAGAACTACACAGTGGACGCGAGCATCTTCGATGCGACACCTTCGGGTGTTGTGTCGTGAAGATGATCTTAAAGATCATTAGTCAATTTTTTGACGATTCAACTCATGTGATTTCAAGTCTTTAAGAGCAAACGGTGGATGCCTTGGCATCTGGAGCCGAAGAAGGACGTAGCAATCTGCGATAAGCCTCGGGGAGTGGATAAGCACACTGTGATCCGAGGGTGTCCGAATGGGGAAACCCCGCTGGGCGGCGTGCCGACCTAGTGACTCCCGCCTGAATATATAGGGCGGGTAGAGGGAACGTGGGGAAGTGAAACATCTCAGTACCCACAGGAAGAGAAAGCAACAGCGATTCCGTTAGTAGTGGCGAGCGAAACCGGATCAGGCTAAACCTTGCGTGTGTGATAGCCGGCAGGCGTTGCACGTTGGGGGTTGTGGGACTTTTCTGATCATTCTGCCGAGTGGTCGACGTTACAAGAAGGTATAGACGAACAGGTTTGAATGCCTGGTCATAGAGGGTGCGAACCCCGTAGTCGAAATGCTTCTCTTGGCGTGAAGAGTATCCCAAGTAGCACGGGGCCCGAGAAATCCCGTGTGAATCTGTCAGGACCACCTGATAAGCCTAAATACTCCCAGATGACCGATAGCGGACAAGTACCGTGAGGGAAAGGTGAAAAGTACCCCGGGAGGGGAGTGAAATAGTACCTGAAACCGTTTGCTTACAAACCGTTGGAGCCTCCTTAGTAGGGGTGACAGCGTGCCTTTTGAAGAATGAGCCTGCGAGTTAGCGATACGTGGCGAGGTTAACCCGTGTGGGGTAGCCGTAGCGAAAGCGAGTCTGAATAGGGCGATTCAGTCGCGTGTCCTAGACCCGAAGCGAAGTGATCTATCCATGGCCAGGTTGAAGCGACGGTAAGACGTCGTGGAGGACCGAACCCACTTAGGTTGAAAACTGAGGGGATGAGCTGTGGATAGGGGTGAAAGGCCAATCAAACTTCGTGATAGCTGGTTCTCTCCGAAATGCATTTAGGTGCAGCGTTGCGTGTTTCTTGCCGGAGGTAGAGCTACTGGATGGCCGATGGGCCCTACAAGGTTACTGACGTCAGCCAAACTCCGAATGCCGGTAAGTGAGAGCGCAGCAGTGAGACTGTGGGGGATAAGCTTCATAGTCGAGAGGGAAACAACCCAGACCACCAACTAAGGTCCCAAAGCGCGTGCTAAGTGGGAAAGGATGTGGAGTTGCTCTGACAACCAGGAGGTTGGCTTAGAAGCAGCCACCCTTGAAAGAGTGCGTAATAGCTCACTGGTCAAGTGATTCCGCGCCGACAATGTAACGGGGCTCAAGCACGCCACCGAAGTTGTGGCATTGACATTATTGGTAGGCCTTCGTGGTCCAGCCGTGTTGATGGGTAGGAGAGCGTCGTGTGCCGGGTGAAGCGGCGGGGTGACCCAGCCGTGGACGGCACACGAGTGAGAATGCAGGCATGAGTAGCGAAAGACGTGTGAGAAACACGTCCTCCGAAAGACCAAGGGTTCCAGGGTCAAGCTAATCTTCCCTGGGTAAGTCGGGACCTAAGGCGAGGCCGACAGGCGTAGTCGATGGACAACGGGTTGATATTCCCGTACCGGCGAAGAACCGCCCAAGCTAATCCAGTGGTGCTAAGAGTCCTAACCCGGGCTTAGTTGATCCCTTCGGGGTGAGACGGTCCGGTCTAACGCTCGACCCCATGCTGGTGCGGCTAGCGTATTAACAGGTGTGACGCAGGAAGGTAGCCCAACCCGGGCGATGGTTGTCCCGGGGCAAGTGCGTAGGCCGAGTCATAGGCAAATCCGTGACTCATACAGGCTGAGACACGATGCGGATAAAAAGTGGGTGATCCTATGCTGCCGAGAAAAGCATCGACGCGAGGTTCTAGCTGCCCGTACCCCAAACCGACTCAGGTGGTCAGGTAGAGAATACCAAGGAGATCGAGAGAATCGTGGTTAAGGAACTCGGCAAAATGCCCCCGTAACTTCGGGAGAAGGGGGGCCTTCCACTTATTAGGATTTACTCCGAAAGGGTGTGGAGGCCGCAGAGACTAGTGGGTAGCGACTGTTTACTAAAAACACAGGTCCGTGCCAAGTCGCAAGACGATGTATACGGACTGACGCCTGCCCGGTGCTGGAAGGTTAAGAGGACCGGTTAGCCGCAAGGCGAAGCTGAGAATTTAAGCCCCAGTAAACGGCGGTGGTAACTATAACCATCCTAAGGTAGCGAAATTCCTTGTCGGGTAAGTTCCGACCTGCACGAATGGCGTAACGACTTCCCAACTGTCTCAACCGCGAACTCGGCGAAATTGCACTACGAGTAAAGATGCTCGTTACGCGCAGCAGGACGGAAAGACCCCGTGACCTTTACTACAGCTTGGTATTGGTGTTCGGTGTGGCTTGTGTAGGATAGGTGGGAGACTTTGAAGCGGTGACGCCAGTTACCGTGGAGTCATTGTTGAAATACCACTCTGGTCACTCTGGATATCTAACTTCGAACCGTAATCCGGTTCAGGGACAGTGCCTGGTGGGTAGTTTAACTGGGGCGGTTGCCTCCCAAAAAGTAACGGAGGCGCCCAAAGGTTCCCTCAACCTGGTTGGCAATCAGGTGGCGAGTGTAAGTGCACAAGGGAGCTTGACTGTGAGACTGACAGGTCGAGCAGGGACGAAAGTCGGGACTAGTGATCCGGCAGTGGCTTGTGGAAGCGCTGTCGCTCAACGGATAAAAGGTACCTCGGGGATAACAGGCTGATCTTGCCCAAGAGTCCATATCGACGGCATGGTTTGGCACCTCGATGTCGGCTCGTCGCATCCTGGGGCTGGAGTAGGTCCCAAGGGTTGGGCTGTTCGCCCATTAAAGCGGTACGCGAGCTGGGTTTAGAACGTCGTGAGACAGTTCGGTCCCTATCCGCTGCGCGCGTAGGAAATTTGAGAGGATCTGACCCTAGTACGAGAGGACCGGGTTGGACGAACCTCTGGTGTGCCAGTTGTTCCGCCAGGAGCACCGCTGGTTAGCTACGTTCGGGATGGATAACCGCTGAAAGCATCTAAGCGGGAAGCCGGCCTCAAGATGAGATTTCCATGCCTTCGGGCGAGAGGCTCCCAGCTAGACTACTGGGTTGATAGGCCGGATGTGGAAGCGTGGTAACACGTGAAGCTGACCGGTACTAATAAGCCGATGACTTGATAACACACCGTTTTTGGTGCTTGCGTCCACTGAGTGGTTCTCGATGTACGGTCGAGAACCGCATAACGATCAATCGTTGTGCAGACTGAAACATCAATAGTGTTTCGGCGGCCATAGCGTGAGGGAAACGCCCGGTTACATTCCGAACCCGGAAGCTAAGCCTCACAGCGCCGATGGTACTGCAGGGGGGACCCTGTGGGAGAGTAGGACACCGCCGGACTTCTTTCGT
>NZ_BASQ01000002.1:0-691278 GCF_000509385.1 Microbacterium sp. TS-1
TTGACCTGTTCATAACCAGAGCCGGAGACCGACTCGGTTGTGAGGTGTGGTGGGGACCCTGTGGCAGGTCTTGGACCTGCGACGCTCGGAAGCGTCTGTTTCGGGTTGTTCTCCGCTTGAGGGAGGCGGGACCTTCCGGCCCTCTCGCTCTTCCCTGTGGGGCGAACAAGTAATAAGTTACGCGGCTCCCGGCATCCTGGCAAAGCGGCGCGACATCCCGGGCGTGTCGCGGTCGCAGATCCCCGTCATTCCGCGGGAAGCCGGGGCACGGCGGCCACGAGCTGCGCGGTGTACTCGTCGCGGGGCGACGTGAGCAGCTGAGACGTCGGCCCCTCCTCCACGACGCGACCGGCGCGGAGCACCGTCATGCGCTCGCACAGCGCCGACACGATCGTCAGGTCGTGCGAGACCAGCAGCATGCCGATGCCCTGCTCCGCGGCGAGCCGCTGGAACAGCTCGATGACGTGCATGCGCACCGACGTGTCGAGAGCGCTCACCGGCTCGTCCGCCAGAAGCAGACGGGGGCGAGGCGCGAGGGCACGGGCGATCGCGATGCGTTGGCGCTGCCCACCCGAGAACGCGTCGGGGTAGCGGGACGCCGCGTCCACGTCGAGGTCGACGGCCGTGAGCAGCTCGCCGACCCGCGCGTCGATGCGACTCCGGTCGCGGGTGATACCGAGGGACCGCAGCGGTTCGGCGATGGACTGCCCCACCGTCATCCGCGGGTCGAGCGACGAGAACGGGTCCTGGTAGACCGGCTGCACGGCGCGGCGCAGCGACCGCATCTGCGCGCGCTCCCCGACGCGAAGCGGTGCGCCGTCGAAGAGAGCGCGACCCGATGTCGGTGCCGCCAGGCCCAGCAGCAGGCGGAGAACGGATGTCTTCCCCGCGCCCGACTCCCCCACGAGTCCGACCGTCTCGCCGGGCGCGAGCGAGAGCGAGACATCGTGGAGCACGGCCGCTCCGCGACCGTAGGCGAAGTCGACGTGCTCGAGCGCGAGTTTCGCGTGACCGTCGGCCGTCATCGGGTTCCCTTCGCCGGCAGGAAGTCGTCGAGAGCGCGCGAGGCGGCGACCAGCTGCGCGGTGTACTCGTGCCGGGGCGACCGGAGCAGCTGCGCCGTGTCGCCGAGCTCGACCTGACTTCCGTCACGCATGACGAGCACGCGGTCGGCGATCTGCGAGACGACCGGCAGATCGTGGCTGATGAACAGCAGCGTCATCCCCCGCTCCGTCACCTCACGCTGAAGCAGATCGAGGATGCCGGCCTGCACGGTGACGTCGAGCGCGGTCGTCGGCTCATCGGCGATGAGGATGCTCGGGCCCGCCGCCAGGGCGAGGGCGATCGCGACGCGCTGCCGCTGGCCCCCGGAGATCTCGTGGATGAACGACCGTGCGATGCGCTCCGGGTCGGGCAGCTGAACATCTGCCAGGGCATCGAGCACGCCGCGCCGCAGCGCGTCTCCGGCCAGCCCGCGGTGCTTCGCGAGCGGCCAGGCCAGCTGCTTGCCCACGCGCATGAGCGGATCGAGCGAGGCCAGCGGCTCTTGGAAGACCGCTGAGATCGTCCGGCCCCGCACCCGATCGAGGCGGCGCGACGGGGTTCCGACGACCTCCACCTCGCCCTCGGCGGTCGCGATCGTCGCCGATCCGAACGGCGTCAGCGGGTACGCGAGCAGGCCGAGCATCGCGAGGGCGGTCAGCGACTTGCCCGAGCCGGACTCGCCGATGATGCCCAGGCGTTCGCCGGGTTCGAGCGTCACGTCGACGCCGTGCACGAGCGTGCGGTCGTCACCCAGCCGCACGCCGAGACCGGATGCGGTCAGCGCGGCGGTCATCCGATGCTCCTCGTGGTCGGATCGGCGATGTCGCGCAGGCCGTCGGCCAGCAGGTTCGCGCCGATGATGAAGGCGACCAGCAGGACGCCGGGGAGGATCGCCGCGGTCGGGGCGACGAGCACGGTGCTCTGCGCCTCCTCCAGCATCCGGCCCCACGAGGCGTTCGGCGGCGGGGAGCCGAGCCCGAGGTACGACAGCGACGCCTCCGCACCGACCGCTCCGCCGAACTGGAGTGCCAGCGGCACGATGAGGGTGGGCCAGACATTGCGCAGCACGTGCCGGAACACGATGCCCAGCCTGCCCGTGCCCGAGGTGCGTGCAGCAGTGACGTAGTCCATCGCGAGGACGCGCGTCGCGGCGATGCGCGTGAGCCGGGCGATCACCGCCGAGCCGGCGAGGCCGATCGCGAGGATCGCCGAATCGACCGATGCCCCGCGCCAGGCGACGATCAGCATCGCCAGCAGCAGGGTCGGGAAGGCGATCGCGATGTCGAGCAGGCTCGTGAGGGCGTCGTCCACCCATCGGCGTGCGACGGCGGCGAGCAGGCCGAGACCGATACCGACGATCGCCGCGATCAACACCGATCCGAACCCGACGGTGAGGGCCAGCCGCGCTCCGATCATGAGCTGCGTGAACAGGTCGCGGCCGAGGCGGTCGGTGCCGGCCCAGTGCTCGGCGGACGGCGGTTGCAGCCGGCCGCCGCTGGTGTCGTCGAAGGTGAACGGGGTCCACAGCAGCGAGATCAGGCCGATCACCGCGATGGCGCCGAACAGGATGCCGCCGACGGCGAGGTTGATCGAGCGTCGGCGGCGGGGCCGGGTGGGCCGCGTCGCCGGGACGGTGCCCGTGTCGGGAAGGGTCGTTGCCGTCATGTCGCCGCCCTCGCTCTGCGATTGCCCGAGATCGTGTCGCGCAGTCGCGGGTCGATGATGCGCTGCACGATGTCTGCGGCGAAACCGAGCAGAAGAACGAGGGCGGTCGAGAAGAGCAGCACCCCCTGGACGCTCGGGAAGTCCTGCTCCTTGATGCCGACCAGCAGCATGTCGCCGAGACCGGGGAGCGCGAAGACCCGCTCGATGATGACCGCGCCGACGAAGGTCGTCGACAGCTGGATCGCGAGGATCGAGATCAACGGGACGACGGCGTTTCGCACGCCGTGACGCCAGATGGCCGTGGCGAAGCTCTGCCCCGTGGCCCGAGCCGCGCGCAGATACTGCTGGCCGAGCACGTCGAGCGTCGCGCTGCGGACGTAACGTGCGAGATCGCTGCCCGCCACGATCGCGATCGTGAGCACCGGAAGCGTGAGTGACACGAGCGCGGCCCCGGGGTCCTCCCAGTCGCGCCGCGGGAAGCCGCCCGCCGGCAGCAATCGCCAGTTCAGCGCGAACACCGCGACGAGCAGGATGCCGACCCAGAAGACGGGAATCGCGCCGCCGAGCTGCGACACGGCCGAGAAGGCGGTTCCGTACCAGGTGCGCGCCTTCCAGGCCGAGATGAACCCCACCGGCACCGCGATCAGCACCGACAGCGTGAACGCGATGAGGGTCAGGGGCAGCGTGACGTTGAGCCGGCGCAGGATCTCATCGCCGACGGGAAGGTTGTTGGTGAACGATCGCCCCAGGTCGAAGCTCGCGAGCTGGCCGAGATAGGCCAGGAACTGCTCCGGGATCGGCCGGTCGACGCCCAGCCGCGCGGCGGCGGCCGCGATCTCGGCATCCGTCGCCCCCACCGAGATGAGAGCGAAGACCGGGTTGCCGAGAACGCGCAGCACGACGAACAGGATCACCACCGCCAGCGCGAACGCCAGCAGCAGCAATCCTGTCCGTCGGATCAGATACCGGGTGATGGAGATCAGGCCTTCGTGATGTCGGAGACGTAGAACAGCGAGTTCAGTCCATTCTTGGGCACGCCCGACACGCCTTCGGCCGCGATGCGCAGCTGCGGGTTGAGGTAGAGCCAGACGCTGGCTGCGTCGTCCGAGATCTGCTGGTTCGCCTTCTTGATCAGTTCGGTCTGCTCATCGACGGATGCCGCGGCCTCCGAGTCGGCCAGCCAGGTCTGCACGTCGGCGTTGTCGTAGCCCCAGTAGAAGTCGGGGTTGCCGTAGAAGTTGATGTCGCGGTCGTTGACGTGGCCCTGCAGCGTCGCCTCGAAGTTCTTCTCGGTGTAGACCTTCTGGTACCACTCGTCGTCGGTGATGATGTTGATGTTCAACGTGATGCCGACCTTCGCCAGCTCCGACTTGAGGAACTCCGCGACCGTCGAGTGGACGCCCGAGTCGGGGGTGTCGACCGTGAACGTGAACCCGCCGGACTGACCGGCCTCGGCGAGCAGCTTCTCCGACAGCGCCGGGTCGTAGGGGTTGTTGTCGGCCAGATCGATGTACCAGGGCTCGGAGGGCGGCACCATCGATCCGATGAGTTCGCCGCGGCCGTCCCAGATCGCATCGAGCAGCTTCTCGCGGTCGATCGCGGAGTAGATCGCCTTGCGCACGCGCGCGTCGTTGAACGGAGCGATCCGGTCGTTGAACGCCAGCAGCTCCTTCGTCGTCGAGGTGCCCTCGATGATCTGGAAGCCGGCAGCCTCGAACTCCGCGATGCTGTCGGGGTTCGACTGGCTCGTGACGAGGTCGACCGCACCGGTCGTCAGGGCGTTGTTCAGGGCCGTCGGGTCGGCGTAGTACTGGTAGACGACCCCGCCGTTCTTCGGCGCGACGCCCCAGTAGGAGTCGTTGACGTCGAGGGTGATCGAGTCGCCCTTGCGATAGTCGCCGAGCTCGTAGGGCCCGGTGCCGTCGGCGGTGGCCGTCAGGTCGCCGGCATCCTCGTTGACGATCCAGACGTAGCCGAGGTTGTAGGTGAAGCTGATCGACGGCTGCGAGAGGGTCACCTCGACGGTCTTGTCGTCGACCGCCGTGACGGTGTCGATGACGCTCAACTGGCGCTTGCGCGCCGCGATCGACTCATCGCCGACGAACCGCTCCAGGCTGTACTTCACATCGGCGGCGGTCAGCTCCTTGCCCGAGTGGAAGGTGGCGTCCTCAAGGGTGAACGTGTAGACGAGACCGTCTGCCGACACGCTGGTCTCCGCGGCCAGCAGCGGCTCGACCTGGGCGTCGTCGGTGATCCGGAACAGACCCTCGTACACGTTGCCGGTGAAGACCTCGGTGACGCCCGACGAGCCGCCGAAGATCTGATCGAGGTTGGTCGGCTCGTTCTGCGATCCGACGACGATCTCGGCGTTTGGGTCGCTCGCGCCGGCCGAACCGGCCGGGTCTGCGGATCCGGAGCATCCGGCCAGGACGAGAAGACCGGCCGTCGCAGCCGCGGTGGCGGCGACGATCCGGGAGAAGCCGCGTGAAGTCACGGGTGTTCCTTTGCTGTGTGGAGGGGGCGGCGGAGCGAGGTGCGGGCGCTCCGCCGTTTCGGGTGTTGCAGGAAGGAGATCAGAGCGAGAAGTCGCCGGCGAACCGGACCTTCTTCTCACCGGCGCGAACCGGGAAGGGCAGACGGTTCTGCAGCGGCGGCAGGGGGCAGTTCATCTGGTTCGAGAAGCCGCACGGCGGGACGACGGCCCGGTTGAAGTCGACCGTGACGGGCGTGCTGTCACCGGGGGCCAGGTCGCCGGTCGCGCCCGGGTGGTCGAGGAAGAGGAACCGGCCGGCACCGTAGGACTCGGCGCCGTTGGTCTGGTCGCCGAAGACGAGGTGAAGCTTCGGACCGCCGTAGTTGGTGTCGAAAGCGGCGAGTCGGTACTCGGTGCCGTCGATCTCGAAGACCAGGTCGCCCGAGACCGGGAGGCCGCGCGTCGCGCCGCCGTCCTTGATGTGCTCGAAGGGGACCACCCGGTCTTCATCGACGAGCTCGAAGCGGCCCTCGATCACCCAGGCCGGGTCGTACTCCCAGCGCTCGATGTCTTCGAACGCTTCGTTCGCGGGCGAGTCCTGCCGCCAGATGCGGTAGCCCTCCTGCGGAAGACCGGTCTCGATGTCGGTTCGCTGCAGACGGGTGAGCAGCGCATCGACCGGATGCCCGGCGCGCGCAGTCTCGTCGTCGACGGCGGGCTCGCCCGGAGCCGACCAGTGCGTGAGCACGAGGGCGAGGGATCCCTGCGGGGCCGCGACCGACTCCCGGCGGAAGGCCGCCCAAGCTCGGTAGTCGGACTCAGCCGAGGAGACGGATGCTGCTGTGGATGCGGATGTACTCACCATGACAGGCAACCAAACGTGGGACCGCCACGAGAAATTCCGTGTCGGACTGTTGCGCCCTCAGCGGGACCGCCCGGGGATGTCGGTGCCGCCCGCCCACAGCGCCCACGCGACGAGCACGGGCTGGAGGAAGAGTCGGCCGAAGCGCCGCTCATCGGTGTCGAGTCCGGGAGCCGACGCACCGGTGCGCCACTGGTGCACGTTGCCCGGGAACACGGCGACGAAGAAGGCGGCGATCGCCGCGGCGATGCGACGGCGTTCGCGTGGTAGCGCGAGGAGCCCGGCGCCGAGCATCATCTCGACCGCACCGCTGGCCACGACGATCATGTCCTTATCGGTGCGCAGCAGCCGCGCCGCCCAGTCCGGGACCGCGATGCGATAGCCGCGTCGGAGGACGGTC
Organism: Microbacterium sp. TS-1; assembly: GCF_000509385.1. Classification (NCBI taxonomy): domain Bacteria; kingdom Bacillati; phylum Actinomycetota; class Actinomycetes; order Micrococcales; family Microbacteriaceae; genus Microbacterium; species Microbacterium sp. TS-1. Next base: position 6,445 of record NZ_BASQ01000002.1, read on the forward strand.
AGATGCGCCGCTCCCGCCGCGATCAGCAGAGCGGCGAGGGCGAGGCGGGCAACGGTGCGCGGCATCCGATCACGTTACGCCCGTCCGGGCGGTCCGATCACCAACAGCACGACGTATGCGGCGATGATGCCGATCGCGAGGATCATCGCCAGCACCACGGGACGGCGGACGAACCATCGCAGGAACCGGTCGACCGCGCGCCGGTCGCGCGGGTCGTCGGTCGCCTCGGTCCGCCACTCCCCCTCGAGAAGGCCGCGCCGGCGCAGCACGATCTCGGTCGGCACGGTCGCATAGGGGACCACGGCGGCGCCGACGGCGCAGATCGTCGGGACGATCGACCACCGGTTGTTCCAGGCGACGAGCACGGCGGTCGCGCCATAGCAGAGGAAGACGAAGCCGTGGATGCCGCCGCCGATCGTCACGGCGACCGGCAGGTCGAGCGCTGTGCGGAGAATCAAGCCGAGGATCAGCAGCGTCCACGAGACGGCCTCGGCGATCGCGAGCGAACGGAATGCGGTCGACGGTGTTCGGAACACCCCCGAACCCTATCCAGCCGACCTAGACGATTCCTGCACGGATGCCGTCCATCGAGGCCGCCAGGCCCGGCATGTTGTCGCTCAGCGTGGCGTCGAGCTCGAGCAGCCGCTGGTGAGCCTGCTCCATGACCGCGATGCCCTTGGCCGTGATGCGCAGGTCGGACGCCGAGCCCGCGTGCGCCGTCGCATCGGCGACGAGCCCCTCGTCGACGAGGGTGCGGACGGCGGTGTGCGCGGATTGCACCGTGATGTGCGAGCGACGCGCGAGCTCCGAGAACGAGATACCCGGCTCCGAGCCGATGTGACCGAGCAGGCCGAACTTGCGGGTGGAGAGGCCGAGGTCGCGCAGGGCTGCGGAGAGCCGGCCTTCCCACGACGCCGAGACGGCGATGAGCGCGATGACCGGGCTGAAGCGCGGCTCGCGCGTGAGGGCAGGAGTTTCCGACACGGTCACGATTGTAGGAGGCGGGGGCTCACTCGTGCGGGTGATAGCCGCCAGAAAAGCTGTGTCGCATCCCTAACGCGCCGCGCGCCGTTCGTCAAGGACCGAGCGTCGACGCGAGCGGATGTTCATGATGAGTTCCACGGAAGAAGCGGGGAGGTCACCATGATCACGAACGAAGAGCAGGACGAGCAACACACCGACATCCGCGGCGAGAAGCCGTTCGGTCAATGGCTCGGACTGATCAACGGCGGCCGCTGACGCCACGCGAAAGCCCCCGGCATCCTCTCTCGCGAGGAGGATGCCGGGGGCTTCGTCATTCTCGGGAGCGCGACGTTTTACATAGCTAGCCTATGCATGTTGTATAGTGAAGCTATGCAGTTGCCCGACTCCCCTATCCGCCTGATGTCGGCGTCGAGCCGGTTCAACCGGGCTGTGGCCCGCCGAGTCGAGACGTCCGCCGCCGCAGGAACCTGGCGTGCGCTCGCCGCCCTCGACGATCTCGGCCCCACACGGGTCAGCGACCTCGCCGAGTGGCAGCGCGTGAGCCAGCCGACCATGACGACGCTGGTTCGCCGGATGGAAGCGGAGGGCCTCGTGGATCGTGCACCCGACCCCGAGGACGGCCGGGCCTCGCTCGTGTCGATCACCGACGAGGGGCGGCGCCAGTTCGAGGCGTTCCGCTCGCAAGCGCTGGAGGTGACCGCGCCGGCGTGGTCGCGGCTCAGCGACGCCGACCGGTCGGCTCTCGCGCGCGCGGCCGAGGTTCTCGCCGCGCTGCTCGAGGAGCCGGAACTGCAATGACCCCGACAGACTCCGACGAGAGGAAGGTGCGCGTGACGAGCGCGACGAAAACAGAACGGTCCGCGACCGGCGATCAGACGAAGGCGACAGCCGAGACCGCGAAGGCGTCGATCTGGCGCCAACCCGTCGCGGTATGGGCGATCGCCTTCGCCTGCACGGTGTCGTTCATGGGCATCGGCCTGGTCGATCCGATCCTCCCGGCGATCAGCCGCGAGCTGGATGCGACGCCGTCCGAGACGATGCTCCTGTTCACCAGCTACCTCTTCATCACCGGCATCGTCATGCTCTTCGCCAGCTGGGTGTCGTCGAGACTCGGCGTGAAGAAGACCCTGCTGCTGGGGCTCGCCCTCATCGTCGTCTTCGCTGCGGCCGCAGGCCTGTCCGGTGGCGTGGTCGAGATCATCGGATTCCGCGCCGGTTGGGGAATCGGCAACGCGCTCTTCATCGCGACGGCGCTGGCCGCCATCGTCGGAGCCGCCAGCGGCGGAAGCCGTCAGGCGATCGTGCTGTACGAGGCATCCCTCGGCATCGGCCTCGCGGTCGGACCGCTCCTCGGCGGCGCGCTCGGCGAGCTGTCGTGGCGCGGCCCCTTCTTCGGGACCGCCGCGCTCATGGCCATCGCGCTCCTCGCGATCCTCGTCGTGTTCCGCTCCCCCGCACCCGCTGCCGGGGCCGCAGCGCCGGCGAAGGTGTCGCTTCTCGCGTCGTTCCGTGCGCTGCGCAACCCGGCCCTGCTGACCCTGTCACTGACGGCGTTCTTCTACAACGTCGCGTTCTTCGTGCTTCTGGCCTACAGCCCGTACCCGATCGAGTCCGCCGCGGCGCAGGCCGGGATGACGTTCGGAGCGCACGAGCTCGGCCTCGTCTTCTTCGGCTGGGGACTCGCCGTGGCGCTCACCTCGGTGCTCGCAGCTCCCCTGCTGACCCGCCGGCTGGGCCTGCGCCCCGTGCTCTTCACGATGCTCGGGCTGCTGGCCGTCGCCGAAGCCGTCCTCGCGATCGGCATCGACAGCGCCACCGTGCTCATCGTCACTGTCATCGTCGCCGGCCTGTTCCTCGGCGTGCTCAACACAGCGCTGACCGAGGCCGTCATGGAGGCCACCGACCTGCCCCGGAACGTCGCGAGCGGCACCTACTCGGGCGTGCGCTTCATCGGTGGCGCGATCGCTCCCGCCGTGGCAGGCCCCCTCGCCGCCGCGATCACCCCGAGTGCGCCGTACTGGCTCGGTGTCGCCGCGCTCGTCGTCGCGATCGCGATCCTCGCCGCCGCAGGCCGTACGCTGCGCCACCTCGGCCGCCCGCACGAGACCGCGATCGCCGAGGCCGCCGACATCGGCCAGGGCGACGCCTGACCGGAGGACATCTGCATGTCGGAGGGCGGGCTCCTGAAAGCCACCCTCCGACATGCTTTTCTCCGCGTGGACGGAAGCGCAGGGCGCACGCACAGCCCGGGGCGCGTCAGCCGCGCAGCGAGCCGACCAGGTGCGCGACGCCGTAGGCGTAGGCCTCGTCGAGATCCCCGCCGAGTCGGAACGCGCCGGCGAGCTCCATCGTGACAAAGCCCGTCGCCCACGCGGTCAGCAACCGCGCGGCATCGAGGGCGTGGCCGGCACCGACCGCGGCGGTCGTGGCTCGAAGAACCGGCGCGCTCGTCGCCGCGAGCTTGTCGGGATCGACGGTGCTCGTGAAGAGCAGGCGGAACGCCTCGGGGCGCTCACGCCCGAAGCGCCGGAAGGCGCCGAGCATCTCTTCGAGACTGCCGGATGCCGCGTCGAGACGTTTCGTCAGGTCGTCCGCAGCCGCGCCACCGACGAGAGCCAGAAGGGCTTCACGGTCACGCACGCGTTTGTAGAGCGACGGCGCCTTCACCCCGACCGCTTGAGCCACCGCCTGCATAGTCACTGCAGAGATACCTCCGCTTTCGAGCAGCGCCGTTGCCGCGTCGATGATGCTCACGAGCGTTGTTCGTTCCGGTGTCGGCATCGCCCCTCCCAAAGCTACGGTCATAAGCTATCATGGCTACACACATTAGCCATGACCCGAGGACATCATGCAACTCACTCCTTCACTCCATCGGATCGGCAACGACATCGTCGCCGCTTACCTCATCGTCACGGCCGAAGGCATCACCGTCGTCGACGCCGGCCTGCCCGGCTTTCATCGCGACCTGCGACGAGAGCTGGCCGGCATCGGGCGCACCCTCGACGACATCCGCGGTGTGGTCCTCACTCACGGCGACAGCGACCACGTCGGCTTCGCGGAACGGCTGCGGCGCGAGCAGGGCGTTCCCGTCTACGTCCACGCTGCGGATGCCGCTCGCGCGCGCGGCGGCGAGAAGCCCAAGACCCCGCTCGGTCCCGTCCGTCTCGGTCCCCTTCTGCAATTCGCCGCCTACGGCGCGCGAAAGGGGATGCGGCCGCACTGGCTGACCGCCGTCGAGGAGGTCTCCGGCGGGGACGTCCTGCCGCTGCCCGGCGAACCTCGCGTCATCGACATGCCGGGCCACTCCCCGGGCAGTGTCGCCGTGTACTCCCCCGCCGCCGCAGCCATCTTCGTGGGCGACGCGCTGACCACTCGGCACGTGCTGACCGGGCGCTCCGGCCCCGGCCCGGCGCCCTTCACCGATGACCCCGCCGAGGCGATCGCCTCGCTCGACCGCATTGCAGCCCTGCCCGCCGCGTGGGTGCTGCCGGGACACGGACCGGCGTTCCACGGCTCGCCGGCCGAGGCTGTCGCCGCGGTTCGGGCAGCCAGCTCGTAGGAGAGGCGCGCTGATCGAGCCAGCAGCGGAGCTCTCACCCCATGCCCGACATCCGGTCCCACTCGATCGACCGGAACTGCAGGTACGCACACAGATCGCTCGCGACGCGCAGTTCGGCCGCGAAGCCGGCCAGCCGCTGCGGACTGACCGTCAGGTCTTCATCCCTCCCCGTGAGCGTGATCACCCACTCAGCCCGGTCGGGTCCCGCAGGTTGCATATAGACCTCTGCCGGCGTCCCGAACGGAACCATGATCACAAGACCGGTGTCTTTGCCGAGAGACTCGTCTTGGATGGCGACCTTGAACGACGACGACGTCCGCGGCCCGGTCGCGAGATAGTCGGCCAGCCATTGCTCGAGGAGAGCCTTCGAGCGCACGGGGTATCCGGGCCGGTGGCGGGTCTCGGAGTTCATGTCGTCAGCGTAAGCGACGGTGTGGGCGCCGGCGTTCCCGGAGGGCGACGCCTGGCCCCCGGGCATCCGCGTGTCGGAGGGCGGGCTCCGGGAAGCCACCCTCCGACACGCTTTTCTCCTCCGATGGGGATGCGGGTCAATCGCCTTTCACGTTGACCAGCTGACGCAGCGTGTGCCGCACCTCGACGAGGTCGGCCGCATCCGCCATGACGCGATCGATCGGCTTGTAGGCCTGCGGGATCTCGTCGATGAAGGCATCCGTGTCGCGGAACTCGATGCCCACCATGGCCTCACGCAGCTGGTCGTGCGTGAAGGTTCGGCGCGCGGCCGACCGCGAGTACTCCCGCCCTGCCCCGTGCGGCGACGAGTTCAGTGACAGCGGGTTGCCGAGCCCCGAGACGACGTACGACGCCGTGCCCATGGATCCCGGGATGAGGCCGGGCCGGCCGGCATCCGCCTGAATCGCGCCCTTGCGCGACACCCACACCTGCTTGCCGAAGTGCTTCTCGCTCTCGGTGAAGTTGTGGTGGCAGTTGATGCGCTCGAGCTCGTCGACGTCGGCGCCCATCGTCTCGGACAGCTGACGGGCGACGCGGTCCATCATCTCCTCGCGGTTCAGGAGCGCGAAGTGCTGCGCCCACCGGAGCTCGCGGATGTAGCGCCGGAACTCCTCCGTGCCCTCGACGAGGTACGCCAGGTCGGGATCGGGCAGGTCGATCCACCACTGCTTCGCGAGCCGCTGAGCGACGCCGATGTGGTGCGTCGCGATTCTGTTGCCCACTCCTCGCGAGCCGGAATGCAGGAACATCCACACCGCGTCGGTCTCGTCGACCGACACCTCGATGAAGTGGTTGCCCGAGCCGAGCGACCCGAGCTGGTTGCGCCAGTGCCCGGCGTAGCGCGCGGGGTCGAACTCGTGCTTCTCGGCGAGCTCCTCCAGCTCGGCGATGCGCGGCTCGGCGGTCGCGACGACCTTGCGGTTGTCGCGACCGGCCGACAGCGGAATCGCCCGCTCGATCTGCTCGCGCAGCGTCCCCAGGTCGCGGCCGAGCAGCTGCGACTTCGTGAACTGCGTGCGGACGGCGATCATGCCGCACCCGATGTCGACGCCGACGGCAGCCGGCATGATCGCCCCGAGCGTCGGGATGACCGACCCGACGGTCGCCCCCTTGCCGAGGTGCGCATCGGGCATGAGCGCCAGATGCGGGTGGATGAACGGCATGCCAGACGCGGTGCGAGCCTGATCGAGGGTCTTCTCGTCGATGATGCTCGCCCATGACAGCAGCCTGTTCGAGAGCTTCTCCATGGTTCCTTTCCTTGTGATGACGGTCCGGGAACGGGCGCATGGAGAGGAACACACGAACGCCCCGGACCTGTGCGGTGCGGGGCGTGCTGACAGTGGCGGGTCAGACGTCTCGCACCGGAGGGTACGACTCATTGCGGAGCTGGAACTGGTCCAGGTCCGCTGCGATCAGGCGCTCGTTGCGCATGGTCATGTCGTTCCTCCGGTGATGCCGTGCCTCGTGGCGCAGCCTCGCAACCCTATGCGTGGGCATGGCGCGGCGTCAACGAAAAAGTGGCGCGTGCGCCGGGAACCGCCGGAGCGATCCCGTCACACGCGCCACTTTCGTGCGCGAGTCAGCTTAGAAGTCCCAGTCCTCGTCTTCGGTGGCCTCGGCCTTGCCGATGACGTACGACGAGCCCGACCCCGAGAAGAAGTCGTGGTTCTCGTCGGCGTTCGGCGACAGGGCCGACAGGATCGCCGGGTTCACGTTGGTGACCGTGGCGGGGAACATCGCTTCGAAGCCGAGGTTCATCAGCGCCTTGTTGGCGTTGTAGTGCAGGAACTTCTTGACGTCCTCGGTCAGGCCGACGGCGTCGTAGAGGTCCTGCGTGTACTGCACCTCGTTGTCGTAGAGCTCGTAGAGCAGCGAGAACGTGTAGTCCTTGATCTCGTCGCGCTCGGCCTGCGAGAGCTGCTCGTAGCCCTTCTGGAACTTGTAGCCGATGTAGTAGCCGTGCACGGCCTCGTCACGGATGATGAGGCGGATGATGTCGGCGGTGTTCGTCAGCTTCGCCTTCGCCGACCAGTGCAGCGGCAGGTAGAACCCCGAGTAGAAGAGGAACGACTCGAGCAGGGTCGAGGCGACCTTGCGCTTGAGTGGCTCGTCGCCCCGGTAGTAGTCCATGACGATCGAGGCCTTCTTCTGAAGGTTCGGGTTCTCGACCGACCAGCGGAACGCGTCGTCGATCTCGGGCGTCGAGGCGAGCGTCGAGAAGATCGACGAGTAGCTCTTCGCGTGCACCGACTCCATGAACGCGATGTTCGTGTAGACGGCCTCCTCGTGCGGGGTGATCGCATCGGGGATGAGCGAGACGGCGCCGACGGTGCCCTGGATCGTGTCGAGGAGCGTCAGCCCCGTGAACACGCGCATGGTGAGCGTCTGCTCGTCGGGCGTCAGCGTGTTCCACGACTGGATGTCGTTCGACAGCGGCACCTTCTCGGGCAGCCAGAAGTTGTTCACCAGACGGTTCCAGACCTCGAGGTCCTTGTCGTCCTGGATGCGGTTCCAGTTGATCGCCTGCACGTGGTCGACGAGCTTGAGCGGTTCGGGAGTCATTTCGCTTCAGTTCCTGGTTCGGGTTCCGGCATCCGTCACAGCATGCAGCTGACGCACTCGGACATGTCGGTGCCCTCGAGCGCCATCTGCCGCAGGCGGATGTAGTAGATCGTCTTGATGCCCTTGCGCCAGGCGTAGATCTGGGCCTTGTTGATGTCGCGCGTGGTCGCGGTGTCCTTGAAGAACAGCGTGAGCGACAGACCCTGGTCGACGTGCTGGGTCGCGGCGGCGTAGGTGTCGATGACCTTCTCGTAGCCGATCTCGTACGCGTCCTCGTAGTACTCGAGGTTGTCGTTCGTCATGAACGGCGCCGGGTAGTAGACGCGGCCGAGCTTGCCTTCCTTGCGGATCTCGATCTTCGACGCGATCGGGTGGATCGACGACGTCGAGTTGTTGATGTACGAGATCGAGCCGGTCGGGGGCACCGCCTGCAGGTTCTGGTTGTAGATGCCGTGCTGCTGGATGGATGCCTTCAGCTCGCGCCAGTCGTCCTGCGTCGGGATGTGGATGCCGTCGAACAGACCCTTCACCTTGTCGGTCTGGGGCGCCCACTCCTGCTCGATGTACTTGTCGAAGAACTCGCCCGACGCGTAGGTCGAGTCGGGGAAGCCCTCGAAGTACGTGCCGCGCTCGATCGCGATCTTGTTCGAGGCCCGCAGCGCGTGGAACAGCACCGTGTAGAAGTAGATGTTCGTGAAGTCCAGGCCCTCTTCGGAGCCGTAGTGGACGTGCTCGCGCGCCAGGTAGCCGTGCAGGTTCATCTGTCCGAGCCCGATCGCGTGCGAACGGTCGTTGCCGTCCTCGATCGAGCGGACCGAGGCGATGTGGCTCTGGTCACTGACCGCGGTGAGGGCACGGATGCTGGTCTCGACGGTCTGGGCGAGGTCCTTGCCGTCCATCGCGAGCGCGATGTTCATCGACCCCAGGTTGCAGGAGATGTCCTTGCCGATCTGGGCGTACGAGAGGTCTTCGTTGTACGTCGTCGGGGTGTTGACCTGGAGGATCTCCGAGCACAGGTTCGACATGTTGATCCGGCCCTTGATCGGGTTGGCCTTGTTCACCGTGTCCTCGAACATGATGTACGGGTAGCCCGACTCGAACTGGATCTCGGCGAGGGTCTGGAAGAACTCGCGCGCGTTGATCTTCGTCTTCTTGATGCGCGCGTCGTCGACCATCTCGCGGTACTTCTCGGTGACCGAGATGTCGCCGAACGGAACGCCGTAGACCTTCTCGACGTCGTAGGGCGAGAACAGGTACATGTCCTCGCCGTTCTTGGCGAGCTCGAAGGTGATGTCGGGGATGACGACACCCAGCGACAGCGTCTTGATGCGGATCTTCTCGTCGGCGTTCTCGCGCTTGGTGTCGAGGAACTTCAGGATGTCGGGGTGGTGCGCCGAGAGGTACACCGCGCCGGCGCCCTGACGCGCGCCGAGCTGGTTGGCGTAGCTGAAGCTGTCTTCGAGCAGCTTCATGACGGGGATGATGCCCGACGACTGGTTCTCGATCTGCTTGATCGGAGCACCGGCCTCGCGGATGTTCGACAGCAGCAGAGCCACGCCGCCGCCGCGCTTCGAGAGCTGCAGGGCGGAGTTGATGCCGCGGGCGATCGACTCCATGTTGTCTTCGATGCGGAGCAGGAAGCACGACACGAGCTCGCCGCGCTGCGCCTTGCCGGTGTTGAGGAACGTCGGGGTGGCGGGCTGGAAACGACCCGAGATGATCTCGTCGACGAGCTGCATCGCGAGGTTCTCGTCACCGTCGGCGAGACCGAGGGCGGTCATCACGACGCGGTCCTCGAAGCGCTCGAGGTAACGCTTGCCGTCGAAGGTCTTCAGCGTGTAGCTCGTGTAGTACTTGAACGCGCCGAGGAAGGTCTCGAAGCGGAACTTCTTGCCGTAGGCGAAGTCGTTGAGCTTCTGGATGAACTCGAGCGAGTACTTCTCGATGACCTTGGGCTCGTAGTACTCCTTCTCGACGAGGTAGTCGAGACGCTCCTTGAGGGAGTGGAAGAAGACCGTGTTCTGGTTGACGTGCTGGAGGAAGTACTCCCGCGCCGCGCGCTTGTCGGCGTCGAACTGGATCTTGCCGTCCGCGCCGTAGAGGTTGAGCATCGCGTTGAGGGCGTGGTAGTCGAGCCCGTCGAAGCGCGCGTCGACCTTGAAGCCGTTATCGGTCAAGGCTGTTTCCAGTGCTGATTCCACCATCGTTCCAATCCTGCGCTCACGCGCTCGACGTCTTCGGGCGTGCCGAACAGTTCCACCTTGTCCAAGTGCGGCACGGAGCACTTGCGGCTGATGATGTCGCCGGCGAGGCAGTACGACTCGCCGAAATTCGTGTTGCCGGTGGAGATGACTCCACGAAGCAGGGTGCGGTTGCGCACATCGTTCAAGAAGCGAACGACCTGCTTGGGCACCGCACCCTTCTCCTCACCGCGCCCCTGTCCCCCGCCGTAGGTAGGGGTGACGAGCACAAAGGGCTCGGTCATGACGAGGGGCGTCGGTGAGGAGTGAAGGGGGATGCGGAGCGCCGGCAGTCCGAGCTTGTCGATGAATCGCGCGGTGTTGCCGGAGACGCTCGAGAAGTACACGAGCAGAGGCGCCCGCGTCGCGACCGCCGTGCTCATGGCTCAGGCGAAGCGAGCGGCCAGCTCGTCGATCTTGTCGGGACGGAAGCCCGACCAGTGGTCCTCGTCGGTGATGACGACGGGGGCCTGCAGGTAGCCGAGCGACTTGACGCGCTCGAGTGCCGCCGGGTCCTCGGAGAGGTCGAGGACGTCGTATTCGATGCCCTTGGAGTCCAGCGCACGGTACGTCGCGTTGCACTGCACGCAGGAGGGCTTGGTGTAGACCGTGATCGCCATGTCGAGTGTGGTTTCCCTTCGCTTCTTACGCATCTCCGGCTGAGAACCCGCCGGGACCTCAATACTACATATGGGTGCCGACATCGGGGGGCACCACAAGGGGTAGTAGTTACAAGTCTGTAGTTTTGCACCGCTCTCCCCAGGTACAACACATCTTGTCCACCGTTTCATCCACAGATCGCGAGATCGGTCGAAGCCCGGTTCGACGCGTGATTCCGCGCTTCCTCGAGGTGCTCGCGCAGTCTGTCCACAGGTCGGACGGTAGACCGACCCACCGACATCCGATTCGGACCGATCTCGTCGCTTCGGCGTGTCGCGGGCGTGTCGCGGCGATGCTCGACCGAACGTCGCCGAGGAGCCCCCGGAATCGCTACCGTTGAGGGGTGGCGGGATACGGAGAACTGCTGCGCACACCGGGTGTCGCGCGCATCATCGCCGCACAGTTGACCGCGCGCTTTCCGAGCGGGATGACGAGCCTCGCCATCCTGCTCCACATCGAGCACGTGACCGGTTCCTACGGGTCCGCCGGTCTGGTCCTGGCGGCCACCTCAGTCGGACAGGCGATCGCCGGCCCGGTGACGAGTCGATGGATGGGCGTCTGGGGCATGCGGCGCGTGCTGACGCTGACGCTCGCCGTCTGCGCGGCGGCGATCGGCCTGCTCGCGGTGCTCGACGTCCCGCTGTGGGTCTACATGACACTCGGCCTCATCGCGGGCCTGTCGACCCCGCCGGTGCAGTCGGCCGTGCGCACGATCTACCCCAAGATGGTCACCTCGCGGCAGCTCACACCGCTCTTCTCGCTCGACGCGTCGCTGCAGGAGATCATCTGGATCATCGCGCCGGTGCTCATCACCTTCGTGGCGCTGCAGGCCGGTACCGTGCCGGGGCTGCTGCTCGTCGTCGTCATCCTCATCGGCGGCGGTGCGTGGTTCATCTCCTCCCCCGAGCTCGGCCGCGTCCGCATCCCGCGCAGCCGGCGCAGCCTGGGCCGTGTGCTGCTGAAGCCGCCGGTCATGCTCGCGACCGCGACCGGGTTCCTCCTCATCGGCGCGTGCTCCGCGGTCGAAGCGGGCGTCGTCGCCTCGTTCGGTCACGGCGGACTCGAGTCCGGCATCGTGCTCGCGGTGTTCGCCGTCGGCAGCCTGGCGGGCGGCCTGTCGTTCGGTCACATCCCGATCGGGCGCTGGGCCATGGCTCGCCGCTTCCTCATCGTCACCGTCGGGCTCGCGGCGACGATCTTCTCGCTCAACGCGTGGTGGCTCGGCGGCTCGCTCCTGGTCGCGGGCATCGGTATCGCGCCGGCGCTGGCGGTCATGTTCGCCATCACCTCGGCGAGCGTGAAGTTCAGCGAGACGGCGGAGGCCTACGGCTGGATCGGTACCGGCCAGCTCATCGGAGCGGCCGCGGGTTCGGCCATCGCGGGATTCCTCATCGACGGTGTCGGCCCCCAGGGCGCCTACGTCGCCGCGACGCTGTTCGCGGCGGCCGGCCTCATCGTCGCCGCGACGTGCGTGCAGTGGTTCCCCGATCTCCGCGGGCGCGACTCGTCACCGATACCCGACACCGAGCCCGTCCACACGATCACGTGAGGCTGGTTCTGCGGTACCGACCGCTCAGTCGTTGACGCGTCGCAGCATCGCGAGCACCGCTGCCGCGTAGGCGTCCTCGGGCTGCGGATGCTCGAACGCCAGCTCCTCGCCGGCGAACTCGATCTCCACACGGTGGGTGTCGGCGAGCCGGCGCAGGCTCCGGAATCCGCCGCGCAGCATCTCTCGCAGCTGGTCCTCGCGAGGAAGCCACAGCGCCTCGTCGAGCGCGACGGAGTCGAGCGCCCATTCGGTCGTGCCGTTGAACGCGAGGATCGTGCCGGTCGGATACCGACGCGGTTCGACCGTCATCTCGCTGACGGTGAAGATGTCGGCCTCGAACTCCGGCTCGTTAAGCTGAAAACGGTCTCCGGATGCCGGGTGCCAGACGAGCCCGGCCTCGCGCAGGGCGAGCGCGGCGTCGGTCGAGATCATGTCCCCATCCTGCACCAGGACATCGGGTGCACGGCGGGCCCCGCCGGACACACCACCCGCTGCGCGGGGGCGGGAGCAGAATGGATGCCGTGAGCGACTTCGACTCGGCCCGATACCTGCCCGACGACCTCCTCGACCGGATCCGCGGGCGCGCCGCGGGCGTCGATGCCGACAACGTCTTCCCCGAAGACGACCTCGCCGAGCTACGGGAGGCGGGCTACCTCGGCATCCTCGTTCCGGAAGAGCTCGGCGGCGCGGGCCTGTCGCTCGCGCAGGCATCCGTTCTGCAGCAGCGACTCGCCGGTGCTGCACCCGCGACAGCCCTCGCGATCAACATGCACCTCGTGTGGACCGGTGTCGCCAAGGTGCTGTCCGACCGCGGTGACGACGCCCTGCGCTTCGTGCAGGAGGGCGCCGCAGCGGGCGAGGTGTTCGCGTTCGGAATCAGCGAGGCGGGCAACGACCTCGTCCTGTTCGGCAGCGACACCGTCGCCGAGCCTCAGCCGGATGGCGGATACGCCTTCACGGGCACGAAGATCTTCACCTCGCTCGCACCGGTGTGGGACCGCCTCGGACTCCACGGCCTCGACACCACGAGCGAGGACGCACCGAAGCTGGTGTTCGCCTTCGTCGACCGCACCGACGCGGTGCGCACGCGCGACGATTGGGACACCGTCGGCATGCGCGGAACCCAGTCGCGCACGACAGAGCTGCACGGCGCGGTCGCATCGCCCGGCCGTATCGTGCGCCGCCTCTCCCCCGGCCCGAACCCTGACCCGCTCGTGTTCGGGATCTTCTCAGTCTTCGAGCTGCTGCTCGCGTCGGTGTACACCGGCATCGCCCGGCGCGCCCTCGACCTCGCTGTCGTGGCCGCGACGTCGCGCACGTCGAAGAAGACGGGGATGGCGTACAGCCAGGATCCCGACATCCGCTGGCGCATCGCCGACATGGCGCTGACGTACGACGGGATGCTGCCGCAGCTCGAGGCGATCGCGCGCGATATCGATGAACGGGCCGATCACGGCGGCCTGTGGTTCGCGAAGCTCAGCGGCCTGAAGCACCGCGCGGTCACGGCGGCGAAGGCCGTCGTCGACGAGGCGATGCTCGTGGCGGGCGGTTCGTCGTACTTCTCCCGCTCCGAGCTCGGCCGCCTCTACCGCGACGTCATCGCGGGGATGTTCCACCCCTCCGACCCGGAGTCCGCCCACAGCACCGTCGCCACCGCCTGGCTCGGCCCCCTGACCCCCTGACCTCCTGACCCTCTGCCCGCGCGGTACCTCCGTGCCGGTCGAGTCGCCACGAAACGCGGATGCCGGGGCCCCCGGATCCGCACTTCCTGGCGACTCGACGGGGTCGGGGGAGGGGTCCGATCAGCGGGTCTCTAGGTCGTAGGCCTTGAGCAGCTCGGCGACGGCCTGCTCGCGGTCCGCGCCGCCGTTCTCGAACATGTGCGTCACGTGGGTGCGGAGGTGGTTCTCGATGAGGAGCTTGTCGAGCGACGCGAGGGCCTTCTGGATGGCCCGTGACTGGGCGATGATGTCCATGCAGTAGTCCTCGTTCTCGATCATCCGGGCCAGCCCGCGGACCTGTCCTTCGAGGATGCTCGTGCGGCGCAGGGCTCGCTTCTGGATGTCGTCGATCACGCGGTCAGGATACGCCGTGACCGGCCCCGCCCGGCGAACCACCGTGGGAGGATGACCGGATGGCACGCACGCCGACCTCCCTGCTCTCCCCCGCCGACCAGGCTCGACGCCAGGGCCTGCGGCGGATGAAGGCCGTCGCCCTCGGTGCGCTGATCTTCATGGCGATCGTCTTCGCGATCTCGTTCCCCCTGCAGCAGACCGTCCCCGCGTTCGGATACGTCCGCGCCGCCGCGGAGGGCGGCATGGTCGGAGCTCTCGCCGACTGGTTCGCGGTCACCGCGCTGTTCCGGCATCCGCTCGGCCTGCCCATTCCGCACACCGCGATCATCCCGAGACGCAAGGACGAGATCGGCCGCACCCTGGGTGAGTTCGTCGAGACGAACTTCCTCGAAGCCGGCGTCATCCGCGGCAAGCTCGAGTCGATGGGCATCGCGACGCGGCTCGGCGCGTGGCTGCGGCGCCCCGAGAACGCCGAGCGCGTGTCGGCCGAGGCGTCGGCTGCGGCATCCGGCATCCTGACAGCACTGAGCGACGACGAGGTGCAGGACCTCCTCGAAGACCTGGCGCGCGAGCACCTGCTGGCGCCCTCGTGGGGCCCATCGATCGGCGGGTGGCTCGAGCGTGTCGTCGGCGCCGGGGCCCACCACGGTGCGGTCGACCTCGCGATCGACAACATCGAGACCTGGCTCGTCGCCAATCGCTCGGTGTTCACCGGGCTCGTCTCCCGCCGCCTGCCGTCGTGGCTGCCGTCGGTGGCGACACGGCTCGTCGACGACACGGTCTACCGCGAGGCGCTGACGTTCGTCGCAGCCGTGCGCAGCGATCCCGAGCACCCGGCGCGGAAGGCGATCGACGGCTACCTCGCTCGTCTCGCCGGCGATCTGCAGGGCGAGACCGACACGGCGGCGCGGCTCGAGGCGGCCAAGGCGGCGGTCTTCGACAGTCCCCGTGTCCGTGCCCTGGCCGCCGAGGCGTGGGGCACGGCGAAGGCCGGTCTCGTCCGTTCACTCGGTGACGCCGAGAGCCCGCTCCGCCGCCGCATCGCGGCCGCGCTCACCGAGGTCGGCGAACGTCTGTCGACCGATCCGGCGCTGCAGCAGCGCATCGACGCCCGCGTCATCGACGCCGCCGCGACGCTCGTTGCCCGCCATCGCGCCGACATCGCCTCGGTGATCACCGAGACGGTCGAGCGCTGGGATGCCCAGGAGACGACCGAGAAGATCGAGCTCATGGTCGGCCGCGATCTGCAGTACATCCGGCTCAACGGCACGATCGTGGGATCGCTCGCCGGACTCGTCATCTTCACGATCGCGCATGCGGTCTTCGGCGCGGGAGGATGATTCCATGACGACGCTCATCCTCGTGCGACATGCCAAGAGCGACTGGGGCTCGCCCGCCCTCGATGACCACGACCGTCCGCTGAACGAGCGCGGCATGCGCGACGCCCCCGCGATGGCCGAGCGCCTGGCGGCCACCGGTGTCACCGTCGAGCGCATCCTCGCGTCGACGGCGCTTCGTGCTCGCACGACGGCCGCAGCCTTCGGCACCGCACTCGGGCTCGAACCCGACCTGCGCGACGAGCTCTACGGCGCTTCGGCACGCGCGCTCCTCGACGCGGCGAGCGGCAGCGGTGCTCGCTCGGTGCTCGTGGTCGCGCACGACCCGGGGATGACGGTGCTCGCCGAACGCTTGTCGAACGGCGGCATCGGCGGAATGCCGACGTGCGCGGTGGCCACCTTCATGTGGCGGACCGACGACTGGGATGTCGCGACCGCGACCGATCCCGACGAGTGGAGCTTCGACAGCCCGAAGGGCTGAGTCCGCGCCGCAGGCTACGGCTCAGACGACGGCGACGACCGTGCCGCCGGTCAGACGCACCAGGTCGTCGAAGGTCAGCGGGAAGACGGTGTGCGGGGTGCCGCCGGCCGCCCAGATCTCGTCGTACTGCGCGAGGTCTTCGTCGATGAGCGTCGTGAGGGGCGCGGGGTGTCCCGTCGGCGCGACCCCGCCGATCGCCTGGCCCGTCGCGGCACGCACCTGTTCGACGCTCGCGCGCGTGATCGCGCTGCGTCCCGTGCGCTCGGCGAGGGCGGCGGTGTCGACGCGGTGCGCGCCGCTGGTCATGACCAGCAGCGGCTCACCGTCCGACCAGAAGACCAGGCTGTTGGCGATCGCCCCCACCTCGACGCCGAGCGCTGCAGCGGCGAGGGCGGCGGTGGATGCGGCATCCGGCAGCACGACGATGTCGCCGGGGATGCCGGCCGCGCGCAGGGACTCGTGGACGATACGGCTTCGCGAAGGCAGATCGGTGGTCACGCTGACACTCTAGAAGAGGCACAATGGGCGGGGTGCCGCAATGCCGCGGCACGGAGAGCACGAGCCCACAAGGCTCCGCCGAAAGAGGATCGCGATGACCCACGCCCTGCCCCTGCCCGATTTCACGCACGAGCGCGTGGAGGTGATCACGGGGCGGCGCAGCGGCCTGTTCATCGCCGCCGCGTTGCACTCCTCGGTGCTCGGCCCCGCCCTGGGCGGCGCCCGGGTGTGGACCTACCCGCACTGGAGCGATGCCCTCGGCGACGCCCTGCGCCTGTCGGCGGCGATGACGCTGAAGAACGCGGCCGCGGGTCTGGATGCCGGTGGCGGCAAGGCTGTGATCGGACTACCTCCGGGGACCGTGCTCGACGCCGAGCGTCGACGGGCGGCATTCCTCGATCTCGGTGACGCCGTCGAGTCGCTGGGCGGCCTGTACCGCACGGCCGAGGATGTCGGCTCGACCACCGACGACATGCTGACCGTCAGCGAGCGCACGGCGCACGTCGTGGGGCTCCCCGACCGTGTGGGCGGCTCGGGCGAGCCCGCAGGCCCCACGAGCATCGGCGTGCACGCGTCGCTGCTCGCGACGCTCGAGCGCGCGACCGGTTCTCGCGAGGTCGCCGGACGCCGGGTCACGATCGCCGGGCTCGGACAGGTGGGCAGCCGGCTTGCCGTGCAGCTCGCCGCCGAGGGCGCGGAGCTCACCGTGACCGATGTGAACCCGGCCAAGCGCGAGCTCGCGACGAGCCTGGGCGCCACCTGGATCGAGCCCGCCGAGGCCCACCTCGCCTCGGCCGACGTGTTCGTGCCCGCCGGCATCGGCGGCGTGCTGACCGACGAGGTGATCGATGCCCTCGATGCGCGGGCGGTGTGCGGACCGGCGAACAACCCGCTGGCGCACCGTTCCGGCGCCGACCGGCTGGCCGCCCGCGGCATCCTGTACGCCCCCGACTTCGTCGTGAACGCCGGCGGCGTCATCTACCTCGACCTCGCCGCCAAGCAGCGCGACCGCAGCGAGATCGCGACGCGTGTCGAGGGCATCGGCGATGTCCTGCGGCGCATCTTCGACGAGGCCGACGCGCGCGGTGTCACCCCGCTCGCCGCCGCGGAGTCGCTGGCCGCCGAACGCCTCGCCGCCGGAGCCGCCCGCGACGCCCTGGTCTGACCCCGGTCAGGTCCGCTGCCCGCTCGCTTCCGCGCGGACGCGGATGCAAGGGATCGTGGCCGACACGCCGGCGGAGCGGCATCCGCACCGGCGCGCCGCGCCCGATCCTTTGCATCCCGGCACCATCATCCACGGCGCAGGCGGGGGCTCAGATCTGCAGGATGGCGCGCGCGATCAGGAAGTACAGGATCAGGCCGCTGGCGTCGACGAAGGTCGTGATGAACGGGTTCGAGAAGACAGCGGGGTCCACCCGGATGGCCCGTGCGAGAAGCGGCATGACTCCCCCGACCGTCGCGGCCATCGTGCACACCGCGATCAGGGTCGCCCCGATGACGAGTCCGATGCGCGGCTCGTACACGAGCGACGTGACCGCGAACCCGACGAGCCCCAGGATGCTGCCGAGGAAGAATCCCACCCGCACCTCGCGGCTCAGCACCCGCACGACATCGCGGGGTCGCACATCCCCCAGCGCGAGCGCACGCGTGACCGTCGTCGCCGCCTGGTTGCCGGTGTTACCGCCGGTTCCGATGAGCAGCGGGACGAACAGCGCGAGCACCGTGATCTGGGCGAGCGTCGCCTCGAACGCCGACAGCACCTGCACGGTCAGGGTCGCTCCGACAGCCAGCACCAGCAGCCAGACGACGCGTGACCGCACGATCTGCAGGATCGGCGTCGAGAGGTAGGGCCGGCGCAGCGGCTCGGCGCCGCCCTGGCGCGCGGCATCCTCGCTCTCCTCGTGCTCCAGGATGCGGGCGGCGTCGTCGACCGTCAGGATGCCGACGAGCCGCTCCTCACTGTCGACGATGGGCAGCGCGAGCAGGCCCCGCTCGGTGCAGCGACGCGCGGCGGTCTCGGCGTCGTCGTCCACGCTCGCGGTCTGCGCGCTCTGCATGATGTCGCGCACGTCGGCGTCGGGGTCGGCGGCGAGCAGGTCGCGCAGGCTGACGACCCCGGCGACGCGACGACCCGCGTCGACGACGGGGAGCGTGTACACCGTCTCGGCGTCGTGCAGACGCGCCCGCACCCGGTCGAGCGCGCCCGCGACCGTGCTGCCGATCGGAACCGACACGAACTCCGGGCTCATGCGGCGCCCGATCGAGCCGCGACGGTAGCCGAGCACGGCGGCGGTCATCTCGCGCTCGTGAGCGGGAAGCCCGCGCATCAGCCGGGATGCGAGCGAGGCCGGCAGCTCGTCGACGAGCCAGGCGCGGTCGTCGGGGTCGAGGTCGCCGAAGATGTGCGCCACCTCGGCGTCGCGCAGGTCTCCGATGAGCTCCCCCTGCATGTTCGGCGAGAGCGCTTCGAAGACCTGCAGCGCGTGGTCCTTCGGCAGCAGCCGGTAGGCGACGGCGCGGCGACGACCGTCGAGTCGCTCGAGCACCTCGGCGAGACGCTCGGGCTCGACGTCGGCGAGAGCGGCCGCGGCCGACGGCAGATCACCGCGCGACAGGGGCGCGGCGATGCCGTCGACGACGATGGTCAGTTCGTTGATCTGCTCCGGAGTCATGGGAGCCCTCCTCATGTGGACGCGCGCACATCCGTGGCATCGTCACGAAGACGACGGCACGGAGAACATCGCGAAGCCTGCTGGCGCGTCGCACCGCGGCTCGTCCGCTCAGAAGTCGATTCGGTCGACGAGCGGGCCGGCAGCGGGCTCGGCGCTGATGATCTCGCGATGGCAACTATCACCGCTCATTGAGCACCTCACCTCGCTTCCTTTTTCTCGCAGGTCGATGACGGGCAGATGAGGATCTGCCGTCGATCACGGGCCGGGCGGCGGCACATCGGATGCCGCGGTCCGAACCCCGCCGACCATGCTACGCCTCGCACCTGAACGAACCCGACCATCGCCGGAGAACCCCTTCCGGCCTCGCGTCACGAGAGCGTCAGGCGGGCCCGTGGCTCCTCGGGCGGCACAGCGGCCAGGAGTCGCCGGGTGTACTCGTCCGATGGCTCGGCGAAGATGCGCCGGGCAGGGGCCGACTCGACGACCTTGCCGTCCCGCAGCACGACCACGTCGTGACTCATCTGCTGCACGATCGCGAGGTCGTGGGCGATGAAGAGGTACGTCAGTCCCAGCTCGCTCTGCAGGTCGCGCAAAAGGTCGAGCACGTGCGCCTGCACAGACACGTCGAGCGACGCCGTCGCCTCGTCGAGGATCATCAGCTCCGGTTCGAGGGCGAGGGCGCGAGCGATCGAGATGCGCTGACGCTGCCCGCCCGACAGCTCGTGCGGGAACCGGGTAGCGAACGCCGCGGGAAGACCGACCATGTCGAGCAGTTCTGCGGTGCGCCGCTCTCGCGCGGCGGCGGTCGGCCCGCCGAGCCGGTGCACGGCCAGCGGCTCGATGATGGCGTCGCCGACGCTCCGCCGAGGGTCGAGCGAGGCGAACGGGTCTTGGAAGACCATGGAGATCCGCCGGCGGTCGCGCCGCCCGGAGCGCAGAACGTCGCGTCCGGCGAGCGTCGCGGTGCCCGAGTCGGGTCGCACGAGACCCGTCAGCGCATTCGCGATCGTCGATTTGCCCGACCCCGACTCGCCCACGAGAGCCGTCGTGCAGCCGCGTCGCACCGAGAACGACACCCCGTCGACGGCGTGGATGGTACGGCGTCCGGTGGGAGTCGGAATCGTGAACGACACATCGAGATCCGTCACCTCGAGAAGGGACTCGGATGCCGCGGGCTCGGGCGGACCGGCATCGGCCACGATCCGCGGCCGCGCGTGGAGCAGCTCGCGCGTGTAGTCGTCTTCAGGGGCGGCGTAGACGTCTTCGACGGGTCGGTGCTCGCGGGTCCGTCCCTCGCGCAGCACCAGGACGTCGTCGGCCACTTGCCCGATGACGCCGAGGTCGTGGCTGATCCACACCACGGCGGTACCGCGCTCGTTCTGGAGCTCGCGCACGAGGTCGATGATCTGGGCCTGGGTGGTGACGTCGAGGGCGGTCGTCGGCTCGTCGGCTATCAGGAGCGCCGGATCGCAGGCGAGCGCGATCGCGATCATCGCGCGCTGACGCTGCCCCCCGGAGAACTGGTGCGGGTAGGCGTCGACACGCTCGTCGGGTCGGGGCAGGCCGACGGCGTCGAGCAGGTCGATCGCACGCGTGCGCGCCGCGCGGCGGGACAGACGCCGATGGGTCTCGAGCGACTCGGTGATCTGCCGACCCACGGTCAGGAACGGGTTGAGCGACGTCGACGGGTCCTGGAAGACGAAACCGACGCGGTCGCCGTGCACGCTGCGCAGCGTGCGCTCGGATGCGCCCACCAGCTCCACGCCCGCGGCATCGATGCTGCCGTCATCGTTCCGGCGGCGCAGCATGCTCGATCCGCTGACGCGGGCCCCCGGGGCGTCGATGAGTCCGGTCGCCGCCAGCACCGACATCGTCTTGCCCGACCCCGACTCGCCCACGATGCCGAGCGTCTGGCCGGCGATGACGTCGAAGCCGAGGCCGTGAACGATCTCCTTCGTTCCGATGGCCACGCGCAGATCGCGCACCGAGAGCACCGGGTGAGCAGCGGCGGTCATCGCGCCCTCCTCGCTTCGATCAGGGTCCGCTGACGCGGATCGAGGATGTCGCGCAGGCCGTCGCCCACGAGGTTGAAGGCGAGCGCCGTGACGAAGATCGCGGCCCCCGGGAAGACGCTCATCCACCAGGCCTGGCCGAGGAAGCCCTGCGCGGTGAACAGCATCCCTCCCCACGATGGCGCCGGAGGCTGCACCCCGAGCCCGAGGAACGACAGCGCCGCCTCGGAGAGGATCGCGAAGGCGAGCGACAGCGACGTCTGAACGACGACGGGACCGGCGATGTTCGGAAGCACATGGCGGGTGAGGATCCACCACCCGGGCGTCCCCATCGTCTGCGACACCTGGACGAACGCAGAGGTGCGCACCGACAGCGCGCTGGCTCGGGCCACCCGCGCGAAGATCGGGGTGTAGACGATGCCGATCGCGATCGTCGTCGTCACCTGGCCCGGCTGGAAGATCGCGACGATCGCGAGCGCGAGCAGCAGCACCGGGAACGCGAACATCACGTCGACGACCCGCATGAGGGCGGCATCCACCCAGCCGCCGCGGTAACCCGCGACGGCGCCTATCGCGAGGCCGAGGACGAGGGCGAACAGCACGGCGACCACCGCGATCGTGAGCGAGGTCGACCCCGCCACGAGCACGCGCGAGAGGACGTCGCGACCGAGTTCATCGGTGCCGAACCAGTGGTCGGGGCCGGGGGGCTGCAACGCGCGCGAGACGTCGATGTCGTTGATGCCGAAGGGGGCGATCCAGCCCGACAGCACCGAGAGCAGCACAATGGCGAACAGGCCGGCACCACTGACCACCGTCGTCGGGTTGGACAGCAACAGACGCCAGGCGGGCGTGCGGCCGCGGTCGGCGACGGCGGGTGCCGTGGCGGGCTCGGGGGTGGCGGAGGCATCGATGGTCATGAGACTCGGATCCTCGGGTCGGCGATCACGTAGAGCACGTCCACGATGAGGTTGACGGCGATGAACATCACAGCCACCAGCAGGACGGCTCCCTGGATGAGCGGATAGTCGCGGGCAGCCACGGCTTCGAAGACGAGACGTCCGAGACCCGGCCAGGCGAAGACGACTTCGACCACGACGACTCCGCCGAGGATCGTCGCGAGCTGGATACCGGCGATCGTCAGAACCGGCACCAAGGCTCCGCGCACGATATGCCGGAATGTCACGACCCGGCGCGGAAGCCCCTTCGACACCGCGGTGCGGACGTATCCTGCCGACGCCACGTCGATGACGGCCGCTCGGATGTAGCGGGTCATGATCGCCCCCGCGACCAGGCCGACGGTGAGCCCCGGCAGGAACACCTGTCGCAGCCATCCGCCGGGATCCGTTCCGAAGGCGACGTAGCCGCTCGCCGGCAGCCAGCCGAGCGTCACGGAGAACAGCGAGATGAGCAGCATCCCGAGCCAGAAGTCCGGGATCGAGACGCCGAATTGACTGGTGAGCCGCACGATGACATCACTCACGCGTCCTTCGCGCAGCGCCGAGTGGATTCCCGCGGGGACGGCCAGGACGAGGGCGATGACGAGACCCACCAGAGCCAGCGAGACCGTCGCGGGCAGGCGGTCGAGCAGCGTTACGGTCACCGGCTGCCCGTTGCGGAAGCTCACCCCGAGGTCACCCGTGACGGCGCTGCCGAGGTAGCCGAAGAACTGTTCCCACAGGGGGCGATCGAGGCCGGATGCCGCGCGCAGGGCCTCGTAGGCCTCGGGCGTGTACCGCGTGCCGAGGGCCAGGCGCACCGGGTCGCCCGGCACGAGCTGGATGAGGGCGAAGACGACGACGGCGACCCCGAGCAGCACGAGCGCCGACGAGAGCAGGCGCACGCCGAGGAACCGGGCGATACGCGCGGGGCTGATTCTCATGAGGCCTCCTCTCGGACGGACCGTGCTGCTCGAGGGCGTCACCTCAGTCGCCGATCGATGCGTCGTCGAACCGGATGGCGCGGTCGGCACGCGTCTCGTAGCCCGAGACCTGCGGCGACCACACCTGGATGACCGACGGGTTGTAGAGGTAGATGTAGCTGGCCTCGTCGGCGATGATCGTCGCGGCCTGGGCGTAGAGGCCCTTGCGCGCGTCCTGGTCGACCTCGACGCGAGCGGCGTCGAGCAGTCCGTCGACCTCGCTGTTGGAGTACTTCTGCGCGTTGCTGGCCCCCTCGGTGTGGTGCTGCGAATAGTAGAAGTCGTCGGGGTCGATGTTGCCGAGCCAGCCCATCATGAGCATGTCGAAGTTTCCGGAGTTCTGCTCGTCGAGCCAGGTAGAGAAGTCGGGCTGGCGGATCTGCACGTCGATGCCGAGCGGCTCGAGGTTCGCGGCGATGATCTGCGCGGCCGTGACGGTCTCGGGATAGTCCGACGTCGCGAGCAGGTCGAGCGTTCCGCCGGTGAAGCCGGCCTCGTCGAGCAGCCCGCGAGCGGTGTCGAGGTCGGTCGAGTACCGGTCGTAGGAGGTGTACCAGACGCTCTGCTCGGGGATCGCGAGCTGGTTCTGCGCGGCGGTTCCGTAGCTGACCGCCTGGACGATCGCGTCCCGATCGATCGCATACGCGATCGCCTGCCGCACCCGCACGTCGCTCCACGGTCCCCGCGCTTCATTCAGGGCCAGGTACCAGTAGTCGCTCGAGGGGGTGAGGCCGAGCTGCACGGCGTCGTCGCCCTGCAGGTCGGAGACCTGCTGCGTCGGCACGACATCGGTCCATTGGATGTCTCCGGCGCGAAGTGCGGCGAGAGCCGTGGCCGGCTCCGAGATGAAGCGGAACTCGACACCGCCGAGCTCGGGTGCACCACCCCAGTAGTCCTCGTTGGCGGCGAGTTCGATGCGGTCGCCGGCCGTGTAGCTCGCGACCGAGAAAGGCCCGGTGCCGATCGGCGCGGTGGTGATGTCGCCCGACTCGACGTTCTCCTTCTTCACGATCGCCATGCCCTTGAAGCCGCCGAGGTTGCTCAGCAGGTTCGGCGTGGGCTGCGAGACGGTGATGACGACGGTGTCGTCGTCGGGAGCGGTGACGTCGGTGACCGCGCTGAACTTCCACGCGTTGGCGAGTTCTTCGTCGATGATGCGGTCGTAGGAGTAGACGACATCCGCACTCGTGAAGTCGGAGCCGTCGTGGAAGGTGACGCCGTCGCGCAGATCGAAGGTCCATGTCAGCTGGTCATCGCTGACTTCCCAGCTCTCGGCGAGGGCGGGCTGCATCTCGAGATTCTCGTCGGGGGCGACGAGTGTGTCGAAGACGTTCTCGAGCACCTCGAACGCGAAGTACGAGCTCGTGCGATGGGGGTCGAGCTGGTCGGGTTCACCGCCGATGGCCGCGACGAGGACGTCGCCCTCGACGCCGGCGGCGCCGTCGATATCGACGCCTTCGCCCGCGGAGCAACCGGCCAGGGTGAGCGCCGCGACGAGGGTCACGGCGCCGAATGCGGTGCGCTTGTTCATGGTCTGCCTATCGGGTCATCGGTCGGGGCATCATCGCTGGTGCATCATTTTGATGATGATTCGATCAGTATGTGCCACCATGAGGGAGGGCGACAAGCGCACGCCCAACTCGAAACAGAATCTTCACAATCGCCCCGCGAGAGGAATCGCATGACCTTCACCGTCCTGGCACGCGATGGTCGTACGGACCTGATCGGCGCTGCCACGGCGAGCAAGTCGCTCGCCGTGGGCAACGCCGTCATCGATGTGCGGCGGGGTGTCGGCGCGGCGGCGAGCCAGGCATGGACCAATCGGGCGCTGCGGGGCCGACTTCTCGACGCGGTCGCGTCGGGATCCGCAGCGGATGCCGTCGCACTCATCCCCCGCTGGGACGACGAGCCGGCACTGCGCCAGGCCGCCGTTCTGCCGGCGGCGGGCGCGGGGGCAGCGCACACGGGTGCGGACACGTCGCCGTGGAGCGGCCACCTCGTCGAGACTGACCTGATCGTCGCCGGCAACCTGCTGACGGGCGAAGACGTGCTCGGCGCCATGCGAGACGCATGGCTGGCTGGCGACGAAGACCCGACGATCACGCCCGCCCCCGATGCAGCCGCTTTCGCTGCGCGCCTCGTCGCCGTCCTCGCGGCGGGTGAAGCGCAGGGCGGCGATCGCCGGGGACGCCAGAGCGCCGCGGTCATGGTGACGTCGTCGGGTGTCGCCGGCGACGCGTGGGTCGACCTCCGGGTCGACGACCACGACGACCCGCTCGCGGAACTCCACCGGCTCGTGGAGCTGCGCGCGAGCGATCTGCGCCTGGATCTCAGCGCTCGAAAGGCGTGACGGCGCCGAGCACGACCGTGACGTCGTCGTGGCCGTTGGCCCACCAGTGCGCCTCGGAGCAGCCGTAGGTCACCGTGTCGCCGGTTTCGAGCCGCACGCGACGCTCGCCCTGCGCGACGATGAGCACCCCGCGCTCGACCGTGACGGTCTCGGTGCCGATGTGGCGGAACGGACGGCTTTCATTGCTGAATCCGACCGGTAGGGTCGACCGGATCAGCTGGAGCATCGATTCGCCCCGCGGCGTCAGCAGCTCGCGGACCGACTGCTGATCGGCGGGGATATCGGCGATCGGCGGCATCCGGTGCCCCTGGCCGGCGGCCACGACGGCGAGCTCCCCCGCCGGCTCGTCGAGCAACTGGCCGACCGGCACACCGAGGGCACCCGCGAGTCGATGGATCGACTGGAGCGACGGATTGCCCATTCCGCGCTCGAGCTGGCTGACGAGCCCGAAGCTCACTCCCGCCTTCTCCGCGAGGGCGTGCACGCTCAGCCCGAGGCGCTTACGCGAGTCACGGACGGTCGCGCCGAGAGCGCGCACCGCTTGGGCTTCGTCGGTCTCGGGAGGGCGCGTCACGCCTGTCACCCTACCGGCGACGACACCATGCGCCGGGGTGCATCACGACGACAGGGCGCCCGACCGTGTGGTCGGGCGCCCTGTCGAGAGGGGTCTGCTGATCAGCTGGCGGCAGCGAGGTTCTTCGCGACGTGCGCGTGCACGGCCTTCAGCCACGAGAGCAGGAACTCTGACGTCGACTCGTTGGTGACGGTGCCGTCGTCGTCGATCAGCCCCTCGGTGAGCTGCAGGTAGCCCTCGGGCTGCGAGAGCTCGGGCGACGCGAGGAACGAGAGGATCGAGCGCAGGTGCTGCTGCGCGACGGCGGTACCCACCGCGCCGATGGAGATGCCGATGACAGCGGACGGCTTGCCGGCGAAGCTGTTGTCGCCCCACGGACGGCTCGCGGTGTCGAGAGCGTTCTTCAGGACGCCGGGCACCGAGCGGTTGTACTCGGGGGTGACGATGATGACGCCGTCGGCCTTCTCGACCGCAGCCTTGAACTCGGCAGCCTCGGCGGGAATCGACGCGTCGTTGTCAGCCGAGTAGAAGGGCAGCGGTGCGATCGGGATCTCGGTGAGCTCGAGCCCGGCCTGCGGGGCCAGCTTGGTGAGCGCCTTCGCCAGACGACGGTTGATCGAGGTCGACGAGATGCTGCCGACGATGACGCCGACGTTGTAGGTGGTCATGGACGAAACCTCCCGGGGGATCGATTCAGTTGCATGCATTCTACGCCCCCTCGCCGACCGGCTCGCGACGCGCACGGCTGCCACCGTACGCGCCCGGATCCGTCAGAGCGAGAACGGCACGACGAGCGCAGCCCAGGCGAGGAACGGCCCGATCAGCACGATGACCCCGGAGTACCGCAGAATCCGCTGGTAGAACGCGGGCGGGTCGACGTTCTGGGCGTTCGCGAGGACGAGCGCGCCATTGGTCGAGAACGGCGAGACGTCGACGACCTTCGCGGCGATCGCGACCGCAGAGATCGCCATCCCGCCGGCGACGGGGCTGTCCTGGATGAGCGGCAGGAGCATCGGGATCGAGATCGCGATGACCGCCGTCGACGAGGCGAACGCCGAGACGACACCGGCCATGACGCAGAGCACGAGCACACCGATGAGGGGCGAACCGAGGCTGCCGATCCCGTTCGCGACCCACTCGATCGCGCCGGCTTCTTCGACGATGCTGATGTAGGTGATCATGCCGGCGACGAGGAGGATGGTCGACCAGCTGATGCCCTCGACCGCCGCGGTGAGGTGCTTCTTCTCGATGAAGGTGATCAGGGTGCCGGCGACGAGCGCGAGGATGCCGATGTCGAGGTGGAACGCCATGGCCCCGACGGCCAGCCCCAGCAGGGCGAGCAGCGTCAGAACCTGAGCCGGCGTCGTCCGCACGCGAGGGGTCTGGAGGGTCTGCGTGAGAGTGAGGACCGAGCCCTGCTCGGCGCCGCCGACGGAGATGTTCCCCGTTGCGGGCACGCGGGGTCCGGGCACCGCGCCGCCATCACCGGTGCTGCTGTCCGCAGCGCCCGGGTACGCTCCCCCGCGAAGCCGGTTCTTCCACGAGAAGAACAGCTGCGTCAGGATCGCGATCAGCGTCGAGTAGACGAACGCCGTCACGAACAGCACCATGGGCGAGAAGCCCGGGGTGTCGCCCACCATGCCGCTGACGAGCAGGCCGAGCACCGAGATCGGCGAGAGCGAACCCGCCAGCGCCCCGTACACGACGGTCATTCCCACCGGCAGCGGGTCGAGGCCGTGCTTGGCGGCGAAGCTGAGCGCGACGGGGGCGACGAGGGCGACGGCGGCCGGCGGGAACGTGCCCATGGCCGTGAGGATCGCGGCGACCCCGAACAGCACCCACGGCACCAGCGCCGTCCGGCCCCGCACGAGGCGGACGCCGCGGTCGACGATGAGGTCGACGGTGCCGTTGAGCTTCGCGACGGCGAACAGATAGGTGACGCCGACGATCGTGAGGAAGAGGTCGGCGGGGAAGCCCGCGAGCATCTGCTTCTCGTCGAGGCCGAGCACGAGCGTTCCGACGAGGAAGGTGCCGATGAATCCGAGGATGCCGATGTTGATCGGCCGCACGGTGGCGATGATGACCATCGCGAACAACGCGAGTATCGAGATGAGTTCTGGTGACATCGTTGTCTCCCAACGGGGGTTGGCGGCGGCCGGCTGCGCCTCGGCGAGGCCGACCGCCTATCTGATCATCGGACGAGGAGGGCTTCCTCGACCAGTCCCGATGCGTGATCGGGCAGCTGCTCCAGCGGCAGGGTGACGGAGGCATCCGCCAGCCGCCGTGCCGAGCGGGTGATGCCGACCGCGGGCAGGGCGCCGTGTCGGCCGATGCGGGTGCTGACGACACCCGACGGCGTGCGAAGCGAGGTGACGTCGGCGGCGCCTCGCGCGGCCATCCTCGACACGACGGTGCCGGGAGTCGCCGCCGCCAGCGTCAGCGCGACGCTGCCGGTGATCGCAATGGCCGGGTGCGCCTTGCCCATCGACATCATCGTGACCCCGAAGTCGTGATCGTCCGCGCTGCGGGGCGACACCAGGGCGACCTTGGGCACCGCTTTCAGCGCGGCGACGGCGGTCGCCGCGAGCCCCATGCGGACGGCGCCTTCTCGACGGATACCGTCGATGCGGGCGAGCAGCTCGGGTCGCGCATCGATCTCGGCGGGCGTCTCGAGGCCGGTCAGGCCCAGCGCCGTCGCCTCGGCGATGACGACGGGCGCGCCGCCGTCGATCAGGGTCACCGGAACACCGTCGATCTCTTCCAGCGCGACGCCGGAAGGAAGCAGCCGTCCCGAGGTCCGGCCGGCCGGGTCGACGAACCAGAGCACGACCTCGAGGCCCGCGAACGGGACGCCGACGATGTGCGTGTCGCCGGACTCGTCGAACATGCCTCCGGGCGTCGGCACCTCGGCGACGATCAGCTGACCCGTGTTCGTGTTGAAGATGCGCACCGCGGTCCGATCACCGCGCGGCGCGAGCCACCCGGCGTGGAGGGCGTAGGGCGCGACGGCGGCAGAGCAGTTGCCGCAGTTGCTCGACCAGTCGACCCGGCCGTCGGCGAGACCGATCTGGGCGAAGGTGTAGTCGATGTCAGCGTCGTCTCGCCGGCTCGGTGCCAGGATCACGGCCTTGCTGGTGGTCGAGGTGCCACCGCCGAGGCCGTCGATCTGCCGTTCGTCGGGGCTGCCGTACAGGCGCAGCAGGATGTCGTCGACGGGTGCGCCGACACGCTCCAGCTCGTCGCGGCGGAACACCCAGCACTTGCTGGTCCCGCCCCGCATGAGTGTCGCCGGAATCTCCAACATGGCCGCCTCCTGAGGTGTCGGCATCCATGCTCGTCTGCAGCTTCGTGCAGCAAAATGACCGATCACTTCACGCCCGTGAAGTGATCCTTCATACTGCTGGCGCGGAGAATCCCGGCATTCACGCGAGCGGTCCGGCCGAAAGTGTCGCCCGGGTCAGCCGTGATCGTGAAGCATCGCTTCATCCGCTTTCAGCGTGCGAGCTCTCGCCTGTACGGTGGAGGCGGAAAGCGAGGCCCCCATGCTCGATGTGCGACGACTGGCTGTCCTGGTGACGATCCTCGATCACGGGTCGCTGACCGCAGCGGCGAAGACGCTCGGGTACTCACCCTCGGCGCTCTCGCAACAGCTGCAGCGGCTCGAGCAAGAGGTCGGCCAGCCGCTGGTGCGGCGCCAGCCGCGCGGCGTCACGGCCACCGAGGCGGGCGCGCTGCTCGCCGGGCACGCCCGGTACATCCTGCGCCGGCTGCGGGCAGCGGAGTCCGAGCTGGGCGAGCTCGCAGGTCTGCGGCGCGGCCGCATCGCAGTCGGCACGTTCCCGACGATCGGCACTACGCTCATGCCGGTCGCGATCAGCCGCTTCCGGCGCGACTACCCCGATGTGCGCCTCGACGTGCACAGCGCCCGGTTCGACGAACTCGTCGCCGCTCTGCAGGAGAACACGATCGGCCTGTCGCTGCTGTGGGACTACGAGTGGAACCGCATCGACGAGCCCGACCTCTCGATCACTCCCCTGTTCGAAGACCCGACAGTGCTGGTGGTCTCGCAGGACCACCGCCTCGGGCGCACCCGCCACGCGACGATGTCGATGCTCCGACACGAGGAGTGGATCGTCCGAAAGCGCGACCACCCGGTGGCCGAGGTCCTGGAGCGCAGCTGCCGGGCCGCCGGATTCAGCCCGACCATCGCGTTCGAGGCCAACGACTACCAGGAAGCCCTCGCAATGGTGAGCGTCGGCCTCGGCGTCGCCCTCGCTCCGCGCACGGCGGTGCAGTCCGCACGGCCGGACGTCCGTATCGTCGGCCTCGGCCAGGACGCACCCTCGCGGCGCGTCGTCGTCGCGCATCGCAGCGACCGCGTCCGCCCGCCCGGGGAGCGCGCGATGCACCAGATCCTCGTCGACGTCGCCCGGGAGCAGCTCGTCGCCGGCTGACTTTCCGCATATGCGAAAACCGGCATCCTGATGGATGCCGGTTTCTCGTTTCGGTGGACCTGAGGGGATTCGAACCCCTGACCTCTTCATTGCGAACGAAGCGCGCTACCAACTGCGCCACAGGCCCGGAACTCTCCCACACTATCACGCAGTCGGGGCTGGTCCGTGCGCGCACAATGGAGGGATGCTCCACCCCGCGGCATCCTTGATTCGCAACGTCCGTGTCGCCGACGCCTCCGCCGTCGACATCCGCATCGCCGACGGCCTGATCACCTCGGTCGAGCCGGCAACGCCGCAGGCGCCGCCCGCAGACGCGGGCGACACCGGCCTCGAGATCGACGGCCGGCGCACGCTCGCGCTGCCCGGCCTCGTCAACGCTCATGCTCATGTCGACAAGTCGTGGTGGGGACTCCCCTGGCAGTCGTACGGCGGCGAGGGCGGCACCGACGGCCGCATCCGCCACGAGCGCGCCCGTCGCGACGAGCTGGGCATCCCGAGCGTGTCGACCACGGCACACGTTCTCGAGCAGTTCGTCCGTCACGGCACGACCGCCATCCGCACGCACGTCGATGTCGACCTCGGCGTCGCCCAGCGCGGCATCGAGGCCGTGCGCGAAGCGGTCGCCGCGTACGACGGAGCGCTTCAGGTTCAGATCGTGGCCTTTCCCCAGGACGGCGTGCTGCGCCGCCCCGGCGTCATCGACCTGCTCGACGAGGCGGCCGCCGCCGGCGCGGACTTCATCGGAGGCCTCGACCCCGCGACGATCGATCGCGACCCGGTCGGCCAGCTCGACGCGCTCTTCCGCGTCGCCGCCGACCGCGGCGTCGGGATCGACCTGCACCTCCACGACCCCGCCGAGCTCGGCGCGTTCCAGATCGAGCTGATCATCGAGCGCACCGAGCGTTTCGGTCTCGCCGGACGCGTCAACATCGCGCACGGATTCGCGCTCGCGCAGGTCGGCGCGACGCACCGGCGCGACCTGCTCCAGGCGATGGCCGCGCTCGACATCACGATGACGACGGTCGCGCCCCTGCGCCTCCCCCAGCTGCCGCTTCACGAACTGGACGCCGCGGGCGTGCGCTTCGGCTTCGGCACCGACGGCATCCGCGACCTGTGGAGCCCCTACGGCACCGGCGACCTGCTCGGCATCGCCTGGCAGTACGCCCGCGCCTCGAGCCTCGTCCGCGACGACGACCTGCGCCGTGTGGTCGACATCGCGACGGGCGGCTCGGCCCCCTTCGCGGGACTGCCGGTCGGCCGGATCGAAGCGGGCTCGCGCGCCGACATCATCCTCGTCGACGCGGAGAACCCGATGGACGCGCTCGTGCGCACACCCGAGCGCGAGATCGTCGTGGGGAACGGGCGCGTGCTGTTCCAGCGCTGAGTCGGGCGTCAGCCGGCCGCGCGCTGCGCGAGCAGACGCCGGACGTGATCCTCGATCTGCGCGTCGTCGACCTGACCGGTCGGCACGAATGCGGGGGTGGGTGCCTTGGCGGCCCGGCTGGCGTCGAGGGATGCCGGCGCGCGGCGCGCGGCCTCGCGCTGGATCGCCTCACCGACCGCGGCCTGGCGCAGCGCTTCACGCGCGTCGACCTCGTCGAGCACGGCCGCGGCGCGCGAACCGGCGGAAGCAGTGAGCGGGCGGGGCAGCTCGCGCGGCGTCCAGGTGGCACGCGCGTCGGCGAACTCGAACTCGGGCACGACGGCCGACTCCGGCTCGACACGAGCGGTGACAGTCGGGGCGACGACGGCGGAGCGGGCGGCGCGTCGAGCTACCGCAGCCATGCGGTTGAGCACGACCGTGGCCACGAGCAGAGTCGCGAGGCCCGAGACCAGCAGCGCGGCCGATCCGGACGAGGTCAACATCCATCCGCCGGCGCCGGTCGCGCCAGCGGCCAGCAGAGCGACGATCGTCGTCGCGAGGCGGAGCCGACGGCGGACACGAGCCCGGTGCTCGGGCGACGTCATGCGCGCGGTGCGCGCGGCGCGCACCTCACGGCGCGCTTCGATGAGCTGGCGGCGCTCGCTTTCGAGTCGCAGCTGCTCCTTCTCGTGCTGCACCTGGCGGGCGAGCTTCTGCTGCGCCAGCGCGGTGCGCGTCGAAAGCTCGACCCGCACCTCTTCGGGCGCCTCAGCGGTCTCTGCGAGCACGCGCAGCGCCTGGTTCAGGCGGACGGCGTTGCGTTCGGCGGCGTCGTAGCGGTAACGACTGTGCCAGGACGGAAGCAGATAGACCATCCACAACGCGACCGCGACGAGGACGATCACGCCGCCGCCGAGAACCTGCCCACCCATGGGGACAACCGTACGTGGCATCCTCCGTGGTGACACTTCAGACACACCCGTGTCTGAAGTTCTTGTTCAACTTTAAGGTTCGAGACCCGCCGCGCGGCGGTCCGCGAGCGGGACGGTGGCCGCGTCGGGAGGCACAGCGCCCTCGAGCCAACGCCCGAGGACACCACGAGGCACCTCCTCTGCGACGAGCGCGAAGGCGAAATGGTCGCGCCAGTCGCCGTCGATGTGGATGTAGCGGCGGCGCAGTCCCTCGTAGCGGAATCCGAGCTTCTCGACGACGCGCAGACTCGCCCGGTTCTCGGGACGGATGCAGATCTCCATGCGGTGCAGCCGCAGCTCCTCGAAGCAGAGATCCGTCGCGAGGGCGACGGCGGTCGGCGTGATGCTCTTGCCGGCGAACCGCTCGCTCACCCAGTAACCGATCGTCGCCGACGACAGCGAACCGCGCGCGATGCCCCAGACGTTCAGCTGACCGGCGATCTGGCCCTCATGCTCCATGACGAACGGCACTCCGCTGCCGTCACGGTACTGCTGCAGCAGACGCCGGATGCCGAGCCGCATGTCGAACGACACGGGGCCATCGGGGCTCGTCGCCTCCCATCGCTGCAGCCACGAACGGTTCGCCAGCAGCTCGGACTGCAGGGTGCGGGCGTCGCGCGGCCTGATCAGCCGTATGGCCACCGGTCCGTGGTGGCGGGGTGCGGTGGCCTCCACGCGCGTTCCCGTTCTCGTGTCAGAGGGTCCCGACGAAGTCCTTCAGCCACGGCCGCAGCTCAGGACCGAGGTCATCGCGATCGGAGGCGAGCTGAACGATCGCCTTGATGTAGTCGAGCCGGTCGCCCGTGTCGTAGCGGCGTCCGCGGAAGACGACGCCGAGCACGCCCTCGGTCGTCGCGAGCTCTTGCAGCGCATCCGTCAGCTGGATCTCGCCGCCCTTGCCCGGCTCGGTCCGCTCGAGGATCTCGTACACGTTGGGCTTGAGGACGTAACGACCGATGATCGCGTAGTTGGAGGGTGCGTCCTCCTTCTTCGGCTTCTCCACGAGCCCCGTGACCTTGACGACATCCGGGTCGTCGGTCGGCTCGACCGCCGCGGCGCCGTAGAGGTGGATCTGGTCGGGGTCGACCTCCATGAGGGCGACGACCGTCAGACCCGAGCGCTCCTGCTCCGCGAGCATCTTCGGCAGCAGCGGGTCGCGCTCGTCGATCAGGTCGTCGCCGAGCATGACGGCGAACGTCGCGTCCCCGACGTGGGCGCGGGAACGCAGCACCGCGTGCCCCAGACCCTTCGGCTCGCCCTGACGGACGAAGTGGATGTCGGCGAGGTCGGACGACTCCTGCACCTTGCGGAGCTTGACGTCATCGCCCTTGCGCGTGAGGTTGTGCTCGAGCTCGGGAACGGAGTCGAAGTGGTTCGACAGGTTGTTCTTGTTGCGCCCGATGATGATCAGGACGTCATCGATGCCTGCCTGGGTCGCCTCTTCGACGACGTACTGGATCGCCGGCTTGTCGACGACGGGCAGCATCTCCTTCGGCATGGCCTTCGTGGCGGGAAGGAAACGGGTGCCGAGGCCTGCGGCGGGGATGACCGCCTTGATGCGCTGCTGAGACATGGGACCACCATATCGATCAGGTGCCGCAGACGAGCCCTAACGCGCACAGCCTTTACAATCGGGGGCATGTCCGACGCGATCGACAACGCAAAGCGCGCGCTGCGGGCGGACCTCCGCGAACGCCGGTACGGGATGTCGGATGCCGCGCGCGAGTCGGCCGCCGACGGCATCCGCGAGCAGCTTCGCGAGCTGGTGGCCAGAACGGGCGCCCGCTCGATCTCGTGCTACCTCTCGGCGCCGACCGAGCCGGGCACCCGCGCCTTCATCGACGAAGCCGTCGCGGCGGGAGTCCGGGTGCTCCTGCCGATCAGCCGCAACGACGGCCTGCTCGACTGGGTCGTCGCCGAACCGGGGGCCGCCGTCGCTGACGGCCTCTTCGGAGTGCCCGAGCCGATCGGCGAAGTGCTCAGCCCCATCGCCGTCAGCGACGTCGATCTGCTCGTCATCCCCGCCGCTGCGGTCGACGCCGCAGGCATGCGCCTCGGCTGGGGCCGCGGGTACTTCGACAAGACCCTCGGTTCGATGGAGAACCGCCCGCCGGTGTACGCCGTGCTCTTCGACTCCGAACTCGTCGACGAGGTGCCGCGCGACCTGCACGATCAGCCGGTCACCGGCGTCGTCACTCCCACCAGAACCGTCGTCCTCGCTCCCGAGGCGCACTGAACACCGAGGAACCATGCCCACCTACGCCTATGCCTGCAAGTCGTGCGGGCACCGCTTCGACGCGGTCCAGTCCTTCGCCGAGCCTGCTCTCACGGTCTGCCCCGAGTGCTCGGGCGAGCTCCGCAAGCAGTACGGGTCGATCGGCGTGACCTTCAACGGCGGCGGCTTCTACCGCACCGACTCGCGCGCGAGCGGGTCAGGATCGGGCGCAGCGTCGAGCACGTCAACCGGTGGCGGTGACTCGTCGTCTTCGGCATCATCGAAGTCCGAGGCGAAGTCCTCCCCCGCCGCGGCGGGTTCCTGACACCCCGGCGCGTCCGGACAGAGAGGAGAGCCATGATCAAGGGCTTCCGCGATTTCATCATGCGCGGCAACGTCATCGACCTGGCCGTCGCCGTGGTCATCGGCGGCGCGTTCACCGCCGTCGTCAACGCGATCGTGTCGAGCATCATCAACCCGCTCGTCGAGCTGTTCTACCAGCCCAACGAGGAGGGTATCGCCGGTCCGACGCTGACCGGAATCTACGGTCAGCCGGTCCCGTTCCCCCTGGGGGGACTCATCACGGCGATCATCAGCTTCTTCGCCGTCGCTCTCGTCGTGTACTTCGTGTTCGTCGTGCCGATGAACAAGTGGAAGGAGCGCCAGGCCGCCAAGGCCGGCGTCGTCGAAGAGACGGCGAAGCTCCCGACCGAGCAGGAGCTGCTCATCCAGATCCGCGACCTGCTGGAGAAGAACAACGCCGCGAGCTCCACGTCGCCCGCACCCGCGGCGGCTACCGACGCCCCGCTGCGCCGTTCGCAGAACACTCCCCCGGCAGCGCCTTCCGCCTGACGGAGTCAGTAGTGCGGCGGAACCTCGTTCCGCATCCGCGCATCGTTCGGACCGGATGCCCCGGCCGCGCCCTCGGCGCCGGCCGGGGCATCCGTCGTCTCATCGGCCGGTGTCGGCTCGGCCGTGGTACCCGGAGCTGCGGTCAATCGGGCGCGACGGCGACCGACGCGCTCCACCCGTTGCCGATCAGTCGATGACATCGAGCGGCTCGGTGCTCGCATCCGCCGTCGGCGCCTCGGGCTCGACGCCCAGGATCGCCGCGACCCGTGCGGCCACACCGGCGGGATCGCTGTAGAGATCGAACGAGTGCACGCGGATGTAGTGCCATCCCAGCCGCCGCAGGATCTGCGGCCGCAACCGCAGCGACTCGCGGAGCGACTGTCCGATCGTCTCGGGGTCGCCCTCGACCACGACCGCCTTGCCGTCGCGCTGCGCGACCAGCGGAAGCAGCCCGCGGTATGCGACATCGACCGCGACGCCGAGGCGGCGGAGGTTCTGCGCGAGAGCGAGCGTCAGGGGGTCGGCGAGGTCTTCGAGGCGGGCCTCGCGGGCGCGGGCTGCGATGCCCCCGAGGATCGACATGAGCGTTGCGGCGCCATTCTCGAGGCGGCCGTCGTCGAACGCGGACGGCCGGATCGACGACACGATGACCATGGAGCGACGGGCGCGCGTCATGCCGACGGTGAGCAGACGCTCGCCGTCCGGTCCGGAGAGCACGCCGAAGTCGCTCAGGACGCGACCGTGGCGGGTGAGGCCGTACCCGAGGGAGAACACGACGCGGTCGCGGCTCTCGGCCACAGACTCCTCGAGCCCGAGGACGGCGAACGGCTCAGCCGTCTCGCGACCGACGAACTCGGCGACATCCGATCGTCCGGCGAAAGCGGCCTCGACGGCGGCGCGGATGCGGAGGGCGTGCTTCGTCGACGCGGTGACGACCATCAGCGACTCGTTCGGGCGGTTGACGGCGTGCTCGACGACGAGCGTCACGACGCGGGCGACCTCGGCGTCGGGGCTCTCCACCGCACCGGAGTCGGGGTCGGGCGCGCCGACACCGCCTTCGACGTAGTCGACGCTGAGGCTGCCTCGTCCGAGGTACGAGCCGGCCCAGGGGAACGAGACGATCTCGCCGCCGTAGAAAGCCTCGTTGACGAGCTCCGCGAGGTCTTCGCCTCCCGCGCGGTAGCTGCGCGTCAGGGTCTCGACCGGGACGATCTCGGCGAGCCGCTCGAAGACGCTGCGCTCTTCGGAGTCGACGAGGGGCTCGTCGGAGGGATCGCGGTCAGCGGCGATCTCGAACGGCGTCGGTCGCTGCGTCACCGGATCGCCGAACGCGACGACCTGCCGCCCGCGGCGGAGCGCAGCGGCGGATTCGGCGACGCTGAGGGCGCCGGCATCCGCCAGGATCACGACGTCGTAGGCGGGACGGGCGGGCAGCGTCGCGACCTCGTAGGGCGATGCGATCCACACCGGCGCGAGGGTCCGAAGCAGCTTGGGAGCGACCGCGAGCAGCTCGGCGGCCGAGGCGGTGCCCTCGCGCAGCGCCGACTTCAGCGCCGCGGTCTCGTCGGCCTCGTCGACGATCGCGATCTTCCATCGCGTCGCGAGTTCGGCCGCGAGCTGCTGCCCCGCCGATGCCGCGTGAGCCTCGTCGACGAGGCGGAAGTCGCGTTCGAGCCGGTCGACGACGCTGGTGTTCGCGCCGAGCAGCGCACGGTCGCTGCGGAGCATGGCCTCGAGGGCGGACTGCCACCACGCGAACTCGAACTCCGACGCGACGCGTTCCTCGGGCACATGCCGCACGGAGAGCTCGGTCAGCAGACCCTCGAGGCCCAGTGCGGCGAGCTCGCCGCGCAAAGTGGCGCGCTCGACGAGGTTGTCGAACACATCGGAGTCGGCGGCGAGTCCGGCGAGGATCCGCACGAGCTCGGGGATCGGCGTCGCGAGCAGGTCGTGTCCGGGGCCGAGAACGCGAGAGAGCTCACCGAGATCGGCATCGACGCGCTGCCACGAGGTCGCGACGGCATCGAGGCCCGCGGGGATCTCGGGCACGACGCCCGCCTCGGCGAGGCGCTGCCACTGCTCTCGCTGCTTCTGCACTCGCACGAGGGCGTCGTGCATGTCGGTGACGTGCATCCCGGGACGCACGTACTCCTTGGACAGGCGGCGCAGACGGCGACGCGTGGCGCCGTTCATCTCCGGGGTGTCGCGGCGGGTCGAGTGCGCCTCGATGAGGTCGCCCAGCGGACGCTCGAAGACGGTCAGGCTGAAGCGGTCGAGCGAGGCGCGGATGCCCTGCAGCAGACGGATGTACGCGCCGAGCTCGGCGAGCGTCGTGAACGGCCGCATCCGGGTCTGTCCGATGAGCTCATACCCGCGCTCGAGGATCTCCGGGATCTCGGTGCGGTGCAGCCGACCCGCCAGAGCGTGCGCGGCGCGTGCCTGCTCGGTCGTCTCGAACGCGACGCCGTACCAGGGCGAGTCGTCGGGACCGAAGCGGAACTCCCCCAGCCGCGCAGCGGTCGCGAGCGAAGCGGCGGCTTCAGCGCGTCGTGTCGAGAGGCGCTGAAGGGTCGCGGAATCGAACCGGGTGGCAGCCGAGGGCTGCGGAGACTCGGCGGCGATCGTCGTCAGCTTCTGCAGCACCTCGAGCGGCGAGACGCCGAGCATCGGATGCCGCTGCGTCAGCGAGACGCGATAGTCGCGCAGCACCGTGCGCAGGCGCACCAGCGCGTCGTCGATCTCACCCATCTTGGGGTGCTGCGCCTTCTCGTTCCGGGCGATCGCGCGAATGAGGTCGCGGTGGACGCCGCGAGGCGAGACGGCGAGCCCGGGCAGCCCGATGCCGGCGAGGCGGTGGCGGACGCCCTCCAGAGTGGAACGGCGGGCGCTGACCACGAGGACGCGCTTGCCTCGCCTGACCAGCTCGCCGACGGCGTTGATGATCGTCTGCGTGCCCCCCGTGCCGGGGAGCGTGTGGACGACGAGCGACTGCCCCGCGACGATGCGGTCGAGGACGCCTTCCTGCTCGGCGTCGGCGTCGAGCAGCAGGCGGTCGGATGCGGGCGGGCGGTCGTCCGAGGGAACGGCGTCGGGCACCGGGTACCGCGTCGCGATAAGAGCGCGGTCGTCCTCGTGGCCCGCGAGCGCATTGAGCACGGGCACGTCGAGGTCGGCGGCGTCGCGTTCCGCGCGGGCGGCGACATCGGCGAACGTCGAGACGATCAGGCGCGGCTGCACGGTGAACGTGTCGACATGCGCCGTCAGGGCGCGGAGGTGGTCGATGACGGGCTGCGGCTTGAAGACGCCGCCGTCGTACGCGAGCGCGGCCAGCCCGCGCCGGTCGAGGTCGATGCCGAAATGCGTGCGGGCGATCTGGACGAGCTCGGGGTTGACCGAGAAGGAGCCGTGGAGCTTGAGATCGAAGTCGCCGTGATGACGGCGGATGGCGAGCGGTCGCAGGAGGACGGGCGCGTTGTAGGTGAGTCCCCCGGCACGCCACGAGGCGAACCCGACGCCGAGATGGACGGTGTCGAGGCCGCGCGTCGTGCGGAGCTCGACGTCTTTCGCGGTGATGCGCCCGGCCGCGAGCCGTGCCGTGCGCAGTCCGACCTCGTCGCGGAACAGGTTCGACAGCAGCGTCGACCGGCCCGTGATGAACTGCGGCAGACTGCCGGGATGCGCCTTGGTGATGTCGATGCCGACGTCGTCGGAGGCGATGTAGTGCAGCAGCGTCGACCGGCCGCCGAGCTGAGCCGCCTGCACGCGGATGCGCTCGCGCTCCGGGTCGGCGACGTGCGCGACGGCGACGTCCTCTTCGGCGACGTCGAGCTGCGCCGGGGTCACCGATTCGACCCGAACCTCGTCGGCTGCGTCCGGACGGACGGCTCCTCGATCTCCTCGCCACACAGCACACACCCTAAGCGGCGCGACCGCATCCGACACTCAGGCGCCGCCGAGTTTCGCGCTATTGCCGACACGCCGGAGGATCGGCGTTTCCTCCCCAGCCTTCCCGCCGGCGATCTCCTCCCACGGTTCGCTGACCCCGCCCGTCGTGCGCGAGGCCGCCCGAGATGATGGAGCAATGATCGACGCAGCTTTCGCGGTGCACGCCACGCCGATCGGCGACGCCCTCCTCGTGGTGACCGGAACCGGCCTGGTGCACCTCGACATCCTCGACCGCCCCGCCGACATTGCCCTCGTCGACCTCGCTCCCGCCCTCGGAGCGTTGCCGGTGCACGATCCCGGCGCGACCGCCGATGCCGCGGCAGAGCTCGACGCCTACTTCGCGGGACGGTTGCAGCGCTTCCAGACCCCGATCGACTGGCTGCTCGCGCCGACCGGATTCGCCGGCGAGGCGCTGCGCGCCGTCTGCGACGTCCCGTACGGCGAGGTCGCGACGTACGGCGAGATCGCGATCGCCGCCGGCTCGCCGCGTGCGCACCGTGCCGTCGGATCGGCCTGTGCGCGGACACCGATCTCGATCGTCGTGCCCGCCCACCGCGTGGTCCGCAGCGACGGAGCGATCGGCGAGTACGGCGGCCACCCCGAACGCAAGCGCTTCCTGCTCGACCTCGAGAGCGGTGCAGGCTCCGGCCGCGTGTAGGCCGCGCCGGAACGACGACGGCCCCGGGCAGCGCACGCCCGGGGCCGTCGTTCGATCGGCGGTGTCACTCCCTCTAGTGGTCGACCGCCTTCTCGGCGCCGTGGCCGGTGAGGGATCGCACGTCCATCTCGGCGGCCTTGACCGGGTCCTCCTGGCGGCGCTCGGTGACCGAGCCGAGCCAGCCGAGGAAGAAGCCCAGCGGGATCGAGACGATGCCCGGGTTGTTCAGAGGCCAGATCGCCGTGCCGACGTT
Source organism: Microbacterium sp. TS-1 (assembly GCF_000509385.1). NCBI lineage: Bacteria > Bacillati > Actinomycetota > Actinomycetes > Micrococcales > Microbacteriaceae > Microbacterium > Microbacterium sp. TS-1. The sequence continues at coordinate 47,098 of NZ_BASQ01000002.1, forward strand.
CTTGAACACGCTCGTCTCGGTACCCCAGAACACCGGTGACAGGACGATGAGGATGATGGCTGCCGCCAAGCCGCCGTACATGCTCCACACCGCGCCGCGCGTGGTGAACCTCCGCCAGAACAGCGAGTAGATGATCGTCGGCAGGTTCGCCGACGCAGCGACCGCGAACGCCAGGGCGACGAGGAAGGCGACGTTCTGTCCCTGCACGCCGATACCGCCGACGATCGCGAGGATGCCGATCACGATCACCGTGCGACGGGCGACCTTGACCTCGCCGTCCGGCGGCACATCGCCCTTCTTGACGACGTTCGCATAGATGTCGTGCGCGAACGAGGCCGCCGCGGTGATGGTGAGACCGGCCACGACCGCGAGGATCGTCGCGAACGCCACCGCCGAGATGAAGCCGAGCAGCAGGGGGCCGCCCAGCTCGAGGGCCAGCAGCGGGGCCGCGGAGTTGACGCCGCCGGGCGCCGATGCGATGCGCTCGGGGCCCACGAGCGCACCCGCGCCGTAGCCCAGGACGAGAGTGAGGAGATAGAACAGACCGATCAGCCAGATCGCCCACACGACCGAGCGCCGGGCCTCCTTCGCCGTCGGCACCGTGTAGAAGCGCATGAGCACGTGCGGCAGGCCCGCGGTTCCGAGGACGAGCGCCACGGCGAGCGAGATGAAGTCCCACGGGTTGGCGCCGTACTGCAGGCCGGGTCCGAGGATCGCCTCGCCCTTCGGCGACGCGGCGACCGCGCTCTCGAGCAGGGTGTTGAGGTTGAACCCGTTGATCGCGAGCACCCAGATCGTCATCACGAGCGCGCCGCCGATGAGGAGGAACGCCTTGACGATCTGCACCCAGGTGGTGCCCTTCATGCCGCCGATCAGCACGTAGACGATCATCAGCACACCGACGACGGCGACCACGATCGACTGCCCGACCTGCTCGGTGATGCCCAGCAGCAGCGAGACGAGCCCGCCGGCACCTGCCATCTGCGCGAGCAGATAGAAGAAGCACACGGCGAGCGTCGTGATGGCGGCCGCCATGCGCACCGGCGTCTGCTTCAGCCGGAACGACAGGACGTCGGCCATCGTGAACTTGCCGGTGTTGCGCATCAGCTCGGCGACGAGCAGCAGGGCGACGAGCCAGGCCACGAGGAATCCGATGGAGTACAGGAAGCCGTCGTAGCCGTTGATCGCGATCGCGCCGCAGATGCCGAGGAAGGATGCCGCCGACAGATAGTCACCCGCGATCGCGAAGCCGTTCTGCGGACCGGTGAACGAACGGCCCGCGGCGTAGTAGTCCGCGGCGGTCTTGTTGTTGCGGCTGGCGCGGATGACGATGAACAGCGTCACGGCGACGAACGCACCGAAGATCGAGATGTTCAGCACCGGATTGTTGTCGACCGTCTCGCCCGCCGCGACGACGGCCGCTCCGACGCCGTGCACCGCTTCCCAGAATCCGTTCACGAACCCGCCTCCTGCCGTTCGAGGTCATGCCGGATCGACGCCGAGATCGGGTCGAGCTTGTGATTGGCGTACCAGACGTAGCCCATGGTGATCGCGAACGTCGTGACGAACTGGCCAAGTCCGAACAGCAGACCGACGGTGATGTCACCCCAGACGCGCTGGGCCATGAAGTCGGTCGCGAACGACGACAGCAGCACGTAGACGAAGTACCAGACGAGGAAGACGATCGTGAGGGGCCACACGAAGCTGCGGTGTTTGCGCTTGAGTTCCTGGAACGGCGCCGACTCTTCGACGGCGACGTAATCCACTGCGCCGGGCGGCGGCGAGTGGGTGGGCGATGCGGACATGTGGCCTCCTTGCCTCATGGTGAGCAGCTCTCCAGCGGTCGTCGTCGTCGAGCGACCGCGATGGTAGGGTCGACGCTACGAAAGGCGGCAACGAGGCCGTCACCCCCGGAAGTAGGTAGTGCGTGACGGCACTGGCGGCACCCGAGAACGACGCGCAGCTGGTCTCTCGCGCGGTGGACGACCTCGCACGCAGCACACGCTTTCCCGTCGTCTTCGGCGGCCTCGAGAGCCAGGGCTCGGTTCACGTCACCGCGATCGCCGGAGCGCGGTCGCATTCGATCGACGACCTGGTGGTGAGGATCGGGCGCGGACTGGGCGGCGCCGCGATGGTCGAGAAGCGCCCGCGCCTCGCCCTCGACTACCGCACCGCGCGCACCATCACCCACGACTACGACCGGGCGATCCTCGGCGAGGGGATCTCCACGCTCTTCGCCGTCCCGATCGTGACCGATGGCCGAGCCCGCGGGGTGCTGTACTGCGGTTCGTGGTCGCAGGCTCCCGTCGGAGACCTCGTCGCACGGCCGGCGTTCCGCGCGGCGGATGCGATCAGCACCGAGCTGCGCATCCGCGACGAGGTGCAGCGACGGCTCGCCCTGGCCCCGACGCCCGAAGCGGCGACGGGCCTGTCCGCCGCGGCTCGTGAAGACCTCCGCGAGAGCTTCGCCGAGCTGCGCAGCATCGCGGCGACCGTCGACGACGCCGACCTGCGGGCGCGGCTCGCCGCGATCGAACGCCGCCTGACGACGGTCGCGGGCGACGGAGCGACCTCGGCGAAGGACGCCGACGTGCAGCTCTCGCCACGCGAGCTCGACGTGCTGGCGTGCTGCGCCCTCGGCTCGACGAACGCCGAGATCGGCGCGGCGCTGAGCCTGAAGGAGGGCACCGTGAAGTCGTACCTTCAGTCCGCGATGGCCAAGCTCGATGCGTCGACGCGGCACGCGGCCGTCACACGCGCTCGACGCCTCGGTCTGCTCCCCTGACCCGCGACGCCCGCCGATATTCGCTGACGTCGTTGCCGGACCAGGCCGCGACGCGCAGGATCAGGCCGCGATGCGAAGACGGCCGCGGTGCTGCTCGATGACCGCCGCGTACTCCGCGATCATCCGGTCGCGACCCAGTCGGTTGCGGGCGGCGAGCGCGGCAGCGGCGAATCCTTCGCGTTCGAGGGCGGCACGTCGCCACCCGGCCGCAACAGCGTCGGGGTCACGCGGGGTGACGATGCCGATCCCCTCGACGAGGCGGGCCGCGTCGCCGACATCCGTCGTCACCGGCACCGCGCCGCTTGCCGCTCCCTCGAGCAGACAGAGGGGCGCCGCCTCGCCGAAGGCGCTCGTGAGCGCCACGACGTCGGCCGCCCGGTAGATCGCGGGCATGTCGTCGCGGATGCCGAGGGCGTGCACGCGGTCACCGCCCTCGGCGGAGAGCATCTCGACCAGCCGGGGGTTCTCGCGCGTCATCCCCGCGCCGCACATGACATAGTGCGCATCCGGCACCATCCGGCGGTGCGCGGCGACCGACCGCAGGAAGAGCTCGGGATCCTTCATCTCGTCGAACCGGGCCGCGTAGGCGACGACGACCGCTTCCTCCGGGATGCCGAGCTCGCGGCGCACGGGGTCATCCCCGCGGGTGATGGCCGGGTGGAACCGCGAGAGGTCGATGCCGTTGTCGACGACGTGGCGCCGCGCACTGCCGAGAAGCGGCGCGTACGCGGCATCCGTCGACTGCGCGCACGAGACCGCCGCCGTGACGATCCCGCGCCGGACGCTCTCGCCGAGCCACGCGAGGGCGTCGCCGGAATGCTCGGGATCGGAGCGATGGAGGCAGGTCACGACGGGCCGAGCGGGCATCATCATGGCGTCGTCGAGCGCGAGCAGCAGTCCGAGCGGCTGCTCCTTGAGCGTGAGCACGACGTCCGCTGCGGCGATCGCCCGCGACGCCGCGCGCAGCTGTCGTGATGAGTACGCATGCGGCGCATGCGGCACCGCCCCCGCGGTCTTTCCCAGCGAGGCGACGGCGATGCCCGCCGAGCGCAGCGAGCGATAGCGCGGATCGGCGGCCATGTGCTGCACCGTGGACTCGCGCCTGGCCCGCGACGCGATCGAGAGCACGCTGTGGTGCTGTTCGCCCCGCGCGTGCAGGCCCGCGACGACGTCGCTGTGGAGGATCCGAGCCCCGCCGGCGAAGAAGCCCTCGGTGAGGGAGAGGACGCGAAGCGGAGCGCTCATTCAGGACCTTCGGGATCGACGCGGCGGGTGCGATCCATCGTGCGGCAACGCCCGCCCGCGGCGAGTGAACCGCGGACGAGCGTTGCGTGAACGAACGGCGCCGGACGCCGATCCCGAGCGCCGGGCTCAGAGGATGGGCTTGCCTCCCGTGACCGCCAGACGCGCGCCCGAGATGTACGACGCCTCGTCGGATGCGAGCAGCACGTACGCCGGAGCGAGCTCGGCGGGCTGGCCGGCCCGTCCGAGGGGTGTCTGCTCGCCGAAGCTCTCCACCGCGTCGGGCGGCAGCGTGGCCGGGATCAGCGGGGTCCAGATGGGTCCCGGGGCGACGCTGTTGGCGCGGATGCCGCGCTCACCGAGCATCTGCGCGAGCGAGGCGGTGATGCTCGCGATGGCGGCCTTCGTCGCGGCGTACGGCAGCAGGTTCGGCGAGGGCTGATCGGACTGCACGGAGCTCGAGCCGATGATCGACGATCCCGGCCCCATGTGCGGCAGCGCCGCCTTCACCAGGTGGAAGTACGCGTCGACGTTCGTCGCCCACGTGAAGTCCCACTCCTCGTCGGGGATCTCCTCGAGGGTCTCGCGGTTCATCTGGAACGCGGCGTTGCTGACCAGGATGTCGATCCCCCCGAGCTCCTCGACGGTGCGCCGGACGACCTCGCGGCAGTGCGCCGGGTCGGAGATGTCGCCGGGGATGAGAACGGCGCGACGGCCCGCATCCTCGACGAAGCGCTTGGCCTCTTCGGCATCCTCGTGCTCGTCGAGGTAGCTAATGGCGACATCCGCTCCCTCGCGGGCGTAGGCGAGCGCCACCGCCTTGCCGATGCCGCTGTCGCCACCGGTGATGAGGGCGCGCTTTCCGGTGAGCTTTCCGGAGCCGCGGTAGGTCTCTTCGCCGTAGTCGGGCTTCGGCACCATCTTCTGATCGGTACCCGGGACGTTCTGCTGCTGGGGTTCCATGGTCATCCCTCTCTTTCGTCGAACGGTGAACGGTTGGTCTACCCGATCCCGACTGGGCTCCGGATACACGGGGCTTGACACCCGGTCGCCCGATCCGGCATCGCGTCGCGTGAGCGACCGGCGCGTCAGTCGACGCCGCGGGAGCGGGCGATCGACACGGCAGGCGCGATGCCGCCGTCCTCCCAGACGGCGCCGTGACCCGGAAGGACGAGGCGGGCGCCCGTCTCGGCGAGCCGGCTCAGCGAATCGAGCGCCTCGCGGCTGTGCGCGGTCGCGGCCCGGGCCACGACGCGCGGGCCGACGCGCCCCGTGTAGGGATCGAGGGTGACAAGGGCGTCACCGGTCAGCAGGATGCCGCGGGACTCGAGAAGGAAGGCGCAGTGCCCATCGGTATGACCGGGCGTCGCGATCGGAAGGATGCCGCCGGCGAGCGGGATGGAATGTCCGGGCACGATCGACGGATCGGTCCGCACGCCCTTCACGCCCAGCGCTCCCGCACTCACCATCCGGGCGAGGATCGGCATCGCCGCCGGATACCGGAACGGGTAGGGGAATCGCGGGGCTTCGTGCGCGTACCGGTACGGATGCCGCGCCAGCTCCTCGTCGCCCGGGTGCACGTCGGCCACGAGGTGGTGCTCGTCGGCGAGGCGCTCGCACATCCCCACGTGATCGAAGTGCCCGTGGGTGAGCAGAAGCATGTCGATGTCGGACGGGCGGGCGCCCACGGCCGCGAGGGCCTGCTCCAGGAGCGGCCAGGTGCGCGGGAGTCCCGCGTCGATCAGGACGAGCCCGTCGTCGGAGGCGATGAGGTAAGCGTTCACACCGCCGCGGGCGAGCTGGAACACGCCCTCGGCAACCTCGGACACCCGCGGTCGGTGATCGGTCGTCATGATGCTCCCTCCGGTTCCGCACGATGATCCGCAGCCCCTCGGCCGAGCGCCCGGGGCTTGACAGATCGATCCGCGGTCACCCGCCGCGCGGGCGCGATGGTCGCACCGACCCCGGAACCAGTCAAGGCCCGTGGCTGTCTCGGAAAGGCAGACGTACGTTCGCGGCGCCGGCGCACTCGGCGCTCGGCCGATCCCCAGGAGGCGAGATGTTCTTTCATCGACAGGAACTGCAATTCGAGGCCCGTCCGGAGAAGCCCGACGCGATCTTCGCGCGACGGATGCAGGAGGTGCTCGGCGGCCAGTACGGCGAGATCACCGTGGCGATGCAGTACGGGTTCCAAGCGTGGAACGCCCACATCCCGGGCAAGTACCGCGACCTGCTCTACGGCATCGGGGCCGAGGAGTTCGGCCACGTCGAGATGCTCGCGATCATGATCGCGCAGCTGCTCGAGAAGGCCCCGGCCGAGCAGTCCGAAGCCGCCGCGAAATCCGACCCCGTCCTCGGCGCCGTTATCGGCGGCATGGACGTGCAGGCTGCGATCGTCGCCGGCGCGGGCGTGCGCCCGGTCGACTCGAACGGCAACCCGTGGCAGGGCTCGTACGTGACGGCCAGCGGCAACCTCCTCGCCGACTTCACCGCCAACGCGAACGCCGAGATGCAGGGGCGCCTGCAGGTCGCGCGGATCTATCACATGACCGACGACAAGGGCGTGCGAGACATGCTCTCGTTCCTCTTGGCGCGCGACACGATGCACCAGAACCAGTGGATCCGGGCGGCCCAGGAGCTGCGCGAAGAGGGAGTGGAGGACATCCCCGTGCCGTCGAACTTCCCGCTCTCGAACGAGGCGCGCGAGCACGCCTACAAGTACATCAACTTCTCGGACGGTGCCGCAGCCGCCGAGGGTTCGTGGGCCTCGGGACCCACCCCCGACGGCAAGGGCGAGTTCACCTACCTCGACGGGCCCGACACCTCGGTTCCCATGCCGCCGCCCACGCAGCCGGACCCCCGTTTCTACGGCACCGACGCGAAGCCGAACATCATCGACAAAGCCGAGGGCGTCATCCGCGACAAGCTCTGACCCCGAGGGGCACGGCCGCGGGCGACGCGGCCGTGCCCCGATGCAAGGGATCTCGCCCGACACCCCGGCCGGAACGGCATCCGATCGGGGTGTCGGCAACGATCCCTTGCATCGGCGTGCAGCTCAGAGCGGCCGGGAGCGGGCTCAGTCGGCGGTGAAGCCGGCGAGCTTGTGGGTGCCGTCGCAGAACGGCTTGATCGCGCTCACCCCGCAGCGGCAGAGCGCCACCGTGCGGCGGGTGCGCGGAATCGTGTTGCCCGCGTCGTCGAGCAGCTCGACGTCGCCCCGCACGAGCAGCGGCCCGTCGGGGCAGGCGGTGATGGTCACGGATGCACCCTGGTGCTCGCTCATCGTCTCTCCTTCTTCCTCAGTGTCCTCATGCTGTTCGCCGCTCGCCGCAGCCGCGTGCCGCGGTAGCGCACCCCGCCGCGCAGCCGCAGCGACAGCGCTACCCAGCTCGCCAGACCCCGCTCGATGACCCACGGCACCGCCCACAGGGCATCCGTCCGCCCGAAAACCCCACGTCCGCCGTCACGGCGGCGCCCGACCTCGGCGGCGACGATGACCGCTGTCCCGACGAGCGCCAGGGCAACCGGCCGGCGGCGCAGCGCGAGGATGAGGGGAACCACCGCCAGCTCCAGCGCGAGGCGAGCCGGCTGCGCGAGGCTGTCGTACGCCTGGCGCACGCGCTGTTCCCGGAAACGGCCTGCCGTCGCGGGCCGGCGGGCGACGAAGATGTCGCGCGCGATGCGACGGCGGCCGCCACGGGCGATGATCGTGCGCTCGAGCTCGAGGTTCTCGAACAGGACGTCGGTGTCGTAGCCGGGGCGAGCGAGGCCGGTCCGTACCGCGACGGTGCCCGAGAAGTCGCCTCCGAAGGCGCGGTTGACGAGGGTGCGGCCGGTGTCCCAGCGGGCGTGCCACGGCCGGGGCCGCAGCCAGACGTTCTGCGGCCGCACGATGTCGGCATCCGACAGCGCTGCGACGACCTGCTGCAGGGAGCCGTCGTCGTACCGGACGTCGTCGTCGGCGATGACCGTGAGCGGATGCCGGGCAAGGACGAGCCCCGTCATCGCTCCGCGCGCTTTTCCGTTGCGGCCCGGCACCGACGGCGGCACCACCCGCGCGGGCGCCCAGTCACGACGGTGCGCGGCGAACAGGTGCGCGGGCGAGCCGTCGACGACGGTGACGTCGACGCGGCAGGTGAGCCAGGCGAGGTACTCCCCCAGCTCGGCCGCGTCGGACCGATGGGCTTGGTCATCCCAGCGCAGCGGCAGAACGTACTCGACGTCGTCGCGCATCACGCCGTGAGGTCGGGAAGGACGCCGCCGCGAAGCGCGCTCCGCTCCTCCTCCCAGGCAGCGAGCACGTGGTCGCCGACCATGTCGTCGAGGACGAGGCAGGCCCGAGCGCCGAAGAGGATGTCGGGCAGCAGTTCCGGCTCGTCCTCGGCGAGGGAACCCGCGAGGTCGCGACCCGCGATCTGCTCGTGCACGGCGTCGGCCTCGACGTGCTCGTCGAAGTACCACGTGACGTCGGAGCCGAACCCGAGCCGCCGGAAGCCGTCGCCGTACGAGCGGTTGGGGATCGACGAGGTCATCTCGAACGCCGCGAGGTGCCCCACGATCGCCCCGCGGAGGCGCCGGTGCAGCCCGAACAGCGACATCGCGTTATGGCTGGCCAGGACGACGGCGGGCACGGCGTCGATGTATGCGCCATAGGTGTCGTCGAGGCCGGCGCCGCGGACGGTCTGGGCGAAGATCGTCGCGTGCACGCGGGCCGGGTCACCGCCGCCGTACTCGTCCGACTGGATCTCGACGAGGGCGGCCTTCGACCGGCCCCGCAGTCTCGGGATCGCCCACGAGTGCGGGTCTGCTTCGCGCAGCGTGTAGACGGTGCGGAGGATGAGGAACTCACGCAACTGCTCGAGAGAGGCCTTCTTCGCGACGAAGCGCGCCATGCCCGGTCCCGCGGTCGGGGCAGTCAGGTCGAACAGCCAGCGTGCGACGGCGTCCCGTTCCGCCTCGGGCGGATCGGCGATCTCGGCCGCGGCGCGCAGGGCCCCCTCGAAAGCGCGCTCGATGCGCCCTCTTGCGGCGATGAGCGACGGCTCCCATTCCCACGAGGCGTCCAGCCCCGGCAGCGAGCCGTAATGGACGGCATACATGAGGAACAGGGAGAGCTGCAGGTCGTCGTCGCACAGGATGTCGGGCGTCTCGGCGAGGGCGCGCCCCACGAGCTCGGGAGCGTCGATCGGGAGACCACTCGTCGCCGGGGCGATGAGCGCCCGCTGGAGCATCGCGCTCACGGGCCCCCGGGCACCGAACGGCAGGGGATCGGCGCCGCCGAGGTCGATGGGGATGGTCTCGATGGTGATGCTCATGGGGCTCCTCGGGGTGACAGCGGCGACCGTACGTGGCCTGCGCGGGGTGCTTCGAGCGGGTTGACCCGTGCGATCTCGGTGTGCAAGCGGCGCCTCCGTTGCGGCGTGACGCGCGCGGGCGGTAGCGCGTCGACGTCAGCTCGTCCAGCCCGTGGGCGGCAGGCGCGGTCGCGCGCAGTGTGACGGGCACGAACCCCGGCAGAGAGGCGATCGATGAAAGCCATGACCTACCGCGGACCGTACAAGGTCCGCGTGGAAGAGAAGCCCGATCCGAGGATCGAGCACCCGCACGACGCGATCGTGCGGGTGACGCTCGCCGCGATCTGCGGATCGGACCTGCACCTCTACCACGGCATGATGCCCGACACCCGGATCGGTCACACGTTCGGTCACGAGTTCATCGGCGTGGTCGAGCAGCTCGGCGGCGCCGTGACGAACCTCGCTGTGGGCGACCGCGTGATGGTGCCGTTCAACATCTTCTGCGGCTCGTGCTACTTCTGCGCGCGCGGGCTGTTCTCGAACTGCCACAACGTCAACGCCAATGCGACGGCGGTCGGCGGCATCTACGGCTACTCGCACACGGCGGGCGGCTACGACGGCGGTCAGGCCGAGCGCGTGCGCGTTCCCTTCGCCGACGTCGGCCCCACCGTCATTCCCGATTGGATGTCGGATGAGGACGCGCTCCTGCTCACCGACGCCTATTCGACGGGCTACTTCGGCGCCCAGCTGGGAAGCATCGTCGAGGGCGACACCGTCATGGTGCTCGGCGCCGGGCCGGTCGGCCTCGCTGCGGCGCAGTCGGCCTGGCTGATGGGTGCGGGGCGGGTCATCTCGTTCGACCACCTCGACTATCGGCTGATTAAGGCTCGTGAGTTCGCGCACGCCGAGACGGTGAACATCTCCGAGCACCGCGACGTCGTCGTCGAGATGAAGCGGATGACCGACTACCTCGGTGCCGACGTCGTCATCGATGCCGTGGGTGCCGAGGCGGACGGCAACGTCACCCAGCACGTCACCTCGGCGAAGCTCAAGCTGCAGGGCGGCTCGCCCGTCGCCCTGAACTGGGCCATCGACGGAGCACGCAAGGGCGGATCGGTCTCGGTGATCGGCGCGTACGGTCCGCTGTTCAGCGCGGTGAAGTTCGGCGACGCCCTCAACAAGGGCCTCACGCTACGGATGAATCAAGCACCGGTGAAACGGCAGTGGCCGCGCCTGTTCGAGCACATCCGCGCGGGATACATCTCGCCGAGCGACCTGATCACCCACCGCATCCCTCTCGAGCACATCGCCGAGGGATACCACATGTTCTCATCCAAGCTCGACGACTGCGTGAAGACCGTCGTCGTCCCCTCGGAAGGCTGACCCGTGAGCGCGAACTCCTCCGACGTCCCCACCCCGTACAGCCCGAACGTGCCCCGGCCGGCGCCCGATCGCGCGGCGTTGCGCGCCCGCATCCCCGGGTGGGGCGCCGACCTCGACCCGGCAGACCGTCCGTCCGGCAGCGTCGAGAGGATCGACGAGACTGCCGCCGATCGCGGGATGCCGCCGCGACAGGCCGACGACCCGGGCCGCGAGCGCTCGATCGAGCACGCGTTCCTCACGCCCGTCTACGGCACGGCGCAACCGCTGCACGGCCTCTCTGGGCGAATCCGCCGGCTGGCCTATGCGCGTTTCAGCGAGGGCCGTGCCGCGCACTGGCTGCTGCTCGTCGCCGGTGATCGCGTCGAGGCCGTCGGCGCACATGTGCGCTCGTTGGCGACGGCTCGGCCCGACAACCCCATCACCGAGACCGGGGTTCTGAGTGAAGCCCGTCGGCATCCGATCCGGTCGCGGTTCGGCCGAGGACGGGTCGACCAGCGGCACACCTGGCTCGATCCCCTCCTCGTCGCCGGGCCCTGGGTCCTCGCCGGGTGGGTCGTCATCCGTATCGTCGGACGGGCGTTCAGACGTCGCTAGGCCGATCGAGCGGGCGCGGGATCTCGGCAGCCGTCGCGGGGTCGTCGAGACTGTCGAGAACCGCTCCCGAGCTCGGCTCCGCCGCGGCGCCCCGCCGGAGGCAGGCCTGGACGAGATCGGCGGCGAGCCGGGTCGTCAGCCCCGGGGCGATGCGGTGGCCGAGCAGCGCCGCGCGCGCCTTCCACCCGACGGCGACGCACTCGCGACGGGAGACCGCCGACCGCAGGATCGCGTCGGCCACGAGCTCGGGTTCGTCCATCAGCGGCAGCCGCAGCGCGCGACCCGCGTGGTTGCCCGCGTGGCGCCAGAACGGTGTCCGAACGGCCCAGGGCAGCACCGCCGTCACCGCCACGCCCGTCGCACCGGCGAGCCGCAGCTCCTGTCGCAGGGCACGGGTGAGCGACAGCACGCCGGCCTTCGTGGCCGCGTACGACGCCTGATACGCCAGCGGGACGACGCTCTCGACCGACGCGGTGTTCACGATGACGCCACTCCCCCGCGGCACGAAACGGCGGAGAGCGACGTGCGCCCCGCGCACGGCACCGGCGAGATTGGTGTCGACCACGCGGAGGTGCTCGTCGAGGGGCGCCTTCCAGAATGGTCCGATCGTGGCGACGCCCGCGTTGCCGACCCAGACATCGATCGGTCCGAACATCCGCTCCGCCTCGGTGGCGAGGCGCTCGAGGTCCTCGGTGCGGCCGGCGTCGCCCGGCACGACGTGAGCCTGACCGCCCCGGTCACGGATACGTCGAGCGAGCTCGTCCAGCGCTTCGCCGCGCCGCGAGAACACGACGACCCGCGCGCCGGCCTCGCCCGCGCGTACGGCGACGGCGCGACCGATGCCGCTGGACGCGCCGACGACCACGATCGTCCGGCCGGTGAGATGGGGATGCGGAGTGGTCGCGCTCATCGACGCAGGATCGTCCCGGCGGTGCGGATGCCGAAGCCGGTTGCGTTCCCCGCGCGCACACGCTATTCCGCGTCGCGTCCTCCGGAGCCGGCGCGGGAACGACGACGTCGGCGGTGCTCCTGCCCCTCAGTGCTCCGGGAACAGAGCACCTTCCGGGAACAGAGCACCGCCGACGCCGATGACGACCGCAGCCGTCAGCGGTCGGTGCGGGCGTCCTCGGCAGCCTCTTCGGCCTCAGCGCCTTCTTCGGGCGACTCGGAACCGGCCGATGCCGCGTCGTCCGCGTCGTGCTGGTGCTCGTCGTCTCGTCCGTGGTGGTCGACGCTCATGTCACTTCTCCGATCGGCTCGCGTGGCGTCCCGCGCTCGCGGGACACCTCCACTGTGCACGCCGGGCGGATGCCGCGAACCGGGCTTGCCCCGAAAGCGGATGCGTGCGAGACGCAGTCCGCTCTCGAGGGACGCCGGACTGTCAGTCGCTGGGCTCCGAGCGGTGGCGCGGCTTGCGCGCCGGGCGGTCGTCGCGCTCGCGCGGGCGATCGTCGCGGTCGTATCGACTCCGCGAGCTGCGGCTCGGTCCGCCCGTGTCGACGCGGATCTCGATCGCCTTGCCCGAGATGCGGGTGTCGGCCAGGCGGTCGAGCGTCGACTGGGGCATGTCGTTCGGCAGCTCGACGAGCGAGAAATCGGGACGGATCTGGATGGCGCCGAAGTCGCCGCGGCTCAGACCGCCCTCGTTCGCGAGCGCGCCGACGATCTGACGGGGCTCGACGCGGTGACGCTTGCCGACCGCGATGCGATAGGTCGTCATGTTCGGGTTGCTTGCGCGCGGGCGACGCTCGGGACGCCCATCGCGGTCGTCGCGATCGAACGATCGGGGGGCGCGGTCCTCGCGCGGAGCGCGGGCGCGAGGCTCGGGGTCGGGTTCGAGCAGCAGCGGGGTCTCGCCCTGAGCGACGACGGCGAGCGCGGCGGCGACATCCACTTCGGGCACGTCGTGGTGACGGACGTAGTGGGCGACGATGTCTCGGAATCGCTCGATGCGGTCGGTGTCTTCCAGGGCCGCCGTGATGCGGTCGTCGAAGCGCGACAGGCGCGTGACGTTGACCTCGTCGACGCTCGGCAGCTGCATCTGCGTCAGCGGCTGGCGCGTCGCACGCTCGATCGCGTTCACGAGCCCGCGCTCGCGCGGGGTGACGAAGCTGATCGCGTCGCCGGTGCGGCCGGCACGCCCGGTGCGGCCGATGCGGTGGACGTACGACTCGGTGTCGGTCGAGATGTCGAAGTTCACCACGTGCGAGATGCGTTCGACGTCGAGGCCGCGGGCAGCGACATCCGTGGCGACCAGGATGTCGAGCTTGCCCGACTTCAGCTGGTTGACGGTGCGCTCGCGCTGCACCTGGGCGACGTCACCGTTGATGGCGGCGGCGGAGTAACCGCGGGCGCGCAGCTTCTCGGCGACCTCCTCGGTCGCGCTCTTCGTGCGGGCGAAGACGATCATCGCCTCGAAGTTCTCGACCTCGAGGATGCGGGTGAGGGCGTCGATCTTCTGCTGGTACGACACGATCAGGTAGCGCTGGGTGATCGTCGAGGAGGTCGTCGTCTTCGACGCGACGGTGATCTCTTCGGGGTCGTTGAGGTACTGCTTCGACATCCGGCGGATGGCCGCGGGCATCGTCGCCGAGAACAGCGCGACCTGCTTCGTGTCGGGGGTGTCGGCGAGGATCGTCTCGACGTCCTCGGCGAAGCCCATCTTCAGCATCTCGTCGGCTTCGTCGAGCACGAGATACTTCAGCTCGGACAGGTCGAGCGTGCCCTTGTCGAGGTGGTCCATGATGCGGCCGGGCGTACCGACGATCACGTGGACACCGCGGCGCAGTGCCGAGAGCTGCACACCGTATCCCTGGCCGCCGTAGACCGGCAGCACGTGGACGCCGCGGGTGCGGGACGCGTACTTCTCGAACGCTTCGCAGACCTGCAGCGCGAGCTCGCGCGTCGGAGCCAGCACGAGAGCCTGAGGGGTCTTCTGCGTCAGGTCGAGCCGGTCGAGGATCGGCAGCGCGAAGGCGGCGGTCTTGCCGGTACCGGTCTGCGCGAGCCCGACGACGTCGCGTCCCTCGAGGAGCGTCGGGATCGTCGCCGCCTGGATCGCCGACGGGGTCTCGTAGCCCACGTCGGAGAGTGCCTTGAGCACCTGCTCCCCCAGCCCGAGGTCGCGGAAAGTGATGACGGGCGGCTCGTCGGCGGACTCGGGTACAGGCTGTTCAGCAGAAGTGGACACGCTTCAGGGTAGTCCGCCTCTGCTGAGAACGCGCGATCGGCCCGGCGCGCTTCGGCCCGGTGCCCTAGCCTCGAAGCAGGTCGAGGGACTCGAGGGGGTATCGATGCCGGAGTGGTTGCTCTTCACCATCGCCGCGGTGGTCTTCTCGATCGCGGCCACCTGGCTCGCGAAGCGCGCGCTCGAGGCGCGGGTCGGCTGGGTGCGCGGGCCGCTCGTCTCACTCATCGTCTTCGTCGTTTTCGGACCGCTCGGCGTCTGGGTGCTGCGCGGAGCGGGCGTGCTTCAGGAGCAGGGCGGTCTGCTCACCGACCAGCCCGTCGCGTTCGGCTTCGTGCTGCTCGTGCTCGCGTGGCTGTTCGCGATCGTCCTCATCGCCCTCATCACGCTCGAGCTCATGTGGCCGGCGCGGCCGCCGATGGGGCCCGTCACCTACGTTCGCGAAGCGTTGCACCGGCGCCGCCGGGCGGTGCGGTACGCACGTATCGTCGCGATCGCCTCGCGGCACGGCCTCGGCGGGATGCGCAGCGAATCCGCGCGCGCCGAACTGCCCCGAGCGCTCGCGGCCACCCTCGACGACGCGGGCGTCACCTTCGTCAAGCTCGGCCAGATCCTCTCCACCCGCAACGACCTCCTCCCCTCCGAGATCACGAGTGCGCTCGCCTCGCTGCAGATGGACACGACGCCCATCCCCTGGCATGAGGCGAAGGCCGCGATCGAGAAGCAGCTGGGCCGGCCGATCGAGCTCGTCTTCGTCAGCATCGACGAGACGCCGCTCGCAGCGGCATCCGTCGGTCAGGTTCACAGCGCACGGCTGAAAGACGGTCGCGCCGTCGTCGTGAAGATCCAGCGCCCCAAGGCGCGCGCGCAGGTGGCCACCGACCTCGACATCATCGAACGGGCGGCCGCGGACCTCGAGCGGCGCACGACATGGGCGAAGGATGTCGGCGCCTCGGCCCTCGCCGCGCAGTTCTCCGCCGCACTGCGCGAAGAGCTCGACTACCGGGTCGAGGTCGCGAACATGGAGATGCTGCGCGACTCGATGACGGCCGCCGACGCTCGCGCGGTGCGGATCCCGGACGTCTATCCCGACCTCTGCACGGAACAGCTCATCGTCATGGAGCACGTGCAGGGCATCCCGTTCAGCCGGCTGCCCGAGCCCGGCAGCGACGCACCGAACGCCGTCGCTCCCGACGAGGCGACGCGCATCGCCGACGCCGTACTCGACGTCATCGTCGGGCAGATCGCGCTGCGCGGCGTCTTCCACGCCGATCTGCATCCCGGCAACCTCATCCTGCAGCCCGACGGCATCGTCGCCCTCATCGACTTCGGGTCGGTCGGAATCATCGAGCGCAGCATGCGGCGCCTGTTGCTGCCGATGCTCGTCGCGCTCCACAACGAAGACGACTCGGGGGCGACGGATGCCGTGCTGATGCTCGTGAAGCCGCGCGGCGACGCCGAGCTCGACGTCGGAGCACTCCAGCACGACATCGGCGTCATCCTCACACGACTGCACAACTCCACCTCCGACCAGCACCTCTTCACCGCACTGATCGAGGTGCTCCGGCGCCACCGACTCGCACTCCCGCCCGGTCTGCTGCTGGGATTCCGGACGCTCGGCGCGATCGAGGGGACGCTGCGGCGACTCGATCCCGACTACGACATGATCAAGCGCGCACTGTCGCGGGCCCCGCAGTACGCCCTGCACATGAACGACCCGCGCTCGGTGGCGATGACCGCTCAGGTGCAGCTGCAGCTCGGGATCGAGCGGGCGCGTGAGCTGCCCCGCCGCGTGGACGGCATCCTCGGCGATCTCGAGGCGGGCCGTCTCACCCTCCGTCTCCGCGCGCTGGAGTCGCCCGACGACCGCTCGTGGGTCGAGTCGCTCACCGGACGCCTCACCACGACGCTCGTCGGGGCCACCCTGGTCATCGTCGGCGTCATGATGGGCGTCGTCCAGCACGGTCCGCTGCTCACCGACTCGGTGTCGGTCTTCCCGTTCCTGGGTAGTGTGGTCGGGCTCGGCGGCCTTCTGCTGCTGTTGCGTTCGCTGCGCTCGGCGCTCGTCCGTCGCGATGGAAGGTGACCCATGAAGATCCGCGATCTCGTCCACTTCGTCGCCGCGGCCGACACACTGCACTTTCCGCGTGCCGCCGAGAAGCTCGGAGTATCGCTCCCCGTGCTGTACTCGTCGATCGACCGCCTGGAAGAAGAAGTCGGACATCCGCTGTTCACGAAGGACGGCGGCAAGCCGCGCCTGACCCCGGCGGGCACCCTGCTGCTCGCCGACGCCCGAGCCGAGGTCGCCGCGGCTCCCGCGCGGGCCGTCGCGCCGAAGCAGAAGGCGTCGGGCGGCGGAAAGGCCAAGGCCTCGAAGGGCTCGGGCCGGGCCCCCATCGTCAAGGGACAGCCCAAGCCGTACAAGAAGCGTCAGGGACGCTGACCTTCAGGTGCGGGTGGCGGTCGTCCCGCGCGTTCGCGCCTCCGCACCGGTCCGCGGGCTCCAGCGGAACAGATCGATGAGCCGCGCGAGCGCAGGAACGCGCGCGAGCAGGAGCAGCAGGCCGTAGCCGAGGGCACCGCCGGCGACGTTCGAGAGGAAGTCGTTGACATCGGCGATGTGTCCGCCCGCGAAGTACGCCTGAGCCGCGAGCTGCAATGCCTCCACGGTCAGGCTCGTGATCGCCGCCGCGCCGACGACCTTGAGCCACGTCGGCCGGGCGAGCATGAGCGGGATCAGGATGCCGAGCGGCACGAAGACAAGCATGTTCATCAGCGCGTCGTCGAGCTCGTAGTCGGCGAACGGGATGAGCGCCAGACCCGGCGTCCACGGGGTTCCCGAATCGGGCTTGTCGAGGAAGATCGGGAAGATCGTGTTTCCCACGATGCCCGCGGCGTAGACGGCGACCGCCGCGGCCACGGCCGCGCGAGCCGGCGAGAAGCTGCGCCGGGCCCACAGCACGGCCAGCAGCACGGCGAAGACGACGATGCCGAAGGGGATGACAACGGGGAGGACCGGTACTTCGGCGAAGGGATTGCTCATCACCGTCGACGCTATCGCGACGCTGCCCCACGCCGGGACGGCGCCGGTCACCGCACCCGCGGGTCGATGAGGAACTTCATCGTGTCGGGGTCGGAGTTGCGCCCGAAGAAGTCGGTGAGGTCATCGAGTCCGCCGCGCGCAGTCACGAGGTCGTCCACTTTCACGGCCCCCGACGCGACAAACTGGATGGCGAGCGGCCACGTGTCGACATAGCGGAAGAGCCCCTCAACGACGAGCTCGCGACTCTGCAGCAGGAAGAGGTCGAGGTCGACGGTCGACGACCCCATCCCGACCAGGACGGCGCGGCCGGCGCCGCGGAGCGAGCGCAGCCCGGCGGCGATCGCCGCCCGGGCGCCGGACGCGTCGATGAACGCGTCCATCCGCCGATCGAGCGACGCCACCTCGGCGGGCTCCATCACGCGCGTCGCCCCGTGCGTGAGCGCGACCCGTCGACGAGCGTCGACCGGGTCGACCACCACGACCTCGGCCGCGCCGAACGCACGCGCCGCGGCGCCGGTCAGGACGCCGATGGGACCGGCACCGGCCACCAGCACTCTCGAGCCCGGCACCACCCCGGCCTTGCGCACGGCGGCGATGCCGACCGACAGCGGCTCGAGCAGCGCGCCCTCGTCGTCGCTCATCGTCTCGGGCAGCGGGTGCGCCGCGTCGCCGGGAACCGCGAGGTAGCGCGCGAACGCGCCGTTCTCGGGCGGTGCCGAGGGGAACCGCATCCGCTCGCACAGGTTCGTACGCCCCGCCCGGCACGCCGGGCACCAGCGGCAGGGACGCTGCGGGTCGATCGCGACCCGCTCTCCGATCCGGTGCGCGTCGGCGGGAGAGGCGACGGCGGCGATCACTCCGGCGGCCTCGTGTCCGAGGATGAGGGGGCTCTCGACGACGAGGTCGCCGACGCGGCCGTGCTCGAAGAAGTGCACGTCCGACCCGCAGAGCCCGACGGCGGTGAGCTCGACGAGCACGTCACCCGGTTCCATGGCCGGCACCGCGACATCGCGGACCTCGAGACGTCCCGGCGCGACCAGAACGCTCGCCATCATGCGATCGGGGATGCCGCTCACGCGTGCACCCGCTGTTCGGCCGATGCGGTCGCCGGCGACTGTGCCAGCGACGCCTCGATCTCTTCGTCGTAGCGCGCGAGCGCCGCGGACAGGTCGTCGGCCCGGTGGCGCGCTGCCTCGACCGGGTCGAGCGCGAACAGCAGCGTCTCGGGGAGCGATGTCGCGAAGTAGTCGACGCGTGCCGGAGCAGAGCGCAGCTCGCTCACCCGCGCCGCGACGCGCGACCACAGGGCCGCCGCGGCATCGACGTCACCCCGGGCACGGGCTGCCCGCGCCCCGTCGAGCGTGTCGGCGTCGACCTCCGACGCGGCCGCCTCCGCCATTGCCGCCCGCCACGCATCGTCGGCCGCGACCCCCTCACCCGAATCCGCGCGAAGCCGCCCGAGCCGAAGCCACAGGGCTGCGCGATTGTCGAGCAGGTGCCAGGCCTCGCCGAGTGATCGCGGAGCGTCGAGAGCCCGCTCGAGGATGGCCGCAGCCTGCGCGGCATCCGGCTCGATCTCCTCGGCGCGTGCGATCGACGCCCGGGCGAACGCGCGGATCGCCATTCCCTCGCCGCCCTCCCACGGCTGCAACGGACGACTGAGCAGCAGGTCGAGCGCCTCGGCGGATCGCCCGTTCGTCGTCAGCAGGTCTGCCAGGGTCACGAGAAGGTCGTCGCGCACGATCAGCCGGTCGCGCTGCGGCTCGAGCCTGGCCAACCGGGCGGCGGTCGAGATACCGCGACGCTGCGCGAGCTGGTCGAGTTCGAACCACAACCGCGGGTCATCGCTGACCTCGACGGCCCGGTCGTACAGCTCAGCGGCGGCGTCGAGGTCGCCCCCGACCTCTGCCGTCGCGAGCGCGGCGTTGCGCAGCAGCACGCCGTCGCGGGTCGCGTCGTCGAGCGCGGCGCGCCACTGGGCCAGCGCGTCGGCTCGGCGTCCGCGGTCGTAGAGCCACATACCGAGCAGCGATCGGGCACGCGCATCCGTCGGATCCGCGGCCACGGCTGCGGCGAGAGCGTCGTAGGCGTCGAGGCCCGCGGGGAACACCCAGTCGGCGGGTGCGCGCTGCGCGCGACGGCGAGCCTCGGCGGCGGCTTCGGTCTCGCCCGCTCCGGCGAGCAGACGCGCCCGGACGTACTCGGCGATCGGTGCCGCTCCTCCCGTGCCGGCCGCCGGGCGCGCGGCCGCGGCGGCGAGCACGGCGAGCGCCTCGTCTCGCTGCCCGACACGGGCGAGGTCGCCCGCGAGATCGAGCAGCATGAGGCCGTCGTCCGGGAGGCCGCGCCCGCCGAGGTAGGCGGTGAGCACGTCGAGCCGATCGGTCTGCTCGAGCGTCGTGAGCTCGGCCGCCGCCTCCGCCTCACGCCCGAGGCGACGCAGCACGATCACCCGCAGGTTCCGCGCGAGCGGATCGTCCGACCCCTGACGGAGCGCATCGTCGAGGCGGCCGAGCGCGGCGAGGTCGCGCCCGGCTCGCGCGTCGAGCAGAGCCATCTGCACACTGGCGGGGTGGGCCCACCGCACATCCCACGCGGCCTTCGCGAACGCGTCGTAGGCACGCTCGTCGTGGCCGCGACGCGTCTCGACGAGGCCGAGGCGGTAGTGCGCCTCACCGTCGGCGGGGTTCGGGTTGCGGAAGGTCAGCCGGTCGACGGCGGCACGCAGGTATGCCGCGGCGTCGTCGTATTCGCCGCGGCCGTAGGCGGACGCGCCGAGCGCGGTGTTCGCGCGCGCGTCGCCGGGGTCGCGGCGGAGCGCCTCTTCCCAATAGGGCTCGGGATGCCGCGTCGGATGGCGGTACTGCGCGAGGTGTACGCCCGTGAGGTACAGCTCGTCGGCCGACGCGATGTCTGCGGGCAGCGGCGGCTCGGTCGCGACGGCGGGCTCGGGCGCGCCGTCGCCGTCGGAGCGCGGCCGCCAGCGGATGAGCTCGCGATCGCCGTCGCGGACGACGATCTCGACATCGGTGGCCACGATCCCCTCAGCGCACTCGATCGACTCGATGAACGCCCGGCCCGGCCCGAGGTCGACGACACGTTCCTCGGTGTCGGCCCCGACGCTGAGCCGCACCCGCGCGCCAGATACGTTCGCGGTGACGGCGACACCGATGTGCACGCGCCCCTCTTCGAGACGCACCGAGACCGCGGCATCCTGGGTCGCCTGGTGCGCCGCGCCGATGCCGGTGATCGGGAACCAGAACTGCGAGAACGTCTTGACCTCGCCGGGTGCGAGGTAGGCGAAGTCGGGCTGGTTGTCGGTGTACACCCCGGCCATCAGCTCGACGTAGGGGCCGTCGCCGTCGGTCAGCTGGTCGTCCCACGCGTGGCCGAAGGGCGCGTTGCCCCACGTCCACTGCTTCTTGCCCGGTGCGATGCGGCGGTCGGCCCAGTGCACGAAGCCGGCACCGACGGCGTGGTCATAGCCGCCGAAGAAGTCGTCGCGCGTCTCGACCACCATGTACGACGTGGGCACGGGGATGTTGCCGTAGTAGTCGATGCGGTCGGCATCGGGATGGGCCGCGTCGACCCGCGCCGGGTAGTCGACACCGTAGTAGGGACGGTCGGCTCGCGGGAAGGCGGTGATGGCACGACGCGCA
The DNA here is from genome assembly GCF_000509385.1 of Microbacterium sp. TS-1. Taxonomy (NCBI): domain Bacteria; kingdom Bacillati; phylum Actinomycetota; class Actinomycetes; order Micrococcales; family Microbacteriaceae; genus Microbacterium; species Microbacterium sp. TS-1. The sequence continues at coordinate 68,285 of NZ_BASQ01000002.1, forward strand.
TGATCGGCGACGTAGCGGACGTCGGTCGGGAAGAACGACTGGTAGTCGTCGTGCGCGCGCGCCGCGACGTTCGCCCACCACAGGAACGTCTGCGGCACCTCGGTGCGGTTGTGCAGCCGCGCGCGCAGCTCGATCAGCGAGCTGTCGGGGCGCAGGCGGATGCCGTGGGTGCCGCGCATGCGCGCGAAGGGGTCGTGGTCCGACATCCAGACGGTGACCGCCCCGTCGGGTTCGCGCTCGATCCAGCTCTCCATCGGCAGGAAGGTCGCGGGACGGTGGTGCTGCGGCCAGTTGAACTCGACACCCCCCGACACCCAGGGACCGGCGAGCCCGACGAGGGCGGGCTTGATGACGTTGTTCCGGTAGAAGAAGTCGTAATCGGCGGTCTTGTCGTAGCCGATGTGGATGCGGCCGCCGAGCTCGGGAAGCAGCACCAGCCGAATCCAGCGGTTCTCGATGTGCACCGCGCGCCAGTCGCGATCGCGCGGCGCGGCGGCGATCCGCTCGGTGAACGGCAGCGGGTACACCCGGCCGCTCGACCCCTGGTAGACCCGGCGGTCGAAGAACATCGGCAGCTTCTCCGGTTGCGCCGGCTCGTAGGTGGGGATCGTGAGCGGCTGCTCCCAGACGGCCACGCCGCCGTCGTCGAGCGTCGCCTGCTCGTCCGCGGGCGGCTCGGGAAGACGCAGCGAGGATGTCGAGGTCGAATGCATGCCTCCAGCGTCGCCGAGCGAGCGCGGCGGCGACATGGCGGAAGTGGCCGTGCACCTGGACGATTCGCCGATATGCCAGGATGGCGACCATGGCCATCTCGGACGGTTTCGCGGGTGAGAGGCTGTGCGTCGTGCCGGCGCCGGCCATCACCGCAGCACTGCAGCGCCCCGTGACCCGCCGACTCGTCGTCACCGATGCCGGCTGGTTTCCGCACGCCGCAGATCATGGCCGGACTCGCGAGCGCGGCATTCGCACGACGATCGTCATCGTCTGCACGGCGGGCGCCGGGTGGCTCGAGATCGCCGGGACACGCCACCGGGTGCAGGCCGGCACCGCCGTGGTGATCCCCGCGCGCACGCCGCACGACTACGGGGCGGATGCCGATGACCCCTGGACGATCTGGTGGTGCCATGTCGTCGGCTCCGACGTCGATGACCTCACCGCGGCGATCGGCACGACCGCCGCGCGTCCGCTCGTACGGCTGCACAGCGTCGAACGCGCGGTGTCGCTGCTCGACGAGATCGTGCGCGGGCTCGAGCGCGACCAGTCGCCCGTGCGCCTCGTCGCCGTCACGGGCGCCGCATTCAAGCTCATGACGCAGCTCGCCTCAGACCAGGCGCTGCCCGAGCGCGGCGACCCGCTCGAGCGAGCGATGACGTTCCTGTCCGAGCGGCTCGACAGCGCGGTGCCGGTGAGCGAGCTCGCAGCCCTCGTCGGCGTCTCGGCATCCCATCTGACGTCGCTGTTCCGGCGCGCGACGGGAGGCGGCGTCCTGGCCTACCACACGGGCCTCCGCATGACGGCGGCGCGCACCCTTCTCGAGCGCACCGACCGCACCGTCGGTCAGATCGCGACCGAGGTCGGGTACAGCGATCCGTTCTACTTCTCGCGGCACTTCCGACGCGTGCACGGGATGAGCCCGAGCCGCTACCGGGAGGACCGTCGCGGGTGACAGCCCTCAGTCGCGACCGGGGGCGGCCGTCGTCGGGGCCGCGAGGATCTCGGCGTTGAGGCGCCGCTGCCACGCGACATCCGACCACTGCGGATGATGCGGCGCCGCGTTCGAGCTGAGCACCATGCCCCACACCCCGTGCTCGAGTGCGGTGCGGACGCCATGCTCGGCGAGTTCGGTTCCGACCGGCCCGTCTTCGAAGTCGGCGCGCAGCGGGGTGTAGCCGACCCACCCCTCCCCCACGACGGCCGGGATGCCGCGGCGGCGAGACCACGCGGCGAGCGCCGTCACCCGCGACCCGATCTCGCGCAGCATCTCTTCGCGGTAGAGCCCGTAGTGGTTGTAGAGCCAGCGGTCCCAGAGGTCGGGGTCGACCCAGTCGTATCCGTAGATCTGCTGATCGGTGATGACGGTGGCCTCGAACTTCCAGTCGGCGGCGCGGCCGTACTCGGCGAACGTGGGCGCGTCATCGACGAGCAGCGCTCGCATGGCTGCGCCCGGGAAGCCGTCGGTGCCTTCGGAACGGATGTCGATGCGTCGCTGCAGCGCGTCGAGCACGCCGTAGGCGTAGACGTGCAGCTGGCCGACCTGGAACCGCTCGGAGAGTGCCGCGAGGTCGAGGAAGGGCGCCTTGCCGTAGCTGGCGGTGACGAGGTGACCGGGGTGCGCGGCACGCACGCGGTCGAGGGCGGCATCCCCGCCGTCGGCGAACGCGGGGACGATCGAGAAGTCGACCTCGTTGTGGAGCTCGGCGAAGGCGATCGTATCGTCCAGACCCGCGGCCTCGATCTCATCGAGCATCCGGATCGTCGCGGACGCGAGCAGGTCGTAGCGCTCGGCGAGCGGCACGGCGTCGATCGCGCGGAACCAGCGCTCGTCCGCCGCGAACGCCGGCGACTGCTGGTACTCCCAGCTCGCGAGGATGACGACGATGCCGCGTTCGCGGGCACCGCGCAGCAGGTCGAAGAAACGCGTGCGGAGGTCGAGCCGGTAGCCGCCGGGCACGTCGTACCAGCGCGTTCCGTTGCCGAACACCTCGCCGTGCGGCGAGCGCCCGAGTCCCTCGATCTCGAGGTCGCTCGCAAGGTCGTCGAGTCCGAGACCGCCGAACAGCAGCAGCGGCGCGGCGCAGATCCGGATGGCGTTGTAGCCGCGGTCGACGGCCTCATCGAGGGCTGCGCCGAGGTCGGCGTAGGGCTCGCCGGCGCCGGCCCGGGTGTACCAGGAGAAGTCCCACAGGGTGATCGTGAGGCGCGGCGGCAGGTGGGCGGGAACGGCGCCCGTCAGCGCCCGGGTGTCGGGGGCCGGGTCGTGTCCGGAGCCGAGGTAGCGGGTCATCGGTTCATCCCTTCGTCGCGCCGGCGGTGAGACCGGCTCGCCAGAATCGTTGCAGAGCGGCCATGACCACAATGAGCAGGACGGCCGAGACCGCGGCTCCCGTCACGACGAGCTCGTAGTACAGCGGTGCGCGCTGCGTCTGGCCGTTCCAGAGCATGAGCCCGAGGGTGACCGGGAACGTGCGGGCGTCGTTGAGCATGACGAGCGGCAGCAGGTAGTTGTTCCAGATTCCCACGAACTGGAAGAGGAACACCGTCACGAGCGCGGGCGCCATCATGCGGGTGGCCATGGTCGCGAAGATGCGCACGTCGCCGGCGCCGTCGAGGCGCGCGGCCTCGATGACCTCGTCGGGCACGCCGGCGGTGGCGTAGATGCGGCAGAGGTACACCCCGAACGGACTGACGATGCTCGGGAGCAGGAACGACCAGTACGTGCCGGTCAGGCCTACCGCGTTGAACATGAAGTAGGTCGGCAGGGCGATGACGGTCGCGGGAACGAGGACGCCGCCGAGGATCATCGCGAAGACGGCCTCGCGCCCGGCGAAGGCGTACTTCGCGAAGGCGTAGCCCGCCGCCCCGCTGAGGATCGTCGCGATGAGTGCGCCGAGCCCCGAGTAGAACAGGCTGTTGAGCAGCCACTGGGTATAGATGCCGCGATCGGTCGTGAAGAGGTTCTGGAGGTTCGTCAGCGGCTGCGGCGCATCGCTGAACCAGAGCCCGAAAGAGCCGAACAGGTCGGCGTTGCTCTTGGTCGCGGCGAACAGCACCCACACCACCGGAAGCGCGAAGTAGACGAGAGCGGCGACGAGCACGGCGAGGGTCGGCAGCGATGCCCAGAACCCCGCACCCGGTCCCCCCGTGCCGCCGCGGCGGGCCCCGCGGCGATCGCGACGATCGGATGCCGCGCCGGTGGTGACCGTGCGGGTGGACTCGGTGACGGGTGCGATCACCATGCGCGGTTGCCCTTCCGGTTGACCAGCCGCAGGAAGACGAACGAGAACACGAAGGCGATGACGGCCACGATGACGGCCATCGCGGCGGCGAGGTTCGGGTTGCTCTGCGTGAACGCCTGGTTGTAGGCGGCGAGGTTCGGCGTGTAGTCGGTGTTGATGGCGGTCGTGAGCGGACGCAGCACGAGGGGTTCGACGAAAAGCTGCAGCGTGCCGATGATCGTGAACACCGTGGTGAGCACGAGCGAGGGGCGCAGGAGCGGCAGCTTGATCTCCCACACGATGCGCCACTCGCTCGCGCCGTCGATGCGCGCGGCCTCGTACAGATCGGCGGGCACCGCCTGGAGCGCTGCGATGAGCACGAGCATGTTGTAGCCGGCGAACGTCCAGATGCCGATGTTCGCGATGGCGAACATGACGGTGCCCGATTCGAGCGGCGCGGCCGAGATGCCGACGGCAGACAGCCCCTGGAGGATCGGACTCGTGCTCGGCACGTAGAGGAAGCTCCACAGGAGCGACGCGATGACGCCGGGCACGCCGTACGGCATGAAGAACGCGACGCGGAAGAACTGCGGCCAGCGGGCTCGGGTCGACTCCAGCAGCAGCGCGAGCACCGCCGAGAGCACCACCATCAGCGGCACCTGAATGAGAGCGAACACGGCGATGCGTCCGAGGCTCGAGACGAACGCGGGATTCGCCAGCGCCCGGGCGTAGTTGTCGAGCCCGACGAAGAGCGTTTCGGGCGCGCCCAGCCCGAGTCCGCTCGCACGGACCGAGAAGAGGCTCTGGACGATCGCCCAGACGATGGGGGCGACGTAGAAGACGGCGAAGGCCAGGAGGAACGGGCCGAGCAGCAGCAACAGCGGCAGCCGGCTTCGGGTGGTGTGCATGCGATTCCCTTCGGGGCGCGACCCGCGCGGGGCGGACGGCGTCGCTGCCGTCCGCCCCGCTCGGTTCAGTCGGCGACCGAGATCCCCTTCGCCGTCATCTCGGCCACCATCCGCTCCTGCACCGCGGCGTAGGCCTCGGTGAGCGGGGTGCCCGACTCGACGGCGGCGGCGACCTCGTCGAGGAGGCTCGCGTTCAGCGCGTCGACCAGCGGCGGCCACTGCCAGTCGCGCGCGACCTGCTCACTCGACTCGGCGAAGACATCCCAGATGTCCTGGCCGCCGAAGAACTCGAACACCTCGGGGGCCGACTGGATCGAGGGGATCGAGTCGACGTCGGCGATCGCGGGCCAGCCTGCGCCGTTCTCGGTCAGCAGGCTCACGCTGTCGAGGTTGCTGTTGAGCCAGAGGGCGAATTCGGCCGCCTGCTCGGGGTGCGCCGACCCCTTCAGCACCACGTTCGCGGAACCGCCCGACCAGCTCGCCGAGCGGGGGTTCGCCTCATCCCACTGCGGCATGAGTCCGACCGACCACAGTCCCGAGGTTTCGGGGGCGTTGTTGCGGATGATCGCGTCGGCCCACGAGCCGCTCATCCACGAAACGATGCGCCCGGCCTGCACGTCGGCGAACCACTCGCTCGACAGGTCGGCCTGCACCTTCACGAGATCCTCGTCGATGAGGCGCTGCCAGTACTCGGCCATGCGGAGGGTGTCGGGGTTGTCGATCGCGACCTTCCAGGCGTCGCCCTCGACTTGGAACCAGGGCTCGCCCGCCTGCTCGGCGAGGCCTTCCATCCACGCAGCCTGGTTCGGCGCGAACGCCGCGATGTAGCGGTCGGGCGCCGTCGCCCGCACCGCCACGGCGGCCGCATAGAAGTCGTCCCACGTCGCGGGGGCCTCGGTGATGCCCGCCTCGGCGAACACGTCGGAGCGGTAGTAGAGCCCCATCGGCCCGGCCGCCTGCGGGATGCCGTACACCCGATCGTTGAACGTCGTCGCGCCGATCTGCCAGTCGGAGAAGACGTCGACCTCGTCGCCGACGTAATCGGTGATGTCTTCGAGGGCGCCGTTGAGGAGGAACGTCGGCATCTGGTCGTAGCCGACCTGGGCGACATCCGCGGGGTTGCCGGCCTGGACATCCGAGAGCATCTTGGCGTAGCCGCCCTCGGCGCCCGAGACGATCGTCTGCAGCTCGACCTGGATGTCGTCGTGCTGCTCGTTGAAGAGATCGACGGCCTGGTCGATACCGGGCACCCAGGTTTGGAAGGTGAGGGTGACCGGCCCCTCGTCGGCGGGCGCGGAACAGGCCGCGAGCGGCGCGATGACGGCGGCGGTGACCGCCAGCGGGAGAAGGCGACGGCCGCGGAGCCGCCGGGGTGGAGTAGACATCGATGCCCCTTTGCATGTGTGCGACGAGCTGCTCGGGTAGCAGCCGGATTTCACACGCTAGAACCACCGAGAGCGCGCGCACATAGCCGAATGAGCGTGCGCCCTGGACGATCCGCTGATCACCCCCTGAGGACAGCCCCTCTCCGGGACGCCTCATAAGTGGGCCTCATACGGTGGGAGCACACGGAGGGAGCAGGGATGCCGGAGGAAGTCGTGTCGGACGAAGCGCGGGTCAGCATCAGCGGCGGCGAACTGCGAGGCTCGCGCCTGAACGGGGTCGACCGCTACCTCGGCATCCCGTACGCGAAACCGCCCGTCGGCGAGCGCCGCTTCCGGGTCGCCGAGCCGGTCGACCCCTGGGACGGCGAGCGCGACGCGACACGGTTCGGCCCCACGGCCCCGCAGACCCCGTATCCGGGCGACCTCGGCGAGCTGCTCACCGTCCCGACGATCGAGGGCGACGACATCCTCACCGTCAACGTGTGGGCACCGGTGGGAGCGGCGGACGCCCCCGTCGTGCTGTGGCTGCACGGCGGCGCTCTCGAACGCGGCGCCGCCGCGCAGACGATCTACGACGGCACGACGTTCGCCCGAGACGGCATCGTCTTCGTCTCGGCGAACTACCGCCTCGGCGTGGAGGGATTCAGCGTGCTCGACGGCGTTCCCCGCAACCTCGGGCTGCGGGATGCCGCGGCGGCCTTGCGCTGGGTCAGCGACGAGATCCGGGCCTTCGGCGGCGATCCGGCGCGCATCACACTCATGGGCGAGTCGGCCGGCGGCGCTCTGGTCGCCGCGCTGGTGAGCGAACCCCGTTCACGCGCCCTGGTCGCGGGAGCGATCATCCAGTCGGGTCCGCTCGAAGCTGCGGAGCCCGACAAGGCGCGCCGGGCGTCGGATGCGATCGCCCGCGAACTCGGCATCCCGACGACCCGCGAAGCGTTCGCCGCCACGTCCACCGCCGATCTGCTGAGCGCGCGGTCGCGGGCCTCGGCCGGTTCGAGCCCGCTGCGCGGCGCGCCGGGGTTCGTCCTCGCCCTCGACGAGGAGTCGCTGCCCGAGGTGCCCGAGGACGCGCTGACGTCGGCGGACCTGCCCATCATGATCGGGACCAACACCGACGAGTACCGCCTGTGGCTGACCCCCGACGCGATCGCCCGGATCGGGCGGCTGAAGGCATGGGTGGCGCGCCGCGCGATGGGGGTGTCCGAGCGGGCGGCCCGGGCCGTCGCACGCTCATTCCCCGGCGCATCGCCCGGTGAGGTTCTGGGGCAGCTGCTCACCGACCGGATGCTGCGCGCCCCCGCGACCCGTGTCGCTCGTGCGCGCACCGCACCGACGTTCGTCTACGAGTTCGCCTGGCGCAGCCCGGTTCGGGGTCTGGATGCCGCACACGCGCTCGAGATCGGCTTCGCCTTCGACCGGCTCGGCGACCCCGAGGCGCTGCTGCTAGCAGGCTCGGACGCCCCCGCCGACCTCGCGCGCGACATGCACGCGGCGTGGGTCGCCTTCATCCGCGGCGGCGACCCCGGCTGGCCGCGATTCTCGCCGTCGCGCACGACCCGCATCTGGGATGCCGCGCCCCGCGACCTTCCGCAGCGCCGGGTAGAGGTGATCGACGCCCTGAGCTGACCCGGGCATACGCGAAATCCGCCGTGTCGGCTAGGCCCTCTCGGTAATTCGTCGGCGGTGCCAGAGTTTTCGTCCGGACCTCTCGCACCGACGAACGGAGCCGTCATGACGGACGCCAACACCTCACCTGCCACGGGCGACGACGCCCCCGTCGACGATGCCGACGCGCAGACGCCCGTCCCGGAGGCATCCGAGAACGCATCGGGCGTCACCCGCGCCGCATCGCGGGTCGTGCACGGTGTCGCCGATGCCGGCAAGGGCGCCATCCACAAAGCGCAGGATGCCGCGAAGGACGCGCTTCCCGACGCCGTTCCCGACGTCGCGGACAAGATCGTCGATGCCGCGGCCGGCTTCGCCACCGCCCGGATCGATCAGAACGTCAAGATCGCCGACGGGGCGCTCAGCCTCACTCGGCGCACCGGCAAGGCCGCACGGATCGCCGCGGTCATCGCGGTGGTCGCCGTCATCGCCGTGCTCATCGCTCGTCGCTCGTAAGCAACGAGCCCGGAGTCACGCCTCGATCGGGTCGAACCGCGCACCACCGCGCTCGCCCCGGATCGAGAGCATGATCACGAGCGCGATCCAGCCGATCAGCGGCAAGAAGATCAGGAAGAACCAGATGCCGCTGCGGTTCGTGTCGTGCAGGCGACGCCAGGTGACGGCCAGCATCGGCAGCAGCGTGGCCAGCGAGAAGACGAGCACGATGACGTCGGGGAGGTCCTGCACGACGCGCGTGTCGATCGGCCGCCAGTCGCCGGTCGCGAACCCGTTGAGCACCTGGACCACGATCGGGAACAGCACGATGACGAGCATCGGCCACCAGAACTCCGACCGGCTCGCGCGACCGCGGAAGGTCGCGTAGTTCTGCATCCATCGCCTCAGTGCCGCGAGCGGCGGGGCACCGACATACGGGCGGGTGAGCGGCGGCTCGGTGAGACGGTTCGGTCGGGGTGTCGCTTCACTCGTCATTCCCCGAGCCTACGCGGCGCCCTCCCGTGGGCGTCTACCGGAACACGCGCCCGATCGACGCACCGACCTGCGATATCTGCAGCCAGATCGCGAAGTTGTGCAGGGGTCGCATGACCCATCGCAGCGGCGGGAGGCCTCGCCGCGACGCGGTACGTTCCCACGCTTGACGGACCAGCAGGCGGGTGCCGCCGGCGGCGGGTTCGAGTTCGATCCGCATCCGGCGCCTGTTCGATGTCGGAGAATCGGGCCAGGTCGTGACCCACTCGATCGCCGTCGCGGGCTCGCTCGCGACGAGTTCGACACGAGCCCGTCGGCGCTCGGGGTTCACCCGCTGCGGCTTGCCGTTCGGCGCCGTCTCGAGCGCGTACGCGGTCCAGGCGGTGCCCGGCACGGCTATGGCGGGCAGGTGGTCGACGCGCCCGAAACCGAGATCCCATTCCGGCATCCGTGCGGGATCGCTGAGCAGCGCCCACACCTCTGCGACGGGAGCGGAGACATGTGCCGCGCCGGCACCCGAGATTGACCGACCGTTATCGGCGACGCGGGTCGGCAGAGCGGGATAACGCTCCGCCTGATCGAGAAGCTCGCGCACCTGCTGCGGGCTCGTGTCGAGGCGCTGGAGAATCGCCTCGACGAGCCCGCTGCCCTCGTCGACCAGCTCGCGCAGGACCGCGGCGGCATCACCGCGCTTGCCCCCCTGACCCGCACGCCGGAGGACGTCGAGGGCGCGATCGTTCCACGCGAACTCCCCTCGCTCGTGATACGTGATGCGGCCGGGACCGGGCGCTTCGGCCTGCACTCCGAGCGAGGCGAGCTGGTGAGCGTGCTGCTGCTCCACCGCCGTTCGCGTGCGTTCGAGATCCACCCCGAGTGCACGGAGAACCTGACCGGCGACCTGCTCGTTGATCGTCAGGGCCAGCAGGAGATGGTCGATGTCGCCGCTGTGCTCGCCGAAGCGGGATGCCTCCTCAGCGCCGGCGAGAGACAGGTCGTACATCGTCGCGGTCGCGACCGTCAGCTTGCTCATCGGGTTCTCCTCGGGATGTCGATGCTCGGGTCGATCCGTTTGGCGTACTTCTTGTGCACGGCCTGGCGCGAGACGCCGAGCGCATCGGCGATCTCCTGCCAGCTCATGCCGGCACGCAGGCCCGCCTCGACCTGCGCCAGCTCGAGGCGTTCGGTGAGAGAGCGCAGCGATGCGATGGCGCGGAGGCCCGCACGTGGATCACGCGTGTCTGCGGCGACGCCGGCGATCTGGGTGGATTCCATCTAAGCAACCTAGGTTGCTCGTAGTCATCTTGTCAACCTTGGTTGCTCATCAGGTCTGTGCGCCTTTTGTGTCATGCTCCTGATACATTTCGTGTCATCATCGAGGTACAAGTGAAAGGCATCACGCATGCTCATCCCTTCTCTCGCGAGCTTCGGGCCCCTGGATCTCACCGGGGCCATAGCGACGTGGCCTCCGATGTCGTTCGTCCTCGGCCTCGTGGCCGCCGCGACCGTCGTCGCGATCCGGGCCAACACGAGCGGCGGTGACGAGCGCGGCGCCGGACTCCTCGGTGCGCGCCGGTCCGCGGTTCGGCGTCGCTACGCGGGAGAGCACATCGCCCTCGCCGTCGCGGGGGTCGTCATCGCCCTCGGCTTCGTTCTCGAGTTCCTGTTCCGCGGCTACATCTGGGACGGCTCCGGCGCGTCGTGGTGGCGCGTCGCGACACCACTCGTCGTCGCTCTGGTGGGCGTCCTCACCGCGCTCGTCCTGGTCCGCACGCGCGGATCGGGCGCCCCCGAACGGCCCGTGTCGCCACCGGTGCGCAGATCGTGGGTGTCGTTCAGTTCACCGGTGGCCCTCTCCGCCGTGACGGTCGCAGCCCTCGCGCTCGCGGCGACCACCGTGGCGGCTGGGCTCGCGTCGTCGCCCGACGATGCCGGCGACTGGCTCTGGCTCGTCATCCCGATCCCCAACGCCGCGGATGTCGACCCGCTGCGCGTCGTCTTCTACGGCTGGGTCTACGGCGTGCCTGCCCTCGTCGGGCTGGTGCTGCTGGTGATCGCCGCCTGGCGCGCCCTCGATCGCAACGCGGCACGCTCGTTCCTCCGGCCCGAGACCGTCGCGATCGAACGCGCAGCCCGCCGCCGCACCGCGGGCGGGGTCGTGTGGCTCACGACGGGCGCGTGCCTGCTCGCCCTCGCGGGCGGGTGGCGCCTCATCGGCAACGCGGGCTCGACGACGACGCTCGTGATCGACGGTCCGGGCACATCGACCTCGTACGACGTCGCGTGGCGCTACGCCGAGCTCGCTTCGATCGCCGGCGCAACCGCACCGATCGTCGAGATCATCGCGCTCTGCCTGCTTCTCGTCGTCGGCGGATCGCTCGTGCCGCGCGCCGCCCATGCCTCGGCAACCGCCCCGGCATCTGCGGGGCCGGGGTCGTCGGCAACGGATGTCGGGTACGCCCGATGACCCTCACCCGAACTCTCTCCGCGACTGACGAGATCACCCCGTCGCGCGAGATCTACCTCCAGCTGCGCGGCCTCATCGTGTCGGGCATGCTCGCGGCCAACGAACGCCTTCCCACCGTCCGCCAGACCGCAGCCGACCTCGGCGTCGCGCCCGGCACCGTCGCGAAGGCCTACAAGCTGCTCGAGCAGGAGGGTCTCGTCGTCACCCGCACCGCCGCGGGAACCCGCGTCGCCGAATCGGCGGCGGTACTCCCCCGCCCCGTGCTCAAGCGGATCCGCGAGCTGACCGATGAGGCGCTGCGCACGGGCGCGGGGATCGACGATGTCGTGAGCGTGCTGCGGGCGCAGTGGGGCGCTCAGACCGAGCAGCCGCCGGCCGTTTGAGGCGGGGCTCGGGCTACAGCCCACTCCGGATGACGACGACGCTGTCACTGATCTGTTCACGGCCCGGGCGGTTCTCGGCATCCGGCAGGTAGCGGAAGTCGCCCACCTCGATGGCAGGCCCTCCCGTGACGGTCGTTCCGAGTCCGCCCCCAGAGGAGCACGCGGTGCTCTCGAAGCCGCCGTCGCGGAGCTGAATGAGGCAGATCTCGTCGTCCTGGCTCTTCGCGAGGAACAGCTCGACGCCGTCCACTTCGCCGACGAAGCGCGTCGTCTCGGACGCGATACCCTCGATCGCCCGCTCGTCGTCGACGACGTCGCGGTCGGTCTGCTCGGTCGCAAACTCGGGCAGATCGCCTGCCGAGCAGCCGGCGAGCAACAGGATCGGTGCGGCCAGGAGCAGTGCTTTCATCGGCGATCGCATGCCTGCACCCTATCGGGATGGCTGTCGAGACTCAGGCCTCGGTGACGCGGCCGCCCTCGACGTGCCAGCGACGGTTGGTGCTCACGGCATCCAGCATCCGCCGGTCGTGGGTGACCAGCAGCAGTGTGCCGTCGTACGACTCGATCGCCTGCTCGAGCTGTTCAATCGCGGGCAGGTCGAGGTGGTTGGTCGGCTCGTCGAGCACCAGGACGTTCACGCCGCGCGCCTGCAGCAGCGCGAGACCGGCGCGCGTGCGCTCCCCCGGCGACAGCTCGTCGACCGGGCGGAGCACATGATCGGCTTTGAGGCCGAACTTCGCGAGCAGCGTCCGGACCTCGCCGGACGCCATCTCGGGCACGAGCGCCTCGAACGCGTCGGCCAGCGGGCGTGAGCCCACGAGCAGCGAGCGCGCCTGATCGATCTCGCCGATGCTCACGCTCGACCCGAGTCCCGCCGATCCCTCGTCGGGAGTCTGCCGACCGAGGATGGTGCGCAGCAGCGTCGACTTGCCGTCACCGTTGGGCCCGGTGATGCCGATGCGGTCGCCAGCGTTGACCTGCAGCGAGACCGGTCCGAGCGTGAACGAGCCCTGCCGGACGACCGCGCCGTTGAGCGTCGAGACGACGGAGCTCGACCGCGGGGCGGCACCGATCGTGAACTCGAGCTGCCACTCCTTGCGGGGCTCGTCGACCTCTTCGAGCCGGGCGATGCGGCTCTCCATCTGGCGAACCTTCTGCGCCTGCTTCTCGCTCGACTCCGTCGCGGCCTTGCGCCGGATCTTGTCGTTGTCGGGGTTCTTCTTCATCGCGTTGCGGACGCCCTGGCTCGACCACTCGCGCTGCACCCGGGCCCGCGCGACGAGGTCGGCCTTCTTGCCGGCGAACTCGTCGTACTTCTCGCGCGCGTGACGGCGCACGGTCGCCCGCTCTTCGAGGTAGGCGTCGTAGCCGCCGCCGTAAATGCGGTGCGAGTTCTGCGCCAGGTCGAGCTCGAGCACACGGGTGACGCTGCGCGCGAGGAACTCACGGTCGTGGCTGACCAGCACGACTCCCCCGCGCAGGCCGCGCACGAAAGCTTCGAGGCGCTCGAGCCCGTCGAGGTCGAGGTCGTTCGTCGGCTCGTCGAGCAGCACGATGTCGAAGCGCGACAACAGCAGGGCCGCGAGTCCGACGCGCGCCGCCTGACCACCCGAGAGGGATGTCATGAGGATGCCGTCGGCGTCGAGCTCGAGCCCGAGGTCGGCGAGCACGATCGGCAGGCGCTCGTCGAGGTCGGCCGCACCGCTCGCGAGCCAGCGCTCCAGTGCCGTGGCGTACCGGTCGTCGGCGCCGGGGATCGAGAGATCGCCGAGATCGGATGCTGCGGCATCCATCTCCGCCGTCGCCTCCGCGCACCCGGTGCGGCGGGCGATGTACGCGGCGACGGTCTCGCCCTCGACGCGCTCGTGCTCCTGCGGCAGCCAGCCGACGAACGCGTCAGCCGGAGCAAGACTCACGGTTCCCGCCTGCGGCACATCGCGCCCGGCGAGGATGCGGAGGAGCGTCGACTTGCCGGCACCATTGGCGCCGACGACCCCGACGACATCCCCCGGGCTAACTGTGAGATCGACGCCATCGAAGAGTGTGCGGTGGCCGTATCCGCCGGCGAGGCCCTGAGCGACGAGAGTTGCGGTCACCGGACGATTCTTCCATCTGGCGGGGTGGGCTATCGCCTCAGACTTCGCCAGCGAGGTCGAGCAGAAGCGTCTCGACTACGGCTCGGGCATTACGACGCGCTCGTCGACGTCGGACGAATTTTGGAAGTCAGTGCGGACGTCTCGCAATCTCCGACCGTCCGCGACTGCCCAGAAGTACCACCCATTCGTCGCTCCTCGCTGGAGCGCGGAGCCCGCGGCCGAGGGAGAAGTGTAGCGCTTACCGTCGATGTCGATCGCACCGTCCGCGGTGACAATTGCCTGCCTACCCTTATGGTCGCGGTGGGTCGCGAATAGCCTGTCGCCGGGCGCGAGGAAGCCCCCTGCGATCAAGTGCCGTAACTCAACCCAGTCGCCCGCTTTGGTCTGAGGGTCAGCGACCTTGCCGTGGTGCCCTGCGGGGACGGGCCAGACCCGCAACAACGTATCGATGAGCTCTGCAGTGCGCTCATCGATCAGCTCTTCGTTCCACGCGTCTATCTCAGTGCGCTTGATCACCCTGCCGGTCAGAATGATCGTGTTGTGGTCTTGTAACGCGGCTCTCTTTACGGGCCAGGCCCCGTTCGAGACCTTCGAGTTGAGCGACTTGGTCAGGAGCGTGAGGTTACCCAAGCGATGAACCCGAGCCTGCCTCCCCTCGGCCTCGTCAGGAGCGTTGACGGGCCAGGTATCCCGCCAGGATCTTGGGAGCAGGTGTTCGATCGGGTAACCCTTGCGCTCGATTTGAGGCTGACCGGTAACGTCGCGGTAGTGGTCCTCAACTGCCTCAAGCATCATGCGCAGTCGGCCTCGCGGGAACCGTGTATACGCTGCTTCTGTGGTCAAAGCGCGGCGGACCTCTTCGTCGCCGGGCCAATAGGTACTCGTTACGTTGAGGCGCGCGAGATGGGCTGAAACCCGCTCCGCGAGGTCGCTCGACGGCACGTTCGCGTTCGCGGCAATGACGTCAGCGATGATGCGGCCGAGATCACTGCCCGACAGGCGCAGGAGTTGCCGGCGAAATACCCAGCTCTCCGCCGCATTGATGACTCGACCCACCGAGTCCTCTGATGCGCCCCGGCCGGGCTCGTGCAGCCATATGAGGAGCGGCTTGAGCACCTCCACGCCTGCGGCCTGCATACGGTAGACGGCCAGTTCAGCGGCTGTGAGGCTTCCCCCCGGACGGCGCGCTGCTTCCGTCCACGACTCGTACTGATGCGCCTGCATCTTGATGATCGGCAAGAGTTCGGACATCGCATGACCGGACTCATGTTCGACGTAGGACTTGAACCTGGTGAATGTCGACTGAGGGCTGACCTCTTCGCCGGTCCGCGCGACGAGCCACTGGTTGAGGAACAGAGAACTACGGCTCACCAGGTTGCGGCCAACACTCACTTCTTCCATCCAAAACTTGGACTCAAACGGCCAGTCCTCCCGGTAGGCCCTGCGGGTGTCGACACCGTCAGCCTCGAGCTTCTGGAAGACGAAGTTGCGCACTAAATCCGCGGCAGTGAGCGGAGTGCCGCGAGCATTCAGCGTCTCGAAGATCTCCTGTGAGTTCTCGGAAGCTTCCAGCTCGATGGAGACAAGTTGCAGACCGTCGAGCAGAACTGTTGTGAGCTCTTTCGCTTTGATCGGGTACTCAGCCGAGTCGGGCGTACCCAGCCATTGCTGGACGGCCGTCGAGAAGTACTCGTGGGCGCGCACGATCTGCGAATCCGCGTGCGTCAAGTAGGCATGGTCGACCGGCGGATCGGCCGTCATCACCTCGTCGAAGGCCGCACGATCCTTATTATGATGACGGACCTTGAGGCGACTGTCGCGCTCTTCGACATAGATGTCGTCGTTCTGGGTGAGCCGCTCAAGTTGTCCTGAGAGGCGGGCATGTCCGCTCACCGCGAGCAAACCGCAAGCTGCGTCGGCCAGAATCTGGAGCGTTGTCAGACGCTGCTGACCGTCGATGACGTTCCACGTCGTCATGCGCTTACTCTTTGCGTCATGCGCCTGGAGAACGACCGCGCCCATGAAGTGTGTGGCGTTGGAGCGCGGATCGTTGATCCGTAGCTCCGTCACGCGCCGGATGTCATTCCACAACGGGATCCACTGTTCATCCTCGCGCCAAACGTAGGGGCGCTGAAAAAGAGGGACAAGGAAGTGCTGAGGCAAGTTGAACAGCTGCAGCGGTGTTCGCTTGAAAGTCTCCACGAGATCTATACTCCCTCATCGGACGTTCCCGCCGCACACTACAGTCATGTATCACGCCGCCGTCCGCTCGGCGGCAAGTGAACGGGTGATGATCCCTCACTGATGCCGTGTCGAGGCGCACGCGCGTAGCCACGTCGGACGACCAGCCAGTGGCCGAGCGGCGAGGGACTGAGGGTCACCGCGACCGACGGTTCCCGTCGCTGGTCTGCTTCAAGACGGTGTCGACGACGAGTGCGGCGGATACAACCAGGGTCAGGAGCGGATCGACCAGTTCGCGGTGGACCTGCAGAACATAGTTGTCCGCTTTCGTGAACCTCTCTTTGCCGAATCCGGCCCACGTCTTGGTGATACGTGCGATCTCGGAACCGGCCGCGTCCTGGATACTGAAATCCCAGGCCCGCCAATCCTCCGCATTGACAGAGCCGAGCGTCGCGCCGTCGGCTTCCATACGAAAGCGAACGTTAAACCTGCCCCCGAATACCGACGCCATGACGCCGAGACTCTCCTGGGCAAGGTGTCCAACAAGACTGCCATCCGCACGCATCACCGTGACTTTCGACTTCCAGACCGTGGCGGGTCGCGTCAATGTGAGGCGCGGAGTTCCGTCTGCGTCGACGATCTCTAGCCGCTTCGTCGCATTCTCGCGGCCGACCGCTAGGCGAGCCATGCTGATCCCAAACTCGCGCACCCCGCCAACCTTGCGTCCGTGTCGATCGAAGACGGTGTACTCAGCTTTTCTCTCGAACAGCTTGGCCTTCTGGTTGACCACCAACACGCGTTCGGTGAACAGGGTCCCCCCGCCACCTTCCGCCTGCTCCGAAATGCCGAGCCTCCGGACCTGCTTGAGCACTCTCGCGTCGGCTGGAGTCTGGCTGCTGCGCAACGGCGCGGAACTCTGCGCCTCCTGAAGCGCACCGCCGGCGGGCGGCATCACCACAGGTGGATCGATCGTCTGTTGACCACGAGACCCCACGTGCTCCGTCCACTGAGCGCCGTCCCAATACCGGTGCTCATAACGTCCGAACGGGTCCGAGAACCAACCGGGGGCGACATGCTGCGACATGAAGCTGAGACTACTGCCGGCCCTCGCAACCGGCGCACTGCCTGCGCTCATCAGTCTCGACTTCGTTGTCGGAGCCGACGTTCTCATCGCGATCGAAACGGCTTTTTGTTGTCCTGGAATCTGCCGTCGGGCGTAAGGAGGGCGAGGCCCCACCGATTCTGCTCTTGGACGTGGCATCCCCTCCGCCAGCGGCACACGCGTCCCGGAGAACGCCCGCTCGAACCTCGCGACGGCGCCTCGGCGCTACGGACGAACCCGAGCCCCGCGTCCGTCGAAGACGACGACGTCGTCGTGCTGCAGCTGGCGTCCGCGGCGGCGGTCGACCTCGCCGTTGACCGTGACGAAGCCGTCGATGATGGCTTCCTTCACGTCACCGCCCGAGTCGAGCAGGCCCGCGAACTTCATGAACTGGCCGAGGCGGATGCCGTCGCTGCCGATCGAGACGTCGATGATCCGGGGAGTTTCAGCCATGCCGAAATGCTAGCCGAGCGCTACGGCCGCAGGAACAGGACCTCTCCCGGCCGGACCTCCTTCTCGGCCATCAACTCGCCGTTGTGGGCGAACAGAGTGATGCTTGTGCGCACGCCGAGAGGGCGAAGCGATGCGCTCTCGCTGTACGTTCTGCGTGTCACCCCGGCGCGCTCGTGTCAGCCCGAGAGAGCAGCTGGGTTCAGACGGTCAATATCGATAACGGAGACGACATTCGGGAGCGCCGACGCATCGGATTCGGATCGATCGAGAGAAATCGACCTCGATGGCAAGTGCACGGAATGATCGTCAGCGAATGCTTGGACGCGTTTTTCCGCGCCGTATTGCGCGGCGACCTCCGGGCGGCCTGACGCCGCTCCATCGTCATAAAGGTCGGGAACGTCGTCACCCTTGTTGGGTCGGCCTCGGACATTCACATTCAAGCGGCCCACCAGCGATCCATCGAACTCATCTCCATCACGTCCGACGATCGCCTTGACATACTCAGGAATTTCTCTGTGGCAAATCTCCGCAGATTCGTCCACGAGCCAGAAATTGTCGATCGAGGCTGCCTCCGCGGAAACTCGACGGTTCGCTAGAGAGTCCACCACCGAAGCGAGCGACTCCCCGCGCCGGAGGCGCGAGACCAATCCATCGAAGACGTTTGCCCACGGCACACTACCGGGCAGGTGCGCGGCTGCCGCAAGCGTGGCCCGCTTTGCATACCCTGGCTTGAACGTCTCTTGGACTCGCCTAGCTATCTGGGCGCTGCAACCAGCATGCTTCTCGACGGCAACCCCAGCTGGCGGGCTTGCTGCGTAAAAGATGTATAGCGGCAAGTACCGACAAACCGTATCACCGGGGTCGGGGTTCAGAAGTCGCTGCATCTGATCGCCCGTGCGGTTTGGGTGCCCAAGATGCTCGAAACTGCCTCTCGAACTCAAGATCTTCGCCTGAACTCGGATCTGGAGCCATTTGTCACCGTGTCCGATCAACCACTCCCAGTCTGCCCCGGTCCTTGCCTCGTCGGGCTCGTTCGTCACGACGTAGACGCCCTTCGTCCAATAGTCGCGGAGTGCAAAGAAGTTGAGCTCGCTGGCCGTGACCTCGCCGAGCCGGAGCCGATACCCTCGCGCCCGTGAGTAGTGCACCATGTCCCAGATCTGCCGGGCCTGAGCGTTCATTGCTTCCTGCATGCCTAGGAAGAAGTCGAGTTCGGTCACCCACTCAGGATGCCAGATTCGCAGACGCGTTGGTGAAGAGCTGGCGGAGCCGCCCGCGAGTCAAGAACCGCGATGAGGAACTTGGCGATAGCTGCAGGTCTCGCGCCTATCCTGCAGCACGGACGCCGCCGCGCCTCGCTATGCAGTGCTGCATCGTGGTTCCCGCTCCTGTCACCGGATTCCGCTTTCTGAGGCGGAACCTCGTCCGGTCGTTTACGGTGACCAGTCCCAGCGCGTTGTCGTCAGGTCCACGGGTCACCGAACGCGCTTGGAGGATGACCGCTTCCGGCACATCCGGCGGAAACGCCCTGTAGAGTCTCGAGGAATCTAACCGGGTCCCTCAGCTTTCTTCGACGCTAACACCAATCGGCTTAATCGGCAATTGCTAGTTCATCGACATCTGAGCTCTTATCCCAGAGACCGACCTTGCGCATAGTCAATGCCTCGACACCGCTCTCGTTGGCGTAGCGGAGCGAAGCATTCTCGAACTGGCGGAATTGCCAGATGGCGGCATCCATGTGGTTCGCGTTGAAGATGCCAATTTTCGCGAGCATCTCGAAGTCCGCGATGGTGAGGCCCGTGACTCGCTCGAATAAGGCGGGGTCTAGCGACCGGATGACATGCGCCAGAGCCTCTTCGCGGAAGTCGGTGAGGTACATGAAGACGGGAACGCGCACAACGAACTTCTGCAGCTTCTCGCGGAGCTCTGCCCGCAGCTTGGCGGTCTCCTTCTTCTCCTTCTTCTCATTCACGTCGAGCCCCTTTTGCTTCTCGCGCTTGGCAGCCTTCAGCTTCTGGGTGGAGGTGATGACCTTCTGGACGTCCGAGGAAAGGTTCCGGAAGCCCTCGATCTTCTCGAGCGACTCGAGCAGGTCGGCGTTGTCGAGGAGCCGCGTGAGCGTGGACTCGTTTATGTCGACGAGCAGCGGCGAATTCCACCGGCTTGCGAGCGCTGTGGCTCCGATACCGGCGGTGGCCCAGTTGAGCGCATCCGTCGCATCAAGCTCGTGCATGCGCCCGCCGTCGAAGGCGAAGATGGGCAGGTAATTGATGAGTTCACCCAGCACTTCCGCCGCGGTCTGCTCCTCCCCTGTCGCGAGCCGCGTGCCGTACTCGGCCAATAGCGACAGCGCCCTGTTGGGATCGAACTCGAACACGTAGCAAGTGTCCTTATGGACGACGCGCGGGTGGTCGGCCGGCTTGTCCGACCACGGCGACTGGACACGGAAGGCTGCCTGGAAGTAGGACTCCGGCGACTTCAGCGAGCGGAGCATAAAGATGCTTGCCCACTGCTTGATGGTCACGCCGGTCATGAGCTTGCCGCAAGAGAGCGTGATGGAGCCCGACTTGCCCTCGCTCTCCGCCTTGTGGATGGCCTCGTCGACCGGAGGCTTAGCGGCGGCACCCTGTCCCGCCCGTCCGCCAGCGGCGACATGGATAACGAAACCGGAGTAAAACGGGTGCGTCTCGAGCATGGCCTTCATCGCGAAGCACGACGCGACGTCATTCATATACCAGACGCTGTGCTTCACGGCACCGCTGAACCGCTGGTCCTCGTATGGGAACGGGGGCTTCGCACCGAGCAGCTCAGCCTTCATCTGGGAGGCGAGTTTGCCACGCAGCATGTCGAGGAACTGCGCGACCTGCGTTGGCGCGGCGAACTCGTAGTCACTTCGGCCACCGCCTCCCACCTTGCGAGCGCGGAAGTATTCGTTCAGCGAGAAGCCGTTGAACTCGCCGTCGTCGGCGAACTCCTCAGCCGTCTGCGACATCCGGTACGTGTACATCTCCATGCGCGGCAGGTCGATGTACGGATTCTCGCCGCGGTCGGCAGGCCACTGCTCCTTGTGGCGCTGTTCGTCGATGTACGTCCAGTTGTAGACCTGGTCCTCGCCGAACTCACCGTTGGTGATGGCCCGGAACGGCGTGCCGGACAAGTAAAGGTAGTTCCGCGAGTTCAGACCGAGGTCGGCCTCGGTGACCTGTTCCTCGGGCTCCTCCGCCTCGGCCAGCTTTTTGTCTGCGGGGTCGTAGAGCTCGCGTGCGCTCTCGCGCCACGCACCGAAGTGGTACTCGTCGATGACGATGACGTCCCAATCCAGGAGATGGATGGGCTCGTTGCGTTCCTTCACGGCGCCCGCGACGCGGCCATTTAGGTCTTGGAAGGATGCGAACCAGACGAACGGATCCGCACCGTCGGCGATGGCCGCAGCCTCACTGACCGGGACGGTCGCGTCGACGAACTTCCAGCCCTCGAAATCCACGTGGCCGAGCAGGTCGTCCTTCCACGCGCCGTGGACCGCGGGCTTGTACGTCAGAACAAGCACCTTCGACCACTCCATCTCGCGTGCGAGCTGGTACGTGGTGAAGGTTTTGCCGAAGCGCATCTTCGCGTTCCACAGGAAGTGCGGAGGCCGCGTATCGTCACGATGCTCGAGTAAGTACGACGCAGTCTCGGCGACAGCCGCCTCCTGCTCGGGCCGCATACCGAAGTCGAGCGTACGCGTCGGGTCGAAGCGCCGACCGGCACGGACGACACCAATAGCAGCCTTGACCTCGACAAGCGTCGCCTCGAACCACTCGCCGCCGACGCGCCGGATACCGGCCGCGGCGAGCGCGCGGTGAACGTCGTAGTCGCGGAACGTCGACCCGTCTGTACGTACCGCAGGATCGTCGAGGAGGATGTCTACGCCGGTCAGGCCGGGGTAAGCAGTGTTGAGCTGTTGGTGAATGCGCTGCCGTGCCGTCGGCTTGGTGGTCTCGCCGACCTTGATGACGCCCACCCCAGTTACAGGACCGGCCTCAGTGTCGCGCTGCCAGGACTGGTCCTTGCGCCCCGGGACGGTGTACGCGTAGACGCGTCGTGCTTGGGCGCCGCTGCCGACGGTCTCGTCGACATCGGCGACGACGAGGCTCACTCGGACACCTCGGCGTTGGCGGGCATCTCTCGTACCTGCGACTCGATAAACGAGATCTCGTCATCCGTCAGGTCGTATCGCCCGTAAAGGGCCTCATCGGTCCACGCGCGGTCGAGCGGCACTTCCGGGACGAAGGAGTAGACCTCTTTAGTCGCGTGCTGTGTGGACTTGCGGAGGGAGACAAGGAAGCGAACGAATCGCGTTCGGAGGTAGGTGGCGTACCACTCAGCCTCGGAGCTCGCGTCGAACCTGCCTGCGACGAGGTATGTCTCGCTACACGCTGTACCGGGACCGGCCACGACAGGCTTGCCGAGAAACATCGTCTCCACTGCCGCGCTGGTTCCTTGGACGGCGGTCATGAGGACCTTCCAGTCGTCTACCCACGCATCGTTCTGCTGGACGGTGGACCGCTCAACCCAGGAGACCTTCTGGGAGCCGTGTAACTTGACCGGGTCCTGGAGCTTGTCCTTCCTGGCGACGCCGTGGTGGTTCGTAGGAAATCCGAACGGCTTTCGGCTGGAGACACGCGCGTCGAGGGTGGGTTCCTGCTTGGCCCGGACTTTCTCGAGGATGCTCACGGCCTCGTTGCGTCGGACGAGCACATCGAACTCGTCGAGGTATCGCGCGGCCGGTTCGCCTACCGGCTTGCCGTCCCACATCGTCTGAACCGTGCACGGGCCGTTGTAGTCGCGCTGCCAGAGGAAGTACGAGACACCGCCGCGAATCTTCACGCCGGGGAAAGCGTCGTAGAGCTTTGGGTAGTCGACGAGCTTCTTCATCCGGCGGTCGGCGAGCATCCGGGCGCGGTACTTGTCGAGTCCCTTGCCGCCGGCGAACCACCGGGACGGGGTAATCATGACGACGTATCGGGGTTCCAGGTCGATGGCCTTCTCAACGAAGTGCTGGTAGATGGGCGCAGCGCTCGCGCCGTGCCCGCCGTCCTCCAGCTGAAAGGGCGGGTTGCCGACGATGACGTCGAACTTCATTTCCTTGTGCTCCTCGGTGGGGTAGGCGCCGTGGATGAACGCGTATGCGTGATTCTCCAGCGCGCTTCCGCGCTCGATGTCGTCGGGCGATCCGCACTGCGTGCAACGTCCCCGGCGATTGAAAGTGTGCTCGGCGTAGACGAAGGGAAGGTTTCCCGCAGCCTCGTCGAATACGACGACCGAGTTCTCGCTCGACGCGTCGCGCGAGTAGTACAGGCTGCGGCGTCCGATGGCGCCCGTGAGTTCGGTGATGGCAGAGCCGAACAGCATGTTTCTGAAGATGTGGTCTCGGCGCCGCTCGAAGTCAGGCTCCCACTCCGCGAGCCCATCCAGCAACCGTCGGGCAGCTTCCCGCAGGAAGATTCCCGACTTCACCCCGGGGTCGAGCCAGCGATAGTCCGGCTTGGACCACACCTCGGTGGGCAGCAGGTCGAGCATCGCGTTGGCCACCTTCGGTGGCGTCGGCACTTCGTCGTTCGACAGCTGGGCGAGCGAGTCGAGGATGTCGGGCACGTGCCGCCTCGCATGTTGAATGGTCATGCTCATCGGGTTCCTCCGACCGTCGGTGTGGGGTGGAGCGCGAGTTCCGTGTAGTGCACGGGAACGGCGTCTTGCTCAATGTCGAAGATGCCGAGCATTCCGGGTTGCTCCACCATCGGTGACCACTGTCGGACGAATGTGTGTCCGCGTGAGGGTTGGTAGTCCACGAACCGGATGGAATCGGCGTCGGCGAGGCTGTCTGCGCGGATGATGTTGGTCTCGAGAATGGCTTCTACCGCATCGGCGAAGCCCATGGTCGCTGCCTTCGTGTTGACCTCCATGTCGAGGTGCGAGTTGACGACGGCACGCAGGCGGTCCTTTGACTCGCCGACGTTCTGCGCGTCGATGTCGATGGCGTAAATGGAAGCGAGCGCGCGGAGGGTTCGGTGTTCGAAGCGCGCCCCGGTCCCGTACCGAGCGACGGTGACGTGCCTCAACTTGCGGACGAGAATCTCCTCGAGGAAGTTGCCTGAGCCGCAAGCGGGCTCTAGGAACTTCCGGTCAGTGTTCTCGGGGTGCAGCTCGCTGGGAAACATGTCGTCGACCAGCCCGAGCATCGCGTCCACCTCGCGCTTGTGCGTGTAGACCTCAGCCAGCTCGCGTACGCGCTGACGGGACTTGATTTGCACTCGCTGGAGAGGTTGCTTATCCGGTATGGGCGTCGCCATCGAGACTCCTCACTGGTGGCTCATGGGCGCCGAGACCACGCCTCACCGCCACTTACTCACCCTATGGCGCGCCGGGGACATACGTAGGACTGGTCAGCTGAGGAGGGGATAAGCACGCTGCGTGTATCCTCCTCGCGCATCGACCTCTGTGGGAAGCTCTGCGTCGACGACCCAAGCGTCCGGCGAGCAGTCCGCCACTCATGCATCACGAGAACCGCCCCGGCAGTCGCGCGTGCGCCGGTGAACGAGGGCTCATGCTCGCCGTGGCTGAATCATCGAGGCGGCGTGGCGCATAGCCAGCATGCCGCGAAAGAGGGCCGAGGCTTGGCATGGGGTGGGCGTCCGCAGGTAGCGGCATCAGAGAGTGCGCGAGCCAGGACGAGGCCGGGGCGGACGTGTCTTTGCCTCCTTGAGCTATGCGCGTGGGTGCTCGGAGCCAAAGACGGATCATCCGTGTGCTGCAGACGCCATGTCAACGTGAATCTCGGCATCGCAGGCGGACTTCTGTTTGCTGCGAAGGAAGCACCGGAACGGGAAGTCCGATCTGCTTGATCGTCAGGATCAGCAACAGCCGAGCCATCCAGCCGCTTCTAGCTCGCAACGGATCGCCGAACTCTGTCCCGGCTTTCGCGGAGCGGCATGAGTTTACGCTTGGGCAGCCCCGAGTCACCGCTGCCGACGCCGCGGGTAGCACCCCGTCCTGTACTGAGTGACACGGCACCTTGAGCTCAGTCTCAGCTGACGTCGCTCCCCCAGTTCGGGGAAGCCTTTGCACTCACGCTGCAGCAGTGAAGCCGAAGCGGACGCCGTCACGACCTCGACAAACGTGCCCCTGGAGGGATTCGAACCCCCGACCCGCTCCTTAGGACGGAGTGGCTCTTCCACTGAGCTACAGAGGCAAGGCACCCCAAGTCTAGACGGCCGCGGGCCGCGGCATCCCGCCCCTCCTCAACCCCAACGCACCCCCGCCCTATGCTGACCAGCGTGACCCGAGACACCCCAGCGAGCGCGCCAGCGCGCAGGCCGCTGCGGACGGCGCTCGGGATCCTGGCCGCGTTCGTCCTCTTCTTCGCCACGATGGCCGCCTGGATCGGCGGACTCGTCGCGTTCCACGCGCTCGGAATCCCGATGCAAGGCGACGAGTGGCTCGGCTGGGTGATCGCGGGGCTCATCGCCCTCGCGGTGTGGCCGCTCGCGCGACGGCGAGCGCACCGCGAGTTCTGGGCTCAACAGCACCACGGCGCCATTCCGCCGAGAGCGTCCGTGACGACACCGGATCGCGCTCTGCGCATCCTCGTCATGGTCGTCGGCGCGGCGGGGCTCGTCGCGCTGTGCGGGCCGCGCAACATCACCCTTGCGCTGGCCGAGGCGTGGCAGATCATCGCTCCGGGCGGACGGTCATCCAGCGCGCTCCTGCAGCTGATCGGTCTGCTGCTGTGCTTCGCGCTGATGGTTCCGCCGATGCTCATCACGCAGCGGAGCCTGCGCCGCACCCCGCTCGATCATCCGGATCGGCTCAGCCTCGAGCTCCGGCAGAACTGGTACGTCTCGGCGGGAACCGCATGGGTCTGCTGCTTGCTCCTCGGGCTGATCATGAGCTTCGTTCTCGCCAGAACCCTCTGACGCGGTAGTCGTCCGCCGACCTTCAGAATCCCCTGGGAGTCGGCGCTCACGTTTGCGCTCGGCTCGGATTCTCGGAATCGTGGCGGGCTCCGCAGCAATCCACGGAAGGAGAGCTTCATGCTCACGCTCACCGAGAACGCCGCCACCGCGGTGAAAAACCTCACCGCCCAGATCCCCGCCGAGACCGGCGGTATCCGTATCAGCGACTCCGGCTCCCCCGAGACCGGCTTCGCCCTCTCCCTCGCCGAGGCCCCGCACAGCGAGGATGCCGTCGTCGAAGCCGACGGTGCCCGCATCTTCGTCGACCCGGCCGCAGCCCTTGCGCTGGACGACCGCGTGCTCGACGCACAGGTCGACGGCGAGGGCGCGATCAGCTTCGCGCTCGGAGTCCGGGGCTGACACCCCGACAGACTTCGAGAGCCCCGGCATCCGCATCCTCAGCGCGGAGGCCGGGGCTTTCGTCTGTCCGAGCGACAGCAAAGTGAGTCCAGGATGCGACGCGCATTCATTCCCGGCGACAAGCGAAATTTGAGCATGGCCCGCCGTCGGGCATATTAGAAGGGTCTCATCTGAAAGGCCCAACGACGTGACCGATCGCACTTCTCCGCCGCCCGCATCGTGGTATCCCGACCCGGGTGGAGTATACGAGAGCCGCTACTGGGACGGCGCTACCTGGACGGACCACATCGTGATCGATGGGGTTCAAACGCGCGAGCAGGTCCGCGAAACACCCGACAGGGCCGCGACCACGCCCGGCCAGCCCACGACACGGCGTGCGGCCCGTGAATCGACGGTCAGCGAATCAGTGAGCGGTGACATGCCCGCTGCGGGCGGGCAGGTCGGCGCACCCCTCCTTGATGAAGCTGCGCCCGCCATCGCGCAACAGCCGAGCGCGCCTCTCGCCCCGCAGGAACTCTCCCCGGCTCGGCCAACACTGCCGCAGAAGGTCCCGTTCTTTGGTGCCCGCAAGTTCGCTCAGGACCTCCAAGCAGAGAACGCCCGCCTCGAGGAACTCATCGCTCGCTACGGCCTCCGAGAGCTTGCCGACTTGGACGCGGCGAAGGTGAGCATTCAGGCGGAGACCACGCGGGCGGAAGCGGATCTTGACCGCGCTCGTTCCGGTGCCTTCGCGGCCCACCAGGAGAAGGCATCGGTAGCCGCCCAGGTCATCGACCTCCGCAATCAGATCGAGCTGCAGGAGTTCGGACTCTTCGATTTCGAGCACCCCGCGGAAAGCTCAGTAGCACTAGCGACCGAGCTCGAGTCCGTGCGCAGTGAGATCAAGAGCAAGATCAAGGCCGGCGGGGCCACGCAGGCTACGCAGAACTTCACGTTCAACAACAGCGCCGCCAAGGGAAGAAAGTTCGTCGCCGACATGTCGAAGCTTCTTCTGCGGGCCTACAACGCCGAGGCTGAGAACTGCGTCAAGACAGTTCGAGCAGGCAACCTCGAGGCCGCCCGCAAACGTCTCTCGACAGTCGTCGATCAGGTCGAGCGTCTTGGCAAGATGATCGACCTGCGCATCACTCCCCGGTACCACCGGCTTCGACTGCGCGAGCTCGAACTTGCGAGCCGTCACCTACAGGCGGTCCAGGCCGAGAAGGAGCTCGAGCGCGCACGACGCGAGGAACTGCGAGAGCAGAAGAAGGCCGAGCAGGAGCTCGCGCGGGAGAAGGAGCGGCTGCAGAAGGAGCGCTCGCATTACGCAAACGCGCTCGCGACCCTCGAGGCGAAGGGTGACCTCGAAGGGGCGCAGCGCATTCGCGAAAAGCTCGACGATGTTGAGAACGCGATCGAGAACGTTGACTACCGTGCCGCAAACATTCGAGCCGGTTACGTTTACGTGATCAGCAACATCGGTGCTTTCGGACCCGACGTCGTGAAGATCGGACTCACGCGACGGCTCGACCCCATGGACCGGGTGAACGAGCTCGGGGACGCGTCCGTGCCGTTCCGATTCGACGTGCATGCGCTGTTCTTCGCCGATGACGCTGTTGCGATCGAGTCCATGCTGCACCAGCAGTTCGCTGAGCAACGACTGAACAAGGTGAACTTGCGACGAGAGTACTTCCGCGTGACACCCGAAGACGTACTCAAAGCGCTGAACGAGCATCACGTCGAGGTCCTCGAGTACACCCTGGATCCGGTCGCAGCCGAGTATCGAAGCTCCATCGCCGTCGCCTGAACCCGCCTCGATAGGGTCAAAGGGATGGAAGCCGAGATCATCCCCCGCATCGTCCTGTTCGTCACGATGGGCGGCGCAGGAGCTCTGCTGATCTGGATGGCGCGGGCCGCGGCATCCGGAAAGCTCAAGCGGAACTCCCTCGCGGGCATCCGCACCCCCGCCACGATGGCCAACGACGACGCGTGGCTCGCCGCCCACGTGCGTTCGAAAGGGGCGACACTCCTCACCGGCTACCTGTCCGTCGCGATCGGGGTGATCTCGCTTGTGCCCATGCCTCCGGCAGCACTCGGGATCATGGTGCTCGTGGGCGCCGCGCTCATGGTCATCGTGATGATGTGGGGAACGCGCGTCGGCATCAAAGCGGCGCTGGCGGCGACCGAGGCAGCGCGGTGACACCAGCGACCACCGAGATCGACCTGTACGACGACGTCGTCTTGCGCTCGCTGCGCCTAGAGGATGCCGCGGCTCTCGCCGAGGCCTACCGCGTGAACTCCGAGCACCTCGCGCCATTCGAGCCGATCCGCTCGAACGACTTCCGTACCGAGTCGGGGCAGCGGACCGAGATCGCCGCGCTCATCGCGAGCCGCGAGGCCGGCACCGCTCTGCCTCTCGTCCTCGCCCACGGCTCGCGAATCGTCGGACGGGTCACGCTCTCGGGCATCGTCCGCGGGGCGTTCCAAAGCGGGAACCTCGGCTACTGGATCGACCAGCGCTACGCGGACCACGGCCTCATGACCGCTGCGGTGAACGAGATCTCACGTCTCGCGGCGAATGAACTCCAGCTGCACCGCATCCAGGCCGGCACGCTCGTCGACAACGTCGCCTCGCAGACCGTCTTGAGAAAGTGCGGCTTCGTCGAGTTCGGACTCGCGCCAGAATACCTGCTCATCGCCGGTCGCTGGCAGGACCACCGACTGTTCCAGAGGATCCTCGAGCCCTGAGGTCCGGGCGACCGCGAAACATACCCACCTGGCGCTTCGCGCCCACTCGCGGCGTCGATAGCGGCGTGACCTGACAAAGCGAATCGCATCGACCGCCGCAGCGGAGAGGCGGAGATCGTAGCGATCGCACATGCCCGCTGTCACGACGCGCAACACGACTCACGGCCGAAATACCGGTACGGGAGGATGAGGCGCGCCATCCCGGCGCGACCCGTCGCGTCACCCTGGAGGATCCCGTGTCTTACGCCGCCCCGCAGCCCGCCGCCTCGAACGTCGACCCGCTCTCGCAGCCCCTCTACGGCGCGAGCTTCGGCCAGGCCTTCAGCCGCTTCTGGAAGAAGTACGCCACCTTCACCGGTCGCGCAAGCCGCAGCGAGTTCTGGTGGTGGTACCTCGCGGCCGCCGTCGTGACCGCCGTGCTCTACATCATCGCCGGCATCCTGGGATTCTCCGGTGCCACCTACGACTCGATGACCGGCGCGGTCGTGCCCGGCCCGCTGTTCGGCATCGGCGCGCTGCTCATCGCTGTCTGGCACCTGGCGACGCTGGTTCCCACGATCGCCCTCTCGTGGCGTCGCCTGCACGACGCGAACCTCGCGGGGCCGTTCTGGTTCCTCAGCCTGGTCGCCGGCATCGGGGGCCTGGTCGTGCTGGTGCTCTGCGTGCTCCCCTCGAACCCCGCGGGAGCTCGCTTCGACCGCTGACCGCAGCCTAAATCACTCCGGGCGGTCGGCGAGCCAGTACAGCGCTCCGTCGGCCGTCCGCTCGAGCACACCGGTGTCGACGGCGTGACGCCGGAAGAACGCAGCATCCGTCACGAACATGCTCAGCCGCTCGTTGAGCGCCGACTCGGCGACTCGTTCGCCCTCGCCGACGACTCGGCGGGCCACGGCCGCCACAGCGGGGTCGAGCTCGTCCAGCGCGAGATCACCGGCTGAGATCCGCGAGCCCTGCAGCACCGCCAGCGGGCTGAGCTGAGCGTCGAGCGCGGCGAGCGCCTCATCCAGAAAGCTCTCGCTCAGCCGCACGCCGCCATCCGCCCGCTCGGCGACGCCGCTGCGAACGAACGCCTCAGACTGCTCCCGCGCGGATGCCGCCGGCGTCGGCCCGATCAGCTCAGCGAAGGCCACGCGCAGGCGCGGACTGCGAAGCATCATGACGAGGGAGCGGATCGGACGCAGCGACGAAGCAGACATCCCTCGATCCTCACCGACCACAGCGCGCGCATCAAGGCGACGAGCTGACCGCGCAGCGCGGGCCATCGGATGTCTGACCTGTCACCTCGAGCCCCCTCACTGCGCCAGAAGGGGCCAGAGCTGACAGGTGGATCCCGAGAGAGCAGAAGCCCAGGCGCGTGCGAACTCGCGCAGCTGGGGGCGTGCACCCAGACCGCGCTTCACCCGGCACCTCGCGCCCCTTCACAGCGCCGGGAGGGGCCACAACTGCCAAGTGAACCGACGCGTACGCGTCGTGCGAGCTCGCGCGGCGCAGGGAGACCACGCTTCACCTGACACCTCGCGCCCCTTCACAGCGCCAGAAGGGGCCACAGCTACCAAGTGAACCAACGCATACGGGAGCGAACTCGCGCAGCCCAGACAGACCGCGCTTCACCCGGCACCTCGCGCCCCTTCGCAGCGCAAGAAAGGGCCGCAGCTGACAGCTGAACCGACGCACACGCGAGCGAACTCGCGCAGCCCAGGGAGGCCACGCTTCACCTGACACCTCGCGCCCCTTCACAGCGCCAGGAGGGGCCGCAGCTGCCAAATGAACCGCCTCGCCCGCTACTACACGCCGACCTCACGTGCGCAGGCATCGCGCCGGGCCCGGCGCACTCAGGCTGCCAACTGATCCAGCAGCGAGATCAGGTGCGTACGGGTCAGCGCTGCCGCGCGCTCACCATCGCGATCGGCGATCGCGTCGGCGATGCGCTCGTGCACCTCGTGGTCCGCGTCGCCGGCATCCACACTGGCACCCGCACCCGCACCAGCACCCCCGCGCCCGCCCCGCGCCCGCAGCATCGCGATCATGGCCTCGCGGCTGCGCGGGGTGAAACCGTCGAACATCTCGAGCAGCAGCGGATTGTGCGACGCGGCGACGATGACCCGGTGGAACGCGGCATCCGTGTCGACGTGCTCCTCGATATCCGAACGGTGGGCGGCGCGCCGATCCAACGCGGCACGGAGCGCCCGCACCTCGGCCGGGGTCCGGCGCACGGCGGCGAGCGCCGACGCTTCGACCTCGATCGCGAGGCGAGCTTCGATCACGGCACGGATGTCGGCCCGTCCGACGACGCGCGACCAGTCCTCGGGGGCGTCGAGCGCGGCGACGAAAACTCCCGCGCCCTGGCGTGAGGTCAGCACCCCGCGCCCGGCGAGCTGGCGAATAGCCTCGCGGACGGTCGAGCGACCGACGCCGAGCTGCGGCGCGAGGGTCGTCTCCCCCGGCAGCTTCGCACCCAGCGCCCACTCCCCCGCACGTATCCGCGAGAGCAGCAGCTCGGCGGCCTGGTCGGCGAGGGGTTCCCGTCGGACGGTGGTCATACCCACATCCTCTCATCGATCAGGCAACACCTCAGCTTGTCTGAGGAGTTGTGCTAGCGTCTGGGTCATGCTCGATCGTCACGACCTCCTTCTTCGCCGCCACGGCGGGGCCTAGCCAGACCGGCTCCCCGCCGTGGAGCCTCCCCGCGCCGGTCTCCCCTACCGACCAATGCGAGAAGACCCATGACGATCCACGCCTCCACCCGCCTCTCCACGCCCGCGGGCCCCGTCCCCGCCGATGCGCCCCTCTGGAATCGGCAGCGCCAGTCGCAGATGCGGTCGCACCGGTACCGTGACGCGTTCGCGCGCGTCGACATCCCGGCAGCAGATGAGGCGACCCAGCGCAGCTGGCCCGCCAACCGCCTCACTGCGGCACCGCTGTGGGTGCCCGTCGACCTCCGTGACGGCAACCAGGCCCTCGCCGAACCCATGGATCCCGAGCGCAAGCGTCGCTTCTTCGAACTGCTCGTGACGATGGGCTACAAGGAGATCGAGGTCGGCTACCCCTCCGCCTCGCAGACCGACTACGACTTCGTGCGGCTGATCGCCGAGACCGATCTCGCCCCCGACGACGTCACGATCGTCGTGTTCACGCCCGCACGACGCGACCTGATCGAGCGGACGGTCGCATCGATCCGCGGCATCCGCAACGAGGTCGTCATCCACATGTACACGGCTACCGCACCGGTGTGGCGGGATGTCGTGCTGGGGCGCGACCGCACCGAGCTGGCAGAGCTCATCATCGCGGGAGGTGAGGACGTGCTGCGCCTCGCGGGCGACTCGCCGAACATCCGCCTCGAGTTCTCGCCCGAGGTGTTCAACCTGACCGAGCCCGACTATGTACTCGAGGTCTGCGACGCGATGACGACCCTGTGGGATGCCGCGCCCGCGCGCCCCGTCATCCTGAACCTCCCCGCCACCGTCGAGATCGCGACACCGAACGTGTACGCCGACCAGATCGAGTACATGCATCGAAACCTCGCCCGTCGCGATTCGGTGATCTTGTCGGTCCACCCGCACAACGACCGCGGCACCGGCATCGCCTGTGCCGAGCTGGCCGTACTCGCCGGGGCCCAGCGCGTCGAAGGATGCGTCTTCGGCAACGGCGAGCGCACCGGCAACGTCGACATCGCCACGCTCGCGCTCAACCTGCATGCACAGGGCGTCGACCCCATGATCGACTTCTCCGACATCGATGAGATCCGGCGCACCGTCGAGTACTGCAACCGCATCGAGATCCACCCGCGGCATCCGTACGTCGGAGACCTCGTGCACACGGCCTTCAGCGGCACGCACCAGGACGCCATCAAGAAGGGCTTCGCCGAGCACCGCGAACGTGCCGCCGCGCTCGGGCGCGACGAGCGCGAGATCGACTGGCGAGTGCCCTATCTGCCGATCGATCCCGCCGACCTGGGGCGAAGCTATGACGCCGTCATCCGCGTGAACTCGCAGTCGGGCAAAGGCGGCGTCGCGTACCTGCTCGAGACGGCGTACGGCATCGAACTGCCACGGCGCTTCCAGATCGAGTTCGCCCGGCACGTGCAGCGACACACGGATGCCGGCGGCGGCGAGGCCACGGCGAGCGAGCTGTGGGAGCTGTTCCGGACGACCTATCTCGGCGACATCACGACCGGCCCGCGGCTGACGCGCTACGACTCGACGGATGCCGGCACCGAGATCACCCTCACCGTCGACGGGGTCACGCACACCGGCGAGCACCCCGGAGTCGGACCCCTCGAGGCGCTCACGGCCGCCCTCGCCGAGCACGGGATCGCCATCGAGGTGCTCAGCCTGCACCAGAGCAGCATCGGCAGCGGCACCGATACCGACGCCCTGACCCTCGTCGAGTACCGTGACGGCTCCGGCGTGGTCGCCTGGGCCGCCGGCTCGAACCGATCCGTGCTCGCTGCCACTCTCGACGCGATCATCCGCGCCGCGCAGAGGTCGGCCGAAGCGTCATACTGACCTCGTGAGGATCGCGATCGCCGGCAGCACCGGCACCGTCGGCAAGCTCGTCCACAGCATCGCCACCGAACGCGGACATGACGTCGTCGCGCTCGCGCGCAGCAACGGTCATGACCTCGAGCATGCCTCGCTCCCACCGTCGGTGCTGGACCGTGTCGACACGATCGTCGACGTCAGCGGCATCCAGACGCTCTCGCGGCATCGCTCGCGGCGGTTCTTCGAGAGCGTGTCAGCCAACCTGCAACAGGCGGGAACGGCCGCCGGAGTCGGGCACCTCGTCGCGCTCTCGATCGTCGGCATCGACGGGGTGGATGCCGCCTACTACGGCGGGAAGCTGGCGCACGAACGGGCCGTGCAGCGCGGGGCGCTCCCCCACACGCTGCTCCGCGCTGCGCAGTTCCACGAGTTCGCCGAGCAGACGCTTGTCCGCGGAAAGATGGGTCCGATCACCGTCGTGCCGGCCGCCCGGGTACGCCCGATCGCTGCACGCGAGGTCGCCGAGCACCTCGTCACGCTCGCGGAGGGCGAGCCGGTCGGCCGGGCGCGCGACCTGACCGGGCCGCGCGACGAGCTGCTCATCGACATGGTGCGAGCGCTGCTCGATGCCCGCGGCATCCGCCGCACCACGATCGAGATGCGCCTGCCGGGATCGTTCGGTCGCGCGATGTCGTCGGGGCGCCTGCGCGGGCACGCGAACGCCGAACGCGGCACCGTCACGTTCGCGGAGTGGCTCGCAGCGCAGAGCTGAGGCGTCTGTCGCACCTCGCCCGCCGCATCCGATAAAGCACAAGACTTGTTGCGCAATGCTCCTTGTGCATCTAGCGTTGCGGTTATGACCTCTGCTGACCGCTCCGCCTCACGACTCGAGACCGCTGCCGCCATGCGCGTGCTGGCACACCCGACCCGACTGCGGCTGCTCGGCCTCCTGCGCGAGAACGGACCGCAGACGGCGGCTCAGCTCGGCGAGGTCGTCGACGAAGCGCCGGGCACGATCAGTTACCACCTGAGCAAACTCGCCTCGATCGATCTCATAGAGCCCGCCGAGCCGCGCAGCGCCGACCAGCGCGAGCGCTGGTGGCAGGCCGCCGCCGCCGAGACGACGTGGGAACCGGCCGAACACCTCGACGACCCAGCCCAACGCGCTGCCTCATCGGCGCTGGAGAAGTCGATCGCGCAGATCTACGCCGCCCGCTACAGCGAATACGTCGACGCGATGCCGACCCTCCCCGCCGAATGGGTCGCCGCCGGCACCACCGGTGACCGCACGCTACGACTCACGCTCGACGAGCTGGCCGCGATGCGCTCCGAACTCGAATCGCTGATGCACCGGTGGCAAGAAGCGAGCGCGCGGCACGACGACGCAGACGAGACCACCGCACCGGTCGCCCTCGTCTACCAGGCCTACCGCCGGCCATGACCACGACCGACTCCCCTGTCCGTTCGGCCGATGCGACGCACCGGCGCGCAGCATCCCGCGCCCTCTACGCCCTTCTGTCGGCGCACGCGATCTCGCAGACGGGCAACGTCATCACGGCCTTCGCCATCCCCTTCTACGTCCTGGCCACGGGCGGCTCGGGCGTCGAGGTCGGGCTGGCCGCGTTCGCCGCGACCGCGCCCGTCATCGTGGGAGGCGTGTTCGGCGGGGTGGTCATCGACCGCATCGGCGGCCGTCGCACCGCGATCGTCGCCGACATCGTGAGCGGTGTGACGGTTCTCGCGATCCCCGCGCTCGCGCTCACGGTGGGCCTGCCCTTCTGGGCTCTGCTGGCGCTCGTCTTCACGAGCGGCGTGCTCGACACCCCCGGACAGATCGCGCGCCGGGTCATGCTGCCCGAGCTCACCGAGACCGCCCGCGTCCGCATCGAGCGGAGCGTCGGGCTCCTCGACGGCTCGGAGCGCCTCTCCAAGCTCATCGGCGCATCCGTCGCCGGCGCACTCGTCGCCCTCCTCGGACCGATGGCGGCGCTCGTCACGAACGCTGTCGCGTTTCTCATCTCGGCTGCGATCACCCGCCTGATGGTCCCG
The DNA here is from genome assembly GCF_000509385.1 of Microbacterium sp. TS-1. NCBI lineage: Bacteria > Bacillati > Actinomycetota > Actinomycetes > Micrococcales > Microbacteriaceae > Microbacterium > Microbacterium sp. TS-1. The sequence goes on from NZ_BASQ01000002.1 coordinate 103,398, forward strand.
GCAACGACAGTGCGAATGGCCGCCGACGGCGACACGGATGCTGCAGCCCGGCGCTCGTACTGGCGCGAGCTGCGTGACGGGTTCCGGTTCGTCGTGCGTGATCCGCTCATGCGCCTCATCGTCGGCATGGTGCTCATCACCAATCTGCTCGATGCTGCCCGCAGCGCCTCGCTGATGCCTCTCTACGCGAACGCCGAGCTCGGCGGCGCCGGAGCCCTCGCCGTCATCGTCGCCGTCATGGGAGGGAGCGCGCTCATCGGCAACGTCGCGTTCGGCTTCATCGCGCACAGGATGCCGCGGCGCGTGACCTTCGCGCTGTGCTTCCTCGTCGCCGGCGGCCCGTCCAGCGCGGTGTTCGCCCTCGGCGCGCCGTTCCCGGTGCTCGTCGCCGCCGCCGGCATCTCGGGGCTCGCGGCCGGCGCGCTGAACCCGATCCTCGGCGCAGTACAGCTCGAACGCGTCCCGGCGCCCATGCGCGGTCGCGTCTTCGGTCTGATCAACGCCGGCACGTGGGCAGGGGTCCCGCTCGGCGCGCTGCTCGGCGGCATCGCCGCCGATGGCCTCGGTCTCTTCGCGTCGTTCGGCATCGTCGCGATCATCTACACCGTGGTCACGACGGCACCCCTCGCGGGCGGAGCTTGGCGGCTGATGGAACGGCGCCCGAACGAACAGACGGCACTCTAGGCCCCAGCGCCGCGTCTCGCACGTCGTTCCCTATCCGGCATCCGCTCGTGTTGACTGCCGGGATGAGCAATTGGGCCGAGACCGTCATGTGGTGGCACGTGTACCCGCTGGGATTCACGGGAGCACCGATCCGGCCGGACCTCTCCGACGCGCAGGCGGACGCTGCCGGCGCGGACCAGCCCGTCGATCACCGGCTCGGCCGTATCGAGGCGTGGCTCGACCATGCCGTCGAGCTCGGGCTCAACGGGCTGCTGCTCGGGCCGGTGTTCGCGTCGAGCACGCACGGCTACGACACGACCGATTACTTCCGCATCGACGCGCGGCTGGGCGACGGGCTCGATCTCGACCGCCTCATCGCGGCCGCCCACGACCGCGGCATCCGGGTGCTGTTCGACGGTGTCTTCAACCACGTGGGACGCGAGCATCCGGCCTTCGAAGCTCTCGAGGAACGGGGCCCGGAGGCTGACACCGCCGACCTCTTCCGCGTGCGGTGGGACGGCTGGCAGCCCGGTGTGCCGGTGGACGCCGACGTCTTCGAAGGGCACGACGCCCTCGTGACACTGAACCACGACTCACCCGCCGTCGCCGACCTCGTGGTCGAGGTGATGACCCACTGGCTCGGACGGGGCATCGACGGATGGCGACTGGATGCCGCCTACGCCGTGCCTCCCGCGTTCTGGGCTCGGGTGCTGCCGCGGGTTCGCGCCGAGTATCCCGAGGCGTGGTTCCTCGGCGAGGTCATCCACGGCGACGCCGCTCGCATCGTCGAGGAGTCGACGATCGACGCGCTGACGCAGTACGAGCTGTGGCAGGGCATCTGGCACGGCATCGCCGACCGCAACCTGTTCGAGCTGAAGCACGCGATCGAGCGGAACAACGAGCTCCTGTCGGTCTTCGCTCCGCAGACCTTCGTCGGCAACCACGACGTCACGCGGATCGCCTCGGCGGTCGGCCCCGACCTGATGCCGCACGCACTGGCGGTGCTGTTCACGGTGGCAGGCGTGCCGTCGGTGTACGCGGGCGATGAGTACGGCTACGAAGCGGTGAAGGAGGAACGTCTCGGCGGCGACGACGCGGTGCGCCCCGAGTTCCCCGACGCGCCGCCCGCTCCCGAGTCGCTGCCCGAGAGCGCGCAGCACATCCTCCGCACGCATCAGCAGCTCATCGCCGTGCGCCGGCAGCATCCCTGGTTGCATCGCGCCCACACCGACGTGATCCATATCGACAACACCGCGATGGTGCTGCGGACCGCGACGGGAACGGATGCCGTCGTCACGGCGCTCAACGTCGGCGACGCACCGGTGACCGTGCCGGTCGCCGACGCGACACAGGTGCTCGCCGGATCGCTGGCCGACGACATCGACAGGCGCGCCGGCGAGGCATCCCTTTCCCCGCGCGGCTGGGCAGTGCTATCGGGTACCCCCGCCTGACCCGCGACCCGACCCAGATGGCGGTTCTCCCCCACGCGTGACGACAGTTCGCGTCGGCTCGCATCGGGTTCGGGTCGCGCGGTGGCGCCGGCTCAGCGGAAGTCTCGTGACTGATGCCTCACCCCCACCCGCAGGTCTTCGAAGGCGTCGGCGAGGATGTTCACGACTCCCTCGTTGGACCGCTCCAGGATGCCGCGGACGATGAGCGCCGGGCTGTCGCGCACGACCCGCCGGTAGCGGTGCCACATGCCCGTCGAGCAGATGACGTTCATCAGTCCGTGCTCGTCCTCGAGGTTGAGGAACGTGATGCCGGATGCCGTCGCCGGCCGCTGCCGGTGGGTGACGAGCCCGGCGATCTCCACGCGGCGTCCGGTCTCGTGCTGACGCAGGTCGTTCGCGGTGAGCACCCCGCGCGCGTCGAGCTGCGAGCGGTAGTGGGTCATCGGATGATCGTCGGGTGAGATGCCCGTGGCCCACAGGTCGGAGGCCAGCACGTCGTAGCTCGACTGGTCGGTGAACAGCGGCGGCTGCACGGCGATGAGCGAATCGGGCAGGTACTCGATGCGGTCCTGCGCGGCCGACCCCGCCAGCCAGATGGCCTCGCGGCGAGTGTGCCCGAAGCACTCCAGCGCTCCCGCGGTCGCGAGCGCTTCGAGCTGCGTCGTGTCGGCGCCGGTGCGGCGCACCAGGTCGCGCATGTCGCGATAGGGACCGGATGCCTCGCGCTCGGCGACGATCCGCTCGGCGAACCTCTTGCCGATGCCGGTGACCGCGGCGAGCCCCAACCGCACGGCCAAGCCGCCGTCGCGACGATGGGCCGCCGACTCGTCGGGGGCGTTGATGTCGAAGACCGGCACCGGAGGCTGCTCGCCGAGGCAGCTGTCGAGCCCCGTCGGCCCCGGCCGCCCCGCCTCACCCGACACGGATTCGAGCACGGCTTCGGCCCCCGAGAGCTGCAGATCGGGGCGCCGCACCTCGACCCCGTGACGGCGGGCGTCGGCCGCCAACGTCGCCGGCGAGTAGAAGCCCATCGGCTGAGCCCGCAGCAGCCCGGCGAGGAACGCCGCCGGGTAGTGCAGCTTGATCCACGAGCTGGCGTAGACGAGCAGCCCGAACGACAGCGAGTGGCTCTCGGCGAAGCCGAAGTTCGCGAACGCCTGGATCTTCGCGTAGATGTCGTCGGCGGCATCCCCCACCAGGCCGTTCTCAGCCATGCCCTCGTAGAGCTTCTGCTTGAGCGAGTCGATGCGTTCGATGCCGCGCTTGGAGCCCATCGCGCGACGCAGCAGGTCGGCGTCCTCGCCCGACAGCCCGCCGATGACCATGCCCATCTGCATGAGCTGCTCCTGGAAGACCGGCACCCCGAGCGTGCGTTCGAGCACGGGCTTGAGCTTCTCGTGCGGATACGTCGTCTTCTCGTACCCGAGCTTGCGGCGCACGTACGGGTGCACGGCGCCGCCCTGGATGGGTCCCGGCCGGATGAGGGCGATCTCGATCACGAGGTCGTAGAACCGGCGCGGCTGCAGGCGCGGCAGCAGGCCCATCTGCGCGCGGGACTCGACCTGGAACACCCCGATCGAGTCGGCCCGGCACAGCATGTCGTAGACGGCCGCTTCTTCCTTCGGCAGCGTCGACAGCTCGAACCTCTCCCCCGTCGCCCCCTCGATGAGGTCGAAGCAGTACTGCAGCGCGGCGAGCATGCCGAGGCCGAGCAGATCGAACTTCACCAGGCCCATCCAGGCGGCGTCGTCTTTGTCCCATTGGATGACGGTGCGGTCCTGCATCCGGGCGTGCTCGATCGGCACGACCTCACCGACGGGACGATCGGTCAGCACCATGCCGCCCGAGTGGATGCCCAGGTGCCGGGGAGCCTTCAGCAGCTCGGCGGCGTAGCTGAGCACCCGCTCGGGGATGTCGTGGTCGGGGCCCGTGTCGAGGGTCGCACCCCAGCGTTCGACCTGCTTCGACCAGGCGTCCTGCTGTCCCGGGGAGTGCCCGAGGGCCTTCGCCATGTCGCGCACGGCGTTCTTGGGCCGGTACTGGATCACGTTCGCCACCTGCGCCGCCCGCTCGCGACCGTAGGTGGCGTAGACCCACTGGATGATCTCCTCGCGCCGGTCGGAGTCGAAGTCGACGTCGATGTCGGGCTCCTCCTCGCGGAGGGCCGAGAGGAAGCGCTCGAACGGCAGCCGGTAGTAGATCGAGTCGATCGCGGTGATGTCGAGCAGGTAGCAGACGGCGCTGTTCGCGGCCGAACCACGCCCCTGGCAGAGGATGCCGCGACGCCGCGCCTCTTGCACGATGCCGTGGACGATGAGGAAGTACCCCGGGAAGTCCTTCTGTTCGATGACGGCGAGCTCTCGCTCGATGCGGTCGCGGTCTTCGGCCGGCAAGTTCGGGTACTTGCGCGGCACGGCTTCCCACACGAGGTGCCGCAGCCACGTCATCGGCGTGTGCCCCTCGGGAACGGGAAGCTTCGGCAGGGCGGGCTTGGCACGGCGCAGCGGGAAGGCGAGCTCGTCGGCGAGTTCGACGGTGCGCGCGACGGCGCCGGGGAACCGGCGGAAGCGCCGCGTCATCTCGGCGCCCGACCGCAGGTGCGCGCCCGCATGCGAGGGCAGCCACCCGTCGAGCTCGTCGAGCCCGCGATTGGCCCGCACCGCCGCGATCGCCGCGGCGAGGTGGGCGCGCTCGGGCACGGCGTAGTGCACGTTGTTCGTCGCGAGGATCGGCAGACCCCGCTCACGGGCGAGGCCGGCGAGGATGTCGTTGTGCCGCGAGTCGAGCGGCTCGCCGTGGTCCAACAGCTCGACCTCGACGGCATCGCGCCCGAACCGGTCGACCAGGGCGTCGAGCTCGGCGGCGGCGGCATCCGGTCCGCGCTCGATGAGCGCCCGGCGCACTGCTCCCTTGCGGCATCCGGTGAGGACGCTCCATTCGCCTCCGGCGATGTCGGCCAGATCGTCGAGCCGGTAGCGAGGCTTGCCCTTCTCCGCTCCGGCGAGCTGCCCCTGGGTGAGCGCGCGCGCCAGCCGGTGGTAGCCCTCTTCGCCGCGGGCGAGGACGAGCAGATGCTCCCCCGGCGGGTCGGCCTCGTTGCGCGCGGCGCCGACGCGCTGCGGCAGATCGAGCGACAGCTCCGCCCCGAACACGGTCTTCACCGCCAACTGCTCGGCGGCTTCGGCGAAGCGGACGATGCCGTAGAACCCGTCGTGGTCGGTGACGGCGAGAGCGTGCAACCCCAGCCGTTCGGCCTCTTCGGCCAGCTCTTCGGGCGATGAGGCTCCGTCGAGGAACGAGTACGACGTGTGCGCGTGCAGCTCGGCGTACGGCACCGCGTTCTCAGGACGCTCGATCCTCGGCGCCGAGTACTTTCCGCGCTTGCGCGACCACGCGGGACTGTCGCCGCCGTCGGCACCCGCCGGCGCGCTCGGGGCACGGTTGCCGCTGAGCAGTCGTTCCATCTCGGACCACGGCACCGAGGGGTTGTTGAAGCCCATCAGTCGTACCGCCCCTCGACCGACCATTCGCCGCCGTCGCACACCAGCAGCCACGCGGTCTGGGTGGCATCGACCATCTGGAAGCGGTGGGCATGGCGCGCTCGCGCGGCATCCCACGCCCGCTCGACCACCGGCCACGGCCCCGCCCACGAGCGGATGCCGCGCGACCCGGTCGATGACACGAGCGCCGCCGGGATCGCCGTCAGCTCGCCCCGCCCGTCGACGGCCACCATGTCACCCTCCCGATCGACGACCGCCAGCGGCAGCGCCCGCTCGAAGACCGTCGCGGGGAGCGGATCGGGCAGGCTTCCCGGCCATGGCCGCTCGCGCGAGCTCGTCACCGGACGGTCGCCCCACGGCACGAGCACCTGCCGCTCGGCGAGCCAGCGCCCGCCGCCGACAACCGGGGTCACGACGCCCGTGTGACCGAGCATCGCCTGGACGCGCGACAGGGCGTGGTGCACCCGCTGCTCGGGACCGGAACCGAACAGCGAGACGGCGTGGTGGGATGCCGCATCCACCGCTTCGGGCTCGATCTTGACCCGAGCCACACCGCTGGTGAGCTTGCCGCTCTCGGCCAGCTGCCAGCGCACCCGGTCGACGACGGCGGCGGCGTCGAAGGTGCCGGGGTGAAGCCACACGCGGTTGCTCGTCTCGCCCCGGTCGCCGGTGAGAATGACCCGCAGCTCGGTGCACACGAGATCGACCGCGCCGAGTCCGGAGACGAACTCCTCGGCCGCGACCCTCATGCCGAACGCGACCTGATCGGCCAGCTCGAGAGGAGGTTCGAACGAGACCTCGCGGTGGAGCTCGGGCGGCGGGGTGCGCGGGGTCACCGGGCGTGAATCGGCACCGGAGGCGAGGCCGTGCAAGCGCGCGCCGCGGGGGCCGAAGCGTTCGACCAGTCGTTCGGGTTCGATCGCGGCGAGGTCGCCGAGGGTCTGCACGCCGAGCCGGGCGAAGAGGTCGACGGAGTCGTCGTCGAGCACGGCGATCGTCAACGGAGCGAGGAACTCCGCCGAGCGCCCGGCTTCGACCACCCGGATGGGCCGGTCGGGGCGGGTGCTCATCCGGGCCGCCTGCTGCGCGGTGAAGGGTCCGTCGGCGACACCGGCCCGCACGTCGAGGTCGCCCTCGGCCACCGCGGCCAGCAGCGCGCCGGCGGCCTCGGTCTCACCGCCATAGAAACGCGCGGGGCCGCGCACACGCAGCGCGCAGAGCCCCGCCTCGAGCACCTGCACTCCCGGCGCCATCTCTTCGAGGCGCGCCACGATCGGCGCGAACTCCCGGTGATCGCGCACCGCATCCGCGTCGGCCACCTGCAGCGCGGGACATCGGGCCTGCGCGTCACGGCGACGCTGCCCACGTGCGACGCCGTCGGCACGCGCGGCCGCTGAACACGCGATGACCACGCCTTTCTCGAAGACCGCGATCGGCGCGTTCGGATCGCCGCCGCTTTCGCGCACGAACGCCACGACCGGCCAGTCGGGCACCCACACCACGAGACTGCGTACCGGCGCCGTCGCCTCCTGCTCCCCCACGTCAGACCGCCCGTCGCATCGGGATCGGCTCGACGACCGGGCCGCCCGCGAGAGCCCGCTCGTGCGGCGCGGCCGAGATCGCGCCATCGGGCGCGGGCAGCAGCATCCGCGCCGATCGGGGAACCGGGAACCGCCGGCTCGACACGGTGACCGTCAGCTCGCGGTCGCTGAGGTAGCCGTCACCGTCGCCCAACCCCGACCACCGCGGATCGGTGACGTCGAGCATCGCCTCGGTCTGCGGCCACGGCCCCTGCACGAGCAGCACCGTTCCGCGGTCGCGCAGCCGCCCGGCGAGCTTGGCGATGTCGGAGTCTTTCGCCCGCTCGGGCGGACGCACCGCGACGACGGGAAGGACGTCGGCGATCGTCGCGGTGACGGCGAGCCACCGGGCTCCCGGATCGGGGATCAGCACGACGCGGGACAGGTCGACCCCGGCGTGCTCCGCCGCTTCGGCCCCGAAGCCCGGCATCCCGACCACACCGCACCACGACCCGGTCTGCGACGGCTGGGCGAGCAACGCGAACAGCAGCGAGGACGACGAGCCGAGCGAATAGGCGGCGCCGGGCCGCAGCCCCCGCCCGGGCAGCAGTCCGGCCAGGGCAGGATGGGTCGGCAGCACCGGAGCATCGAGGCGGCGCCCCTGCATCCGCTCCATCTGCGCGCGCAGTCGCTGCACGTCCTCGGCGGCAGCGGGATTGCGCATGATCGACCTCACTCAGCAAGGGTAGAACATATGTTCTAGACCATCAATGTCGAGATCGAAGATACGACCGACTTCCGACATTCGCGCCGACGAGTGCGCTCCGTAGTCAGCGTCGCCGCCGCACCAGCCCGACTGTCACGGCGACGCCCACGGCGGCGAGGACGACGACAGGCACGACCGGCGAGATTTCTCGGCCGGCTCCCCGGCTGGTGGAGGCGTCCTCACCCCGTTGCAGGATCGGCAGTCGCTCCACAGCGTGAGAAGCACGCGCCAATCCCTGACTGAGCGCTCGCAGCGATCCGTCCGCGCCACCCCGCCCCAGCCGCGCCGCGTCGAGGCGGTCTCGTGACCGATCGAGGATCGACAGCGGAAGCGCCGCGAGGACGTTTCCCGGTGGCCGCCGGGCAACGATCGGGTGAGCCCTCGTCGGAGCCACACGGCGCACCAATTCCCACGCCAGGCCGAGCATGCGCAGGCGCCGCACCGAAACCCGCTCCTGCAGGCGAGGGAACAGCTCGTCCTCCTCATCGCGCACGTCCTCACGCAGCACCTCAGCCAGACGCTTCAGTACTGCCTCCCGTTCGGCCGTTCCCAGCTCGAGGTGCTCGAGACGGGTGACGAGATCGTTCACCTCCTGGTGCTCCTGCTCGACTTCGAGCGTGAGCTGCTCGCCATCGGGTAGCACGCGGCGCATGAGGGGCCACAGCACGGACTCCTCCGCGAACGCGTGCGGGAAGACCAGCCGGTAGAGGTCGAGGAGGACGGGCAGCTGCTCCTCGTGCGATGACACCGCGAGGCGGTCGAGCAACGAGTCCAACTCGACGTGATCGTCGCGCTGCAGGACGAGAACGCTCATGCGTCCCCCGAGCTCCCGCACACTCTGATCGGCGACCGATCTCATTGTCATCGTCATCCTCCCCGTTCGTGGCGACGGGCGGCGCTCGTCCGTCGGGCGCACGATAAGCAGGGGCGCGAGCGTCACCTCAGGGGGTGGACAGGGCAAGACGCGGCCGATAGATGCCCCCGCGCAGGGATGACGCGCGAGGTCAGCCCGCGAGCACTTCTCTCATCGCGGCGTACGCGGGCGTCGGCTTCCCCTCTGCGAAGAGGAAATCATGAGCCTGCTGCACCTCGCCGTCGTCATCGATCCACCAGTCGTACTCGTCGTCCACTCCCCACGTCGTGTATGAGACGCAGGCGTCGGATCCGAGGCAGGTCGAGAGCACGGTGGCGTACTGCTCCGCCTGCGCCTCCTGACCGTCGCCATCAGTAACGTCGTTCTCGGAGATGCGCACGACGAGTCCAGCATCCTCGAACGCATCGAGCGTCGTGTCGAGATCGGCGGCGGAGATGGCATCGGTGTCGAGGTGATAGACGTGAGCCTGAAGACCCACGCCGTCGATGTATCCGCCCTGCTCGTTCGTGTCGAGAGCGAGCTGGCGCAGGGCGTCCTGCCGAGGACCCGGCACGTCGGCACCGTTTTCGTTGATGAACTGCTTCACGTCCGGGTCGGCATCGTGAACCGCGCGCGACACGACCACCGGGTAAGCGGGCCCGAAGACACGGAACCAGATGTTCTCCTGCAGGTCGGTCCCCTGGTCGACGTCGAACGGTTCGTTGACGACGTCGAGCGAATCGAGACGACCCGCGAAGTGCGTCACGACGGTACCCACGTAATCGAGCAGAGCTTCAGCGCTCGCCCGTCGCTCCTCTTCGGTGCCGGTGGGGAGGTCCTGCATCCACCGCGGCATGGCTTCGGTGAAGGCGATGGTGTGACCGTGAACCGCGATTCCCTTGCTCTCCGCGAAGTCGAGGAGAGCGTCGGCCTCCGCGAATGAGTATTCACCCTGCCGCGGAGAGAGCGCCTGCGGCTTCATGGCGTTCTCCGGGGTGAGTCCGCCGAACTCGCCGACGAAGTCCGCCGCGTAGTCCTCGTCCGAGGCCAACGGCCCGAGCGCGACGGCCGCGCCGATGACGAACCCGGGCCGCAAGCGAGCAGCGAGCGCCTGCAGCCCATCCGCGGACGGTTCCGCGTCGGCGGCAGCAGGAAGGGCGGTCGCCAGTGATGCGCGCCCCGGCGCCGTGGCGACGAAGGAGCTGACCGTGAACGACCCGCCGTCGCTGGTCAACCCGAACCACAGCTCGCCAGAGGTGAAGACGTCGGCGAGCGCCAAGGATGACACCGTCGCGCCGCCGCTCGCGATCTCGAGCCGATCACCAGAGCGATGCACGGAGATCTCCGCCTCCGGGTCGTCGATCGTCACCTGCTCGATCCGCGCGGGTTGAGGGTCGGTCACATCCTGCGGCGCCGAACCATCGAAGATCGCGATCTGGAGGTCGTCGCCGCGAAGCGTGAGCTGCAGCCCCGCGGGCTCGATGCGGAATTCGTCGGCGATCACCGGCGGGCTGTCGTAGACGGCCAGCGTGGCGTCGGATGTCACGTTCTCGAACGACACGCGGAGCGAGAAATCCTCCGGCACGACTAGGTGCGTTCCCATGAGGTTGACCGGAGGATCGGGCTGGCCCCCACCGCCGTCCTGTTCGACGATGCTCCTGCCGGTCGCCGTAACCTGCAGCGCATCCGCCTCAACGGTGACCCCGGGAACGCTCCGCCAATCCTGCCGCAGCAGGTCGACCGTGGTGCCGCGCTCCGACAGCCCGTCCGTCGGACTGCATCCGGTCAAGACGAGGAGGATCATCGCAATGGTCGACACGGCAGACACGCGCGCGATCTCGCGGAGATGCCCCATGACATGAAGGTAGCGAAGATCACGACCTCATCGCGGCGGCGGGCACAACGGGTCACACATCACGCGTTCTGAGGACGAGAAGAGCGGCGAGCGTCGTCCATAGCGTGAAGATCGCCATGATCCCGAGTCCCACCAGCGGCGGCATCCCGCTCGTCGTCACGACAGCGTACGAGGCCTGGCCCGCCGTCGTGGGCCAGTAGGTACCCGCGAACTCGCCGATGACCCCGGGCATCCCCGGGGCGAGAGCGGGCACGAGAAGCGCGACGGTCACGATGATCGCGAGCGCACCGGAAGAGCTTCGCGTGATGATGCCGAATCCGAGGCCGAGGACGGCCGTGAGGACGAGGTACACGATCGCGCAGACGATAGCCCGAACAGTGTCAGGGTCGTCGAGCGCCGCCACAGGCAGAGCGGCCGCCGTGAGCGCTGCCTGCGTGGCACCGAAGCTGCCCGCTACTGCTGCGACCGCCGCGACCGAGCCGACGAGCGCCGAGACTCCCAGTTTCGAAGCCAGGAGGGCCCCGCGCCGGGGAGCGATAGCGAGGCTCGTGATGATCTGCCCCGAGCTGTATTCACTGGTGATGGCCTGCGATCCGATGGTCGCGAGGAGGATCTGTCCGACCAGGATGCCCTTGAAGCTGATGCCGGTGGGGTCGAAATCGGAAGGGAGTGTGGCCTGCCAATCAGCCACGAGCCCACTCACCCCCAGCAGGCTGACCATCACCGTCACGACGACTGCCGAGGCAGCGAGGATCCAGGTGCTGTGGACACTGCGGGCTTTGATCCATTCGGAAGCGAAGAGGTTCATGTCAGGCGGCCTTCTGCTCGATCGTGGTCATGGCGAGAAACGCGTCTTCGAGCGAATCCCGGACGAGGGTGAGCTCGAACACCTCGGCGCCGGAGGCGGAGGCGATGCGGCCGACGCTCTCCGTCGTCGCCCCCGAGACGATGAGGACATCGGTGCGATCGGCGCCTGCCCGAACCAGAAGCCCGGCTCGCCGGAGCGCATCACGCAGGACGTCGGCATGGGGAGCCCGAACGCGGACGTACTCGTTCGTGTGCGAGGCGATGAATGCGTCCAGAGGCTGGTCTGCGAGCAGACGACCGTGGTTGATCACGATGAGGTGATCCGCCGTCAGTTGCATCTCACCCATCAGATGGCTCGAGAACAGCACCAATCGGCCCTCCGCAGCGAGCTCGCGCATCAGGGATCGAGCCCAGCGGATGCCTTCCGGGTCGAGTCCGTTGAGGGGTTCGTCGAAGATGACGATGCCGGGGTCGCCGATCAACGCCGTGGCAATCCCCAGCCGCTGCTTCATCCCGAGCGAGAAGTCGCCGGCCGGCCGGCTCCCTGCTTCAGCCAGGCCCACCATCTCCAGCACCTCCCCGACTCGGCCCCGCGGCACGGCTCCGGCACGCGCGACGGACGCGAGATGATCCACGGCCGTACGCCGCGGATGAACGGCGCGCGCATCGAGCATCGCGCCGATCACCCGCATCGGATGGGGCAACTCGTGCAGACGATGCCCGTTCACGGTCGCGGCGCCGCTCGTGGGCTTGTCCAGGCCGAGGAACATGCGGAGGGTGGTGGACTTGCCCGCCCCGTTCGGTCCGAGGAAGCCGGTGACGATCCCGGGACGAACCTGGAATGACAGACCGTCCACGGCGGTGACGGTTCCATAGCGCTTGAGGAGATCGTGAGCTTGGAGAGATGCCTGAGTTGTCTTCTGCACGGCAGGTACACTACACCGTACCGTGTAGTGCTGCACCGGTCGGTGTAGAGTTCGGGCAGAGCGGAGGATGACGATGAGCGATGCGAGGCCGGTCAGGCAAGGCCAGGAGCAGAAGCGCTCCGCGATACTCACGGCGGCGCGAGAGCTCTTCGTCGAGGTGGGCGTCGAACGATCCAGCATGGATGCCGTTTCGGCGCGCGCAGGGGTCTCCAAGCGCACCGTCTACGACTACTACGGCGATAAACGGCGACTGCTGCTCGGAGTGGTCGAGAGCGCGGGCGAGACAGCCGTGAACACCCTCCGCGAGCTGGCCGAGACGCACCTGCCGGACACCATCGCGATCGACGGCCGCGACGGATTGCACCAGGCTGTGCTCGCATTCGCCGCCGAACTCGGGGGGTTCCTCGCCACATCGACGAACTACGCAGCCGCAGTCAAGCTGATCTCGGAGAACGAGTCACTCCTGCCCGAGCTCGAGGACCACCCGCTGGACCGAGCGTACGCCGACGTTCTCGCCGAGCGCTTCGCTCACTTCGCGACCGAGGGTCTGCTCGACCTCGACGACCCGGGACTCGCCGCCGAGCACTTTCACGCACTCACGACGCTCCGGGTTCTCAACGAACCCGCTCGCCGCCGGACGGACGCCGAGCGGGTTCGACAGATCATGACCGATGGCGCCGGCGCCTTCCTGCGCGCTTACGGCCCGAGAGCGCGGTAAGCGCGCACCGCAGCGATCAGGCGGCGAGACTCAGGTAGGGCTCCCAGCGAGGGTCGGATCGCTCCGTTCCCCGCACCGTCCACTGCGGTCCACGCGGAGGCTTCGGCAGCCACCGCAGCTCCCACCCCATCTCCTGCGGAGTGTGGTCGCTCTTGAGGTTGTTGCACCGCAGGCAGCAGGCGACAAGGTTCTCCCACGAGTTGCTGCCCCCGCGCGAGCGAGGCATGACGTGGTCGATGGTCGACGCGGCCTTTCCGCAGTACGCACATCGGTGCGCATCACGGCGGAGCACCCCGCGCCGTGTCACCGGCACTCGGCGCGCATTCGGGATACGGACGTACCGGGTCAGGACGATCACCGCCGGGCGTTCGTACGTCCCGTCGATCCCGAGAACGGGGTCATGGACGACGTGCTCGACGATCGTCGCCTTGTCGTTCAACACCAGGAGGAGGGCCCGACGGAACGACACCACAGCGAGTGGCTCATACCCGGCGTTCAGTACCAGAGTGCGCATTTCCTGTCCTCACGAACTGCCCTGACGGCTTCAGCGGATGTTCGATGACCGACGTAACGCGCGCCGTGCGGGCAGGTCCCGCGAGGGTGTGAGCACGAAAAAAGGCGCCGTCATGAAGACAGCGCCTTGATTCACGGCCGAGGCCGCAGTGGTGCACACGATGCCGCAGGACGTAGCGACCGATCGCATTCACGGTTCGAATGCCCGGTACTGGTCCCATCGGCTCCCCCTCGGCGTGCGCGAGCGTCGCGTTCAGGGTAATACACCCTCGACCCCGGGAAGGTCGACGGAAGATGAACGGATGATGCGTGTCGTCAGCCCGCGTTCGCGACGAGCCACGACTCGGCGTTCACGTACGCGCCGTCGACGACGATCTCGAGGTGCAGGTGCGTTCCGAACGCACGGCCCGTGTCGCCCACCTGGCCGAGCAGCTGGCCCGCCGAGACGGTGTCGCCGACCTGCACCGCGCGGGTGCCCCAGTCCATGTGGGCGTAGAGGCTCGTGACGTTGGTGCCGTTGATGTTGTGCGCGACCTTGACGTACACGCCCCAGCCCGGACCGCTCTCGCTCGACGCGACGACCGTGCCGTCGGCGACCGAGTAGATCGGCGTGCCACGGTCGGCCATGTAGTCGGTGCCGCGGTGACCGGCGTACGGGGTGCCGAAGTTGTTGAACGACATCAGAGGACGACGCACGAGACCGGAACCCGGCGCGACGAGCGGAATCGACTGGCTGAACGACGTCGAGGATGCGGTCGAGCTGCTCGCGGAGATGCGGTTGGCGAGAGCCTCGGCGGCTGCCTTCGCGGCGGCCTCCTCGTCCTTCTTCTTCTGGATCTCTTCGGGTGTGGTCGCCGTGAACCCGCTGCGGTCGAGGGAAGCGGGGCCCACCTCGGACGCGACGACGATCGACTGCGCATTGTCGGCGGCCACCTGCTGCAGCGTCATCGCATCGGCCGACGTACCGCGCACGGCGGCGAAGGCCGGGATGGCGACGGTCGCCACGAGACCCACCACGGCAGCGACCGTGAAGGTGCTGCGGACGGGGTGGACCCGACGTCGGCTGCGGCGGGCGGCGCGGTTCTCGATGGTCGCGACGTCCCGTGATTGCTTCTTTGCTGTCGGGAAGCGGCGGCCACGCAGGGCGCGACCAGAGCGGTCGGGATTCGTCGCGTCGACCTCGGGTACGTCTACCGACGAATCGTTGTTTTCAGCCAAATCAGTCCTCCGGCGCCTCTGCGCGATGGTCTGCGCTGGCTCGTCGATACTGCGCGTGTAGGTCCACGCGACATTCGGGTGTCACCGCGTGGACGACGAGCCGAAGAGGCAATCCATGCAGCGGTCTCGGGCGGGCTTCTCGCCTGAAGACTTCTCGAGGCTACCGGAAGGTAACGAATAAGTCACGCTGTCGCCCCCATCCCCACCCGACGCTCAGGGTCGACGCGACGCGGACCGGATCGACGTCTGCGCGGGGCGGATCGTGCCGCGAGCCGGCAGGGACCTCAGTCGCGGCGCGTGAGGAAGATGTGCGAGGCGACCTCGACGGGGAGCTCGAGCCCCTCGTCGACGCCATCCATCTGCACGAGGACGTAGCCCTCGGAGAACTGGAAGGTGCCGTCGCGACCGGGGACGACACCCGCGGCCCGCAGCTGCTGCAGCAGTTCGGGATCGACCTGGGCCGGCTCGGCGAGGCGGCGCACGGTGCCCTCGATCGGGCCCCCAGTCTCGTTGAGGACGCGGACGAGGCCGACCACGCCGTCATCGAACGTGCGAGCAGGCACGTCGCCGAGCTGATCGAGGCCGGGGATCGGGTTGCCGTACGGCGATTCGGTGGGGTGACCGAGCAGCTCGATGAGGCGGCGCTCGACGAGCTCGCTCATCACGTGCTCCCAGCGGCACGCCTCTTCGTGGACGTAGGCCCAGTCCAGGCCGATCACGTCGCTGAGCAGGCGCTCGGCGAGGCGGTGCTTGCGCATGACGTCGACGGCCTTCTGTCGTCCGCTGTCGGTCAGCTCGAGCGAGCGGTCTTCCGAGACGACGACCAGGCCGTCGCGCTCCATGCGGCCGACCGTCTGCGAGACGGTGGGGCCGGAGTGCCCGAGACGCTCCGAGATGCGCGCACGCAGAGGGACGATCGCCTCTTCCTCGAGCTCGAGGATGGTACGCAGATACATCTCTGTCGTGTCGATGAGATCGGTCATCACAGCCCTTGTCGTGCGCGTGGTCGGAAGAACCCCAGCCTATCCGCTGGCGAGGACATGCGAGGCTGCCCTTACCTCCTGCTCATGGCACGGCGGGTCCGGACACCGCCTCTAGAATCGGCTCATGGCGCACGTCACCCTGCCCCGAGACATCCTTCCTCGCGACGGCCGCTTCGGCTGCGGTCCCGCCAAGATCCGCCCCGAGCAGGTCGCCGCCCTGTCGGGTCCCGGCTCGATCCTGCTCGGCACGTCGCACCGTCAGTCGCCGGTGAAGAGCCTCGTCGGCCAGGTCCGCTCCGGTCTCTCCGACCTGCTGCGACTGCCGAACGGCTACGAGATCATCCTCGGCAACGGCGGATCGACCGCCTTCTGGGATGCCGCAGCATTCGGCCTCATCGAGAACCGCAGCCAGAACCTCGTCTTCGGCGAGTTCGGCGGCAAGTTCGGTGCGGCCGCATCCGCGCCCTGGCTGCAGGCGCCCGACATCCGCAAGGCCGAGCCCGGTTCGAGCATCACGGCGGAGCCCGTCGAGGGCGTCGACGTCTACGCCTGGCCTCACAACGAGACCTCGACGGGTGTCGCCGCTCCCGTGCGCCGCGTCGCCGGCGACAAGGGCGCGCTGACGGTCATCGACGCCACGAGCGCGGCCGGCGGCATCGACTTCTCGGTCTCGCAGTGCGACGTCTACTACTTCGCCCCGCAGAAGAACCTCGGCTCCGACGGCGGCATCTGGTTCGCCGCGGTCTCGCCCGCGGCGATCGAGCGGATCGAGCGAGTCGCCGCCTCGGGTCGCTACATCCCCGAGTTCCTGAGCCTGAAGAACGCGCTCGACAACTCGCGGCTCAATCAGACGCTGAACACGCCTGCCGTCGCGACGCTGTACCTGCTCGACAAGCAGCTCGAGTGGATCCACAGCAACGGCGGCCTGCAGTGGGCCGCCGACCGCACTGCGGAATCATCGTCCGCACTGTACGACTGGGCCGAGGCTTCGGAGCACACGACGCCCTTCGTCGCCGATCCCGCCGACCGCTCCCCCGTCGTGGTCACGATCGACTTCGATGAGACCGTCGACGCCGCCGCCGTCGCCAAGAGCCTGCGCGGCAACGGCATCGTCGACACCGAGCCCTACCGCAAGCTCGGCCGCAACCAGCTGCGCATCGCCACGTTCGTCTCGATCGAGCCCGACGACGTGCGCCAGCTCATCAAGTGCATCGACTACACGATCGACCGTCTCTGACGGCGGCGCACCGCTGAGACGACAGAAGGGATGCCGCGCGGTGCGGCATCCCTTCTGTCGTTCTGGGCGAGAGCGGTCAGCGCTCCCAGGGCGATTCGTCGTGGTCGGACTCGTCATCCTCGTCGTCGTCGGACTCGTCCTCGTCGGACTCGTCGTCGTCGGACTCGTCGTCGTCGGACTCGTCGTCCTCGTCGGACTCGTCATCCTCGTCGTCCTCGGAGTCCTCGGAGTCCTCGTCTGATTCGTCGTCTGCCGCCCCGGCGTCGAGGGCGTCGATGTCTACCCCGTCGACGTCGCCCGCGTGGGTGACGGCCGTGCTGCCGTCGGCGAAGTCGTCGTCGTCCGCATCGTCATCGTCATCGTCGATGTCGTCGGCATCGTCGAGGTCGACCGTGTCATCGTCATCGAGATCGTCGTCGGAGTCGTCCTCGTCGGCAGCGGCCTGGGCAGCCTGATACTCGGCGAGCCGCACGGCCCAGGGCACCCACTCGGGGGCCAGGAGGGCACCGGCGGCGGGGAGCAGTTCGACTTCGAGAACCGTCGGCTCGGCGTCCTCGACCACCGCGACACTGACGGTCCAGAGCCACCCGGGGTACCCGGCGAGACGGTTCGCGAAACGCAGCGAGACCACGCCGTCGGCCTCGACCACGTAGTCGACCGGGTCGCCGACCGTCGAGGCAGGGGTGATCTCGGCGAGCGCCGCCAGGGCCAGATCGTGCGCGGCGAGCAGACGCTCGTCGACGGTCACCGGATCGGTCGGCACAGCGTCCTCGGTTGCCGGAGCATCCTCCGAGACGGCGGTCACTTCAGCGACGGGCTCGGCGGACCCGGGCTCGTGCGACGTCGAGGCGTCGGGAGAGTCAGGCGTCGAGGTCATCGGCGACCTTGCGCAGCACCGCGGCGATCTTCTTGCCGTGACCCGAGCTGGGGTACCGGCCGCGACGGAGGTCGGCACCGATGCCGTCGAGGAGCTTGACGAGGTCCTCGACGATGATCGCCATGTCGTCCGCGGGCTTGCGGTTGCGCTTGCTCAGGCTGACGGGAGCCTCGAGCACGCGAACGGCCAGGGCCTGCAGACCGCGCTTGCCGTCGGCGACGCCGAACTCCAGGCGCGTGCCGGGCTTGAGCGACTCGGTGCCCGCCGGCAGTGCCGTGGCGTGCAGGAAGACGTCCTGGCCGTCATCGGAGGAGATGAAGCCGAACCCCTTCTCGTCGTCGTAGAACCTGACCTTGCCGGTGGGCATGTGCGTACCTCGCTGTCACGGACCGCGTTTCGCGGGCAGAACGGAATGCCGGGACCGTTTGAGCCCCGGCAACCAGCCTACGGCACCGCCGCGAAGCGCTACGCTGATGCGGATGAGCACGCGCAGCACGGGCGACGACCTTCCGGTCCGCCGTATAGACCGCATCCTCGCGTTCATGTCGCTGGGACTGCTGATCCTGGCGATCGTCTGCTTCTTCGCGATCATCATCGGCACCGCGACCGGCATGGAGCAGGCGGACTTCGGCTCGGGGGTGTGGCCGACGGTCAGCGCGATCGTGTGGATCGCCCCGCCGATCGCGTTCGCCCTGCTGCTGACGGTGCTCATCATGACCTTCATCCGACGGAGCCGGGCCAACAAGGGCCGGTGACGTGTCTCCTGTCGACGCCCGTGCCCTCGCGAGCTGGCTCGCCACGGTCGACGACGACGTCCTGACGGCACTCCTGCGTCGACGCCGCGTCTCGACCGATGCCGCGTGGGCCGACTTCTTCGACGCCGCCGAAGCGCTGCTCGACCCCACGGCGGTGGCGAAGGCCGCCCCGCTGCTGTCTCGGCCGCTCGTCGACGCCATGGATCAGGCCGTCGCCTCCGACGAGCCGGTGCCCCCGGGCACGGCACGCGACGAGCTGCTGCACCTCGGACTCGTCTCCCCCGAGGGCCTGCCCTACGCCGGCGCGGCGGCCGCATGGCGCGACCTCTCGCGACCCGAGACCCCGGATCCGGCGACCGCGGGAGCTGCCGCGGAGGATGACGCGCAGCTGGCCGAACGAGCCTTCACCGCGCTCTCGTCGCTCGCCGACGTTCTCTCGCTGACACAGCCGTCACCCCTCGGACGCACCGGCGCCGGAACTCTGGGCGCCGGCGATCGCCGCCGGCTGGTCGATGCGGGAGCCGTGGCGGATGCCGCGACGGTCGACCTCGTGATCGGCATCGGTCTCGACGCCGGGCTGCTGAGAGCGGTGGACCGGGAATGGCGGGTCACGACGGACGGGAGCGCGTGGCTCCTGCGCGGATCGGTCGATCGTTGGGTCGAGACCGCGTCGCACCTCCGCGACGCCCTCCCCGCCGCGTTGCGCACGGAGAACGGCGGTTGGCGGCCGCCGGCCGAATGGCACCTCGCCTACCCGCTCGATCCTCAGTGGCCGGCTCGGGCCGGCCGCCTCGCGGCGCAGTGGCGGCTCTGGGCGATCATCGACGCCTCGGGCCGACCGGCAGCATGGGCGACGGCGATGGCGGACGGCGGCGACGTCGACCGGGAGACCCTGCAGGCGCACCTGCCCGGCGAGGTCGACCGCATCTTCCTCCAGAACGACCTCACCGCGATCGCCCCGGGACCCCTCGAACCCGCGATCGATGCGCGGCTGCGCCGGGCGGCGCGACGCGAATCGCGCGCGCAGGCATCGACCTACCGGTTCTCCGCCGAATCGATCGGAGCGGCGCTCGCGGCCGGAGAGGATCCGGCATCCCTCGCCGAATTCCTCACCGCGATCTCGCTGACCGGCCTGCCGCAGCCGCTGGCGTACGAGCTCGAGCGCGCGGCGCAGCGCCACGGGCGCCTGCGCGTGGGGACCGATGCGACCGGCCGTACCCAGGTCACCGCATCCGAGCCGACTGCTCTCGACACGCTCGCGGTCGACCAGGCGTTGCGCCCGCTCGGTCTCATCCGCGACGGTGACCGGCTCATCAGCCGCAGCTCGGTGGACGCCGTCTTCTGGATGCTGAGCGACGCCCGCTATCCCGTCGCCGCGGTCGACGCGGACGGACGGGTGCGCATCCTCGACCGCGCCCGCCTGACCGATTCCTCATCGGGAACGGCGGCGGGTGCCGACGACGCGTCGTATGCGCCACTCATCGAGCGCATGCGCCGTGCTCACTCCTCCGACGACGCGGATGCCGCGTGGCTGGGGCGCGAGCTCGAGCAGGCCGTCAAGGCGCGGGCGGTGATCGAGGTGAGCGTGCGGCTGCCGGACGGCACGACGCGCGACTTCGTGCTCGAGGCGACCGGCCTCGGAGGCGGTCGTCTCCGAGGCCGCGACCGCGCATCGGATGTCGAGCGCACCCTGCCGGTGTCGAGCATCGTCTCCGCGCGTCTGACCTGAGCTCGGTCGCCGCTCGCCGCGCAGGCCGATGCCCGTTCAGCACCGGTACGATTGCTCGTTATGGCTGATGGCCCCCTGATCGTCCAGAGCGACCGCACCGTGCTGCTGGAGGTCGCCCACCCGAGCGCGGAGGACGCGCGGCACGAGCTCGCGATCTTCGCCGAACTCGAACGCGCCCCGGAGCACATCCACACCTACCGCATCACGCGGCTGGGCCTGTGGAACGCCCGCGCCGCGGGGCACGACGCCGACGACATGCTCGCGACGCTCGATCGGTGGTCGCGCTTCCCGGTGCCGCCGTCGGTGTCGACCGACATCCGCGAGACGGTCACCCGGTACGGACGCCTCGTCATCGAACGCGACGACGAGGGCACGCTCGTGCTGCGTTCGAACGACGCGGCCGTGCTGGCCGAGGTCACCCGCAACAAGCGGATCCAGCCCCTGCTGCTGGGGCACCCCACGCCCGAGACGTACGTCATCGACGCCTGGGCCCGCGGCCAGATCAAGCAGGAGCTGCTGAAGATCGGCTGGCCGGCGGAGGACCTCGCCGGCTTCACCCCCGGCACACCCCACGAGATCGAGCTGCACGAAGACGGCTGGAGCCTGCGCCCCTACCAGCGCAAGGCGGTCGACATCTTCACCGAGGGCGGCTCGGGTGTGGTGGTGCTCCCCTGCGGCGCGGGCAAGACGCTCGTCGGGGCCGCGGCGATGGCCGACACGAAGACCACCACGCTCATCCTCGTGACCAACACCGTCAGCGCGCGGCAGTGGCGCAACGAGCTGCTCAAGCGCACGAGCCTGACGCCGGAGGAGATCGGCGAGTACTCCGGTCAGTCGAAAGAGGTCAAGCCGGTCACGATCGCGACCTACCAGATCCTCACCGCGAAGCGGAAGGGCGAGTACGCCCACCTCGCGCTCCTCGACGCGCTCGACTGGGGTCTCGTCGTGTACGACGAGGTGCACCTCCTTCCCGCGCCGGTGTTCAAGCTGACCGCCGATCTGCAGGCGCGACGCCGCCTCGGCCTCACCGCCACCCTCGTGCGTGAGGACGGCCGCGAGGGTGATGTGTTCAGCCTCATCGGCCCCAAGCGCTTCGACGCCCCCTGGAAGGAGATCGAGGCCCAGGGCTTCATCTCCCCCGCGGTCTGCTACGAAGTGCGCGTCGACCTCCCGGCGTCCGATCGCCTCGAGTACGCCGCATCGGCCGACGACGAGCGGTACCGCCTGGCGGCCACCGCGCACGCGAAGATCGGCGTCGTCCGCGACCTCGTCGCGAAGCACGCGGGCGAGCAGATCCTCGTCATCGGGCAGTACCTCGATCAGATCGACGTGCTCTCCGACGCGCTCGGGGCACCGAAGATCACGGGGTCGACCCCCGTCGACGAGCGCGAGGAGCTGTACGACGCGTTCCGCACGGGAGAGATCCCCGTGCTCATCGTCTCGAAGGTCGCGAACTTCTCGATCGACCTGCCCGACGCCTCCGTCGCGATCCAGGTCTCGGGGTCGTTCGGATCCCGCCAAGAGGAGGCCCAGCGGCTCGGACGCCTGCTTCGTCCGAAGTCCAACGGTCACACCGCGAGCTTCTACACGCTCATCGCTCGCGACACCGTCGACCAGGACTTCGCGCAGAACCGGCAGCGCTTCCTCGCCGAGCAGGGGTACAGCTACACGATCCTCGACGCCGAGAAGCTCGAAGCGGCCTGAGCCGGTCGCCGCGCGCCGGCCGCGTCAGGGCTTCGTGAGCTCGGGCGTCGGCTCGCCCGGAAGCGGCACGGTCGCCGTCGGCGTCGGCATGGGGATCGGCGCCGGCAGCGGTGTGCGCGGAAGGGCGTAGGTCCGCACGATCGGGCGGCGCCGCAGCACGTACTCGACGGCGAGGCAGTAGCCCCCGAGCAGCAACGTCGAGGTGGCGAAGCTCACCCAGCCGACATCCGCCGCCGTCGGGTCGGCTCCCGCAGCGATTCCGGTCGCGAAGGCCAGCAGGTTGTTGACGATGTGCACCGCGATCGCGGCCTCGAGTCCGCCCGTCCGCCACGTGAGCCAACCCGCGGCGATCGCGAAGAGCGCGACGGCTGCCTGACCGACGGGGTCGTAGAGGTGCCCGATGACGAAGAGGGGAACGGGAAGCAGGATGGCGAACAGCGGATGCCGCAGCCACCGCCCGATCGCCTGCATCAGGTAGCCGCGGAAGACGTACTCCTCGGCTGCGGCCTGGACCGGAACGACGAGGACGACCACGAGCAGGCTCAGCCACAGGGTCGCGCCCGCCGGCGGCGTCAGTGCGGCTGCGCCCTCCTCGGCCGGGAGCAGCGCCGTGACGACCGTGACGACGACCGCCATAGCCATGGCGAGCGCGACGCAGACGAGCAGCCAGCGCCAGCGCAACCGCCCGAAGACGGCGGAGGCGAACCCGAGGCGACGACCGTTGACGATGAGCGACGCGAGCAGGTATGCGGGCAGCAGCAGCGCGATCGCGCCGAGGCCGAGAAGCAGTGACAGCGGGTCGCCGACATCCAGCGCTCCGCCATCGCGCAGGACGTCGTTGAGCGCGCGTGCCGCGTCGTCGCTCGACAGCGCGATGAGCAGGGCGGCGAGCGCGACCACGATCACCATGACGAGGTAGAGGACGATGCCGAGAGCGCCCACCGCGAGTGGGGTCCACCATCCCGAGCGACGACGTGCGAACACGAGCCGGTGGAATGCGAGACGGTCGGAATCGATCGGACGCGGCATGCCTCCATCCTCTCGCGACCCTTACCAGGTCGACCCGCTGCGGCGCGATATCCAGCAAACCGATGGGATCCGGTGCCAGTATGGGCCTATGACAGCACCGCGCATTCTCGTCGTGGACGACGAACCGAACATCCGTGACCTGCTGATCACCGGGCTGAAGTTCGCCGGATACCAGGTCCGCGCCGTGGGCAACGGAGCGCAGACGATCTCGGCGGTGCTCGAGGAGGAGCCCGACCTGATCGTGCTCGACGTGATGCTGCCCGACATGAACGGCTTCAGCGTCACCAAGCGCCTGCGGGGCGCGGGCTACACCGCGCCGATCCTCTTCCTCACCGCGAAGGACGAGACCGAGGACAAGATCGAGGGACTCAACGCCGGCGGCGACGACTACGTCACGAAGCCCTTCAGCCTCGACGAGATCGTCGCCCGCATCCAGGCCATCCTCCGCCGCACGATGCAGGCCGACGAGGAGTCGATCATCCGCGCCGGCGAGCTGACGATGGACCAGGACACGCACGATGTGCAGGTCGGGGACGTCTCGATCGACCTGTCGCCGACGGAGTTCAAGCTGCTGCGCTACCTGATGCTCAACCCCAACCGCGTGCTGAGCAAGGCGCAGATCCTCGATCACGTGTGGGAGTACGACTTCAACGGCGACGCCGGCATCGTCGAGAGCTACATCTCGTACCTGCGCCGCAAGATCGACCCGCACTCCTCCGAGCCGCTGATCCAGACCAAGCGCGGCTTCGGCTACATGCTCAAGGCCGACAAGTCGGCGTGATCCGCGGGAGCGCAGACGCCTGAGCGATTCCGCGAACGACGGCGTCACCCGGTGGTGGCGCGGCATCAGCCTGCGCACGAAAGTCACGGGCGTCATCGTCACCCTGCTGGCGATGGGGCTGATCGCGGCGGGCGTGGGAACGATGATCTTCCTCCGCAACGCTCAGGTCGCGGCTCTCGACGGCAGCCTGCGGTCGCTGGCCCCCACCGACCTGGCGAGCACGGTGATGGATGTCTCCGTCGAAGACGGAATCGCCCTCTTCGAGGCGAAGGAGTCCCCGGCGCCGACCACCTTCGTCGTCGCGATCTACAGCGCTGAGGGCGAGCTGCTGTCGGTGGCGGGCGGGCCCGAGTCGATCCGCCCCGATCTACCCGCCTCGTTCCCTCTCGATCGAACGCTCGTCAAGGGAACGGAGCCGTTCGAGCTCCCCGCCCGCCAGGGGAACGGGACCTTCCACGCGAGCGTCGACATCCTCCAGCCTGAGGGATCGCGAGAGAGCTACACGCAGCTCGTCGCGCTGCCGCTGACCTCGGTGACGCAGACCGTCGCGAACTTCATCAGCATCTACACCGTGATCGCCGCCCTCATCCTCGTGGCCGGCGCTCTCGGCACCCGCTGGCTCGTGACCCTCACCTTCCGCAGCCTCAGCCAGGTCGAGGAGACCGCGATGACGATCGCGGCGGGCGACCTGAGCCAGCGCATGGGCGACATCTCCCCCGGCACCGAGGTCGGCCGGCTGAAGATCGCCATCAACGCGATGCTCGACCGCATCGACACCGCCCTGGCCCAGCGCGACGCCACGGTTCAGCAGATGCGGCGGTTCATCGGCGACGCCAGCCACGAGCTGCGCACGCCGCTGGTGACGGTCCGCGGATATGCGGAGCTGTACCGCATGGGTGCGATCACCGACGCCGAGCACACCGCGCAGTCGATGGAGCGGATCGAGAAGGAGGCCGTCCGGATGAGCGGCCTCGTCGAGGACCTCCTGGCCCTCGCGCGCCTCGACGAACGCCGAGACCTGGTCATCACCCCCGTCGACCTGCGTCCGATCGCCCGTGATGCGGCGCTCGACACGCGAGCCGCAGCTCCCGAGCGCCAGGTGTCGGTGATCGAGTACTCCGATGAGACGTTGACCGTGGATCTGCCGACGGACACCGGGGCCGGGGCGACGGCCAAACGCTCCGGCGGCGCCCGCAATCGCACGGGCCAGACGCTCGCCCGCCTGCGGCGACGTCCGAAGGACGACCGCGGCGCCCGCTCGGGATCGGAGTCGGGTTCGACGTCGCGGAAGGCGGATGCCGCGTCGGCGAGCACCTCGTCCGCCGCGGCCGCCGACACGAAGCCTCTGCTGCAGCCGGCCGAGCCGCCGCTCGTCCCCGTCGTGCTCGGCGACGAGAACCGCATCCGCCAGGTCGTAGCGAACCTCATCGGCAACGCCCGGCGCTACAGCCCCGAGGGCACTCCGATCGAGATCGCCGTGGGCCTGGACCGTGACGCCCGCATGGGATGGATCTCGGTGATCGATCACGGCGAAGGCATCCCGGAACCGCTGCGCGAGAAGATCTTCCAGCGGTTCTGGCGCGCCGACACGTCGCGCACGCGCGAGACCGGCGGGTCCGGCCTCGGCCTGTCGATCGTCGCGTCGATCGTCGAGGCGCTGCACGGCTCGATCGATGTCCAGGCTACGCCCGGCGGCGGCGCGACGTTCCGCGTCGCATTCCCCCTGGCCGATCGCCGCGAGGCCGCCGAGCACCTCTGGATCGAGACCCAGCCGCTGCCGCGTCTGCGCGACGAGCGCTGAGCGGGATGAGGGGCGCGGCTCCTCCCCCGGCAGCGCCCAGCGTCGCTCTCTCCCCCGTCCGCCCGGCCTGCGACCGCAGGCGGTGGGAGGGGCCCTAGCGTGTCGGCATCCCATCGCACGACGCAAGGAGCGACATGGCCATCTTCTCCATCGACAGCGACGCCGTGGCGAGTGCCACCGCCGCCATCCGAGCCACCTCGGGGCGCATCGAGAGCGACACCGGCGCCATGATGGCGCAGCTGACACAGCTGCAGGGGTCGTGGACCGGAAGCGCCGCACTCGCGTTCCAGGCGGTCGTCGAGCGCTGGCGCGCCGCCCAGCGCGAAGTCGAAGCGGCGCTCGGCGACATCGGATCGGCGTTGGATGCCGCGGGCCAGCAGTATCTGCACGCCGAGGCTGCGGCCGCCGGCCTCTTTCGCTGACCCGCCACGGAAACGCAGAACGGCCCCTCCCGAAGGAGGGGCCGTTCTGTCTGCGATGGATCAGAAGTCCATGCCACCCGTGGGGTCGCCCGCGGGAGCCGGGGTCTTCTCCGGCTTGTCCGCCACGACCGCCTCGGTCGTGAGGAACAGGCCGGCGATCGACGCGGCGTTCTGCAGCGCCGAGCGCGTCACCTTGGCGGGGTCGATGATGCCCTGCTCGAAGAGGTCACCGTACTCGCCGGTCGCGGCGTTGAGGCCGTGACCGATCTCGAGCTCGGCGACCTTGTTGGCGACGACGCCCGGCTCGAGGCCGGCGTTCAGAGCGATCTGCTTCAGCGGAGCCTCGATCGCGACCTTGACGATGTTCGCGCCGGTCGCCTCGTCGCCCGAGAGCTCGAGACCGTTGAACGCGTTCTTGCCGGCCTGGATGAGAGCGACACCACCACCGGCGACGACACCCTCTTCCACAGCTGCCTTGGCGTTGCGGACAGCGTCCTCGATGCGGTGCTTGCGCTCCTTGAGCTCGACCTCGGTCGCAGCTCCGGCCTTGATGACGGCGACGCCACCGGCGAGCTTCGCGAGGCGCTCCTGGAGCTTCTCGCGGTCGTAGTCGCTGTCGGTGTTGTCGATCTCGCGGCGGATCTGGGTCACGCGACCCTCGAGCTGAGCCGAGTCACCGGCGCCCTCGACGATCGTGGTCTCGTCCTTGGTGATGATGACCTTGCGCGCACGGCCGAGCAGGTCGACGGTGGCGTTCTCGAGCTTGAGGCCGACCTCTTCGGTGATGACCTGGCCGCCGGTGAGGATCGCGATGTCCTGCAGCTGAGCCTTGCGGCGGTCGCCGAAGCCGGGGGCCTTGACGGCAGCCGACTTGAAGATGCCGCGGATCTTGTTGAGCACCAGCGTCGCGAGAGCCTCGCCCTCGACGTCCTCCGCGATGATGAGGAGTTCCTTGCCCTCCTGGATCACCTTGTCGACGATGGGCAGAAGGTCCTTGATGTTCGAGATCTTCTGGTTCGCGATGAGGATGTACGGGTCTTCGAAGACAGCCTCCTGGCGCTCCGGGTCCGTGACGAAGTAAGGGTTGATGTAGCCCTTGTCGAAGCGCATGCCCTCGGTGAGCTCGAGCTCGGTGCCGAAGGTGTTCGACTCCTCGACGGTGACGACGCCTTCCTTGCCGACCTTGTCGATCGCCTCGGCGATCAGCTCGCCGATCGAGGCGTCAGCGGCCGAGATCGAAGCGGTGGCAGCGATCTGCTCCTTCGACTCGACCTCCTTCGCGTCGGCGAGGAGCTGGTCGGTGATGGCCTTGACGGCCTTCTCGATGCCCTTCTTGAGCGAGATGGGGTCCGCGCCGGCTGCGACGTTGCGCAGGCCTTCGCGAACGAGCGCCTGAGCGAGGACCGTCGCGGTGGTCGTTCCGTCACCGGCGACGTCGTCGGTCTTCTTGGCGACCTCCTTGACGAGCTCCGCACCGATCTTCTCGTACGGGTCGTCGAGCTCGATCTCCTTGGCGATCGAGACGCCATCGTTCGTGATGGTGGGGGCGCCCCACTTCTTTTCGAGCACGACGTTGCGACCGCGCGGGCCGAGCGTCACCTTGACGGCGTCGGCCAGCGTGTTCAGGCCGCGCTCGAGGCCACGGCGGGCCTCCTCGTCGAAAGCGATGATCTTTGCCATGTGTGTGTCGTCCCTCCCGGACGGTGGAGAACAGTCTTTAGCACTCGATGAACGTGAGTGCTAAAGCCATTCTGGCACTCGCCCATGGGGAGTGCAAGCCGCCCCGTCGGCGACCGGACCGGGAAACGACAGAGCGCGCCGCGATGGCGGCGCGCTCTGTGCGAGTGGTGCGATTCAGGCGACGACGCGCACCGATTCCGCTTGCGGACCCTTCTGCCCCGTCCCCACGGTGAACTCGACCGCCTGCCCTTCCTCGAGCACGCGGAAGCCGCTCATCTCGATGTTGGAGTAGTGGACGAAGACGTCCTGCCCCTCGTTCACGGTGATGAAGCCGAAGCCCTTCTCGGCGTTGAACCACTTGACGGTGCCCTGTGTCATGCGAATCTCCTGATGCTGTGCGACAGCGTCATCGTATGCAGGGCGCTCCGCCTGACCCGGCGCTTCCGGTCACTGTTGACACGGCCGCATCGAGAATTTCACGAGCGTGAAACACGCCCCCTCATTCACCCTCGGAAGAGCCGCCCGCCCGATCCTCGCCGACCACCACGGTCAGCTGCTTGCTGGGGGTGCCGTCGGCCGCGTCGGGGCCCGCGTAGGCCTCGCTCATCTCCACGTCCGCACCCCCGATGACCTGGGCGAGACCTCGCGCAGCGCCCTCGTCCTCCGCATTGACGTAGAAGATCGTGGTCGTCGCGAAGTCATGAGTGCTGGCGTCACCCGCGTCGACGACATCCGAGTTCCACCCCGCGCCGACGACGGTGTCGCGGAGGGCGGTCGCCAAACCGCGCTCGGAGGTGGCGTTGAGGATCAGCACCGGATAGGACGTGTCGACCACCGGATCGGCTTCCACGGGGGCTTGGACCACAGCCGTGGCGGTCGGTTCCGCCGGGAAGAGCGCGATCCGCCCGGTGACGATCATCGTGCCGACGATGCCCACCGCGACCAGGACGAGAACCGCGCCCGCGGCCCAGGCCAGAACGACGCCGGCACGGAGCCGGGGGTTCTCCGCCCGGTGGGCGCCGACTCGGGTGGTGTCGGCAGGGAGCTCGTCGAAACGGTCTTTCGGGTATGTCGTTGTCGGCACGGAGGAATGCTATCTGGCCAAGCTCCGCGTCACATGGCCGCGCGTTCGGCGCGCGAACGCTCCGCAGCCGCGCGCATGCGCCGCAGCCGGTGCACCAGCATCGGGTCGTGCGAAACCGCATCAGGCGAGTCGATGATGCGCCCCAGGAGCTGGTAGTACCGCGCCGGGCTCAACGAGAGCTCGGCGCGCACGGCTTCTTCTTTCGCGCCGCTGTGGGCACCCCAACGCGCCTCGAAGTCGAGGATCGAGCGGTCGCGATCGGAGAGTGCCACTCCTCCACGTTACGACCGCGGTCGCTCGGATCCGGGACGCCACTCCCACCACCGCCCGAGCGGGTCGGCTGCCGCGTCGATCTCGCCATCGAGCGCCACGGCGAAGCCACCCCGCCAGTCGCTCGGCTCACCCGACCACGCGTCGTGGGTCGCCGGGTCGTCGATCGTCAGCCATCGCCCGAGATCGCGGGCGCGCTCGATCACCCGCGAACGACGCTCACGCGGAATGTGGACGAGGACGCCGGGAGTGGTGATCACCAGCGTCGCCCCCGCCGGCGCGAGAGCCGCGGCCTCCGGCAGAAGGTCGAGAGCGTCTCCGGCGAACAGGAGGGGCGGGTCGGATGCCGCGACCGCCGCGGCCGCGCGGATCCGATCGGCCCGTCCGTTCTCGCCGGGCCAGACCAGCCGAGCCAGCCAGTCGACGTCGCGAGGGTCGCGCACGTCGAGCGGGGCGAGGTCGATGCCGGCACGCCAGACGATGTCGGGATGCCGCACCTGCGGCATCCGCTCCCCCGCAACCGCGCTGACGAGCTCGACGTCCGAGACGCCGGTCACCGGATCCAGCCGCACCTCGCCTCCGTCTACGCCGACATATCGATACGAGTAGCGGTCGGGATATAGGCACAGCCCCGCGCTCGCCCCGACCTCCAGCAGCGCGATCGGGCCGGTCACCCGCGAGAGCGTCGGGAGGAGTGCCGCGCAGCGCAGGGGCTCGTTCGTCTGCACCGAGCGCGCGAAACTCTCCGAGACCACAGCCTCGGCATGCGCCAGCACCCAAGCGGCCCACGTTGGGGCATCGACGTCGCCCGACCCGAGCAGCCGGCACACCGCGAACACGAGCGGCGGCTGGCGGCGGTTCGCGGGAAGGCGCGAGAGCACCTCCTGCAGGGCCGGGTCCTCGACGACGCGCCACGCCCAGTCGGCGTACAGCTCGGAGCGGCCCGGAGCCTCGTCTGCGGCGAAACGCCGGTAACGCTCGATCACGGCGGCGAACTCGTCGGACATGAGGACATTCTCCGGGAACATCGACCCCCAACGTCGAGTTGAATAGAACGAGGCGAAGGAGCAGACATGACCTATTCCGTGAATAAGACCGACGAGCAGTGGCGCGAGGAGCTCACCCCCGAGCAGTACGCGGTGCTGCGGCAGGCCGGCACCGAACGCGCGTGGACCGGCGAGCTGCTCGATGAGAGCCGCGCGGGCCTGTACACCTGCGCCGCCTGCGGCGCCGAGCTGTTCCAGAGCGGCACGAAGTTCGACTCGCACTGCGGGTGGCCGAGCTTCTACGAGTCGGTGCGTCCCGAGGCGGTCGAGCTCATCGAGGACCGTTCGCACGGGATGGTGCGCACGGAGGTGCGCTGCGCGAACTGCGGTTCGCACCTGGGCCACGTGTTCCCCGATGGTTTCGGCACGCCCACCGGCGACCGCTACTGCATGAACTCGCTGTCGCTGTCGTTCACCCCCGAGCAGGAGAAGTGACCGGAGCCTTCGAGGCCGCCGGCGCACGCCGGTCGTGGTCGAAGGTCACCGACGAGGCACCCTCGCACGAGGAGCTCGCGCGGCTGGTCTCCGCCGCGGGGCGTGTCGCCGACCACTCTTCGCTGCGCCCGTGGCGGCTCATCGAGATCAGAGGCGACGGGCGCACGCGGCTGGGCCGCGCGCTGAACAAGGCCGAGGGCAAGCGCGGTGTCTCGACGAAGCCGATGCGCGCTCCGCTGCTCATCGCGGTCGTCGCCAGCTACAGCAAGAAGAGCAAGGTCCCGCGGTGGGAGCAGGAGGCCGTGGCGTCCGGCGTCGCGCACATGCTGAGCCTGCTGCTCGACGAGGCGGGCTGGGGCGTGTTCTGGCGCACCGGGGGCGCGACGCGCTCCAAAGCCGTCGCGAAGGCGCACAAACTCGGTAAGCGCGAGGAACTGCTCGGGTGGCTCTATGTGGGCGGCAAGCCCGCAGACCGGGACTCGGGCCGACGCAAGACGATCGACGCCGAGGACTTCCTCAGCCCGATGCCCTGAACGCGTCAGGTGGGCGGCGGCCCGCCTGACCGCACCCGCCGTGTTGTCAGGCGACTGTCATCGAGCAGGTCGGACATGTCGACATCGAGGGCTGCAGAGATCCGTGCCAGCTCCTCGATCGACATGGCCGACGGACGCCGGACATGCAGGCGGCGCGCGAGCGTTCGCATCGGGATGCCGCTCGCCTCAGCCAGCCATTCCTGCGTCAACCGCTCATCCGCAAGGACCGCGCGGATGGACCGAGCCACTCGAGCGCTTAGCAAGCCGTCTGCCATATGGCAACACTATTGACACGCTTGCCACATGGCAATGGTTCCGCCAAACTTGGCACGTGCCCACAGGAAGAACGCCGGAACCCGGCCCGCTCAGCCACCATGTCGCGAATCTGCTCGCCGCCGAGATCGCCCGCCGCGGACTGCGGCAGACAGACGTCGCCGCACAGGCGGGCATGTCGGCCTCGCAGCTGTCGCGCGTCCTCGCCGTGAAGAAGGTCTTCACGCTCGACCAACTCGACGCGGTGTGCCGCGCCGTCGGCATCCCCATCGCGCAGGTCGTCGTGATGCCCGGCGAGCAGGCGCGGCACGCCCGCCGAACCGGCCGCATCGCACCCATCGATGTCGGACCGGCGCGCCGCACCGAGCGCGCGGTGGCCAAAGCGCCGCAGGACGACCTCGGCGGGGACGACGGTCGCGGATGACACGCCGCTCTGGACGGGCGGACACGATGGCGACAACTCCGCCAGACTTGGCACGTGCCCTCAGGAAAGACGCCGGAACCCGGCCCGCTCAGTCGTCATGTCGCGCACCTGCTCTCCATTGAGATCGCCCGCCGCGGACTGCGTCAGTCGGACGTCGCCGCGCGAGCCGGCATGTCGTCCTCGCAGCTGTCGCGGGTGCTCGCCGCGAAGAAGGTCTTCACGCTCGACCAACTCGACGCGGTGTGCCGCGCGGTCGGCGTCCCCATCACCCAGGTCGTCGACGTGCCGGGACAGCAGCCTGGCCGGGCCACCGGCGCGGCTTCCGTCCCCCGCATCGATGTCGGACCCTCACGCGATACTGAGCGGGCGGTGGCCAAAGCGCCACACGACGACCGCGGAGGGGACGACGGTGACGGATGACGAGCTTCTCGACACACTCGATCTTCTCGGCGTACGCGTGACCATCGACGAGCTGCCTCCCGACCGCGACGGCGAGTACGAGCACGGGCTTCGGATCGTCCGGCTCCGGCCGGGAATGGCCCGTCGCCTCCACCGGTCGGTCCTGGCACACGAGTGCGCCCACGCCGTCTACGGCGACGTGCCGCTTCGCGACCCGCACCACGCCGAACGGCAAGAGACGCGGGCCGACGAATGGGCGGCACGGACGCTGGTGTCGGTCGACGACTACGCGCGCGCCGAGAGCATCCACGACGGTCACGTGGATGCGATGGCCCTCGAGCTCGACGTCACCGTCGACCTGATCCGAGCCTTCCAACGCACGCTCCGACATCCTCGCGCCCTTCGCATGCCGGGCATCCCGACGAGCGCCTCCCGGTAGCACAGCGTTCCGCATGCAGCCGACCGCATGCGTCGAGACGTAAAATCGACGGATGCCCGGATGCGCCTCGAGCGCGGGTCGGAGGCAGAAGCCGCTGGCCACCGGAGACACCGCGGGAGTCGCATTGCACGGAAACGCCACCACTCGTTACGACGACGTCGCCCTCCTTTCGGTCGCGAGTGTCCTCCCCTCCCGCGTCACTTCTTCCGACGCGATCGAGGACCGATTGTCGGACGTGCTGCGGCAGCTCAAACTCAAGCCGGGCCTTCTGCGCCGGGTCGCGGGCGTGAACGAGCGACGCAACTGGGCTGCGGGCGAGTCCTCCGACGACGCGACGATCCAGGCGGGGCGCCGGGCGCTCGACGAGGCGGGCGTGCGTCCCGACCAGATCGGCCTGCTCATCAACACCTCGGTGTCGCGGAAGCATCTCGAGCCCTCCGTCGCGGTGCGACTTCATCACGGGCTCGGGCTGCCCACCTCGGCCATCAACTTCGACGTCGCCAACGCTTGTCTCGGCTTCATCAACGGCATGAGCCTCGCGTCGGGAATGATCCAATCGGGCCAGATCGACTACGCGATCATCGTCAACGGCGAGGACGCCGATGAGATCCAGGTCAACACGGTCGAGCGACTCAATCGCGGCGGCCTCGACCGCAACGGGTTCATGAGCGAGTTCGCCTCGCTCACCCTCGGCTCGGGCGCCGCCGCCGCCGTGCTGGGGCGTGCGAGCGAGAACCCCGGCGGACATCGCATCGTCGGCGGCGTGACCCGCGCGGCCACGCAGTTCCACGAGCTGTGCGTCGGGAGCGTCGACGGAATGTTCACCGATGCGAAGGCTCTCCTCAAGGGCGGTCTGGCGCTCGTCGTCGACGCCTGGAAAGAAGCGCAGTCGACCTTCTCGTGGTCCGGCATCGACCGTTACATCACGCACCAGGTCTCATCGGTGCACAC
This sequence comes from Microbacterium sp. TS-1, assembly GCF_000509385.1. NCBI lineage: Bacteria > Bacillati > Actinomycetota > Actinomycetes > Micrococcales > Microbacteriaceae > Microbacterium > Microbacterium sp. TS-1. Next base: position 137,040 of record NZ_BASQ01000002.1, read on the forward strand.
CAACGCGATCGTCAAGGCCGTCGGCCTCGATCGCCGCCGCGTTCCGGTCACGTATCCCCAACTGGGCAACGTGGGACCGGCGTCCATCCCCATCACCCTGGATGCGGAGAAGGCGACGCTGCAGCGCGGCGATCGCGTGCTGCTCATGGGTGTCGGCTCCGGGCTGAACACCAGCATGCTGGAGCTCGCCTGGTGACCCCGGTGGCGCCGCGGGAGCTCCCCGGAATCGAGGGCGGCGTCTCGACGACCCGCGTCGTGGCCGGTGTCGGCGCCGACGCCGGATCGCAGCGACGCTGGCACCTGCTCGACACCGCTTCGCTGCTCGAGCGAGAGGGCATCACCCCGGTCGGGACGATCGTCGCGGTGCACGGCAACCCGACCTGGTCGTATCTGTGGCGCGCCCTCGTCGCGGCGTCGCTGCAGCGCGCACGGGCCGGCGGACCGGCGTGGCGCATCGTCGCCGTCGATCAGCTCGAGATGGGCTACTCCGAGCGCACGACGCTGACGCGGGGCCTGCCGCAGCGCATCGACGACCTCGGTGCGCTGATCGATGAACTCGGCATCACCGGCACGCTCGTCACCCTCGGCCACGACTGGGGAGGCCCGATCTCGCTGGGATGGGCCGTGCGCCATCGCGACCGCGTCGACGCCGTCGCCGTTCTCAACACCGCGGTGCATCACCCCGCTGGGATGCCGCTGCCCTCGGCCCTGCGCGTCGCGGGAGCCCGATCGCTGCTGGCCACGACGACGGTCAAGACGACCGCGTTCCTCGACACGACCCTCGCGCTGGCCGATCCTCCGCTCGCTCCCGAGGTGCGTGCCGCTTACCGGGCGCCGTACGCGTCGAGCGGACTGCGGCGCGGCATCGGCGCATTCGTCGCCGACATCCCCGCCACGCCCGAGCATCCGAGCACTCCCGCCCTCGACGAGCTCGCAGGCGGCCTCGTCGACCTGACGGTGCCCGCCCTGCTGCTGCGCGGGCCGCGCGACCCGGTGTTCGGCGAGCACCATCTCGACGACCTCGCGCGCCGCCTTCCGCACGCCGACGTGCACCGCTTCGAAGGTGCCGGACACATGCTCGCGGAGGAGCGCCCGTACGCGGACGTCGTGCTCGACTGGCTCGACGACAACGGCCTGTCCTCCGGTGACGCGACTGACGCCCGTGACGCGTGTGAGCGCCGCATCCCCGCCGACGAGAAGGATGCGGACGACGACGCTCGCGCGTTCGTCCCGATCTGGCAGCGACTCTTCGACCGCAGCGACGACGACGACACCGCCGTGGTCGATCTCACCCGACGCGTCGGCGGGGAGCCGCTGGACGTCAGCTGGCGCGAGCTCGCGCAGCGTGTGGATCACCTCGCCGCGGGGTTCGCGGCGTTCGGAATCCGACGCGGTGACCGGGTCTCGCTGCTCGTGCAGCCCGGTCCGACGCTGACCGCCGTGCTCTACGCGTGCCTGCGCATCGGCGCCGTCGTGGTGGTCGCCGACCGGGGGCTGGGAATCCGCGGGCTCTCTCGCGCCGTCCGCGGCACCGAGCCCGCCTTCGTCATCGGCGAGCAGGCCGGCCTCGCGGCCGCACGCGCACTCGGGTGGCCGGGCCGGCGCATCTCGGCTCCGAATCTGCCCGCCCCGGCAGCCCGTGCGCTCGGCGTCGAGGCGTCGCTCGCCGAGATCGCCACCTCGGGTTCTCGCGGCGCGGTGCCGGCGCCGCCATCTGCCGACGACGAAGCGGCGATCCTCTTCACCTCCGGCTCCACCGGCCCCGCCAAGGGTGTCGTGTACACCCACGCGCAGCTCGCCGCGCTCCGCGACACCCTCGGATCGCACTTCGACGTCACCCCCGATGTCGGGCTGGTGACGGGCTTCGCCCCCTTCGCCCTGCTGGGTCCTGCGCTCGGCACGCGATCGGCGACGCCGCGCATGGATGTCTCAGCGCCGCGCACGCTCACGGCGACCGCGGTCGCCGAAGCGGTCCGCGCCTCCCGTGCGCGCATCGTGTTCCTCTCTCCCGCGGCCGTGGCGAATGTCTGTGCGACGGCCGATGCGCTCACAACCGACGGTCGCGCAGCGCTCGCGCAGGTGCGCACGTTCCTTTCGACCGGCGCGCCCGTGAGCATCGGCCTTCTGCGCCAGGCGCACGAGCTCATGCCCGAGGCCGAAGCTCACACGCCGTACGGCATGACCGAGTGCCTGCTCGTCACCGACGTCACCCTCGACGAGCTCGAGCGAACGCAGTCGGCGCCCGACGCCGGCGTCTGCGTGGGCACGCCGATCGGCACGGGCACGGTCCGCATCTCCGGCCTCGACGCCGATGGCCGTGCAACCGGCGACCTCTCGGCCACGCCCCATGTCACGGGCGAGATCGTGGTCTCGGCGCCCCACCTCAAGCGCGGCTACCACCGCCTGTGGGCGACCGATCGCGAGGCGGTGCGAGGTACGGGCTCCCACCCCGGCCGCTGGCATCGCACCGGAGACGTCGGTCACTTCGACGCCGAGGGTCGGCTCTGGGTCGAGGGGCGGCTCCCCCATGTCGTCGTCACGAGTGACGGGCCCGTGACCCCGGTCGGTCCCGAGCAGCAGATCGAGAGGGTCGAGGGCGTCCGCCGCGCGGCCGTCGTGGGTGTCGGGCCCCGGGGCCGCCAGGTGTGCGTCGCCGTCGTCGAGACGACGCCCGGGGCGCGCCGGCCCGGCCTCGCCCCGTCGGCACTGGCCGAGCGCATCCGTGCGGCATCCGACTCCGCGATCGCTGCCGTGCTCGTCGTGCCGGCCCTGCCCACCGACATCCGGCACAACTCCAAGATCGACCGGTCGCGCCTGGCGGCGTGGGCCGAGCGCGTGCTCGCCGGCGAGAAGCCGAGCGCACCGTGATCGTCCTGGCCACCGGCGCATCCGGTTTTCTCGGTCGCGCTGTCGTCGCGGACCTGCTCTCCGCCGGGCACGAGGTGCGCACCTTGCAGCGCCGCCCGTCCGGCGTCACCGGAGCGCACGACATCCGGGGATCGGTCACCGATGCGACCACCGTGGCGGATGCCCTGGCGGGCGCGGATGCCGTCGTCCACCTCGCCGCGAAAGTGTCGCTCGCCGGTGACAGACGCGAGTTCCACGACGTCAACGTCGGGGGTACGACGACCCTCCTCGATGCCGCCGCAGCGGCGGGAGTGTCGCGCTTCGTGCAGGTCTCCTCCCCCTCCGTCGCTCACGCCGGCTCCGCTCTCGCGGGCGCCGGGGCCGATCCCGCCGACCCCGTTCGCGCGCGCGGCGAGTACGCGCGAACGAAGGCCGAGGCCGAGCTGATCGCACTCGGACGCGACTCCGAGGCGATGCGCGTCGTCGCCGTGAGGCCGCATCTGGTGTGGGGCCCGGGCGACCCGCAGCTCATCGAGCGCATCGTGGCTCGCGCTCGACGGCACACGCTGCCGCTCCTGAACGGGGGCACGGCCCTCATCGACACCACATACGTCGACAACGCTGCGTCGGGCATCGTGGCCGCGCTGGAGCGAGCGGACGCCGTCGGCGGTCGCGCTTACGTGCTCACCAACGGCGAACCGCGACCCGTGGGCGACCTGATGGCGGGCATCTGCCGCGCAGCGGGAGCCCCCGAGCCGAAGCTGCGGCTGCCGGCTGCCGTCGCCCGTGCGGCAGGAGCCGCCGTGGAGAAGGTCTGGGACGTGCGTCCCGGCGCCGACGAGCCGCCGATGACGCGTTTCCTCGCCGAGCAGCTGTCGACCGCGCACTGGTTCGATCAGACGGAGATCCGGCGCGACCTGCGGTGGGCGCCGACCGTCTCGATCGATGAAGGACTCTCACGACTCGCGGAGCACTACGCCGCACACCGCTGAGACTCTCAGCGGACGCGGCGCCGCCAGGGAACGACGGCGATGATGACGCCGACGAAGGCGACCGCGGCGGCCGTGGTCGCAGCCAGCAGCGACGGTCCGGACGGGGGCGGCGCGATCGCGTCGAGGACGATCGAGGCGGCGAGCAGTCCGACGACGGATCCGAGGCCGAGGAGCAGCACCCCGGTGCGCTTGACCAACGCCGCCGAGATCACGATGTAGACCACGCCCGTCGCACCGCCGAGGTACATCCAGGGCTCGGCCTGCAGCGCCCCCGGCATCCCGTTGACCGTCACACTCACCGCCGCTGCGATGCCGAGCGCGATCGATCCTCCCGCGAAGTTCACCACCGTCGTCGACAGCGGGCTGCCGAGCTCCTGCCGGAGCCGGCCGTTGGTGGCCTGCTGCCAGGCGATGCCGGCTCCCGCGACGAGCGGCAGCGCCAGCATCCACCAGGCGACGGGCTCGCCGCGCTGGCCGAGAGCGCACAGCACGACGCCGACGATCGCCAGCAGACCGCCCGCCAGCCGGGGAACGGTCACGGCGACGACGCCGGCCGGTCCATACCCGACGCGGTCGAGCACCAGGCCACCTGCCGTCTGCCCCGCCACGAGCCCGACCGTGAAGAGCGCGACCCCGATCGTGGCGACGGTGAGCCCCTGGGTGGCGACCGTCACAGCGCCCGCGAGCCCGCCCAGCAGCATCCAGACGGGAATGCTGCGCCCCGCGCCCGCGACGAGCCGTCGGAGTCCTTGCCGGCCGGTGGGCGCGAGCAGGGTGACCACGAGGATCAGCACCAGACCGCTTCCGAACGAGATGAACGCCGCGACGAACCCATCACCGATCGCCGCGCCGAGCGCACCGTTGATACGAGCTTGAACGGCGGTGAGGACGCCGACCAACACTGTTGCGGCGATCGCCGCACCAAGCGGCAGCGCCGGGGGTCGATTCTGATCGGTCACTCGGTCAATAGTGCATCAGGAGGCACCGCGCCACGAACCGTGCGGGCTGCACGCGCCCCCTCTTGACGCTGGTGGGACGAACCGAGACCGTGGATGAGGAGAACGGGGAACGATTCGCGGGCGCGGTCCACACGCCGCATATCCCCCCTCAGTGCGGCGGCCGACTCGCGAATCGTTCCTCTTCGGGAGCCATCATGGGGCGATTCATCTACGGCAACGGCAACACGAAGGTCGAGATCGAGGACCGTGCTCTCGCGCACCTGCAACAGGTCATCGGGTCGAAGCTCCGTCGCAACGAGCGCTTCTTCTTCACCTGGCGCGACGACGTGAGCATCGGCGACGGGCGCCGGTCCGTCTGGATCCATCAGAACGCCGACCTGGTGTTCAAGTACCACGGGCATCGCCCGCCGCAGCTGAACCGGGACTGGCTCGAGGCCCTCACCACCGTCGCCAACTCCGGCGGCGGCCTCTACCTCACCCCGGAACCCCCTCCGCGCAGCCGCGTCGGCCACGACGCGGCGCTGCACGACCGGGCCGATGCGATCGGCCGCGGCTGACGCGCAGCCTAGGCTGGTTCCCATGTACGTGGGCACCATTCGTCGCGTCGAGAACACCACCGTCGAACTCGCAGGTCACTCGCTCGAGGAGATCCGGGATCAGGCACAGGCTGCCGCCCCGGAGGGCTTCGACCTCGTGTCCGCGCCGGTGCAGATGATCAAGGGCAGCAGCGAGCTCAAGGCGACCGCGACCTATCAGCGCCGCGACGGCTTGCGCGACATCGAGGCCGACGACCGGGAGGCGTTGTTCGCCAAGGTGCCCGAGGGCTGGCAGCTCGTCAACATCCGCAAGCACTGACGTCGCCGGTCCGGCCGGCTCCGCTTGGTCGCGTCGCGGAGAGCCAGACCACGTCGGGATGTCGTCGGGCCATGTCAGTCTCTGGCCGGGAGAGGAGACCCGGCCCGTGGGCACGAACAAGCGTTACGCCGATGCAATCGATCGACGGGTCGACGAACGCACCGAAAGCGTCCTCATGCGCATCCCGCCGTGCACGATCCCGATGCAGGCCTACGGGCCACGCCCGCTCGAGTGGCCGGCGGACCGGCCTGCGGTGTGGGCGTGGGTGTCGTGGCCGCACAAGCCCGCCGAACGGGTCGCAGCCATCGCGCACGGGTGGAACGATCGCGTCGTGGTCGTGCACTGGATGAGCCCGGCCGGCGAGCTCAACACCGTCGTCTGGCGCAACGCTGTGACGCGCCGCGGCGAGCGCGCGCACGGATAGCCCGCCGCTGACGAGTTGGCAACCCCGTCCCGCACCATCGCCCGCCGTGGCATCGTGCGTCACGATGCGTTACGTCAAGTACGGGGGCGAGACCTTCATCACCAGCGATGCCGTCGCTCGCGCGCTGCTCGCGCTGACGGCGAGCGTGGCCGCCACATCGGGAAGTGAAGTCGTCACGGTCCTCGCGATCGAGCCGGGGTCGGAGGAGCCCGCGCAGGTCGATCTCGTCATCGGGACGGGCATCCACATTCTGTCCTGGCCCGCGGCCATCGACATCCCGGAGCCGGATTTCGAGGATGCCGTCGGCTGGCTGCAGTTGCATCCCGACTACCCCCGCCGCGCGCCTGAGCCCGGCCCGACAGCCGAGACCGACGACCTCACGTCGTGGAACGACGATTTCGGCGGAGCGATCGACATCATCTGAGATCTCGCGGCGTGAGCCGTTACGCGCAGTGCCCTTGACGACCGCTCGTGCGACGAGGACCGTTATGAGCAAGCAAGCGTGGAAAAACGCGATGGCCTCCTCGCTCCCTCCCCTCATCGGAGCGGCCGTCGCCCTGTGCACGTGTGGAGGACAGCATGGGCCGCTTCATCTACGGAAACGGAAACGCCAAGGTCGAGATCGAGGATCGCACGCTCGCTCACCTGCAGCAGGTCGTCGGGGCGAAGCTCCGGCGGAGCGAGTCGTTCTTCTTCACCTGGAAGGACGACCCGAGCGTGGGCGGCGGGCGGCGTGCTGTGTGGATCCACCCGGGTGCCGACCTCGAGTTCAAGTTCCACGGCGGCCGCGAGCCCCAGCTCAGCCGGGAATGGCTCACCGCGCTCACGACCGTCGCGAGCTCCCCCACCGGACTGTACGTGGTACCGGAGCCGGCGCCGCGGGCGGCACCCTTGCACAGCGGCGGTGTCGAGCTCTACGGGGAGCGTATCGGCGGATGATCGACCGCCGGCCGGCGGTACAACGATCCCGTTTCGGTATCGGCGAGCGCCCTCGCGCACGCTGACCACGGAGGAGTCGGGAACGGTCGTCGGTCCAGGCGATAATGAGCGCCGGCGACACGACAGGCGTCTTGCCGGGTGCCATTGGAGGAGCGCATGCCGTTTCGCACGAAAGAGACGTTGGAGGCCTGGCTGGCTGAGTTCGCCGAACTCGGATACCCGATCAGCGAGCGGCTGCGGGTGATGCCGCAGGACGGCACCGACGGCTATGACACGGGCCTCATCGGCCTCGACCTGGTCAATGCCGGCACCGTGACCTACCTGCAGCCCGAGCCCGTCGGTTCGACCCGCTGGGCGATCACGTTCGAAGCCCGCGAGCAGGACGTGAAGCTCGACGCCGGCCGTGCCTTCGAGCTGTCGGCGGAGCTGGCGATGGTGTCCGCCCTCTGCTCGTTCCTGCAGTCCAAGTCCGCCGACTTCATCGCGAGCCGGGCGACCTGACGGGTCAGTCGCCGGTCGGCTCAGGAACCAGCCGCAACCCCGCCGCGCTGTTGGCCGCCTCATTGAGGAGCACGAGCCACCGCCGGTTGAGCGTCCCCGTCGGCGCTTCGGCGAAGCTGAAATACAGCGACGAGGCGCGGGAGATCCAGACGCTCCCGTACTGACCTTCCTGCCCCTCCGCGGCATCGTCGCCGTGCGTGTCGGGCTCGCTGCCCCACGTGAAGACGAAGCTCTCGTCGCGACGGAGCTTGGTGACGATCACCGCACGCAGATGCTGCAGCGCCCAGTCATCGACGTTGACGGCCGGTGCGACACCGTAGATCAGATGTCCCATGCTTCTCCCTCTCGAGCAGGGTCCGGTCTCACCCCGGACCAGGGGCCTCTGGCGCTTGAGCGTCGCGAGCGGCTGATCCACAAGGTACCTCCACCGCCGCCCGTCGGGAGACTGCGCCGAGGAGGCGAAGGATGCGCCGCGTGCGCCCGATCACGCAAGCCGCCTTGCGTGCTTTCTCCTACCGGGGACAATTGGCGGGTGCGTCGAATCCACTATGGAACAGGCGTCGTCCTCACCACGGACGACGTCGCCGACGTGTTGCTGCGCCTCAGCGTCGCCCTCGCGAACCTGTCGCACACCGAGCGGGTGACGATTCCCGTCGCCAGTGGCGACTCCTCGAACACCAGCGTCGACCTGATCCTCGGTCCCGGCATCGCGGTGATGTCCGAGCCCGCCCCCTGGTACGGCGACGAACCGGACTTCTCGACCGGTGCCACCCTGCTCCGGATGCACCCGCACTACCCCTATCGGCGTCCCGCCGATCGTCCACAGCCGATGACTCCGATCGAGGTGGACAACTGGGACCCCGATCTCGAGGGCTACTGAGCCGACTACGGGACTCGAACCCGTAACCCCCGTATTACAAGTACGGTGCGCTACCAATTGCGCCAAGTCGGCAGGACGTCCAGTCTATCGACGGACGCGGGCAGCGCAGAAACGCCTGCTGCCCCGACGGCGCCCCGTCAGGACGCGGGCGCCTCGGTGGGCGTCGGGGTCGGGGTCGGGGTGGGAGCGGACTTGTAGTACGCGTCGCTCGCGGTCGTCAGCACGAACTGCGAGAACTCGGCCGGATCGCTCAGGTCGCCGATGTACTGCTTGCCGTTGACGAGCACCATCGGGGTCCCGGTGAGCGACAGGCCGTTCGTGTCGGGGATGCCGGCGACGGCGCGCTCGGTCGCCGACTTCGCCCAGGCGGCGTAGGAGCCCGACTCGATGCAGTCGCGGACGACGCGGGTCGAGTCGACGCCGGAGGCCTGCGCCATGTTCGCGAGCTCGGTGTCGGAGTAGCCGTCGGTGTCGACCTCGGGCTGACGCGTGAGCAGCTCGTTGTTGAACGCGAAGAAGGCGTCGGGCGCGTTCGTGGCAACGCACGCTGCCGCACTGGCCGCGCGGAGCGAGTACTTCGTTCCATTCGACTTCGCCGTCAGCATCGCCACCGGGTAGTAGCTGAGAGTGACGGCACCGTCGTCGACCCAGGAGGTGAGCTGCTGGGCGTTGGCGACCTGCCACTCGCGAGCACCGGCGGAGAGGTAGTCGACGTAGACCCGGATCTCGACGGGCGGGGCCGTGGAGGACGTCGGAGCAGGAAGGACCTCGGCGGGCGTCGCAGCCGCGGCATCCGGGGCGGACTCCGCCGGCGCGGACGCATCGGTCTCGGCGGCGATGTCGGTCGATACCGAGGTGTTGACCACATCGGCGACGACGAATCCGTCACCCGAGGCGGTCGCGGGCTCGAGCTGCGGCTGGCTTCCGGCGCTCGAGACGGTCATGGTGACGGCCACGGCTGCGGCGGCCACGACTCCGACAGCGAGCACTCCGAGACCCGAGCGGCGTGCGATGCGCGCACGCGACTGCCGGGTGTGAACCTGGAGCGCCTTCTCACGCACCGCCTCGCGACGGTCGGTGACTGCCGGCGTTTCAGGTGCGTCAGGAGTGTCGTCAGAAGACATGGAACCTCGGGGAACAGAAGAAGGATGAGGGCCGAGCGGTGGCACTCGCGACGGGCTTCACGAGTCACTCGATGGTAATCAGCCAGCCTGGGAAAGCCCAGAGCACCGGCCCGATCTCGATGTCTCTCGCACGCCCGCGCACGTGCCATACTGAGAGCGCGCCCGATGAGGGGCGTACGGGGGCGACCCCGTTCCATTCACAACGGATCGTCCGGCACGTACCTGCCGGTGAAGGAGAAGAAACGATGGCGACTGTCACTTTCGACAACGCAACCCGTCTGTACCCCGGTGGCACGCGCCCCGCGGTCGACAAGCTCAACCTCGAAGTGGGCGACGGCGAGTTCCTCGTCCTGGTCGGCCCCTCGGGTTGCGGAAAGTCCACCTCGCTGCGCATGCTCGCCGGCCTCGAAGAGGTCAACTCGGGCAGCATCCGCATCGGTGAGCGCGACGTCACCGACGTTCCCCCGAAGGACCGCGACATCGCGATGGTCTTCCAGAACTACGCGCTGTACCCGCACATGACGGTCGCTGAGAACATGGGCTTCGCGCTCAAGATCGCCGGCGTCGGCAAGGAAGAGCGCGCCCAGCGCGTGCTCGAGGCGGCCAAGCTTCTCGACCTCGAGGAGTACCTGACCCGCAAGCCGAAGGCTCTCTCGGGTGGTCAGCGTCAGCGTGTCGCGATGGGCCGCGCCATCGTCCGCAAGCCCCAGGTGTTCCTCATGGACGAGCCGCTGTCGAACCTCGACGCCAAGCTCCGCGTCCAGACCCGTACGCAGATCGCTTCGCTGCAGCGCAGCCTCGGCGTCACCACGGTGTACGTCACCCACGACCAGACCGAGGCCCTCACCATGGGCGACCGCATCGCGGTCCTCAAGGACGGCATCCTGCAGCAGGTCGGCACCCCGCGCGACCTGTACGAGAAGCCGAACAACGTCTTCGTCGCCGGCTTCATCGGCTCGCCCGCCATGAACCTGTTCACCGCCTCGCTCGCCGAGGGCGGCGTGCAGTTCGGCACCAAGGTCGCCCCGGTCGAGGCCGACACGCTCGGCAAGGCGCACGGCTCGACCGTCACCATCGGCATCCGCCCCGAGGACATCATCGTCAACCCCGAGGACGGCCAGGGCCTGACCGTCGACGTCGACCTGGTCGAGGAGCTCGGTGCTGACGGCTACCTCTACGGCCACACCGACATCAACGGCAAGCGCACCGACATCGTCGCGCGCGTCGACGGCCGCCGTCACCCGAACGCGGGCGACAAGGTCGTCCTGGCTCCCGTCCCCGGACACGTCCACGTGTTCGACGGCGAGACCGGCGAGCGCCTGACCGACAAGGCCATCGCCTCGGCCTGATCCGGTATCTTCGTACGCTGCGGCGCGGGTGGCCTCTGGTCGCCCGCGCCGCAGTCTTTGCGCCTCACATCCGATCGGAGAATCCGTGACCGCCTCGCTCTCGATCACTGCCAGCAGCGTCGACCCGGGCCTGCTCGCCCTTCCCTGGTCGACGACCCTCGCCGACTGGTCGACGCCCGACATCGTCTACCTGCCCAAGGGCATCTCGCGCCACCTCGTGCGCTTCGCGAACCTGTCCGGACGGGTCGTGGCGATCAAGGAGACGACGGCGGCGATGGCCCGGCGCGAGTACGAGATGCTCGGCTCGCTGCAGCGCCTCGACGTGCCCTGCGTCGAGCGGGTGGCGGTCATCGACGGGCGTCGCGACGCGGACGGCGAGGAACTGCCCGCGGCCCTCGTGACGGCACACCTGAAGTTCTCCCTCCCCTACCGCGCCCTGTTCACCCAGGTGCTGCGCCCCGACACGGCGACCCGTCTCGTGGACGCCCTCGCGGTGCTGCTCGTGCGCCTGCACAACGTCGGCTTCTTCTGGGGCGACGTCTCGCTGTCGAACACGCTCTTCCGCCGCGACGCCGGCGCCTTCGCCGCGTACCTCGTCGACGCCGAGACGGGCGAACTGCACGAGCGCGGCCTCACGCGCGGTCAGCGGATGCACGATCTCGACATCGCACGCACGAACATCGCCGGCGAGATCATGGACCTCGAGGCCGGCGGCCGTCTCGAGGGCGGCGTGGACGCCATCGCGATCGCCGACGGCATCATGTCGTCGTACCACTCGCTGTGGGCGGCCCTCACCGACCAGGAGACGTTCTCGGCGAACGAGTCATGGCGCATCACCGAGCGCGTCCAGAAGCTCAACTCGCTCGGGTTCGACATCGGCGAGATGTCGATCGACGCCGCCGCCGACGGCACGCGCGTATCGATCCAGCCGAAGGTCGTCGACGCCGGCCACCACCAGCGTCGACTGCTCCGACTGACGGGACTGGACGTCGAGGAGAACCAGGCCCGCCGTCTGCTCAACGACCTCGACGAGTTCAGCGCGCGCGTCTCACGCCTCGGGTCGAACGAGGAGATGGTCGCGCACGAGTGGCTCACCCGAGTGTTCGAGCCCGTCGTGCTCTCGGTGCCGTGGGACCTGCGCGCGAAGCTCGAGCCGGCCGAGCTGTTCCACCAGGTGCTCGAGCACCGCTGGTACCTCTCGCAGACGGAGGGGCGGTCGGTGCCCCTGGCCGAGGTGCTGTCGTCGTATGTCGAGAACGTGCTCCGTCACCGGCGCGACGAGGCGACCGTGATGGGTCCGCCGACCGAGACGATGTCGGTTCCGATCGTCACCGACTCCGTCCCGGTCGACGACGACGAGGCTGAGGTCGACTGGCGCGACCTCGTCTGACGAACGAGGCCGCGCCGCCGGTCAGTAGCCGACGGTAAAACGCTCGCGGACGTGCTTCGGGTTCTCGATCTCGTCGACGACCGCGATGGCGAAGTCGGCACCGGAGATGAACGAGTCGCCGTTCTCGTCGGTGACGAGCACATCGCCGCCGTCGCGGTAGCGTCCCGTGCGCTCGCCCGGGTTGAACGACCCGAAGCCGCCCGCCGGGTGGATGAAGAACCAGTCGCGACCGCTTTCGTCGGCCTGCAGATCTTCGAGGATGCCGATGGCCTCGAGCGCCTCGTCCTTGAACTCCTCGGGGAAGCCACTGTCGATCAGGCGCGGACCGCCCGGGGCGACGAGGCTGCCGCCCGCACCGCCGACGACGCCGACGCGCACGTTCTCGGGAAGGCTTTCGACCAGCAACGCGGTGTTCGGGCGGACCTGCCCCTGCATGTCGCCGCGCGGGGCGACAGCCGAGACGACGACGTCCACGCCGTCGAGCTGGCCGACGAGGGCGGGCACGTCCAGCAGGGTGCCCTCGAGGTACGTCGCGCCCTCGATGCGCTCGGCGGGAACCTTGCGGGCGACGGAGACGACGGTGTGGCCGCGCGAGACGGCCTCCTCGACGATGTGGCTGCCGGCGTAGCCGGTTCCTCCGATGACGGCGATGCGTGCCATGACTTCTTCCTCCGTTGGGTGTCGTGCGCGGGCCCCGGCCCGCGGGTGTGGCCGATCAGCGAGCGGGCTGCGTGTTCCAGATGCGGTCGATGTAGTCGCGGATCGACCGATCCGACGAGAAGAAGCCTGTTCGGGCAACGTTCAGGATGGCCGAGCGGGTCCAGGCATCGCGGTCGGCGTACGCGGCATCCACCCGCTCCTGGGCTGCGATGTACGACGTGTAATCGGCCAGCACCATGAAGCGGTCGTCGTACATCAGGTTCGACACGACGGGCTCGAAGGTCGAGCGGTCGCCGTCCGAGAACGCACCGGATCCGATGAGATCCAGCGCCCGGCGCAGTTCGTCGTCAGCCTGGGCGAACTCTCCCGGACGGTAGCCCGCGGCCCAGAGCTCCTCGACCTCGGGCTCGCTCATGCCGAACAGGAAGAAGTTGTCGTCACCGACGAGCTCGCGGATCTCCACGTTTGCGCCGTCATCGGTGCCGATAGTGAGCGCGCCGTTCAGGGCGAACTTCATGTTGCCCGTGCCCGAAGCCTCCTTGCCTGCGAGCGAGATCTGCTCGGACAGGTCGGCGGCAGGGATGACCCGCTCCGCGAGCGTGACGTTGTAGTTCGGCGGGAAGACGACCTTGAGGCGCCCCTCGAGGCGCGGGTCGTTGTTCACGACAGATCCGACGGCGTTGATGAGGTGGATGACCCGCTTGGCCATCGCGTAGCCGGGAGCTGCCTTGGCACCGAAGATGAAAGTGCGCGGCTGCAGGTCGGACGCCGCCACCCGGCCCGACACGACCCGCTCGTAGAGCGTGACGATGTGGAGCAGCTTGAGCGTCTGACGCTTGTACTCGTGCAGTCGCTTGACCATGACGTCGAGCAGGTGGTCGTCGGCGATCTCGAAGCCGTCGCGCTTCATCAGCACGTCGTTCAGGCGCCGCTTGTTCGCGGCCTTGACGCTGGCGAAGGCCGCGCGGAAATCGGGATCCTCGGCGTACGACTCGAGTTCACGCAGCCGCTCGAGGTCGGTGAGCCAGCCGGTGCCGAGCGCGGCGGTGATGAGCTCGGACAGGTCGGGGTTCGCCAGACGCATGAACCGTCGCGGGGTCACGCCGTTCGTGACGTTCGTGAACTTCTCGGGCATCATCTCGTCGAACTGGTGCAGCACCTTCTCGCGCAGCAGCTGCGAGTGGAGCTCGGCGACGCCGTTGACCTTCGACCCGGCGACCGTCGCGAGGTAGGCCATGCGCACGGCCCGCTGCTCGGAGACGATGGACATGTCGCGCAGGCGCTGCTCGTCGTCGCCGAACCGCTCGCGCACGCGGAGCAGGAACTCGTCGTTGATGCGGTAGATGATCTCGAGGTGCCGCGGCAGCAGGCGACCGAGCAGATCGACCGACCAGACCTCGAGCGCCTCGGGCAGCAGGGTGTGACACGTGTAGGCGAAGCACTTCTGGGTGATGGCCCAGGCGGCATCCCAGTCGAGCTTCCGCTCGTCGACGAGCACGCGCATCATCTCGGGAACGGCGATGACGGGGTGGGTGTCGTTGAGCTGGAAGATCACGCGCTCGGGAAGATCCTCGAGATCGAAGTCTTCGGGCAGCACCTTCGTCATGTAGTCGGCGATGGATGCCGCGACGAAGAAGTACTGCTGCTGAAGGCGCAGCTCCTTGCCCTGCGGCGTGGAGTCCTCGGGGTAGAGCACCTTGGAGATGTTCTCCGCGAACGTCTGCGCGCGCACCGCCTCGACGTAGTCGCCGCTGTTGAAGGTGCGCAGGTCGAAGGCCTTCGTGGCTTCGGCGCTCCACAGACGGAGGGTGTTCACCCGCCCGTTCTGGTAGCCGGGCACCATGTAGTTGTAGGGCACGGCGCGCACGCTCCAGGCCGGCACCCACCGGCTGCGGATGACGCCGTCGTCGTCGTAGGTCTCGGTGTGGCCGGCGAACGAGACGGTCTGCGCCGATTCCGGGTGACGGAACTCCCACGGCGAACCGAGCGCGAGCCAGGCATCCGGCTTCTCGATCTGCTCACCGCCCCGGAAGACCTGGCGAAAAATGCCGTACTCGTATCGGATGCCGTACCCGATGCTCGGAACACTGAGGGTGGCGAGCGAGTCGACGAAGCATGCAGCGAGGCGGCCGAGGCCGCCGTTGCCGAGGCCCGGCTCGACCTCGTGAGCGCGCATCGTGTCGATGTCGATGCCGCATGCGGCCAGCGCCTCGGTCGCGATCTCGGTCAACCCCGAGGCGAGCAGGTTGTTGTCGAGCTGACGCCCGAGAAGATACTCCGCCGACAGGTAGCAGACGGCCTTGCGCTGGTCCTCGCGCTGACGCCGCTGGTCCTCGAGCCACCGCGCGACGAGATAGTCGCGCACGGTGGCGGCGAGTGCCATGTACGTGTCGGTCTCGGTCGCCGACGACAACGCGACACCGCGTTCCATGTTGAGGTTCAGCAGGAACTCGCGCACGAAACCGTCCACCGTCGCCGGAGGCGACGCCACCGGCGCAAGCGCCAGCGGGTGGGTCGCAGCGATCGTGCGGGAGCCGGAGGTCTTGTCGTTCTCGCTCACGGTTCGAAACTACCCGTTCGATCGGAATCGCGCCGGGTCGTCAGGCGTCGACCGAGTGGAATTTACAGGAAGGTCATCGCCCGGTCACAGCCCGACGACGCCCGCCGATCATTCCTGCGCGGCGCGGATCGTGGCGACCTGGTAGAGCGCGACGGATGCCGCGATACCGGCGTTGAGCGACTCGGTCGCCGACGAGATCGGGATCGAGACGACCTGGTCGCACGTCTCGGTCACCAGACGCGAGAGCCCCTTGCCCTCCGACCCGACGACGATGACGACCGGGCGGTCGGCGAGCTGCAGCGACGGCAGCTCGATGTCGCCGCCGCCATCGAGGCCGAGCACGAAGACGCCCTGCTTCTTGAACTCCTTGAGCGTGGTCGTCAGGTTCGGCGCGATGACGACCGGGATGCGCGCGGCCGCGCCGGCGCTGGTCTTCCACGCGGCCGAGTTGACGCCCGCCGAGCGGCGCTGGGGAACAATGACGCCCTGGCTGCCGAAGGCGGCGGCCGAGCGCATGATCGCGCCGAGGTTACGCGGGTCGGTGACACCGTCGAGCGCCACGAAGAGCGGGGTCTCCCCCGAGTCGATGACCTCTTCGAGCAGGTCCTGCGGGTGGCCGTACTCGTAGGGCGGCACCTTGATCGCGACGCCCTGGTGCACGCCGTCGAACCCAGCCATGCGGTCGAGCTCCTGGCGCGTGACCTCGAGCACCGGGATGCCGCGGTTCGTGGCGATCGACAGCATCTCCTTGACACGGTCGTCCATCTCGACGCGCTGGGCGATGTAGAAGGCCGTGGCGGGGATCTTGGCGCGCAGCGCCTCGAGCACGCTGTTGCGGCCGGTGACCGTCTCGGTGTCGTCGCCCGACTTCGACTTCGGCGCCCGGTTCGCGCTGCCCTGGCGCTGCTGCGGCTTGCCACCGGCGGCGATGTAACGCTCCTGGGCGGCCTTCCGCTTGCCCGCGGGGTGCCAGGCGCGATCCTCGGCCTTCGGGGTCGGACCGCGCCCCTCGAGCGAGCGGCGGTTCTTGCCGCCGGTGCCCTTGGTGGGGCCCTTCTTCTTGCCGCGTCCGGCGGACGGGTTTCCTGGCTTAGCCACGGTTCACACTCCAATGGGTCCCCTCGGGACCGTCTTCGAGGACGATGCCGGCCGCCGCGATCGCGTCGCGGATACGGTCGGCTGTCGTCCAGTCCTTGGTCGCGCGCGCTTCGGCGCGCTGGTCGATCATGGTGCGCACGAGCGCGTCGAGAGCGACGGTCTCGGCGTCGTCGCCGCGCGGCTCATCGGCGGCATCGAGCCCCAGCACGGCGAGCATCGCCGACACGGCTCCCACCGCGGCGGAGACCGCGCCGTGGTCGCCCTCGTCGAGCGCGGTGTTGCCCGCCCGGACGGTCTCGTGCAGCACGGCGAGCGCCTGCGGGACGGCCAGGTCGTCGTCCATCGCGGATGCGAAGGCGACGGGCACGTCCTCATCCCGACCGGCCGATCCGCCGGGCAGCACGCGAGCGGCGCGCTGCAGGAACGAACGGATGCGGCCGAGCGCGGCCTCGGCCTCGTCGAAGCTCGCCGGCGTCAGGTCGAGGCTCGACCGGTAGTGGGCAGCGCCGAGCGCATACCGGACGACACGGGGGTCACGCTCGCGCAGCACGTCGTCGGCGAGCAGGAAATTGCCGAGCGACTTCGACATCTTCTGGTCGCCGACGGTGACGAGGCCGTTGTGCACCCAGTAGCGCGCGAAGGGGTCACCCGCCGCCGTCGACTGGGCGAGCTCGTTCTCGTGGTGCGGGAAGCGCAGGTCGAGTCCGCCGCCGTGGATGTCGAACTCGCCGCCGAGGTAGCGCCGGCTCATCGCCGAGCACTCGATGTGCCACCCGGGACGGCCGTGCCCCCAGGGGGAGCTCCAAGCGGCATCCGACGGCTCCTCCGGCTTGGCCCCCTTCCACAGGGCGAAGTCGCGCGGATCGCGCTTGCCCCGGGGGCCGGCATCGGCCGCGGCTTCCATCGCGTCGAGCGACTGGCGGGTCAACGAGCCGTACTCGGGCCACGACCGCACATCGAAGTACACGTCTCCCGAGCCGTCGGGGGCCGCGTAGGCGTGGCCACGCTCGATGAGGGTCTCGATGAGCTCGATCATCTGCGGAACGGATGCCGTGGCGCGCGGCTCATAGGTCGGCGCCAGCACACCCACGGCCGCGTAGGCACGGGTGAACTCGAGCTCGATCCGGTACGCGAGCGCCCACCACGGCTCGGCATCCGTCGCGTTGGCGAGGATCTTGTCGTCGATGTCGGTGACGTTGCGGACGAACGTCACCCGTCCGTGCCGGTACTCGAGCCAGCGGCGGAGGATGTCGAAGCCGACCGCCGCGCGGACATGACCGATGTGCGGACCGGACTGCACCGTCGGACCGCAGACGTAGACCGTGACGTTCGACGGGTCGCGCGGCGCGAAATCGCGCAGCGCCTGCGCGCGGGTGTCGTAGAGGCGAACGGTCACTGCACCAGCCTACCGGCGGGGCGCCGCGCCGCCGTGGCATGAGCGTGCCCCGAGACGCGGTAGAACTGGAGGGTGCTGCCCGTGATCGCCGTCCTCGTCGCAGCGGTGCTGTTCGGCACGACCGGCACCGCGCAGGCGCTCGGCCCCGACGACACGACGCCGCTCGGTGTCGGAGCGGCCCGCCTCATCGTCGGGGGCACGGCGCTCGCGGCCGTCGGCCTGTCGATCGGTGCCCGCCGACAGCGCGCTCGCATCGCGCGCGACGGCATCCGCCCGGTCGGAGGTCCGCGCGCTGTCGCCCTCATGGCGCTGACCGGACTGTGCCTCGCGCTCTATCAGCCGCTGTTCTTCCTCGGCACGGCGCGCAACGGTGTCGCCGTGGGGACGGTCATCGCGCTCGGATCCGCCCCGGTGCTCGCGGGACTGCTGGAGTGGGCCCTCACACGGCGGCGGCCGACGTCGTCGTGGATGACCGCGACGGCGCTGGCCACGGCCGGAGTCGCCCTGCTCGCAGTCGCGGGCGGCGGCTCGGCAGGGGCCGACGGTCTCGGCGTCCTGGGGTCGCTGGGGGCGGGTGCCTCGTTCGCGATCATCGCCAATGCGCAGCGGCGGCTGATCTCCGGCGGATGGGACGCTTTCACCGTCTCGGGTGCGATGGGCGCCGGCGCAGCCGTGTGCGGCGCCGCGATGCTGCCGTTGACCGACATGCGGTGGCTCACCGAGCCGCGCGGCTGGGTCATGGCGCTCTGGCTGGGCGTGGCGACGGTCGCGCTGGCGTACGCGCTGTTCACGTGGGGGCTCGGCGGCTTGAGCGCGGCGACCGCAGCCACCCTCACCCTCGCCGAGCCGCTGACAGCGAGCCTGCTCGGCGTCATCCTGCTGGGTGAGCGCCTCGCTCCGCTGGCGCTCGTGGGCCTCGCCGTGCTCGCCGCCGGCCTCGTGCTGCTGGCCGTCACCTCGCGCTCCCGCCGCAACCCCGCCCCGACACCCGTGGAGGCCTGACATGGCGGGATCCGTCACGATCGTCCGAGACGACCTCACCGGCGCCGCGACCCGCGGTCTGCTCGCCGCCCACCTCGCGGGCATGCTCGCCAACACGCCGGTCGAGAGCGTGCACGCCCTCGACCTGACCGCGCTGCAGCATCCGTCCGTCCGGGTGTACTCGGCCTGGGTCGGAGACGAGATCGCCGCTGTCGGCGCGTACAGGGCTTTCGACGGCGACCGCGCGGAGATCAAGTCCATGCGCGTCGCCGACGGGTTCCTCGGGCGCGGCTTGGGGCGCGCGATGCTGCAGCACCTCGAGCGGGAGGCCCGGGATGCCGGCATCCGCTCGCTCTGGCTCGAGACCGGCTCCGGCCCCGACTTCGTCGCCGCGCGGAGTCTGTACGAGAGCGCCGGCTTCTCGTACTGCCCGCCGTTCGGCGACTACTCCCCCGACCCGCTGTCGGTGTTCATGACGCGCGACCTCGAGGCAGCGCCCCGCTGAGCCTCAGGGGATGCGGTAGACGAGGGCGACCGCGGTAGCGGAGACCCCTTCGCCGGCGCCGGTGAACCCGAGCCCGTCGGTCGTCGTGGCCGCGACGGAGACCGGCGCGCCGAGCGCCTGCGTCAGCAGCGCCTCGGCCTCGGCGCGGCGCGGCGCGAACCGCGGCCGGTTGGCCTGCACCTGCACCGAGACGTTTCCGATCGCGTAGCCGGCCTCGGCCACGAGCTCGCGCACGCGCCGCAGGAAGACGATGCCCGCGGCCCCCGCGTACTCGGGACGGTCGACCCCGAAATGGGTGCCGATGTCACCCAGGCCGGCGGCCGCGAGCACCGCGTCGACGATGGCGTGAGCGACCGCGTCGCCGTCCGAGTGGCCGCGAAGCCCGGGTTCGCCGGGCCATTCCAGTCCCGCCAGGCGCAGCGCCCCCTCGCCGCCGAACGCGTGGACGTCGGTGCCGATGCCGACCAGCGGGATCACGGATGCCGACGCCGCAGTGGGCCGCAGCAGGTGACGCGCCCGGTCGAGGTCGGCGGGCGTGGTGATCTTGAACGACAGGTCATCGCCCGCGACGGTGTGCACGGGGTGACCGGCGGCCGCGAACAGCGCGGTGTCGTCGGTGAACTCCTCGGCCGCCGTGGCGTACGCGGATTCGAGGAGTGCCCGAGGAAAGCCCTGAGGCGTCTGCGCTGCGGCCAGCGGAGCGCGATCGACAGCCTCGTCGACCGCAGCACCGGTCACGCGTTTGAGCGTGTCGACGACGGGGCGCACCGGCACGACTCCGGCGCCCGAGCGATCCACCTCGGCGATCACCCGTTCGAACACGTCCGGCGGGGTCAGCGCACGGGCGGCGTCGTGGACGAGGACGGTCTCGACGTCGGCCCACAGGGCCGCGAGTCCCGCGGCGACCGACTGCTGCCGCGTCTGGCCCCCGACGACGACCGAGACGAGGTCGGAGCGATCGCCGAATGCCGCCTCAGCCTCGGTGCGGGCGTCGCCCTCGCGTCCGGCGGGCGCCACGATCACGACCTGAGCGGTCGGTGCCGCGGCGACGCCGTCGAGGGCGTGCCTCAGGATCGAGAGCTCGTCGATCCCGACGAACGCCTTCGGAGCCCCGGCCGAGAGCCGTGTTCCGGAACCGGCCGCGACGACGATGACCGCGACGCGCGGAACGGGGATGATGCCCACGGCAGCGGATGCCGAGACGGACTCAGGAGGCGAGGACCTCGTCGAGGACGCCCGAAGCGTGGTCCTCGTCGGCCTTGAGCGCCAGCGCGATCTCGGACACGAGGATCTGGCGCGCCTTCGCGAGCATGCGCTTCTCGCCAGCGGACAGGCCGCGGTCCTGATCGCGACGCCACAGGTCGCGCACGACTTCGCTCACCTTGATGACGTCGCCCGAGGCGAGCTTCTCGAGGTTGGCCTTGTACCGACGCGACCAGTTGGTCGGCTCTTCGGTGAAAGGGGCACGCAGGACGTCGAACACGCGCTCGAGTCCGTCCTTGCCGATGACGTCGCGAACGCCGACCAGGTCGACGTTGTCAGCCGGGACCTCGATGATGAGGTCTCCCTGGGTGACGTTGAGCTTCAGGTATTTCTTCGTCTCGCCCTTGATGATCCGGTCCTTGACCTCGATGATCGTGGCTGCCCCGTGGTGGGGGTAGACGACGGTTTCGCCAACCTCAAAAAGCATGGAGTTATATCCCTTCGGCAACATCCAGGATAACACAGGGGGCATACAGTAAGGTTTGCCGCCGCTTATACCCCGCGGCATCCGAGGGGTGTCGGCACGTCGGCCCCGTCACCCTTAGACTTCTGAAGACGCCCGTCTGCCTGCCTGGAGGATCCGTGAAACTGCGAATCGTCGCTTCGATTGCCGTGGGCGCCGCCCTGACCCTGGGGGCCACCGGCTGCAGCATGATCTCGCCGCAGGCGACGACCATCGACTTCTCCGCCTCGGACGGCGTGAACATCCCGCCCTCCGGCCCGCTCGACGTCCGCAACGCGATGGTCATCGCCGACGAATCCGGCACCGCGGGCAACTTCCTCGCCGCCATCGTCAACCCCACCGACGAGGACCACACGCTCATCTTCGGCTTCGGCGAGACCACGACCACGCTGAAGGTGCCGGCGCGCGACAGCATCAGCCTGGGCGTCGACGGCAACAAGCCGATCCTGCTCGAGGACATCGACACCATGCCCGGTGGGACCCTGCCGATGTCGTTCCAGTCGGGAGACGCCGAGGGCGTGCGCATCGACGTGCCCGTCCTCGACGGCACGCTCCCCTACTACACGGAGTACGTGCCGCTCGAGGCGACGACCCCGTCGGCGACCCCCACTCCGTCCGCCACCCCCACCCCGTCGGCGACTCCGACCCCGTGACGGCCCGACGCATCTGACGTGATGAGGGGCCCGGCGACGATCGCCGGGCCCCTCATCACGTCTTCGCGGCTTCCTCCTCGCCGTGAGCGAGCTCAGCCCTCGAAGCGATAGCCGAGTCCGCGCACGGTGAGCAGCATCGACGGCCGGCCCGGGTCGGCCTCGATGCGGGAGCGGATGCGCTTGATGTGCACATCGAGGGTCTTCGTGTCGCCGAAGTAGTCGCTCCCCCACACGCGGTCGATGAGCTGACCGCGTGTCATCACCCGGCCTGCGTTACGCATCAGGACCTCGAGCAGCTCGAACTCCTTCAGCGGCATGTTGATCTCGCCGCCGTCGACGGCCACCGTGTGTCGGTCGAGATCGATCGTCACACGGCCACCGGCGAGCACGCGCTCGTCGACGTCGACCTCGGCCGTCGCGGCCCGCCGCAGCACAGCCCTCATGCGAGCGAGCAGCTCGCGCGACGAGTACGGCTTGGTGACGTAGTCGTCGGCGCCGAGCTCGAGCCCGACCACGATGTCGACTTCGGAGTCCTTGGCGGTCAGCATGATGATGGGCGTCTTCGACGTCGTCCGGATGATGCGGCACACCTCGGTTCCCGGCATCCCGGGAAGCATCAGGTCGAGCAGCACGATGTCGGCCCCGCGCGACTCGAACGCCTCGAGGGCGGCGGGTCCGTCCTCTGCGATCTCGACCTCGAAGCCCTCCCGTCGCAGCAGGTACGCCAGCGGGTCGGCGAGGTCGGGCTCATCCTCCACGAGCAGGACACGAGTCATGATGGGTCTCCCTTGGGCCGGGCGGGCATCGCCCGGACGATCTTCTTCCTGGTCTTCCTCGGCGCCGCGGCCGCACCATCGGGGGCGGCGATCGCGGGCAGGCGGATCGTGAACGTCGAGCCGCGTCCCGGACGGGACCACAGCTGGACCTCGCCGCCGTGGCGCTGCACGGCGTGCTTGACGATCGAGAGCCCCAGGCCGGTGCCGCCCGTACGGCGCGAGCGGGCGTAGTCGGCGCGATAGAACCGCTCGAATACGCGCTGCTGCTCGCTCTCCGGGATGCCGATGCCGCGATCGGTCACGGCGATCTCGACGGTGTCACCCGTGCCGCGGATGCCGACGCCGACCTGACTGGCGGGCGGCGAGTACACGATGGCGTTCGCGATGAGGTTCCCCACCGCCTCGCTCAGCACCTGCACGTCGCCGCGCACGTACAGCCCGCGATCCCCTCCGCGCACGAGGGCGACGCCCGCCGACTCGGCGGCGATCGCGTGCGTCTCGATGGCCGACGTGACGACCTCGTCGATCGCGACGTCGCGCAGCTCCGTCAGCTCGTCGGAGGACTGCAGGCGCGACAGGCTCATGATGCGCGAGGTCAGGTTCCCGAGCCGCATGGCCTCGGCACTCAGCCGGCTGGCGAACGAGCGCACCTGTTCGGGGTCGTCGGCGGCGGACTCGATCGCCTCGGCGAGCAGGGTGACCGCCCCGACCGGGGTCTTCAGCTCGTGACTCGTGTTCGCCACGAAGTCGCGCCGCATCTCCGCGAGCCGTTCGCGCTCGGTGATGTCGCGCACGAGCACGAGGGTGAACCGCGGGGTGATGCTGCTCGCGCGCGCGACGATCAGTCGCGGCTCCGCCGGAGCCACCCCGCGGCGCAGCCGCAGCGTGCCCGTCTCGGAATGCGCCACGCCGCGCGAAGAGCGCAGCAGCTCGCGCAGCTCGTCACCCGGAACCGTCTCGCCCTCGAACAGGCCGAACAACTCGGCGGACGGCGACGTCGCGACGATGGTGAACGACGCATCGACGATGAGCGCGGCCTCATCGAGGGCGGCCAGCACGTCGCGCGCGCCGGCCGGGAGATCGCCGTCGGCCTGCTCCTGCGCCTGTACGCGGGCGCGCCAGGCCAGGAAGGCCACAGCGCTGATGAGAAGGCCGACGAACACGCCCCCGAGAAGGGCGACCAGCGCGAGCTGCGTCGGATTCATTCCTCCAGATTAGGACGAGGCGCGGGGCCCGCCCATCGCGTCTCGGCCGTTCCTTCTCGGACTCGGGTCTATGTTCATCGGCTCGGCACCGTTCGTTAACCTTGTCGAGCGACAATCGCGTCGCCGTGAGTACGGCGTCGTGCTGTCTCCGCAAGAAGGAAAGGTGCTCCGATGCGCGAAGTCTTCCACCAGTCCCTCGAGGACGTCCAGGCCCGCCTGGTCGAGATCTCCGAGCTGGTGACCGTCGCGATCGAGAAGGCCACGCGTGCATTCGGCACGAGCGACATCACCCTCGCCGAAGAAGTCATCGATGCGGACGCCGTCATCGACGACAAGGCCATCGCGATCGACGAGCTGGCCATCGAGATCCTCGCCCGCCAGCAGCCGGTTGCACGCGACCTGCGCATCGTCGTCTCGGCACTGCGCACCAGCGCGTCGCTCGAGCGGATGGGTGACATCGCCGAGCACATCGCGCAGCTCACCCGCATGCGCTTCCCCGAGCGCGCCATCCCGAAGGGCCTGAAGGGCACCTTCACCAAGATGGGCGAGATCGACGTCGAGGTCGCGCGCACCCTCACCGAGCTGCTTCGCTCGGAAGACCTCGCTCTGGTCGAGACGCTGCGCGCTCTCGACGACCGGCTCGACGACCTCCACCTGAGCGTGTTCGAGAAGGTCCTCAGCGAGAACTGGCAGGGCGAGGCGGCCGCCACCGTCGACGCGACGCTGGCCAGCCGGTACCACGAGCGCTTCGCCGATCACGCCGTCACGGTCGGCAAGCGCGTCGCCTATCTCGCGACGGGCGAATGGCGCCCCGACACCGAGACGATCAACGTCATCGTGAACGACGGCGGTCTCTGACCAGCATCCGGTCGATGACGAAGGGGCGGTGCCGATCGGCACCGCCCCTTCGTACGTCTCGTGCTTACGCCTTGCCCTGGTTGGCCACGGCGGCAGCACCGGCCGCAGCCGCCTCGGGGTCGAGATACTCACCCGGGCCGAGCGGCTTGAGGTTCTCGTCGAGCTTGTAGACCAGCGGGATGCCCGTGGGGATGTTCAGCTCCGCGATGTCGTCGTCGCTGATGCCCTCGAGCTGCTTGACGAGAGCACGCAGCGAGTTGCCGTGAGCGGTCACGAGCACGGTCTTGCCCGCGCGCAGGTCTTCGGCGATGTCGGACTCCCAGTACGGCAGCAGACGGTCGATGACGAGCTTGAGCGACTCGGTGCGAGGCACCTCGCCGTCGATGTCGGCGTAGCGCGGGTCGTTCACCTGGCTGTACTGGTCGTCGTCGGCGAGGGGCGGCGGCGGCACGTCGAACGAACGACGCCACAGCATGAACTGCTCGTTTCCGAACTCCGCGAGGGTCTGCGCCTTGTCCTTGCCCTGCAGCGCACCGTAGTGACGCTCGTTCAGGCGCCACGAGCGCTTGACCGGGATCCACAGGCGGTCGGCCGCGTCGAGAGCGATCTGAGCGGTCTGGATGGCACGGCTGAGGACCGACGTGTAGAGGACGTCGGGCAGCAGGCCCGCCTCGGCGAGCAGCTCACCGCCGCGCTGGGCCTCGGCCTTGCCCTGGTCGGTCAGTCGGACGTCGACCCAGCCGGTGAACTGGTTGGACTTGTTCCACTCGCTCTGCCCGTGGCGGAGGAGGATCAGCGTGTACGGCGCACTCATGCTTCGAGTCTACCGAGCCGGGGCCTGCGATCATGGGGGCATGGCCCCGGGACATATCGGGCAGGCCACCCGTGGTACCACCAACACGAACCGCCTGCGTCGCGTCGATCGCTGGATCGCGCGGCATCCCGTGCTGCGCCGATGCGCCGACCCCCTGGTCATCGACCTCGGCTACGGTGCGAGCGGCGTGACGGCGCTCGAGCTGGAGGCACGGCTGAGGCCCGCCCGCCGGGACGTCGAGGTCCTCGGGCTCGAGATCGACCCCGACCGCGTCGCTCGAGCGCGCTCCCAGCTCGTCGACGTCCGCGCTGGACGCACGCCCTTCGCACCGGATGCCCGCGTCGGGTTCGCGAGGGGCGGGTTCGAGGTGCCCGTCCCGGGTGGACGCAGACCCGCGATCATCCGCGCGTTCAACGTGCTGCGTCAGTACGACGAGTCGGATGTCGCCGATGCGTGGTCCCGGATGGCCTCGCGCCTCGCACCCGACGGAATGCTCGTCGAGGGGACGTGCGACGAGATCGGCCGCGTGAGCACCTGGGTCGAGGTGGGCCCGGATGCCGCGCCCCGCAGCCTCACGATATCGCTCCGACTCGCGGGGCTCGACTCCCCCGCGATCGCGGCCGAACGCCTGCCGAAGGCGCTCATCCACCGCAACGTCGCCGGCGAACGGGTGCACGCGCTGCTGTCGTCACTCGACGACGAGTGGCAGCGGGCCGCGCCGGCATCCGCATTCGGGCCGGTCCAGCGCTGGCGCGCCGCTCTCGGGGCGATGTCCGAGCGCGGGCTCGACCTCGGCGACCGCGCTCGGTGGCGGCTGGGCGAGTTCACGGTGCCGTGGAGCGCCGTCGCGCCCCGCTGACGCTCGCGGGGCGCGCCGTGCGCGGAGTCAGCGCCCGACTCGGGGAGTGGTGTCAGGCGTCGTCGTTCCAGTCCGCGGCATCCCGTCGCGCTGCGGCACGGCGCGCGACCGCGACCGCCGCCTCGTAGCCGTCGTCGGGGTTCGAGACGAGGTGATCCGTCGCAAGCGCGTGCAACCGGACGTTCCATTCCGCCGAGGCCGCCGCGGCGTCGATCGCGTCGCGTCCCGACTCGCCGAGGGTCACGAACGCCCGACTGAGGCTCTGCTGGAGGTCGTCGGGGCCCAGGCCGAAGTGGGCAGCCAGCTCGGAAGCGAGGGCGCCGCGCTCGGCCTCGGGCGCGAGGCC
Source organism: Microbacterium sp. TS-1 (assembly GCF_000509385.1). NCBI lineage: Bacteria > Bacillati > Actinomycetota > Actinomycetes > Micrococcales > Microbacteriaceae > Microbacterium > Microbacterium sp. TS-1. The sequence goes on from NZ_BASQ01000002.1 coordinate 163,737, forward strand.
CGCTGCCGTCCGCCAGGCGGTGCGGGCGACGTCGGTGTTCGCGTCATGAAGCAGTTCCCGCGTGATCGCGGGCCACGCCCGCGGGTCGCGGATCTTCGAGAGCGTGTGGAGCGCCTGGGCCCGTGCCCTCGGCAGCGGGGACCCGAGCTCGGGGATGACCCGGTCGAGGGTCGCCTCGCGGTCCTGTCGGGTGAGGGCCCAGGTCAGCGTCTCGCGCACGGTGAAGTCGGGTTCGTGCGCGCACTGCTCGACGAGCACCGGCACGTACTCGGGACGCGGGTAGGTTCCCGCCGCCATGGCGCTGCGGACCCGCTCGGATCCGTTCGGCGACCCGAGCGCACGGCGCAGGAGATCAGCGGCCGTCGGTGTGTCGTCGTCGGTCGCGGTGCTGTCGTTGCTCATGATGGCTCCTCCTCCCCTATCGAACACTCTCGGCGGCCCTCGGGGGCGGATCCGACTGATTTCGCAACGGCGTCTCAGGCCGGAGTCTCCGATCGGCGGCTGCGGCGCGCGGCTTGCCGCGCCCGCCCGCGACCGCGATCGGCGAGGAAGACCGCGAGATCGTCGACGACGGCCTCGATGAGCGGAGCCCGCGGTCCGTCCGCGTCCCATCCCGCGTACAGCTGTGCTTCGAGGCATCCGTCGGCCCCGACGATCGGGACCGTCACCGTGCCCGGGGCCGGGTCGTCCGTCAGCACGGCGACCCCGCGCCCGGCGGCCACGAGCGCGCGCGCGATCGCCGGCTGCCGCACCGTGATGGGGTCGTCGTAGGCGAGGCCGGCCCGACCGACCTCGTGGTCAAGGGCACGTCGCGCCGCGCTGTTGGGCGTCAGCAGCACGAGCGGATGCCGCACGAGCTCGTCGACGCCGACCTCGGCGCGCCGCGCGAGGTCGTGCTCGCGCGGCACGTGAGCCCACACCCGCGCGGCGGACAGTCGGCGCCCACGCCACCCCGGCCGCGGCGTCGTTGTCGAGATGCCAAGGTCGGCGCCTCGCGTGGCGGCCAGGTCGAACACGCGGAACGGGTCTGCGTCATCGCAATCGAGCACCGGCGCGTCCGCTCCGCGTGCGACGAGGTAGGGGGCGATCGCCGACGTGATGGTCGCCGACGGCGCGATGACGTGCAGGATGGCCCGGGTCTGCCCGCTCTCCTGCTTGGTCCGTCCGACGACGTTCTCGGCGAGCGCGAGCAGGTCGGTTACGCGATCGTAAAATCTCGCACCAGCCGGCGTCGGGCGGACCGGCCCATTTCCTCGGACCAGCAGCCGGACGCCGAGCTCATCCTCGAGCCGCTGGATCTGCCGTGACATCGCCGGCTGCGTGATACTGCGGCGACGCGCCCCCGCCGAGATCGAGCCTTCCTCGACGACGGCGGCGAAAGACGCGAAAGCGAACAGGTCGGCCATGCATCGAGAACATACCTCAATGCCCGAATATCATTCGACAACATGGCGGGCTCTCGGGAGCATGGCCGGACGGCGCTGCTGCGTCGAGACGAGAGGACCCGACCCCATGACCGTTTCCGCCCCCGCGCTCCACGATGAGCGCAAAGCCCGCCGCGCCGCCTTCGGCTCGTTCGTCGGCACCTCGATCGAGTGGTACGACTTCTACCTGTTCGGAACCGCAGCCGCTCTCGTGCTGCCGACGGTGTTCTTCCCCGGCGCGGATCCGGCCATCGGACTGCTGGCCTCGTTCGCGACCTTCTGGGCGGGCTTCCTCGCGCGGCCCCTCGGCGGACTCTTCTTCGGCCACATCGGCGACCGTCTCGGACGCAAGAACACGCTCGTCGTCACGCTCATGATCATGGGGGTCGCGACCTTCCTCATCGGGCTCCTCCCCGGGGCCGATACCTGGGGCATGGCCGCGCCGATCCTGCTCATCGTGCTGCGGGCCGCGCAAGGGTTCGCGGTCGGCGGCGAGTGGGGCGGAGCCGTCCTGATGGCCTCGGAGAGCGCGCAGAAGGGGCGGGGCGTGCGGTCGGCGATGTGGGTGCAGCAGGGTTCACCGGTCGGCAGCATCCTTGCCACCGTCGCGTTCCTGCTCGTGGGGCTGCTCGACCAGGAGGCCTTCCTCTCGTGGGGCTGGCGGCTGCCCTTCCTCGCCTCGGCCGTGCTCGTCGCCGTCGGGCTGCTCATCCGCCTCAAGGTCGAGGAGTCGCCCGAGTTCGAGGCGGCTGCGTCGGATGCCGATGTGCCCCGCATTCCGATCAACGAGCTGCTGCGCCATCACTGGGGCACCCTGCTGGTCGGCGTGCTCGCGTGCGGCCTCGGCATCGGCGGCGCCTATTTCACCTCGACGTTCATGCTCTCGTACACGACGACCCAGCTGGGCGTCGACCGTCAGACGATGCTGATGATCCTGCTCGGCACGGTCTTCGTGCAGTTCGCCTGGCAGCCGATCGCGGCGCGCATCGCCGAGCGCGTCGGGACGGCTCGGTTCATGGTGGTCAGCCTCGTCGCGGCGATCGCCATCGCCTTCCCGGCCTTCCTCGTCATCTCCTCGGGCGAACCGCTCGGCATCTTCCTGGTTCTCGCGGCGGTCATGATCCCGACCTCCGGCTACTACGCCGTGCTGGCCGGCTTCCTCGCCCAGGCGTTCCCCGTGCGCATCCGCTACACGGGCATCTCGGCCGCGTACCAGCTGTGCGCCACTCTCATCGGTGGCACGACTCCCCTGCTCGCCCAGCTCGCGCTGAACATCGGCGGCGGGAGCTGGGTCGGGATCGCGGTCTTCTACGTCATCCTCATCGGCATCACCCTCATCGGTGTCGTGGGCGTGACGGTCCGCAGCGGCTTCTCGGCCGCCGCGGAGAAGCGCGAGCGCGAGGTGTCCGCATGAGGCTCGACGCGATCATCGAGAACGGGCGCATCCGCACGGGCGACACCGAGCGCCCGATGGCCTCGCGGATCGGGGTCTTCGCGGGGCGGATCGTCGGGGTCGATGAGGAGATCGACGGCGCCACCGCAGACCGCATGCTCGACCTCGGAGGGGCGCCCGCGGTGCCCGGCTTCCACGACGCGCACCTGCACTTCAGCCTGCACGGACAGAAGCTGCTGCGACTCGACCTGTCGCACACGGCACAACCCGACCTAGACGCCGTCTACGCGGCGATCGCGACAGCCGTGGCTGCCGCTGCTCCCGGGGCGTGGGTGCTCGGGCGCGGACACGACCAGAACAAGCTCGGCCGCCACCCGCACCTGGTAGATCTCGATCGCATCGCGCCCGACAACCCCGTCTACCTCGAACACACCTCGGGACATATGGGCGTCGCCAACAGCGCCGCCTTCCGGGCCATGGGCCTCGACCCCGCCGCACTGCCGCACCACATCGACGGCGGGCTCGTCTCGCGCGACGCCGACGGCCATCCCGACGGCCTGCTTCAAGAGCGGGCGCAGGAGCTCGTCACCGGCGGCTTCCTGCCGGTGACGCTCGAAACCCACCGAGAGGGATCCCGGCTGGCCTCGGCCGATCTCCTGCGATACGGCATCACCACCGTGACCGAGCCCGGCATCGGGGCACCGGGGCAGATCGGGCAGAGCCCCGTCGAGCTGCGCGCCTACCAGGAGGGCATCGAAGCCGGCGACATCCGCCTTCGCCTCAATGCCATGCCCTACATCCGCGTCATGCACGACCTCGGCGCGATCGGCGGCGGCGAGAGCGGATGGGGCCTCGACCTGGGGGCGCGCACCGGCCTGGGCGACGACCGGCTGCGCATCTCCGGGACCAAGGTGCTCAGCGATGGTTCGCTCATCGGACGGACCGCGGCCATGTGCTGCGACTTCAGCGACGACCCGGGCAACCGCGGGTTCCTCGTGTGGGAGGAACCGCAGCTGCACGAGATGATCCGCGACGCGCACCGCAACGGATGGCAGATCGCGACTCATGCCATCGGCGACCGGGCGCTCGATGCGCTGATGGATGCCGTCGACGCCGCGCAGCGGGAGTTTCCGCGCCATGACCCGCGCCACCGCATCGAGCACTGCGGGGTCTCGCGGCCCGATCAGATCGACCGGGTCGTGGCTCTCGGCCTCATCCCGAGCCCGCAGGGTCGGTTCGTCTCGGAAACCGGCGACGGCCTGCTCGCGGCGGTCGGCCCCGAGCGGGCCGACATGGTCTACCGCATGCGGACCTGGCTCGACCGCGGTGTCGTGCTGCCCGGCTCGACGGACGCCCCGATCGTGCACCCCGACCCGATCGCGAGCATCCACGACATGGTCAACCGCCGCACCGCGGCCGGCGTGCCGCTGGCGCCCGCCGAAGCGGTATCCCCCGCACAGGCGCTACGGGCCTATACCTACGGTTCCGCCTACGCCGCGCGCGAAGAGCATGTCAAGGGCACCATTCGCCGCGGGATGCTCGCCGACCTCGCGGTGCTCAGCGACGACCTGCTCGAGGTCGACCCCACGCGCATCTCGTCGATACAGGTGGGCGCGACGATTGTCGGAGGCGAACTCGTGCACGACCGCGGCGCCGTCGTGTCGTGATGGTGCCGCAGCTGCGGTGACGCCCGGCCGGATCAGCCGCCGATGTCGAGGGCGACCTTGATCCAGCCGGGCTCGCGGCGGTCGAAGGCCTCGTACGCGTCGATGACCCCGGCGAGCGTCTCGTGGGCGGTGATGAGGGCCGTGGGGTCGAAGACCCCGGCGGCGACCATGTCGATGAGCGGAGGCGTGACGCTGTGGTGGTCGCAGTTGCCCATCCGGACGGTGAGGTTCTTGTTCATGGCCTGCCCGATCGGATAGACCTCGGCCAGCGGCGAGTACACCCCGATGATCCCGATGCGCCCGTACTTCGCGACCATCTCGACCGCCCACCGAGACGCCTGCGACGGCGCGTCGCCCGGTCGCCAGAGATCACCCTGAGGCGCGATGTCGGGCGCGACCTGCGCGACCTCCTCATCGAATCCCGCCGCGGTGTCGTCATCCGGGGCTGCCGGACCGCGAGCCGGACGCTCGGCGTCCACCCCCACGGCGTCGATGACGCAGTCGGCGCCGATGTCGTTCGTCAGCTCCATGACAGCGGCCACGGGGTCGTCGTCGTTGAAGTCGACCACTTCGGCTCCCAGAGTGCGCGCCTGCTCGAGGCGATCCGCGACGCCGTCGACGACGATGACGCGTCCGGCGCCCTGCTTGAAGGCCGAGACGACCGAGAACTGCCCGACGATCCCCGCTCCGAGCACGACGACGACGTCACCGCGGGAGACCCCCGCGAGCTGCGCGCCGAACCACGCCGTCGGGAAGATGTCCGAGAGCAGGATCGCCTGATCGTCCGAGACCGCGTCCGGCAGCTTCGTCATCGTGTTCTGAGCCCAGGGGATGCGGGCATACTCGGCCTGCAGGCCGTCGACAGGTCCCGTCGCCTCAGGGCCGCCGAAGAACGAGGTGCCGGCGTGCGGCCCGTTCGGGTTGGCGACGTCGCATTGGGCCGTGTGCCCGTCGCGGCAATAGCGGCACGCGCCGCACGACATCGTCGAGTTGATCACGACGCGGTCGCCGGGCTGGAAGCCGCGAACGTGTTCGCCGACCTCGGTCACGACGCCGACGGCCTCGTGTCCGAGGATGGTGCCGTCCCTCATTCCCGACATCGTGCCGCGAATGAAGTGGAGGTCCGTGCCGCAGATCGCACTGCGGGTGATACGGACGATCGCATCGTGCCCGTCCTCGATCCGAGGCTCGTCGACCTCGTCGAGCCTGATGTCGCCGATGCCGTGCCAGACCACTGCCTTCATGCTCGCTCCTCACTCCGGGGGAATGATCACGCTAGAGAACGGAAGGGATGCCGCACGAGGCGGTTGCGTGACATCCCGAGCTGTCATAGCGTCGGCGTTCGACGCGGAGCCCGGCGCTCAGATGCGCGGCATCGTCGCCCGGGCTTCGGCCTGCGGCATCCCCGCCGCCGTGAGCAGATCGACCACGAGGGGACGCAGCGCGGTGATGACGTTCTGATCTCCGAGCGAGGAGCCGGGCGCCAGGCGGGTCGGATCGAGGCGGGTCGCGACGGCGAGCAATGACTCGCGGGCTGCCGGTTCCAGCGCGATGTCATCGATCGACTGGCCCAACAGGTCGGCCGCACGGGCGATCTGGGCGAGGAGGTCGGCGGCGATCGGGCGTGGCTCGCGGTCTTCGAGGGCGTACACGACACGGCGGGCGATGACCCGGAGGTTGCGCGTGGCAAGGTCGAGCGACGCCCGCATGCGGTCCTGGCGTTGCAGCTCCTCGCGCTGGCGCCGGAGGAACGGCGAGATGCGGGCGACGGCGAGCCCGGAGTCCAGCGAGGTCGTCCAGTCGTCGACGAGCGGCTGCAGCGCCCGCGCCTTCTCGAGGCCGCGGTCGGCTCGCACCCTGTCGCCGCGGCGCAGCGCCTGGATCACCGTCGCCGCAGCGCCGTCGAAAGCGGCGAAGAGGGCGCGGCCCGCCCGCGAGACCTCTCGCAGTGGCCGGCGCGGCAACAGGGCCGTCGCGAGCAGCGCGGCGACCGCTCCCACCGACCCGTCGACGAGGCGGAGGAACGGCATGCTTCCGGGGATCGCGATCACGATCACCGATTGGATCGCCGCCGAGATCGCGAAGCTCGGCTGCGCCGAGAGCACCCGAGCGGTGAGCAGCGTCGCGGCAAGAGCCAGGGCCAGCTGCCACGTCCCTGACCCGACGGCGAGCACGATGAGCTCGGAGACGAGCACACCCACCAGCATCCCGATCACGGTCTCGAGCACACGGCGCGGACGAGCATCGCGGACGAGCCCGAGACTCGAGATGGTCACGGTCGCCGCGAGCAGGGGCGACGGATGCCCGAGCACGAGGTGCGCGAATGCGTAGGCCGCGGATGCCGCCACGACGATCTGAACGATCGCGGGAGTCGAGTCGCGCGCGCGCTCGAAGCCCCGGCGCGGGCGCACGCGAGCCCGCCAGCCGGTCGCGATGGGCGCAGTGACGGCGGGCGGCTCGTCGGCACGCTCGGGTGTCACGTCAGGTGCGACGGCTCAGGCGGGGCAGCCGCGGCGGCGCGGCGGTGCGGCCGGCGTCGGGCGGGACGACGACCTCCTGCACCGCGGCGACCGTGTCATCACCGGCGTCGACGATGAGGTCGACATCGATCGGCACCGATCGTTTGACGAGGGCGAGGGCGATCGGCCCCTGCTCGAAGTGGCGCGCGACCGAGGTGACGCGCCCCACCTCCTCGCCCTCGCGGCGCACGATCGCACCGGGTTCGGGGAGCACTGCGTCGCTGCCGTCGAGCTGCAGAGCCACCAGCCGCCGGGGCGGGTGACCGAGGTTGTGCACCTTCGCCACCGTCTCCTGTCCGCGGTAGCAGCCCTTCGACAGGTGCACGGCGGTGCGGAGCCAGTCGACCTCGTGCGGCAGCGTCATGCCGTCGGCCTCGGAGTCCGCACGCGGACGCCACGCGGCGATGCGCAAGGCATCCGCGGCCCACCGTCCGGCGATGCGGCGACGTCCCGCGACGGCCTCGTCGGCGAGCCGGCGGAGCTCCTCGCGGTCGACGATCGCCTCGGCCCAGTCGCGTCCGGCACCGGGATGCCCCTCGCCGGTCGCGTACCCCCACCCGCCGATAGAGACCTCGGGCCACGGGTCGCGCCACACGGCGGACGACGCGAGGCCGGCGACTGCGGATGCCGTTCCGCCGACGACCGCGGTGTCGCCGGAGCGATCGGCGACCTCGACCCGCAACCGGAACCGCATGCGCGTGAGCCAGGTCACAAGCGCCTCGAGCCGCCCGGCGTCGGTGATGAGCCAGGTCGTCTCGCCGTCATCGACGACGGATGCCGCATGCTCCACGTGGCCCTGCGGATCGAGCACGAGCAGTTCGGTGCTGTCTCCGGGGAGCAGCCGCGTCAGTGCCTGCGAGGTGAGCGAGTCGAGCCAGCTGAGCCGGTCGGGACCGGTCACGGTGACGACCGAACGGTCGCCGAGCGGTGCGACGGCGGTGCCGCTGTCGAGCAGCTGCTGCTCGCGCATCGGGTTGCCGATGTGCACGAGGCCGAGGTCGTCGCACACCGCCCCGTCGACGCCGGCGAAGGTCGCGCCGTCGCCCGACATCATTCGGCCTTCGCCAGGCGGGCCGAGGCGTGGGAGGCGAGCTCGCCGCCGAGCGCGGCGATGTCCCAGGCCCACAGCAGGTGCCCGTCGACGAGGCCGTACATGCGCGTGGCGGCCGTGTACTCCTTCGCACCCGCGGTGCGGACGACGGCATCGGTGGCGAGGTCGATGCGCGGACCGCGGACCTGTCCGAGATACAGCTCGCTCACGCCGTCCGAGTGCACGAGCGCGACCTCGAGGTCGAAACCGCCCTCGGCATTGCGGAGCGCCTCGACGTCGTCGACGGTGCGCTCGCGCGCGGGAGCGGATGCCGGCAGCAGTCCCGGTCCGGCGTCTTCGGCTCCGGCGGGTCGTGCGACGCGCCAGTAACCGGTCTCGGCCACGAGCGGCCGAATGCGCGTGCCGCTGTCGTCGATCAGCCAGGCGGTGGCGGAGTAGTTGAGGTAGTCGCCGCCGTCATGGCTGAAGCTCACCTGGTGCACGAACTCGCCGGTGAGATGACCATCGGCCGTCTCGTAGTCGATGACGCCCGAGCCTTCCCAGACTCCGAGCAGCCATGACAGCGGAACGAGGTCCGCCGGCAGATCGGTGGGCAGCTCGAGCACGATGTCAGCGCTGGCCGCGGTAGAGGTTCTTCACGACGACGCCCGAAACGAAGACGATGGCGAGCGACGCCAGTCCGAGCAGGCCCACGTAGAAGATTTCGAGCGCGAGGAGATCCATGCCCCTACTCTATGCCCGCAGGGGCCGTCCGCGCCTGTGACGAGCGGCAACGCCGGCGGTCAGGCTCCGACGAGCGATGAGAGCCCGAACCCGATGCCGATGAACCCCATGACGAAAAGCGCGCCCAGCACGCTCACCGCGACGCGCTCGATGAACCCACGCACCCGGCCCGACGCCAGCTGGACGACGAACGCGAGGATGAGGCAGCCGCCGAGGGCGATCGGCATCCATACCGCCCGCTGGTCGACCGGGGCGAGGATGCCCACCAGGACGGCCGCGACGGCGGCAGCGATCCAGACGGCGACGACTCCGGCGACGGTGCGCGGCGGTGCGAGATCGGGCGTGGTCACCGTCCCATTGTGGCCCACGGTGTCGTCCGACGCGACGCTGCGCACGGGCGGCATCCGGCGAACGCCTAAGATGAGTGCACGTCCCGGCCGCTCCCGGAGGAATCCCCGTTGGCACAGCTTCTCGTCCTGAGTTCCACGCACGGCGGTGGTCTCGCGCTCCCGGCGCTCGAGCTGCTCAGCCATCGGGTCCGTCAGATCCCCGCCGAACCCGCCCAGCTCGTCAACGCGCCCAGCGCCGACGTCGTCTTCATCGACGCGCGCCATGACCTCGTCGGCGCGAAGTCGCTGTGCAAGATCCTGGGCAGCACGGGCATCGACGCACCGCTCGTGCTCATCGTCACCGAGGGCGGCCTCACCGCAGTCTCCACCGACTGGGGCATCGACGACGTCATCCTCGCCGCGGCCGGACCCGCCGAGATCGACGCCCGCATCCGTCTCGCGATCGGACGCGTGAGCAAAGAGGCCGTATCGAGCCGCATCCAGACCTCCGGCATCACGATCGACGAGTCGTCGTACTCGGCGAAGGTCCACGGGCGCCCGCTCGACCTCACGTACAAGGAGTTCCAGCTGCTCCACTTCTTCGCGACGCATCCGTCGCGGGTGTTCACGCGCGAGCAGCTGCTGAGCGAGGTGTGGGGCTACGACTACTTCGGCGGCACGCGTACGGTCGACGTCCACGTGCGACGGCTGCGAGCCAAGCTCGGCGATCTCGAACAGCTGATCGGCACGGTGCGCAACGTCGGCTACCGCTTCAACGTCTACGAGGACGAGCCGGTTCCCGCCGGTGGCGAATCCGCGCAGAGCTGACTCTCCGTCTCGTTCACCGGCAGGACACGCAGGACTGCCATGATGAGGGGATGATCGACACCGAGGCTCTGGACTCCGGTCTGGGCGACGCCGACGACGACGACTTCGACCCCGCCGTCGAAGACGTCGACGCGCAGCTGCCCGACCACCGCTACACCGACCGTGAGATCAGCTGGCTCGCCTTCAATCAGCGCGTGCTCGAGCTCGCCGAGGACCCGACCCTGCCGGTGCTCGAACGGGCCAACTTCCTCGCGATCTTCGCCAGCAACCTCGACGAGTTCTTCATGGTGCGCGTCGCCGGCCTCAAGCGTCGCATCGTCACCGGCCTCGCCGTGCCCACCAACGTCGGACGCGCACCGCAGGAGGTGCTCTCCGACATCTCCGCCGAGGCGCACGCACTGCAGCTGCGCCACTCGAGCGCCTGGGGCGACATGGTCCAGCCCGCTCTGGCTGAGGCGGGCATCGAGATCGTCGGCTGGGACGACCTCGACGAGTCCGAGCGCGGACGTCTGTACGACTACTTCCAGGCGCAGGTGTTCCCCGTCCTCATGCCCCTCGCCGTCGATCCGGCGCACCCCTTCCCCTACATCTCGGGCCTGTCACTGAACCTGGCGATCCGCATCCGCAACGCCAAGACCGGCCGGCAGGAGTTCGCGCGCCTGAAGGTTCCGCCGATGCTCCCCCGGTTCGTCGAGCTCGACACCGGCACCTCGGTCAAGCGCTACCTGCCGCTCGAGGACCTGATCGCCAACAACCTCGAAGACCTTTTTCCCGGCATGGAGATCCTCGAGCACCACACCTTCCGGCTCACGCGCAACGAGGATGTGGTGATCGAGGAGGACGAGACCGAGAACCTGATCCAGGCCCTCGAGGCCGAGCTGCTCCGGCGCCGCTTCGGTCCGCCGATCCGGCTCGAGGTGACCGAGGACATGGACGACGTCACGCTCGACCTGCTGCTCGGCGAGCTCGACATCACCGATCAGGAGGTCTACCGCCTGCCCGGCCTGCTCGACCTGCGCGGACTCTTCGATCTCGCCCGCATCGACCGCCCCGAGCTGCGGTACAAGCCGCACGTCCCCACCACGGCGACCGCCTTCCAGCCCGCCGAGCAGAACGGGCGCACCGACTTCTTCGGCGCGATCCGCGCCGGCGACGTGCTCGTGCACCATCCCTACGAGTCGTTCACCACGAGCGTCGTCGCGTTCCTCGAGCAGGCTGCGCGCGATCCCCATGTGCTCGCCATCAAGCAGACGCTCTACCGCACGTCGGGCGACAGCCCCATCGTGCAGGCGCTCATCGACGCGGCCGAACGGGGCAAGCAGGTGCTCGCCCTCGTCGAGGTGAAGGCCCGCTTCGACGAAGCGGCGAACATCGTCTGGGCGCGCAAGCTCGAGAAGGCCGGCGTGCACGTCGTCTACGGCCTGGTCGGGCTGAAGACGCACTGCAAGCTGCTGCACGTCATCCGCGAAGAGGACGGCGCGCTCCGCAGCTACAGCCATATCGGCACCGGTAACTACAACCCCAAGACGAGCCGCCTCTACGAGGACTTCGGCCTGTTCACGAGCGACGAGCAGGTCGGCCGCGACCTGACGCGACTGTTCAACGAGCTCAGCGGCTACGCGATCGAGAAGAAGTTCAAGCGACTGCTGGTGGCTCCCCTCCACCTGCGGAAGGGCCTGCTGCGTCACATCGACGCCGAACGCCGCAACGCGCTCGACGGCAAGCCCGCCCACATCCGCATCAAGGTCAACTCGATGGTCGACGAGCAGATCATCGACGCCCTCTACCGGGCGAGCCAGGCCGGCGTTCGCGTCGACGTATGGGTCCGCGGCATCTGCTCGCTGCGCACCGACCTGGCGGGAGTGACCGACAACATCACCGTCCGCTCGATCCTCGGGCGGTACCTCGAGCACTCGCGCATCTTCACCTTCCACAACAACGGCGACACGATCGCCTACATCGGCAGCGCCGACATGATGCACCGCAACCTCGACCGCCGCGTCGAGGCGCTCGTGCGCGTCGTCGCGCCCGCCCACGTCAAGGAGCTGACGACGCTGTTCGACCTCGCGATGAGCGACTCGACCAGCTCGTGGCACCTGGGTGACGGCGGTGTGTGGACCCGTCACGCGTTCGACGACGACGGCAAGCCGCTGGTCGACCTCCAGGACCGCACGATGGCGCAGGTGCAGCGACGCCGCCGGGCGCGGGCGGTGCGATGACCGACACCGCGGTGTACGCGGCCGGTGGTGTGGTCTGGCGGTGGGTCGACGGCAAAGTGAAGGTGCTGATCATCCACCGCACCAAGTACCGCGACCTCACGCTGCCCAAGGGCAAGGTCGACCCGGGTGAGATGCTCGCCGAGACCGCCGTGCGCGAGATCCGCGAGGAGACGGGCATCTCGGTCCGACTCGGTCCGCCCGTCGGAGTGTCGAAGTATCACCTGCCGAGCAAGAAGCAGAAGATCGTCCACTACTGGGCGGCCGAGGCGACCGACCTGGCGATCAGGATGTCGACGTTCGTGCCGAACAAAGAGATCGCGGCACTGGAATGGATGGGGCTGAAGAAGGCGCGCAAAGCGCTGAGCTATCCCGTCGACGTCGAGATCCTCGACGAGTTCGTGCGACTCGTCGACGAACGCGCCATCGACACGTTCCCGCTCATCGCCCTGCGCCACGCCAAGGCCGTGGCCCGCGAGGACTGGGACGGCGAGGATGCCGCACGGCCACTGTCGGCACGCGGGAAGAAGCAGGCGCACGCGATCGTGGGCCCGCTCGTCGCGTTCGGCGTCCGTCGGATCATCTCGTCCGACGCGCGGCGCTGCGTGCGCACCGTGACACCGTTGGCGGCGGCGATCAGCAAGCGGATCGACAAGAGTCCGCACCTGTCCCAGGACGCGTGGGAGAACGGACTGGCCGACGTCAGGTCGGTGGTCGGCGACCGGGTGCGCGCCCGCAAGCCGGTCGTGCTCTGCAGCCACGGCCCGGTTCTCCCCGACCTGTTGAACGAGATGGCGCTCGCCACCGGAACGCTGCGCGGCTCGTACCTCGGCAGCGCTTCGGCGCTCGAGACCGGCGCGTTCTCGGTCGTGCACCTGCCGCGTGAGAACCCGGGCTCGGGGATCGTCGCGATCGAAACCCACATGCCGAAGGTGTGATCTCGCTCGCGCCACCACGCCGCGAGGCCCGTCTTTCCGCGGCTCGAGAGCGCCGTTCACCTTCTGTTCACCCCCACAGCGCACTCTCGTAAGGGACGGTGTCTACCGTTCGGGACGAACCTGCACCGGGTTCTCGTCACCAACATGCGAAGGATTCACACAGTGAAGCTCTCCCGACTCGCCCAGCTGGGCGCCGTGGCCGCCGTGGCCTCTCTTGCCCTCGCCGGCTGCGCTGCAAACGAAACCGCTGCGCCCGGCGCCGGCTCGAGCGACTCCTCGGCCCCTTCCCTCGAGGGCAACCTCGTCGGTGGCGGCGCCTCGTCGCAGGAGGTCGCCGTCCAGGCCTGGACGCAGGGCCTGCAGACCGCCAACCCCGGTCTCACGATCGACTACGACCCCTCCGGTTCGGGCACGGGACGCGAGTCGTTCCAGGCCGGCGCCGTGCAGTTCGCCGGCTCGGACCGCGCGTTCAAGACCGACGAGATCACTGCCGGCCCGTTCGAGGCATGCGCGGCCGACTCCGACCTCGTCGAGCTGCCGACCTACATCTCGCCGATCGCCGTCGTCTTCAACATCGACGGCGTCGACTCGCTGAACCTCGACGCGACGACGCTCGCGAAGATCTTCGCCGGCCAGATCACGACGTGGAACGACCCGGCCATCGCCGCCCTCAACTCGGGCGTCGAGCTGCCCGCGACGGCGATCACGCCCGTCCACCGCTCCGACAAGTCGGGCACCACCGGCAACTTCACCGACTACCTCGCCAAGACCGCGCCCGATGTCTGGACCGCCGGCTCGGTCGAGGAGTGGCCGGCCCTCGGCGGCGAGGCCGCTCAGGGCACGTCCGGCGTCATCTCGGCTGTCGAGGGCGGACAGGGCACCATCGGCTACGCCGACGCGTCGCGCGCCGGCAACCTCGGCACCGTCGCGATCCAGGTCGGCGACGAGTTCGTCGAGTACTCGCCCGAGGCCGCTGCCGCGATCGTCGACGCGTCGCCCGAGGAAGAGGGTCGCGCCGCCACCGACATCGCGATCAAGCTCGACCGCACCAGCACCGAGGCCGGCGTCTACCCGATCGTCCTCGTGAGCTACCTCATCGGCTGCGCGGAGTACAAGGACGCCGCGACCGCCGAGATGGTCAAGGGCTTCTTCAGCTACGCCGCGAGCGCCGAGGGCCAGGACGCCGCGGCATCCGCTGCCGGCTCCGCCCCCATCTCGGAGACCCTGCGCACGCAGGTCACCGAGGCCATCGAGGCCATCAAGTAAGACGCTCCGGGTGCCCGGTCCGGTTTCGCCGGGCCGGGCACCTCGCGCGGTTCCCGTCCGTCGCACAGAATCGAAGCCATGACCACCACACCCGAGGTCACCCGCACCGGAGCCCCGAAGGCCAAGACCCGAGCGGGTGACCGCTGGTTCTCCGGCACCGCGCTCTTCGCCGGCTCGATGATCCTCGTGACCCTCGCCGCGGTCGCGATCTTCCTGGTCATCCAGTCGCTCCCCGCTTTCGTCGCCACCAACGAAGACGCCTCGATCCTGCCCGACAACTTCTGGTCGTACGTCGGGCCGCTCGTCTTCGGCACCGTCTGGGCCGCCGCGCTGGCGCTGCTCATGGCCGTGCCGCTGTCGCTCGGCGTCGCCCTCTTCATCTCGCACTACGCGCCGCGCAAGCTCGCTCAGGCCCTCGGCTACGTCGTCGACCTGCTCGCGGCGGTCCCCTCCGTGGTCTTCGGCCTGTGGGGCATCGGCGTCCTGGCACCGGCCGTGCAGCCGGTCTACAGCTGGTTCGTCGACAACGTCGGGTGGTTCCCGCTCTTCAACGGGCCCGTCTCCAGCACGGGCCGCACGATCTTCACGGCATCCGTCGTCCTCGCCGTCATGGTCACCCCGATCATCACCGCGATCTGCCGCGAGATCTTCCTGCAGACGCCGACCCTGCACGAGGAGGCCGCGCTGGCCCTCGGGTCGACGCGCTGGGAGATGATCCGGATGGCCGTCTTCCCCTTCGCCCGCAGCGGCATCGTCTCGGCCGCCATGCTCGGCCTGGGCCGGGCGCTGGGCGAGACCATGGCCGTCGCCATGGTGCTCTCCGTGTCGGGCGGCGTCACCTTCGCGCTCTTCACGTCGGGGAACCCCTCGACGATCGCGGCGAACATCGCACTCACCTTCCCCGAGGCCTACGGGACGAACGTCAACGTCCTCATCGCCACGGGCCTCATCCTCTTCGTCGTCACCTTCGCGGTGAACGCGGTCGCGCGCTACATCGTGAGCCGCCGCAAGGAATTCTCGGGGGCCAACTGACATGACCGCGACTCTCACTCCCCCGAGCACGTCGGCGCGCAGCGCATCGACGAGCCTCACCACGGGGCACCTGCCCAAGTGGGGGCCTTGGGCGATCCTCGGCGCCTCGCTGGTGGTCGTCGGCATCTTCTTCGGCGTCATCGCCGCGGCATCCGGCGATGCGCTCAACATCCCCGGCTGGCTGATTCTGTCGGCGGTGGCCTACCTCGTGCTCATCACCGCGGTCTCGGCCGCCGTCGAGGGCCGCCGCAAGGCGGTCGACCGACTGGTGACGGGTGTCGTCACGGTGGCGTTCCTCATCGCGATGGTGCCGCTCGTCTCCGTGGCGTTCACGGTCATCACGCTCGGCGCTCCCAGCTGGAGCGGCGAGTTCTTCAGCTCGTCGATGCGCAACGTCGTCGGCGAAGGCGGCGGCGCGCTCCACGCCATCATGGGCACCGTCCTCATCACGCTCGCCGCAGCCGTGATCTCGATCCCGATCGGCATCTTCACCGCGATCTACCTCATCGAGTACGGCCAGGGGAAACGTCTGGCCCAGGGCATCACGTTCCTCGTCGACGTCATGACCGGCATCCCCTCGATCGTGGCCGGCCTGTTCGCCTACGCCTTGTTCGCACTCTTCCTCGGCCCCGGCATCCGCCTGGGCATCATGGGGTCGGTGGCCCTCGCGGTGCTGATGATCCCGGTCGTCGTCCGCTCGACGGAAGAGATGCTGCGCCTCGTCCCCAACGAGCTGCGCGAAGCCTCGTACGCGCTCGGTGTGCCCAAGTGGCTCACGATCGCGAAGGTCGTGCTGCCGACGGCGATCGCGGGCATCACGACCGGCGTCATGCTGTCGATCTCGCGCGTCATCGGCGAGACCGCACCGCTGCTGATCACCGCCGGCTTCACGGCATCCATGAACTACGACCTCTTCAACGGTCGTATGCAGACCCTGCCGGTCTTCACCTACACGCAGTACATGAACCAGGGCATTCCCGCCGAGGCCTTCGTCGGCCGCGCGTGGGCATCGGCCCTGACCCTCATCGTCATCGTGATGCTGTTGAACCTCGTGGCGCGCCTGATCGCCAAGTTCTTCGCACCCAAGACCGGCCGCTGACCCGAAAGAAAGAACCTCCGTGTCCAAGAGCATCGAAGTCAACGACCTCAACGTCTACTACGGCGACTTCCTCGCCGTCGAGGGCGTCTCCCTCGACATCGAACCCCGCAGCGTCACCGCCTTCATCGGCCCCTCGGGCTGCGGCAAGTCGACGTTCCTGCGCACCCTCAACCGCATGCACGAGGTGATCCCCGGCGCCCGCGTCGAGGGCAGCGTCCTGCTCGACGGCGACGACCTGTACGGCCCGGGCGTCGACCCGGTGCTCGTGCGCCGCCAGGTCGGCATGGTGTTCCAGCGGCCGAACCCCTTCCCCACCATGTCGATCCGCGAGAACGTGCTGGCGGGCGTCAAGCTCAACAACCGGCGCATCTCGAAGTCCGACGCCGACGCCCTCGTCGAGAAGTCGCTGCGCGGCGCCAACCTCTGGAACGAGGTCAAGGATCGTCTCGACAAGCCCGGCTCCGGCCTCTCGGGCGGACAGCAGCAGCGTCTGTGCATCGCTCGCGCGATCGCGGTCTCGCCCGACGTGCTGCTCATGGACGAGCCCTGCTCGGCCCTCGACCCGATCTCGACGTTCGCCATCGAGGAGCTCATCCAGGAGCTCAAGAGCGACTACACCGTCGTCATCGTCACGCACAACATGCAGCAGGCCTCGCGCGTCAGCGACAAGACCGCGTTCTTCAACATCGCCGGCACCGGCAAGCCCGGCAAGCTGATCGAGTACGACGACACGACGTCGATCTTCACCACCCCGTCCGTGCAGGCCACCGAGGACTACGTCTCCGGCCGCTTCGGGTGAGTCGAACCCCGGCTCGTCGTGGGCCGGGCCCCGGGAGTGCCGGGATGCAAGGGATCGTGCGCGACGCGCCGGTGCGAGGACTCCTCGCCCGGCGCGTCGCCGTTTTCGCATTGCATCCCAGCGCGACGGGGCTGCATCGTGGGTCCCGGAGTGTCCGGCTCGGGCCGTGCGCGGATGCAAGGGGTCGTGGCCGACACCCCGGTGCGGATGCCGCTCGGGCGGGGTGTCGCGCCGGATCTCTTGCGTCCCGGTACGCGGCCAGCGGGTGCAGCGGTTCCTGCACGAGGCACCGAGCACCAGAGCAGTGCACAGAACGAGCCGTATGGCCCACCGGTCGGCCCCGAGGCGAGCACGGTCGGGGGATGTGCGAGTCGCGATCCATCTTCTCCACCCGCGAGCTCCGTGCCGACGGGCTGAGCCGCCGGGAGATCGCTGCGGCCGTCGACTCCGGCCGGCTCAGCCGCATCCGGATCGGCATGTACGCCTCCCCCGGCGCGTGCGCCTCCGCCCGGGCGATCGCGGCGCACGGCGGGTCGATGGCGTGCGTCACGGCCGCGCGGCATCACGGTCTGTGGATCCTCGATGACGACCACGAACCGCACGTGTGGCTGAAGACCGGCCAGCGAGCCCACCACGACGCGTCATGCGGGTGCATCGAGCATTGGGACCGAGACGCACGGCCCGCGGCATCCGGTGCTCTTCCACTCCGGCAGGTGCTGCGCCAGATCCTCGGATGCCGCGGCCCCGAGCACTTCTTCGTCGCACTGGAGTCCGCGCTGCGGCAGCGCCGCCTCACGAGAGACGACCTGCGGTGGCTCCGTCGGCACACCAACGCTCGCGGCCGGGAAGCGCTGAGTCTCGCTCGAACGGATGCCGACAGCGGACTCGAGTCGCTCCTGCGGTGGCGTCTACGGAAGCACGACCTCCGGGTGCTGACGCAGGTCTCCGTCTTCGGGGTCGGTGTCGTCGACGCGCTGATCGGCGACCGGCTCATCGTCGAACTCGACGGCAGGGCCAATCATCACGGCGAGGCGAAGCGCCACAAAGACCTGACGCGCGACGCGAACGCCGCCTCGTGGGGCTACGTGACGCTGCGCTTCGACTACGCGCTCGTCGTCCACGACTGGGAGCTCGTCGAGTCCGCCATCCTCGGAGCCCTGCAATCGCACCCGAGCCTGCAGCTCACCGCATCCGCCTGATGTCCGCTTCCTCGGCCATTCGGTCTCCTCACCGTGCCGGGATGCAATGCTTCTCACCCGACACCCCGAGGCGAGCGACGACCCGCCGGCGTGGCGCGCACGATGTCTTGCATCGCGATACACCGCCCCGCCCGGCGGGACGGGGGTCAGTCGCGCGGCGAGAGCAGGTAGGTGTTCAGGGATGCGGTGAACTCGGCGTCGATGTCGAGAGCGGCGCCGTCGAGCTCGACGATGGGAGCCGCGAGCCGGACACTCGACACCAGCCACGCGGCATCCGCTCGTCGCAGCTCGTCGAACGGAATAGTCTCGTACGCCGTCTCGAAGCCGCGCTCGGCGAGGTGCTCGAACAGGCTCAGCTGCGTCGTGCCGTGGAGGATGCCGCCGTTGGGCGCCGGGGTGACGAAGGTGTCGCCGCGTCGCAGGATGAGCGAGGCCGTCGGCGCCTCGAGCACGAAGCCGTCGGAGCTCAGGAAGATGGCGTCGTCCGCGCCGCGCCGGTGCGCCTCGCGCAGGGCGGCCATGTTCACGGCGTACGATAGGGTCTTCGCGCCCAGCAGCAGCCACGGAGCCCGCGCGGGCGCGTCGATGGCGTAGCCGCGGTCGAGAGTCACGACGCGGATGCCGCTCGTGCGCGGCTCGGTGAAGTCCGCTGCCGCCGCTGCCGTGGCCCACGCCGTCGGGGTCGGTCCGTGCTCGATCCCGCGACTGAGGATCAGCTTCACGACCCCCTCGCCCGAACCGCATTCGGCTGCCGCGTTCGCCACGGCCGCCCGCCACTGGCCGATGTTCGGCACCGGCAGGTCGCAGAGCTCGGCGGAGTGCGCCAGGCGCTCGAGGTGCGCCTCGACCTCCTGCGGGTGGCCGTCGACTACGCCGATCGATTCGAAGATGCCGTCGCCGCGCTGGGTGCTGAGCTCTCCCACCGTCAGCGCCGGGGCCGCGGGGTCGACCGCGGTGAAGGTCGACGTGAAGTCCGACCGGGTGTCATCCGCCGCGAGCGGGTCGATCATCAGCGCGAAACGCAGTGCCATGCGCCGAGCCTACGACGCGTCCTGTGCCCGGACGCACGACATCCCGCCCGACACCCCGGTACGGATGCCGCTCCCCCGGCGCGTCGCCTACGATCCCTTGCATCGCGGCCCGCACGCCGCCGACGGGAGGCCACGACTCACTACCGGCCGACCACCGGATTCGTCCACTCGGGAATGCCCACACCCGAGGCTCGGTTAGACTGTATGTGCCGGGCCGCAGTAACCCCGGGCTCCATCTTCAGCCGCTGCGAGCGGCCACGCGCCGAGAGGCGTTCTGCGGCCCGGCACTTCTCTTTGCCGGGTCTTTCCGGCTTTCTCTCCGGACGCCGGCGCTACCTCACGTAAGAGCTTCGCGACGCCACAACCCGGCGCACGAGCCTAGGTCGTCGGCGTAGGTGCTCAGCCGGAGGGCGCGCGCGGTGAGCGCCGACGACCGGTCGGGCTCGCTGACATCGTGGTCGTCGGCCACCGAGGTCGCTCCGGCCGACTGCACCCGGCAGAACGACGCGGCACGTTCGAGCGCGACGGCGAAGTCTCCCCGGAACACACCGCGCATGATCACGTCGATGAGGGCCACGAGCTCTTCCGGGCCCGCGGGCGTGGGAGCCCCGGCGATCACCTCGTCGGCAGAACGAAGCACGACCCGACCGCGTTCGTAGAGCAGCGCGGCGGTCCGCGGGTCACGATGGATCATCAGCTGCAGCAGGTACAGCCGCCAGAGGGCGCCCGGCAACGACTTGGCCGGCGACCGCGACCACAGCTCGGCGACGGTGTCGATCCCGTGCTCGGCCGTGAAGCCCACGAGACGGTCTACGACGGCGTCGCTCGGATCTTCGCGCACCCGCGACAGCAGGGCGCCCGCCGTCGCATGCGCAACGCGCGAGACCTCCGCCGGATCTTCACCGGCGAAGTGCCGGTCGAACTCGTCGGCGGGTCGCCGAACGGGCTTGTGGTAGTCCCGGGATCCGTCCGTCATCATTCCAGGCTAAGCGAGAGCGGCATCCCTGCGGCCCACGCAGGGACAAGCCGAAACGACGGAACGGCCGGCCCGAGAGGGGCCGGCCGTTCCGCTGCCGAATAACGGGGTAGGGCAGTCAGGCGTTCGTCGGGATCGCGACGATCGGGTCTGTGGTGGGCAGGCCGCTCGGCGACCCGCCGCTCTGTTCGATGGTGAGGGCGATGACGTCGTCGGGCTCCATGTCGCCCTCGAGCAGCATCGCCGCCGAGCCGTCGCTCGATTCGAAGGCACCGGCCGGGATCGGGGCGCTGCCCCGGACGAACCATGCCTCGTACGACTGGTCGTCGGCGATCTCGGGCAGCCCCTCGGCGACGAGCACGACGCCGTCGACGCTCGGCGACCAGTGGACCGTGGCTTCGCCGCCGTCTCCCAGCTGCGCGGTGCTCGACTGCGCGTCGCCGGAACGCTCGATCTGCGCGAGCACGCTCTCGGCGGACGGAGCGCGCATGTCCTGCGTCAGCGCGCCAACGCCCCAGCCGATGCCGACGAGGAGCGCGATCGACGCCGTCAGGGCGAACAGGCTGCGCGTCCAGTTGCGACGCTGCACCAGCTGCACCTCTTCGGTCACCGGAGAGCCCACGGAATAGCCGGATGCCGCAGCCCGCGGGTCGTCGTCCTGGAGGTCATCCGCGGGGTCGGCGACATCGTCCTCGCCAGGCGAAGGCTGCTCCGCGACCGGCTGCTCCGCACCCGGCTCCGCGACCGGCGCACCGATCTGTGCGAGCAGGCTGGCCCGCAGGGCCGGCGGGGGCGTCACATCGGCGACACCCTCCGACAGCAGAGCCGCCGCTGCGGCATCCGCCTCGACCAGCGGCATCCACTCGGGGTGCGCGTCGAGAGCTTCGCGGTAGGCGAGCTCGTCTTCGGGCGACAGCGCTCCGAGCGCGTACCCTGCCGAGAGCTCGGCGAAAGTCTGTTCGTTCACGATGTCACCCCCATTGCACTACGGAGCTTGGTCAATCCGTCACGCATCCGTGTCTTGATCGTTCCGAGCGGCGCTCCTACCAGCGCCGCGATTTCGCTCTGACTGTATCCCCCGTAGTAGGCGAGGGTGATGGCCTCTCGTTGCGCCTCGGGTAGAGAGCTGAGAGCCCGAGCGACGCGCCGTCCTTCGATGCGCAGCTCAACCTGCTCGGCGACACCTTCGGGCTGTGACGCCATCTCGCGGTAGCCCGCACGTACGTCGCGATCGCTGCTCGCCTGCGACGACCGAACCCGGTCCACCGCGCGGCGGTGAGCGATCGTGAGAACCCACGATCTTCCTTGCCCCTTCTTCGGAGCGAACGTCGAAGCGGATTGCCACACTTCCAGGAAGACCTCCTGGAGCACTTCCTCGCTCTGCGCGCGATCGACGAGCACGCGGAGGATGAGTCCGAAGACGCGCCCCGACAGGGTGTCGTACAGGCGGGTGAAAGCACTGTGGTCACCGTCGGCGCAGCGCTGGATCAGCTCCGCGACGTGATCCGTCGACGGCCCGTCGTCGGGCACGTCCATTCCATCTATGACCATCGCTACCAGCATGCCGCATCCTCCGACCTGTTCCCGGATGCAGCGCCGACCTGTTATCGGTTCTCTACCTGCCGCCTGCCGCGGTGTGCACCCGCGCCGACATCCGTGTCGCCGTCTTCGTACAGAAGGGGTGCTTCGGATGCCGGAAAACTCGGTTTCGAACTTTCTCGAACTTTTTCCGATCCGATCGGTCGGGGCCTCCGAAGAACCCTCGACGCCGGGGACGGACCCACGGCGGAGAACACACGGAGGCAATCATGCTCAGCACCAAGAAGAAGTTCACTGCTGCCCTGGCCCTCGGCTTCGCCGGAGCCCTCGCTCTGTCGGCCTGCTCGTCGACCTCGGGCGACACCATGACCGAGGAGACCGAGGCCCCCTCGTCGTCGGCCGCCCCCATGGAGTCGGCATCGCCCGACGCTTCGATGGACCCGGCCGCCAACCTCGTCGGCCCCGGCTGTGCCGACTACGCCGCAGCGGTTCCGGACGGCGCCGGCTCGGTCGCCGGTATGGCTCAGGACCCGGTGGCCACCGCAGCGTCGAACAACCCGCTGCTCACCACCCTCGTCGCCGCCGTCAGCGGACAGCTCAACCCTGACGTCAACCTCGTCGACACGCTGAACGGTGACGAGTTCACCGTCTTCGCTCCCGTCGACGACGCTTTCGCGAAGATCGACCCCGCCACCATCGAGTCGCTGAAGACCGACTCGGCGACCCTCACGTCGATCCTCACCTACCACGTCGTGCCCGGCCAGATCGCGCCCGACGAGATCGACGGCACCCACACCACCGTCAACGGTGCCGACCTGACCGTCACCGGCTCGGGCGACAACATCATGGTCAACGACAGCGCCGCGGTCATCTGCGGTGGCGTCGAGACGGCCAACGCCACGGTCTACCTCATCGACACGGTGCTGATGCCCCCGATGTGACCCGAACAGCCGCGGTGAGGGGTTCCCGCGGCACGGCCTCGGTATCTCCGTGGCCGAGGCGAAGCCGCCGGTGCGAGCACACCGGCGGCTTTGTCGTGCCCGGACGGATGTCGGCGGGTCGGGATGTCGGCGGGCGCCGGAGGCCTGACGGTTCGGGTCCTCGCCCGCGGCTACTAAGCTGGGAAGCTCAGGGCCTCTAGCTCAGTCGGTAGAGCATCGGACTTTTAATCCGCGGGTCGTGGGTTCGAGCCCCACGGGGCCCACCACCTGATCGTCATCTGCCGACTCGCCAGAACCTGCGTATGTGGGAGGCCTGGCATCCACGATTCGTGGCGAGTCGACGGACGGTGAGCCCCCGCAACCCCCTTCCACCCGCATCCGCTCCCCCGTAGCGTCGGCCGCATCCCCACACGATGCGAACCATACGGAGGACGCGATGACCGATGTATCGAGCCAGGGTCCGGCAGAGGGCGACGAGCGCCCCGAGCTGACCACGCGACAGGGACACCCCGTCTACGACAACCAGAACCAGCGGACGGTCGGAGCGCGCGGACCCGCGACGCTTGAGAACTACCACTTCCTCGAGAAGATCAGCCACTTCGACCGCGAGCGCATCCCCGAACGGGTCGTGCACGCGCGCGGCTTCGTCGCTTTCGGCTACTTCGAGGCGACCGGCATGTGGGGCGACGAGCCCATCGCGCAGTTCACGCGCGCGAAGCTCTTCCAGGAGCCGGGCAAGCGCACCGACCTCGCCGTCCGCTTCTCGACCGTCATCGGCGGGCGTGATTCGTCGGAGGCGGCGCGCGACCCGCGCGGGTTCGCCGTGAAGTTCTACACCGAAGACGGCAACTGGGACCTCGTGGGCAACAACCTCGGCGTCTTCTTCATCCGCGACGCCATCAAGTTCCCCGACGTCATCCACTCGCTCAAGCCCGACCCGGTCACCTTCCGGCAGGAACCGGCGCGCATCTTCGACTTCATGTCGCAGACGCCCGAGTCGATGCACATGCTCGTGAACCTCTTCAGCCCCCGCGGCATCCCGGCGAACTATCGCACCCAGCAGGGTTTCGGGGTGAACACCTACAAATGGGTCAATGAGCAGGGCGAGACGAAGCTCGTGAAGTACCACTGGATTCCCTCCGTCGGCGTCAGCTCGATGACCGAAGCGGATGCCGCCGCCGTGCAAGCCGGTGATCTCGGCCACGCGTCCCGCGATATGTACGAGGCGATCGAGCGCGGCGAGTATCCCGAATGGGAGCTGCGAGTGCAGATGATGGACGACCACGACCATCCCGAGCTCGATTTCGACCCGCTCGACGACACGAAGGTGTGGCCCGAGAACGAGTTCCCGCCGCGCGCCGTCGGCAAGATGGTGCTCAATCGGAACGTGTCGAACTTCTTCGCCGAGAACGAGCAGATCTCGTTCGGCACCGGCGTCCTCGTCGATGGCCTGGACTTCTCCGACGACAAGATGCTCGTGGGGCGCACGTTCTCGTACTCCGACACCCAGCGTTACCGCGTCGGGCCGAATTACCTCCAGCTGCCGGTCAATTCACCGAAGAACGCCTCGGTGGCCACGAACCTCCGCGATGGACAGATGGCGTACTACGTCGACAACGGCGGCGAGAATGCCCACGTCAACTACGAGCCGTCGATCACCGGCGGGCTCCGCGAAGCCCGGTACCCCACGCACGACGAGCAGGGTCCGGACATCGTCGGACGGCTGACGCGCAAGCGGATTCCCCGGACCAATGACTACACGCAGGCCGGCCAACGCTATCTGCTGATGGAGGACTGGGAGCGCGACGACCTCGTGGCGAACTTCGTCGACCTGATCGGGCAGGCCGCTCGTCCCGTCCAGGAGCGGATGCTCTGGCACTTCTACATGGTGGAGGACGACCTCGGCCGTCGCGTCGGCGAGGGCCTGGGAATCACGCTGGACGAAATCAAGGATCTGCCGCCCCTGCAGTCCCAAACACTCAGCGAGGATGAGGTCGAGCGACTGCGCAATCTCGGGCACAACGGTCCTCGTGATGTGGCCGGTCTTCAGATGACTCATTGCGTTCCCAATGCGCGCGCACAGAAGGCCTGAGTCTTTTGCTGGGGACGACACGAAATAGTGTTGTCGAGTGGTGATGCGTAACGCGATCGAACCGCTAATATGTCAGCCATGGCCCGCAAACAAATCACCCAGCTCATCGACGATCTCGACGGAACCGTTCTCGAGAGCGGCGAAGGAAAGCAGATCACGTTCTCGATCGAGGGACGCGCTTACGAGATCGACCTCTCGGACGACAACGCCGAGAAGTTCTACAAGGCTCTGGCGCCGTTCGTCGACGTCGCTCGTTCGATCCGCGCGAACACGCCTTCGCGTTCGCGCTCCTCGCGCGCGAACAAGAGCGACCTCGACCTGACGGCCGTCCGTGAATGGGCGCGTTCGAACGGTCACACCGTCAACGAGCGCGGCCGTGTTCCGGCAGCCGTGATCGAGGCGTACCGCGCCGCGAACTGACCCCATCCGACCACAGAAATGGCTCAGGCACCTCCAGTCCTGAGCCATTTCTCGTTTCCCGACAACGACGGAGCGCCTCGTGAACGACGGCTCAGCCAGCAATAGCGATCGCGCGAGCAGTGGCGCGAACGGGGTCGCAATCGGAATCGCGCTCGGCCTTCCCCTCGGCAGTGCGATCGGCATGCTCGCGTTCGACAACATCGCGCTCGGCGGCGCGATCGGCCTCTCTCTCGGGATCGTGCTGGGTGTCGCTGCCGACGCGCGTCGCCGCAATCAGTCGGATGACGCGGATGGTGCCGATGATGCCGACTGAGCTCGCTGCCCGCCGCTCGAGGTAAAACCGCCGTTCACGAGATAGATCGCGGCGAGCATCGGCACGAATGCCACCGCCACAGCGATCGGCGCGAGAAACCACAGCCCCGAGAGCGACGAGGCGAACATGGTCGACCCGAAGATGATGAAGGCGACCCCGACGATGCGCACGGCCCGCACTCGACCGGGTTCCCGCGTGGGGAATGTCCACATCGGGTAGGGAATGCCCGGGCGAAGCCGTTCGAACCAGAGCACCGAGACGACCTGCATCGCCGCTCCGGCCGCGATGAGCAACAACCACATCCACGAGAGATCCATCTGTTCGATGCAATCACACGGATGCTCCGACGGCCAGCGACGAATGGATCAGTCGTCGCGAGACGTCCGCGCAAGCCGCCGTCGACGGATGCCGAAAAACAGCGCCACCACCCAGTAGAGCGCGAGCAACGGTGAGATGACGGCGAGGACGATACGAATGACGTCGCCGCCGTCGAGCGCCCAGGGAATCCAGATCGCCGACATCCCGACCCACACGATCGCCTGTACGACGATCACCCCGAACGGTGTCGCCGCCGAAGTCGCTGCGATTCGCTGGAACAGACTCTGCACCCAGCGAACCTAACAGCCGCTCAGGTCCGGTCGTGAAGCGTGACGTGGTAGCCGTCGGGATCGGCGAAGGTGAAGGTGCGACCGAACGGCCCGTCGACAGGCTTCGAGACGATCCGGTGCCCGGCGGCGAGGAGTTCGTCGTGGATAGCCTGCACGCCGGTCGCATGCAACCACAGCGCGACGCCCAGACCGGGCTGCTCGATTGCGTCGAGATCGACGCCGGGCATCGGGTCCCGCAGGGCGAAGGCGATCGGTGTCGTCGCGAACACGACGGCGTGCGGCGGGCCCTGCGGCGAGCGCTCGAGCCCGAGGAAGGTCTCGTAGAAGGCTTGAGCGGCCGCGAGGTCGCGCACCTGAAGGGAGATGAAGTCGGGTCCGGTGACGGGCATGAAGGCTGTCCTCTCGTGTCAGTTTTCTGACACTGAACTGTATGTCAGAATACTGACATGAGTCAAGACGGCGATGGCATCGACCTGGAGACGTCGATGGGCTACCTCGTGAAAGAGGTCTCGAGCGCCCTGCGATCGGCGATGGAAGACGTTCTGCGCCCTCTCGGGATGAACATCACCCACTACTCGTGTCTCGAACTCCTCGCCCAGCGCCCCGGGCTCTCAAACTCCGAGCTCGCCCGCGGCACGTTCGTCACACGCCAAAGCATGAACGTCCTGCTGCTGACGCTCGAACGCGACGGCGAGGTGACGCGTGCAAGCACCCCCGCATCCGGCAAGGCGCTGCCGACCGAGCTCACCGAACGCGGGCGCGAGCGCTTAGCCGCCGCCACCGCCGCAGTGCGCGGAGTGGAGATGCGGATGCTGTCAGGGCTCGATGACACCGACAGGCTGACGACGTTCCGAGCGCTGCGGCGGATGGCTCGGTCTCTCCGGCAGTCCGAGACCCTCAGCGATGACCCGGCGTCGAACACGTAGTCTTATCCCCCCTCTCTAGGCTGAGGACGTGCCCGGCTTCTTCACACTCCTCTTCACGGCGCTCGGGATACTCCTCGCCGCCCGCGACTCCCGCCGCATGTTGCCGGGCGTCCTCCTGACGCTCGCGGCGACCTCGCTCGTCGCCGCTGTAGTGACCTTCATCCTCGGCTTAACGGTGGCGCTCGCCACGCTCGCCGTTCCCGGGAACGACGTCGTCGGGCTCCTGCTGGTCTTCATCGTCCCTCTGCTCGCCGCGATCGGGCTGGGGGTCGCCCTGCTCGCCAACGGGGTGGTGATGCTGCAGCGCGAAGGACGATCGCTGGCGAACCGCCTCTCGCTCCTGGCCGGAATCGGCGTTCTCGCCATCCTTGCCCTCGGCATCGTCGCCGTCACGGCGGGATGGTTCGAGCTCGCCGTCATTCTCCTGCTGCTGGCCGGTCCGATCGGCTACGTCGCGATGGGGTTCGTCGCCTACCTCTGCTGGTCGGCGGTGTACGCGCGCATCGCGCGCCGCAGCGCAGCACCGGCCGCGATCATCACCCTCGGGTCGGGCCTTCGCCGCGACGGGAGCGTGCCGCCGCTGCTCGCCCAACGCGTGGCGCTCGGCGTGGAGACCCTGCAGCGATCCCCCGGCGCGATGCTCGTCATCTCGGGCGGTCAGGGCGCAGACGAGCCGCGGAGCGAGGCGGCCGCGATGGCGGAGTACGCCGCAGAGCTCGGCGCCCCCGCCCAACGCCTGCTCATCGAGGATGTATCCCGGACGACCGAAGAGAACCTCACGCTGACCCGCCGGATCCTCACCGAACGCGGCATCACGGGCCCGGTGCTCGCGGTGACGAGCGACTATCACGCATTCCGCGCCGCCACTCTTCTGCGGACCCTCGGCATGCCGGGCCACGCGATCGGCGCGCGCACCGCCCGCTATTACCGGCCGAGCGCTCTGCTGCGCGAATACCTCGCTCTGCTTCGCGACCACCTCGTACTCAACGGCGTCGCGCTCGGCGTCCTGATGCTGCCGGTCGTCGCGTTCGTGGCGATGTCGCTGATCACTCTCATCGCGGATTGAACGTCATCCTGGCGAGGTAGGCGAAATCCGTCGACAGGCTCACGACAGCGAGCTCGCCCCCCGCGAGGCTGGAAGCATGATCGAAACCGCGCGAATTCTCGTCGTGTCCGACGACTGGCTGCCTCGCGACTGGATGCCGGGAGTTGCGACATCCGTCGTCGTGGTGCTCGCCGTGGTCGCGGCCCTGGCGGCGATCCTGTTCATCTCGAGCCTGATCTCGATCCTCGCCTCGCCCCGTTACACCGGTGGCGGCAAGCTGCTGTGGATCATCGGGATCTTCGTCTTCCCCATCGCCGGGCCGCTCGTCTGGTGGCTCGGAGGGCGCAACGCGCAGATCCGCACCGACCGCCCGTGACCGCAGCGGCGAGGCTCAGCTGATCAGGCGATCGCGACGGCGTGCCCCGAGACGGTGATCCCACCGCTGACGGGGATGTCGACGGTCAGCTCCCCCGGTCGTCCGACATGTCGCCCCTGCTCGATGACCACGACCGCGGGAACCTCGACCGCGCCGAGAGCGCGCAGGTACGCGCCGAAAGATGCGGCCGCCGACCCCGTCGCCGGGTCCTCCGTGATGCGACCGACGGGGAAGAGATTGCGCGCCTGGAAACGATCGGATGCCGCGCGGAACGCGACGGTGATGGTGGCGGGCCACCCGCGGTCGTCGAGCAGCGCCCGAACCGCGGCGGGATCGAACGAGAAGTCGTCGAAGGTCTTCTGATCCGCCAGGACGACGACCGGATGCGTGTTGCCGGTGTTCGCGAGCCGCGGCGGCAGCGCGGGGTCGAGGTCTGCCCGCGTCAGGCCGAGAAGGTCGAGAATCGCCTCGAGATCGGTGCCGTCTAGGTCGCGGACCGACGGCTCGACGCTGGTGAAGGACGCACGGATGCCGTCGTCGTCGCGCGAGACCGCGATCGACACGACGCCGACGGGGGTGTCGAATCGAACCGCGCCGTCGGCGGCGACCTGGCCTCGCTCGGCGAGCGCGACCGCCGTGGCCACCGTCGCATGACCGCAGAACGGAACCTCGGCGATGGGCGAGAAGTAGCGGACCGAGCGCGCGCCGTCGGCGGTCGAGCCGGTGACGAAGGCCGTCTCGGCATAGTCGACGTCGGCAGCGATGCGCTGCATGGCGCTGGCATCGAGGGCGCCTGCATCCAGGACCACGCCGGCGGGGTTCCCGCCCTCGGGTCGCGTGCTGAACGCGGTGTATCGCAAGACCTCGGGCGTGCTCATCCGTTCAGGCTACGCCCGCCATCGCGGTGTCCGATGCTGCGCCGCCCGTCACCGTCAGAGCAGACGCGCCAGCCGCTTCTTGCTCGCGTTCTCGCGGACGATCCAGGCGATGTCGGGGTCGGCGGTGTCGAGCGCCTCGAACGCGAGCAGACCGGGTCCGGGATCCGCAGCCACCGCGACGCTCCACGCGTAGCCGAGCGTCTGCCGCAGCGTGCGGGCAGCGCTGTCGTGCCGTCGGGCCTGGGGACGCGCCACCAGTCGCTCGGTCGCGCGTGCGCACACCTCGACGGCGATCGCCGCCATCTCGGGCGACCGCAGCACGTGTGGCTCGCAGATCGCGGCGACCGCGGCTCGAACCACGAGCGGGCTGTCGTCATCCGCCCACATCCGGACGGTCGTCGCGAGGGTCTCCGGGTCGGCGTCGCCGAGCAGCTGCAGACCGAGCGCGACTCCTTCGCGTACGCGCCACCGGTCATCGGCGGCGAACAGCCGCGCTCGAGCATCCCGGCCCGGGGCCGCTCGCCGGGCGACCGCCGCCGCCGCGCACATCATCGGGAACTCTCCGCCGTCCCGCACGAGCTCGTCGACGACCCCGGCATCCGCCACCTCCGCCGCCGCAGCGACCAGTGTCGTGTTCGCCCGCGGACCGGGCAGGCCGGAGTGCTCGACGAGGTAGTCGACCCACGCGTCTGCGTCGAGTCGTCGAAGCTCCGCCGCCCACGCGGTCACGGTGGCCATGCACCGCACGCTACGCGCATCGCCCTGGCGCGTCACCGGGGCAGGCGACGTGACAAACGCATCCGGTGAGGACTCGACGCTCAGCGCTCGGGCGACGGGGCGAGCCGGTACAGCACCTGCGGACGGCCGCGCTTGCCGTAGCGATGCGAGAGATGGATGACGCCGGTCTCGACCAGGTGCGTCAGGTAACGGTTCGCGGTCGCGCGAGAGATGCCGCAGGCCGTGGCGACCTCGGCTCCGGTCAGGGCGATGACCGGGTCGAGGGCGGCGATGACCTGCGCGAGCGTCGGCGCGGCGAGACCTTTCGGCAGCGCGTCGTGGTCGCCACCACCCGGCATCCGTCCCGCTTGCCGGTGCGATCCGGATGACGCCGGCGGGGTGGTTCGGATGGTGCCGGTCGACAGCAGCCGGTCGATCTCGCCCTGCGCCAGAAGCGCGTCGCGGTCGTCGGTGACGAGCCGCCGCTCGCGGTCTGCCGCATAGCGTTCCAGCCGCTCGCTCAGCGCGGCCTGCGTGAAGGGCTTGACGAGATAGCCGACGACACGCGCCGCGAGAGCCTGACGCACGGTGGTCTGATCCTGCGACGAGCTGATGACCAGCACGTCGGGCCCGTCGTCACCGAGAGTACGCAACCGGTGGAGCACCTCGATCCCGCTGATGCCGGGCAACCGCATGTCGAGCAGCATCAGATCGACGCCGGACCGGCTGCGTTCGAGAGCCGCTTCACCGGTGCCCGCGGTCGCGACGACGACGAACCCCGGGGTGTCGGAGACGAATCCGGCGTGGAGGGCGCGCGCACCGCGGTCGTCGTCGACGACGAGGACCCGGATCGGTCCGGTCATCGCGGAGCCTCCAGCTCGAAAGCGAATCGCGCTCCCCCGAGCGGCGAGCGTCCGACCTCGACCGACCCCGATCGGGCCGTGACGATCCGGCGTACGACATCCAGTCCCAGCCCGCGCCCGAGCCCCGTCGTGTCGGTCTTCGAGGAGTAGCCGGCCGCGAAGATACGCCGTGCGACGCGCGGCTCGACTCCGGGACCGTCATCGTCGACCGAGCCCACGATGCGCGAGCCATGATTCCGCAGCGAGCAGACCACGTTCGCGGCGCCCGCCTCGGCCGCGTTGCGGCAGAGGTTCGACACGACCGACACAATGCCCTCGTCGATGTCGAAACCGCGGTCGAAACCGCGGCCGAGGTCGAGGTCGAAGCGCACCCGAGCCCCGATCTCCTGCAGCTCGGCGCGTACCGTCGGGATCATCGCGGCGAGCACCGGCTGGTCGTCGCCTGCCTCGTCGCCGCCCGGGTCCACGGGGCGGCGGACGCTCGCGATCTCTTCGATGTATCCGCGAGCCTCGTCGGTGTCGCCGCGCGACAACAGGCCGTGGATGACATGCAGCCGGGTGCTGAACTCGTGCGACTGCTCGCGCAGCGCTGTCGCGGTGCGGCGCATCTGGGCGTGCTCGGCCGCGATGACATCCAGGCGGCGGAACCGGCGCTCGACTGCGGCGGTCAGGATCGAACTCGCCAAGGTCGCGACCACGAGCGCACCGATGGCCCAGGGCAGCAGGGCGCCGACGGCCTCGTCGAGCTCGCCGGCGATCTGCGACTCGAGCACCCCCACAGCCACCATCCCGATGGGCGTTCCGTCGGCGCCGCGCACCGGCACTTTGGCGCGCAGCGACGGCCCCGACGCGCCGACTTCGGTGCCGACGAACGTCTCGCCCGCGAGCACGGAAGCGTTGGCGGTCTCGACCTGCACGCCGCGTTCGGACGCGAGAGGGTGGGTGATCCGCACGCCCTCGTCGTCGGTGATGACGACGTAGTAGACGCCGGCCGCCTCGCCCACGAGCTCGGCGATCGGCTGCAGGATCGCGGTCGCCGGCGCGAGATCGGCCGCGTCGGCGAGTACGCTCGGCGACCCCGCGCTCATCGCTCCGGCCACGGCTTCGCGCACCTCCGGAAGGTCGGCGAGACTCGAGGCCACCTCGAGCACGCGTTCGGTCGTCGCCTCCCGGATCGTGCGCTCCTGCGCCGCAAGGGAGATGGCCACGCTGGCCGACAGCGCCGCGAGCGTCACGACCGACGGGAGCACGAGCAGCACGAGACGCGCGGCAGACGCTCTCACCGTGAACGGCATCCTGTCCACTTCCTCGTGCGATCGGACGCTGTCGGGCCGTGCCCGTGCGCATCTATGAGAACAAATCCCGCCACGCTCGGGGGCGGCTCAGCGAAGTGCCATCCTAATTCGATCTCGCGGAGACGACGATGTCCGCGCGAATGGAGTGATCATGACGCATAGCGCGACAGACGCCGGCGCGCGCCCGGCGCACCGCGGCCGCACGCTCGCGGCCCGCATCATCGGGGGCGCCGTCGCGGCGGCCGCCATTGCGACCGCCGCGATCGGCTCGGTCACCTCGGCCGCCACCGGCCAGGAGATCAATGCCTCGATGACGATCATCGCCCCGGCAGCGGCCGGCGGCGGGTGGGACGGCGTGGCTCGTGAGCTGCAGCAGGCGCAGAAGGCCAACGGCCTGGTGAACAACGTGCAGGTGGTGAACATGCCGGGCGCGGGCGGGACGATCGCCCTCGGCAACGTCTCGGTGCTCGACGGTCAGCCGGGCAACATGCTCGTCGGCGGCACCGGGCTTCTCGCGGCGACGATCCAGTTCGACTCGGCCGCGAAGCTCGGCGATGTGACCCCGCTCGCAGTTGTCGTGGAGGAGTACGACGTCATCGTCGTACCGGCCGACTCGCCGTACGAGACCCTCGACGATCTCGTCAACGCCTGGCGCGAGAACCCGAAGTCGATCCCGTGGACGGGCGGCGGGTCGTTCGACCAGCTCGTGGTGACCGACCTGGCGCTGGCCGCGGGCGTCGACCCGGTCGACACGACATACATCTCGTCCGACGGCGGCGGCGAGGCGATTCAGGCGCTCCTCAACGGCACGGCCAAAGCGGCAGCGGGCGGTTACCCCGACAACATCGACCAGATCGAGGCGGGGCGGCTGCGCGCGCTCGCCCTCGTCTCGAGCGAGCCGATCGACGGCATCGACATCCCCACCGCCGCCGAGCAGGGCTACGACATCTCGCTGTCGAACTGGCGCATGCTCGCGGCACCCTCGGGGCTCGATGACGCCGATGTGACCGCGTTGACCGAGCTCGTGCTCGACTCGGTCGCCACTCCCGAGTGGCAGGACGCGATCGAGCGCTACCGCTGGACCGAGCGCATCATCACCGGAGACGAGCTGACCGCGTTCCTCGACGACGAGGAGAAGCGCATCACGAACCTGTACGAGGAGATGGGACTATGACGTTCCCCCCGAACCCGACTGCGACCTCGGCCGTCGTCGGCGATCGCCTGAGGCTCGTCTCGGGCCCCGGCATCGCCGCCCTGCTCAAGGGGCTGACGATGCCGGTGATCATCGCCGCCTTCGCCACCTATCTGGTGGTGGGGATCTTCACGATGAAGGTGCCGGCCAACGCCGTGTTCCCCGGGCCGCAGTTCTTCCCCGCCATCATCGCCGGAGGCCTCTACATCTTCGCCGCGGCGCTCGTCGTCTCGGCGGTGAAGGAGATGCGCGAGACGAGCGCCGCACGGCCCGACATCGCAGCGGTCGCCGCCGACGTCATCGGGGGCGACGAACCGGATGCCGAATCGGGCGACTCCGGTGCCGCCCGACCGGTCCGCGTCGACGTGCGTTCGCTGCTGTGGGTGGTGCTGTCGTTCCTCGGCTTCGCGTTCCTGCTCGAGATCCTGGGCTGGATCATCGCGGCGGGGCTCCTCTTCTGGTGCGTCGCGCGAGCCTTCGGCTCGACGAGGCACCTCGGCGGGCTCGTCGTGGGGCTCACGGTGAGCTCGATCGCCTACATCGGTTTCGACATGGTGCTCGGGATGCCGCTCCCGTCCGGCATCCTCGGAGGGTTCTGACATGGATGTGCTTCAGCTTCTCGGCGAGGGCTTCGCCGGCGCACTGACCCCCGCCAACCTGCTGTGGGTGCTCGTGGGATGCCTCCTCGGCACGGCCGTCGGCGTTCTTCCCGGCCTCGGCTCGTCGATGGCGGTCGCCCTGCTGCTGCCGATCACGTTCTCGCTCGATCCGACGGCTGCCTTCATCATGTTCGCGGGCGTGTACTTCGGCGGGCTGTTCGGCGACTCGACCATGGGCATCCTCATGAACACGCCCGGCCAGGCCTCGGCGATCGCGTCGACCTTCGAGGGCCACAAGATGGCGCTCAACGGACGCGCGGCGCAGGCGCTCGCGACCGCGGCCATCGGCGCGTTCATCGGCGGCTTCGTGGCGTCGGTCGTCGTGGTCTTCGTCGCTCCGGCCCTCGCGGACTTCTCGAGCAGGTTCGGTCCGGCGGAGTTCTTCGCCCTCGCGGTCTTCGCGTTCGCGGCGACGTCGTCGGTCGTCACCGACAACGCCGTCAAGGGCCTCACCGCCCTGTTCATCGGCCTCGGCATCGCCGTCATCGGCATCGACGGCGTCTCGGGCGCTCCGCGCTTCACGATGGACTCCCCCAACCTGTTCGACGGCATCTCCCTCGTCACGGTGACGGTCGCGATCCTCGCCCTCGGTGAGGTCATCTACGTCGCCTGCCTCGAACGGCATACCTCGAACAAGGCGCTCATCAAGCCGACGGGGCGGCCCTGGCTGTCGCGCCGCGAGCTGAAGGAAGCCGCGCCCGCCTGGGCACGCGGCACCGCGATCGGTCTGCCATTCGGCGTCGTGCCCGCCGGCGGTTCGGAGATCCCGACCTTCCTCGCCTACGGCCTCGAGAAGCGGCTCGACGCGCGGCGCAAGGACCCGCAGTTCGGCAGGGGCGCCATCCGTGGCCTCGCTGCGCCGGAGGCGGCCGGCAACTCCACGACCGGCATGGCGATGGGCGCGCTCCTCGCACTCGGGCTGCCGATCTCGGCGACGGCCGCGATCATGCTGGCCGCCTTCCGCCAGTACGGCCTGCAGCCCGGCCCGCTGCTGTTCGACCGGGCACCCGACCTGGTGTGGTCGCTGCTGGCGAGCTTCTTCATCGCGATGATCGTGCTGCTGATCCTCAACCTCCCGTTCGCGATGCTGTGGGCGAAGCTGCTGCTGATCCCGCGTCCCTACCTCTACGCGGGCATCACCGTGTTCTGCGGTCTGGGCATCTACGCGACCTCGGGCTCGACCTTCGACCTGCTGATGCTGCTCGGCATCGGGCTGCTCGGGTTCCTCATGCGCGCCCTCGACTTCCCGCTCGCGCCGCTGATCATCGGCATGGTGCTGGGACCGCTGGCCGAGACCAGCCTCCGCGACGCCGCGATGAGCTCGAACGGCGACTTCTCCGTGCTCGTCCAGAGCCCGATCACGATCGTGCTCTACGCGCTCCTCGCGCTCGTGCTGATCGTCTCGGTGCGGGGTCGCGTCGTGGCTCGCAAGCGCGAGAAGCAGCTCGCCAAGGTCTGATCGAGCAGGCGACATGAGAAGGGGCGGATGCCGCAACGCGCGGCATCCGCCCTTCCTCCGTCTTCCCGCCGATCACACCGACGCGAGCAGACGGTCCGCCGTGCGCAGCGACAGCGCCATCTGCGTCAGGCCCGGATTCGCCGACAGCGCACTCGGGAACGTCGAGTTGTCGCAGATCCACATGTTGGGGATGTCGTGCGACCGCCCGTCCGGGTCGACGACGCCGTCAGCGGGATCGGTGCTCATACGGCACGTGCCCATCGTGTGGGCTGTCCGCGCGAGCGTTCGCGTCTCGCGTGCGCCGGCGGCCTCGAGGATCCGCGTCATGACACCGACGGCGTGGTCGTCGATCGCCTTCTCGTTCGGCCCGGGCGAGAAGCTGATCTCCGCGCGCGGGATGCCCCATTCGTCGGTCTCATCCGAGAGGATCAGCCTATTGTCGTCCGACGGAAGACACTCGCCGTTGATCCCGATGCCCGCCGAGAACTGCCAGGCGTCGAGGGCGTCCATGAGGTCTTGTCCCCAGAGCGAACCGCCGCGCACGAGCGAGGTCGCATAGGTCAGGGGCATGACGCCCAGGCTCTGGATGAGGTAGCCGCCCGCGAAGTCGGCGCCGTCGGGACGCACGAAGTCCTCCGTGATCGCCGCGGAGGGGTAGCCGCGGTAGCCGCGGATGCTCTCGTCGAACCGCCCCCACACCTGTACGGCGCCGTGGGCGAGGAAGTTCCGTCCCACCTGGCCGCTGGAGTTCGCGAGCCCGGTGTTCAGCAGCAGCCGCGGGGTCTCGATACCGCCGCCCGCGAGCACGAGGGCCGCGCAGCGCTGTCGGTACTCGGCTCCGTCGTGCAGGTAGACGACGCCGGTGACCCGTCCCGCGGCATCCTGCTCGATACGGTGCACCATCGAGTCGGGACGGATCTCGGCGCCGTGCGCCACGGCGACGGGCAGATAGGTGATCGCCGTCGTCGCCTTGTAGCCGAAGCGGTCGCCCTGGTGGATGCCGCCGACGTCGATGCTGGCCTTGCGCTGACCGTAGTGCGGCTGCTCGCGGTCGCGGGTGATGATGGCTGCAGGCGCATCGGTCGCCGTGATGCCCAGGTGCTCGCACCCTCGCAGCACGAGATCTGCCGGGGCGTTGCGGCGGGTCGGACCGTCGAGGTACTCGCGCTGCGGATCCCACGGGTAGGGGGTCGGCCCGCTGACTCCGATGACTCGCTCGACCTCGACGATGTAACGGATGAGCTCGTCGTACTCGATCGGCCAGTCTCGCCCCTGTCCCGTCTCGCTGCGCAACGAAAGATCGCGGCGGTCGGGTCGGGGCGTGAACGCACCCCAGTGCAGCGTCCCACCGCCGACGCCCCAGCCGCTGTTGTTCGGGCCGAAGGCCGTGGGGGTGTCGCCGCCGCTGAACCGGTCGGACATCCAGTTGATGCGGGTCGCCTCGCGCTCGTCCGGGGTGAACTCGTCCATCTCGAGGTTCGGTCCCGCCTCGAGCGCGACCACGCGCAGTCCGCGTGCCGCGAGCCTGCTGAGCAGTGGCCCGCCGCCGGCCCCCGTGCCCACGACGACGACATCCACGACCTCGTCGAGGTCGTACCGGCGCATCCCGGAGAGGTTCATTCGGTACGTCCTTCCGCGGCGCCGAGGCGGCCGAGTTCTTCCGGTTCCCATTCCTCGCGCTCGCCCGCTGCGAGCACGAGGTAGCCGGCGGGCTCCGGCCCGGTGCCCCCGGTCGCGAAGCCGGTGTAGCCCACGCGCGCCAGCG
The DNA here is from genome assembly GCF_000509385.1 of Microbacterium sp. TS-1. NCBI lineage: Bacteria > Bacillati > Actinomycetota > Actinomycetes > Micrococcales > Microbacteriaceae > Microbacterium > Microbacterium sp. TS-1. The sequence continues at coordinate 201,315 of NZ_BASQ01000002.1, forward strand.
ACGCCGGGTGCGACAGCCAGACACGCGCGAGATCGTTGCGGGCATCCTCGAACCACAGGCTCAGCTGATCGGGGGTGAGGACGGAGCCCGAGGGGGCGTCGCCGTCGATCACCCGTCGGATGACGGCATCCTGGGCGGCGGGCCCGCGCATCCAGATCGCGGCGAGCGCGTCGAGCCCGGCGCGATACGCCTCGACGTCGGTCGACATGCCGGTGGGGCGCCAGCCGTCGCTCTCCCCCGCCTCGACCATGCGATCGAGACGAGCAGCGAGATCGATCGCGGGTCCGTCGCCCTGGGGCACGATTCGGCGCGCCACGTCGCGCAGGAGGGCGAGCTGCTCGGGGGTGAGCGCTCGCGGATGGTACGCCGGGTCGTCGACGAGCGCTCGGCGAGAGAGGGTGGCGCGCATGGCGACATCCGTCCGCGACGAGGCGATGATCCGCGCCCACGACTCGGGAACGCGCGGGCCCCAGGCGGCGATGTCGGCCGCCAGGCGTCGGACCGCTGCTGCGAGGTCGTCTGTCGCGAGCGCTGCAGGCACTTCGTGCGCACGGATGCCCTCGGGAATCTCGGCGGCGTCGAGCACCGCTCCGGCGAGACCGAAGACACCGAGCGCTCCGTCGAGGATGCGGTCCATGAGGTCTTCCGCGAGCCCCTGATCGTCAGGGCCGGCCACGAGGATCCACGGCGTGGTGATCTCGGCGTCGGCGATGGCCTCGATCAGACCGTCAGCACCGAGAGCCGCGTCGACCGCGACCTGGCGGAAGGGGCCGATGGCGTCCTCTGGTGCGTCATCGAGCTGCGGTACGTCTCCGCGGAGCGAGACGACCGCGAATGGGTTGTCGCTCACGGGGTGACCATGCCTCCGTTGACGTTGAGCGTCTCGCCCGAGACGTAGCTCGACTCGGCTGAGGCGAGGAAGACGAAGGCGGGGGCGATCTCGGCCGGTTGCCCGGCTCGCTGGTAGGTGCTCTCGTCGTCGAAGGCCCGCATCTGCTCGTCCGAGACGCCGTCGCTCACCTGCAGCGCCGACCACGTAGGACCGGGGGCGACGACGTTGACCCGGATGCCGCGCGGTGCGAGCTGCTGTGCGAGGCCCTTCGAGAGGTTGTTGATCGCGGCCTTCGTCGCGGCGTAGTCGACGCGGTCGGGGGCGGGCTTGTACGCCTCGAGCGAGGCGGTGTTGATGATCGAGGCACCCGCCGGAAGGTGCGGCAGAGCGGCCTTCGTGATCCAGAAGTTCGCGAAGACGTTGGTGTGGAAAGTGGCCGCGAACTGCTCGTCCGACAGGTCCTCGAGCCGCTCGACGGCGACCTGCTTGCCCGCGTTGTTCACCAGGATGTCGATGCCGCCGAGGAAGTCGGCGGCCTCTGCGACGAGCGCGCGACATGCCTCGGCGGTCGAGATATCGGCGGCGATGGCGTGCCCGCGCACACCGGCGTCGGCGATGAGGCCGAGGATGCGGTCGGCGTCGCGCTGCTCGGCCGGCAGGTGGACGATCACGACGTCGGCGCCCTCGCGGGCGAAGGCGATCGCCGTCGCGCCGCCGATGCCGGAGTCGCCGCCGGTGATGAGGGCTTTGCGACCGAACAGCCGCCCGGAGCCGCGATAGGTCGCTTCACCGAGGTCGGGAACCGGCTGCATGTCGGCCTGGACGCCGGGCTCGGGCTGGTGCTGGACGGGCGGCTCGACCCGGTCGTATCGGGTCACCGGGTTGTCGAAGGTGTACTGATCGCTGTGCTCCACGGGCTCACGGTAGGTCTCGGCCGAAACTCGGCGCGAACGCTTGCCAAAAGTCAAGGGAGGGGCGTAAAGCGGATCACCGGCCGACGCCCTGCGGACCCGCCTTGCGGCGTCAGGGCTGCGGCGACCCCGTGACGAGCGCGATCGCCGTGCCGACAGCGTCCGCCGCGCCGGCGGCATCCACGCGGGCGAGGGCGAAGGCCGAGACGACCAGCCCGGTGCACGCATCGGCGAGGACGGCGACCTCGGTCCCGTCGAGATCGGGACGGCGTGCGGCGACGCCCCGGCCGAAGGCCGCGCGCAGCTCGGCGCGGTACCCGGCGATCACCTGCGCGACGGCTTCGTCCCGCCCGATGGGGGCCGCCGCCGTGTTCACGAGCAGGCACCCACTCGACGCCGGCAGCGAGCTCGGCTGTCGAAGCGCGCCACGCAGTCCATCGAGGTACTCCTCCAGCGCCGCCGGAGTCACGTCCTCGCCGATCAGCGGCGCCAGCCGCGGTCGGATGATCTCGTCGAGATAGCTCTCGACGGCGGCATCGAAGAGGCCCCGCTTCGAGCCGAACGCGTGGTAGATGCTCGATCGGTTCAGACCCGTGACGCGCTCGAGCTCGGGCAGCGGCGCGCCCTCGTAGCCCTGCTCCCAGAAGACGCTCCGCGCCGCGCGGACGACGTCGTCGCGGTCGTAGCTCTGCGTTCGGCCCATGCGCCGCGCCCCCTTTTGTGTATCGTTCAGTTCAGTATATATTGAACCAAGCGATACAGAAACTGCGGTGTCCACCGCCGGAAGGGAACAGCTCATGATCATCGCCGGTCTTGCGCTCGCGGGCCTCGCAGCGCTCATCCACGTCTTCATCTTCTACCTCGAGTCCATCGCCTGGACGAGCGAACGGGCACGCAAGACGTTCGGCACCGGAACGGCAGCGCAGGCCGAGGCCCAGAAGGCGCTCGCCTTCAATCAGGGCTTCTACAACCTGTTCCTCGCCATCGCGGTGTTCGTCGGCATCGTCGTCGTCATCGCCGGGAACCTCCCGGTCGGCGCGACGCTCGTCTTCACCGGGGCTGGTTCCATGGTCGCGGCCAGCCTGGTGCTCGTCCTCTCCGACCCCTCCAAGGCCTCCGCCGCCCTCAAGCAGGGCGTGGTCCCCGCCCTCGGCGTCCTCGCGCTCGCGCTCGGCATCGCACTCTGACCCGCCGTAGCGCGCCACCCCTGTCCGCGACTCCGACCGAGCATCGCGGCATCCGTCACCGACCCCTCACGAAGGAGAAACACATGACCCACGGAACCAGCACGCAGGTCCGTCTCGCACGCCGCCCCCAGGGCTGGCCGACGCCCGAGGACTTCTCGATCGAGCGCGTCGAGCTGAGCGATCCCGCGCCGGGCGAGGTGCGCGTGGTCAACGAGTTCGTCTCCGTCGACCCGTACATGCGCGGACGTATGAACGACGTCCGCAGCTACGTCCCCCCGTACGCCCTCGGCGACGTGATCGCCGGCGGCGCGATCGGCCGCGTCGTGGCGAGCGCGTCGGACGACCTGCCCGTGGGCACCGTCGTGCTGCATCAGCACGGGTGGTCGGATGTCGTGCAGGCCGACGCCTCGACGTTCCGCGCCGTCCCCGAGGTGCCGGGCCTGCCCCTGTCGGTGCGGCTGCACATCCTCGGGATGACGGGCCTGACCGCCTACGTCGGACTCACCGCGATCGCGCACATGAAGCCGGGTGACACCGTGTTCGTCTCGGGAGCGGCCGGAGCCGTCGGCACCGCCGTCGGCCAGATCGCGAAGCTCCTCGGCGCGGGCCGCGTCATCGGCTCGGCGGGCTCCGCCGAGAAGGTCGCCCTGCTCACCGAGAAGTACGGCTACGACGCAGCCTTCAACTACAAGGACGCCCCCGTCCGCGAGCAGCTCGCCGCGCATGCTCCCGACGGCGTCGACGTGTTCTTCGACAACGTGGGCGGTGACCACCTCGAGGCCGCGCTCGACGTCATGAACACCGGCGGACGCCTGGCGCTCTGCGGCGCGATCACGGGCTACAACACCACCGAGAAGACCCCTGGGCCCGACAACATGGCCAACATGATCACCCGCGGTCTCACCGCGACCGGCTTCACGCTGGCCGCCTACCTCCACCTGGCGCCGGAGTTCACCGAGAAGATGACCGCCTGGTTCGCCGAGGGCAAGATCGCCTACGACGAGACCATCGTCGACGGCATCGAGAACACCGTCGACGCCTTCCTCGCGATGATGCGCGGCGCCAACACCGGCAAGATGCTCGTGCGGACCTCCGCGCGGTAAGCCCTCGAGCCGACCGAAAAGGCGGTGACGCTTCGCGCGTCACCGCCTTTCGCGTCGGCTCGACGGACGAAGCCGTCACCCCCGCAGGTGCAAGCTGCCGTCTCGCCACTCGGCGGAGCGGAGGTCGTCGATCCGGGCGTCGACGACGGCGGTACCGAGATGGTCCCCCACGCCGACGACCCATCCCGCTCCGGCGGCGCGAGCCGAACGCACGCCGGCCTCGGCATCCTCGAACACGACGCATCGCGCAATGTCGACGCCGAGCTGCGCGGCGCCGGCGAGGTAGGGCTCAGGGTCGGGCTTACCGCGACCGACGTCCTCCGCCGCAACGAGCGCGGACGGGACGGGATGCCGTGCGGCCGCGAGTCGCCGGCGCGCCAGCTCGCGCGTGGCCGAGGTCACCACGGCCCACATCCCCGACGGGATGCGCGAGGTCAGGGCGACCGAGCCGGGGATCGGCTCCGTCAGCGCGGCAGATGCGACCTCCGCCTCATCGAGAGCGGCGACGGCCTCGTCGCGCAGCCCTGCCGCCACGAGCGTCGCGACGGTGTCGGTGGCGCGCACCCCGTGCTCGATCTGCGTGCGGAAGTCGAACCCCGGGGCGTACCGCGTCGCCCAGGCGTCCCAGGCGGTGGCGGCGGCCTCGAGCGAGTCGACGAGCACGCCGTCGCAGTCGAACAGCACGGCACTCGGAGTGATGGCGGTCACAGGAGGCTCCAGGGAGGAGGATGCCGCCGGGGCGGACCCCGGCGGCATCGATTCGGTTCAGCGGGACGTGGCTGCGGGGGCCGGAGTCGCGTCGGCCTCGGCTTCCGCCGCCTTCCGCCGGTCGCGACCGCGCAGGGCGAAGGTCGTGCCGTAGAGCGCGACGAGGGCGACAGCGAGCGCGACGATGACGGCGATCTGCCCGCCGGCACCGGAGACGCCACCGAGGATCAGGCCGAAGACGCCGTAGTCCGAGTCGGAGAAGGTCGAGTTCGAGAACCCGATGTCGCCGAGGACCGGCAGCAGGAACAGCGGCAGGAAGGTGATCGCCACGCCGTTGGCGAAGGCTCCGAGGACGGCGCCCCGGCGACCGCCGACGGCGTTGCCGATCACGCCCGAGGCGGCACCCGTCATGAAGTGCGCCACGACGCCGGGGATGATGATCGCTGTGCCGAGCGCTGCCATCCCGAGCATGCCGACGATGCCGCCGACGAAGCTCGCGAGGAACCCGATGAGCACCGCGTTAGGAGCGAAGGGGAAGACGATCGGCACGTCGAGCGCGGGCTTGGCGTTCTTCACGAGCTTCTCGGAGATGCCCTTGAAGGCGGGCACGATCTCGGCGAGCACGACGCGCACGCCGGCGAGGATGATGAAGACGCCGGCCGAGAACGTCGCGGCCTGCAGAGCGAGGAAGACGATGAAGTTCTGTCCGTTCGACAGCTCCCCCTCGATGTACGCGGCCCCCGCGAACAGCCCGACGATGATGTAGATCACGGCCATCGAGAGCGCGACGATCACGGTCGTGTCGCGGAGGAAGCCGAGCCCGCTGGGGAACGAGATCTCCTCGGTCGACTTCGAACGTCCCTTGCCTCGGGTGATCAGGGCGACGAGACCGCTGAGGGCGACGCCGGCGCCGCCGGTGTGCCCGAGGGCGACGTCATCGCTGCCGGTCACGCGGCGCATGAAGGGCTGGACGAGAGCAGGCGAGACCACCATGTAGATGCCCTGTGCGATCGACCCCCAGAGCACGACGGCCCACGGCTCGAAGCCGGCGACCCCGAGGATGACGGCGAACATCGCCGCGATGTAGAACGCGACGTGACCCGACAGGTAGATGTACTTGAAGCGTGTGGTCGCCGCCAGCACGATGTTGACGATCATGCCGAAGAAGAAGATGAGCGCGGCGGCGGAGCCGTAGTCGAGCAGCACCTGGGCGACGATGGCCTCGTTGTTGGGGACGACGCCCTGCACGTTGAACGCGTGCTGGAACATCGCACCGAACGGATCGAGCGAGCCGACCACGACGCCGGCGCCGGCGGCCAGCACGAGGAAGCCGACCAGGGTGCGGATCGTGCCCTTGAGGACGTCGCTGAACGACTTCCCCTGCACGGCGAGACCGATCAGGGCGATGAGCGCGACGATGACCGCCGGCTGGGTGAAGATGTCGAGCAGGACATCGATGACAGCATCCATCGCGGATGCTCCTTTCGTCGGTGAAAGCGTCGGGTGGAGGGCGGGAGGGTCGGGTCGGGTCAGGAGTGCCGCTTGACGGCCTCATCGACCTTCGTCCGGAGCTCCGCGAGGTCGATGATGCTGTCGAGCGCGACGACGTCGTCGCCGAGGCCGCTCGCGGCCTCGGCGATGTCGCGGCCGACGAAGATGGTGTCGGCGTCGCCCCGGGCGACCGAGCCGAGGTCGGCGTGATCGACGGTGATGCCGGAGACTCCCAGCTCCTTCAGCACCTTCTCGATGTTCATGTGCACCATGAAGCTGCTGCCGAGGCCGGAGCTGCAGACGGCGAGAAACTTGGTCATCGGATGACTCCTGTCGTGAGGGCCGCGCGGACGTCGGCTGTGGTTCGGGCGGAAAGCAGAACTGCACGGGCGCGGTCGTCGCTGAGCAGTCGGGCGAGCTCCGACATCGTCGAGAGATGCGACTCGGTGTCGGTCGCCGCCAGGCAGAAGAAGAGGGTGATGGGGTGGGCCTCTTCGTCGTTGAGCAGAACGGCGGGGTCGACCCAGAGCGCGGAGAGCCCCGTGCGCACGACACCCTTCTCGGGGCGGGTGTGGGCCAGCGCGATGCCGAACCCGAGATCGATGTAGGTGCCGCCGCCGGCGATCGACTCGATCATCGCGTCGATGTACGAGCGCGTGATGGAGCCGTCATCGAGAAGCGGTCGGCTGACCGTCTCGATGGCCGTGCGCCATCCGTCGAGGTCGGTCGCGAACTGGATGCGGTCGTCGCTGAGCTGTTCGATGAGCATGGGGTCCTTCCGGTCAGACGCCGGGCCGAGGGCCATGGAGCGTGAGGGAGATCTCGCTGTTCTCCGGAGCGTGGCGTGCCGTGCCGAAGGCGACCGGGGTGCCGTCGGCGTCGAACACGAGGGAATCGATGGTGAGCAGCCGCAGGCCGGCGCTCACCCCGAGGTTCAACGCCACGTCCGGCGCCGCCTCGTCGACGCGCACCGTCATGTCGTTGCGGACGAGACTGACGCCGTACTGCTCCTGCAGGAAGGCGTAAAGCGACTGATCCGAGAAGTCACCGGTGTACACCCCGGGGTACCGGGCGTGCGGAACCCACGTGAACACGTGCTGGTGGAGCTGGCCGTTGACGTAGCGCAGACGGACGAGCTCGACCACGCCCTCCCCCTCCTCGAGTTCGAGGAGGCGGGCCACCTGGGCGCCGGCGGGCACGAGCTCCTGACGGAGCACGCGGGTCGTGACGACGTTGCCCGCACTCGTCTGCTGACGGTGGAACCCGGTGACGACGTCGGCGAAGTGCTCCGGGTAGTGGTCGCCCGCAACCGGCTCGGTGACGAACGTGCCGCGGCCGTGCTCGCGAGCAAGCCATCCGTCCTGCACGAGCCCGTCGACGGCCTTGCGCAGGGTGATGCGGCTCACCTCGAACTCCTCGCACAGCTCGGGCTCGGACGGCAGCCGGTCGCCGACGGCCATCTCGCGGATGCGTCGCAGGAGTTCGTCGTGGACGGCCCGGTACTTCGCGGTTCCGGTCGCTGTCACCATCGGTCGCCTCCTTGCTGACTCGCGTCATTATGACGTCATGACTAATCCGACGTCGATCATGCCTGAAACTGAGCTTTCCTGCAAGATTGCACCTCAGAGTCATTATGACATCATGATGACTATGGAGAATTTGATCTCGACGCCCGCCGCACCGGCCACCATCCCGGATACCACCGAAGTCACCGAGCATGACGTCGTCGTCGCCGCCCGCCTGCTCGCTGCGGATGCCGTGGAGGCCGCTCGATCCGGACACCCGGGCACGGCGATCGCCCTCGCCCCGATTGCGACCGCGCTCTTCCAACGGCACATCGAGCACGACCCCGCCGACCCGGAGTGGCAGGGTCGTGACCGGTTCGTGCTGTCGTGCGGGCACGCGAGCATCCTGCTGTACACGCAGCTCTTCCTCACCGGGTACGACGTCACGATCGACGACCTCCGCGCTTTCCGCACGCTCGGCTCGCGAACCCCGGGCCACCCCGAACTCGGCCACACCGCCGGGGTCGAGACGACGACCGGGCCGCTCGGGCAGGGCCTGGCCACCGCCGTCGGCATGGCCATGGGCCTGGTGCACGAGCGGTCGACCTTCGACCCCGACGCGCCGCGGGGCGCATCGCCGTTCGACCGGCACGTGTGGGTCCTCGCCTCGGATGGCGACCTGCAGGAGGGCATCTCGTACGAAGCCGGGGCCCTCGCAGGCCGTCATGGACTCGACAACCTCACCGTCGTGTACGACGACAACGACATCCAGATCGAGGGCGACACGCGTCTGACCTCGTCGGAGGACGTGGGCGCCCGCTTCCGCGCCCAGGGGTGGCACGTCGAGCGGATCGAGCTGGCCACGAACGGCGACGTCGACGTCGACGAGCTCGACCGCGTCCTGGGCGCGCCGAACCCCGTCGGCAAGCCGCGCCTGGTCATCCTGAAGTCGCAGATCGCGTATCCCTCGCCCGGAGCCCTCAACACCGCGGCATCCCACGGCGCCCCGCTGGGGGCGGCCGAGATCGGACTGCTGCGCGACGCGCTCGGCACGCAGGCTGCGCCCTTCGACGTGAGCGAGGCGGTCCTGCGCCGTTCGCGCGCCGCGCGAGCGCGCGGTGCGCGTCTGCACGAGGCATGGGACGAGGCCTACTCGCGGTGGCAGGCATCGGATCCCGCTCGGGCCAACGCGCACGCCGCTTTCCGGGCGCGCCGTCTGCCCGATGATCTCGACACGCGACTCCCCCGCTTCGACCCCGGTACGGAGGTGTCGACGCGCGACGCTTCGGGCGCCGCCATCCAGGCACTCGCGCAGGCGCTACCCGCGATGTGGGGCGGATCGGCCGATCTCGCCGAGCCCAACCGCACCGAGATCCACGCGGGCGGATCGTTCCTGCCCGAGGAGACGGGCCTGGGAACGCGAGCGGGCCGCAACATCCACTGGGGCGTCCGCGAGCACGCGATGGGTGCCGCGATGAACGGCATCGCCCTCGCCGGCGGTTGGCGCGTCTTCGCCGGCACGTTCCTGGTGTTCAGCGACTATCAGCGCCCCGCGATCCGCCTGTCGGCGCTCATGGGACTTCCGGTGACCTACCTGTGGTCGCACGATTCGGTCGCGCTGGGTCAGGACGGTCCCACCCATCAGCCGATCGAGCACCTGGCGAGCCTGCGCGCGATGCCCGGCTTCACCGTGGTCCGCCCAGCCGACGCGAACGAGACCGTGGCGGCATGGCATGCGATCGTCGAGGCGGACTCCCCCGCCGGGCTCGTGCTGGGCCGGCAAGGCGTGCCGGTGCTCGACATTCCCATCGATGACGTACGCGCCGGGGTCCGCCGCGGCGGCTACGTCGTGCGCGACGTCGCCGCTCCGGACGCCGTCATCATCGCGACCGGGAGCGAGGTCGGCCTCGCACTGTCGGCCGCCGAGGCGGCCGCCGCATCCGGCCTCCAGGTCCGGGTCGTGTCGATGCCGAGCCGTGAGTGGTTCCTGGCACAGGACGCCGCGTACCGCGACGCGGTCCTGCCGCCGTCGCTACACGCGCGAGTCGCGGTCGAGGCGGCGTCGCCGTTCGGCTGGCACGAGATCGTGGGCTCATCGGGCGCCGTGGTCGGCATCGACGAGTTCGGGCTCTCCGCTCCGGCGGCAGATGCTCTGCGCGAGCGCGGCATGACGCAGGAGCGGGTTCTCGACGCCCTCCGCTCCGTCACCGCCCGGAGCTGATCGACCTCATCCCTCGACCCGACCGAGAAGGCGGTGACGCTTCGTGCGTCACCGCCTTTCGCGTCGGCTCGGCGACCGTCAGCGCCCCGGCGTCGCGACGGGGGCCGGGCGGCGCACGAAGAACGTCAGCACCACCGCCGCCGAGGCGATGCATGCGCCGGTGACGAAGGCCGTGTGCACGCCCGAGGCGGTCGCCGCGACGGCATCCGCCCCGCCTTCCGCAGCCGCGGCTGCGCCGACCGACATCAGCGTCACGAACAGCGCGGTTCCCGCGGCACCGGCGACCTGCTGCAGCGTGCTGACCGTCGCACTGCCGTGCGAGTAGAGACGCGTCGGCAGCGATCCCAGCGCCGAGGTGAGCAGCGGCGTGAAGACGCAGCCCAGGCCGAGGTTGAGCCCCATGTGCACCGCGATGATCCAGGCGATCGGGGTACCGACGCCGAAGGTCGTCATGCCCCACAGCGCCGAGGCGGCGACGATCATGCCCGGGATCACGAGCGGCGTCGGGCCGAACCGGTCGAACAGCGCACCGACGACGGGAGCGATGAGCCCCATGAGCACACCGCCGGGCAACAGCATCAGGCCGACCGTCAGGGTGTCGAGCCCCAGAACCTGCTGCAGGTAGATCGGCAACAGGATGAGCGACCCGAACAGAGCCGACATCACGACCACGACCAGCACGACGGCGAGGCTGAACGACCGCGACTGGAACGTCCGCAGGTCGAGCAGGGCCGCGTCGGTGCGCTGCAGCTTCAGCTGACGCGTGACGAAGGCGGCGAGCGAGAGGGCGCCGATGACAAGCGGGATCCAGACGGGCACCGGTGCGTGGCCGGTCGCCGACTCCCCGATCGAGCTCAACCCGAAGATCAGCCCGCCGAAGCCGAGAGCGGAGAGCACGACGGATCCGACGTCGAAGCGCGCCTCGCGCGTCTCGGTGACGTTCTGCACCCAGATCGCGCCGAGGCCGAGCGCGAGCAGCGCGATCGGCAGCACGAGCCAGAACATCCAGCGCCAGTCGAGCACAGACAGGATCAGACCCGACACGGTCGGGCCGATCGCCGGGGCGACGGCGATCACGATGCTGATGACGCCCATCATCCGTCCGCGACGGGCGGGCTCGACGACGTTCAGCACGGTCGTCATCAGCAGCGGCATCATGATGGCCGTGCCGGACGCCTGCACGACGCGTCCGGCGAGCAGCATGCCGAAGCCGGGCGCGAGCGCGGCGATGAGCGTCCCGGCGGCGAACAGCGACATCGCCGTGAAGAAGACGCCGCGGATCGGGAATCGCGCCAGCACATAGCCGGTCAGCGGGATGACGACGGCCATCGTCAGGAGGAAGCCGGTGGTGAGCCACTGCGCAGTCGCCGCGGTGATCTCGAGGTCGACCATGAGCCGCGGCAGGGCGACGCTCATGATCGTCTCGTTGAGGATGACCACGAACGCCGATGCGACGAGCAGGGCGATGACGGGGCCGGTGCGCACGGATGTCGTGCGGGGAGGGGCCGATGTCGGGATGGCGGAGGTTTCGGGATGCTGCTGCTCGAGTGTCACTCACTGATCTTATGGCAGTCTCTGCCACATTGGCGCTGTGCGACACTTATCTCATGGAGCGCGAACGCGATCAGGCCGCCGCGGTCGCTGACGAGCATCCCGCGGGCCTCCGGGAGCGACGACGTCAGGAGACCCAGCGCGAGCTGTCGGACGCAGCCCTCGACCTCTTCGAGCAGCACGGAGTGCACGGCACGACGGTGGACGACATCGCGCGCCGCGCAGGCACGTCGCAGCGCACCTTCTTCCGCTACTTCGCGACGAAAGAGGCTGCCGTGTTCGCGAGCGCCGACGACTCGGCGCGCGTCGTCGGCGACGCGATCGATGCCGTACGTGCGGGAGCCTCCGTGGTCGAAGGCATCGAGCGCAGCTGGCTGAAGCTCCTCGACCGCTTCGACGCGCATCCCGACGAGCACATCCGCGCTCTGCGCATCCGCCGCCTCGTCGGTTCGGAGCCGTCGCTCCTGGCCGTCGCGTTGCGCAATGAGGCTGAAGAGGTCGAGCAGCTCACCGACGCCGCCGTCGATGCGGCGGGGGCCGACGCCGATGTGCTCGCCGCTCGCGCGGCCGTCTCGACCATGGCGCTCGTCCTCCGGCTCACGATCGACGAGTGGGTACGTCGCGCCGAGCTGAACGAGCGCGCGAGCGTCCGCCAGATCTACCTCGAGATGCGCCGCGGCGTCGCGACGGTGGCCCGCGACCTCGAGGCTCATCCCCCGCATCTCGGCTGACCGACCCCGGCCTCTTGACCGAGGTCCCACTTCGGCCGGCAATACCGTCGGGAAACCCGGCTCACGTGGGACCTCGCGGTGGACCGATCCCCGCCTGCTAGCCTGGATCGGTGGGTTACTTAATTGCAGCGCCCGTGATGGCGCGCACCTTCACGTTCCGCGACCGCCGCGCCTGACGGCGCGTACGGCATCGCTGGTCTGACCGCGCCGTCCTTCGAGATGTCTTCTGCACCTCGGACGGGCCTCTTGCTTGCCTCCCCGCACCCGGGGTGCTCCCCTCGAACATCGGAGCACACCCATGCCTCGTTCCCGCCATGGCGGACGCCACGAACTCGGCCAGAACTTCCTGACCCATCGCCCCACCCTCGACACCATCTCCTCACTCGTCACCGCCACCGACGGCCCGATCCTGGAGCTCGGCGCCGGTGACGGTGCACTCACCCGCGTTCTCGCTTCGTCCGGCCGCGCACTGACTGCCATCGAGATCGACGAGCATCGCGCGCGCCGACTGTCGCGCGCCCTTCCGGAGGTCACCGTCATCGCCGACGATGCGTTACGGCGACGGCTGGATGCTCCGGTCGTCGTCGGCAATATCCCGTTCCACCTGACGACACCGATCCTGCGCCACCTTCTCACCGATCCCGGCTGGCAGCATGCGGTGCTCGTGACGCAATGGGAGGTTGCGCGGAAGAGAGCGGGGGTGGGCGGCCGAACCATGATGACGGCGCAGACCGCTCCCTGGTTCGACTTCGCCCTCCACGGGCGCGTGCCGAACTGGGGCTTCGACCCCCGCCCGTCGGTGGATGGCGGCATCCTCGCCATCACGAGACGAGCATCGCCGCTGCTTCCCGAAGCCGAACGTCGCAGCTACGAGTCGTTCGTACGCACGATGTTCACGGGGCGCGGGCACGGCATTGCGGGCATCCTCCGGGTGTCGGTCGGCGCGAGCGCCGCGACCGCCCGCGGAGCCTGCCGCCGTGCCGAGGTCGCCCCCGACGCCCTGCCGCGCGACCTCACGCCACGGCAGTGGACCGAGCTGTGGCGCGCGCTGCGGGAGTGCCGGCGAACCCGTCAGGAGCGCACGCGCTGAGGCGATCCCGCGCCGCGGGTGCGTCGCCGCGGCGCGCGTGCACCGCGGCGCAGGGTCGCCGGCCGAGCTGCTTCGGCGACGGCCGCAGCAGCCGCGTCGGGCGAGGCGTGGGTGCCGAGGTCGGCGCCGTGGCCGCTCTCGGCGTCGAAGGTCGCCGGCATCGAACCGGTGGTCACGAATCCGGCGTACTGGCCGTCGAGAGTCGCGACGAAGAAGTCGGCATCCGCCTGTCGCCAGACGAGCGAAGGCGCGGAAGAAGAAAGAGTTGAAAGCACGATGTCCTGAGAACGAGCGCGCACAGCACGGTGCGCGGAGAAAAGATGAGGGCTGGATGAACCAGTGATCGCGTCGGACGATCTGCTCGACGGTGAGCCAGGCGAACGACACACGAGCCCCGAAGGGACGTTTCAACGCTAGCACGCTCCCGCCGGGCGGGGGCCGGACGCGGTCAGCCTCGCCAGCGGCCGATCACGTCGCGGAGTCGGACGATCGCGGCGGTGACGAAGTCGGGGTGTGCGCGGTACCAGTCCGCGTGGGCCTCGGCGACCAGTTTCGGATCGACCTCGACACCGTCGACGATCCACGAACCCTGCGGCGGATCGGAGAGCTCCCAGGCGTCGGCCACCCACTCCTCGAGCGGGGCCCGAACCGCGTTCAGCAACGGCCGCCCCGGATCGGTGGGAACACCCGGCAGGCCGAGGGTCGCCAGCACACGCTCGGCGAGAGGCAGCCACACGACGTTGCCCGGGTGATTGACGGTGCGCATCAGTTCGGCCGACGCGGGCCGCAGCAGATCCGACACGGCGACGTCGATCGACTCCTCGCGACGACGCAGCTCGGCCAGCGAATCGCTCGCTACCTGCCGCACCGCCCGGCTGTCCAGCCGCGGAATTGTCGGAAGCCCGGCCGCCGCGGCGAGAGTGCGGATGTCGTGGTAGGCCACGATCGGCGGCACCTCTTCGATCCCGTCGACGTGCAGCGCCGCCTGGAACGGATGCAGCCCCGCGTAGCGGACGACCGGGAAGGTCACCAGAGGCGCGGACGGAGCGAGGGATGCCGCCAGCTGACGCGTGCCCAGGCGCAGGCCGTGGTAGTCGTCGCGCACGGGCTGAGCGACGAGGAAGGAGGCCCGGGGCAGCAGTTCATGCAGGCGCTCGACGTCGGCGGCATCCATCTCGTGAACCGGAGGCACCCGGACCGTCGGGCGGTCGGGGGCGTCGAGGACGATGCGCATCGACTCGGCCTGGCAGTTGCCGACGACGAGCCCGAAGCCCTCGGGCGGTTCGACTTGCCGGAAGGGGGCGGGGGCATGAGGCATCCCTCCACTGTGACCCGCGGCCTCGACCGACGCCGGTGTTTGCCGTCAGGCCCCCGGATGCGCTAACGCCGACCTGGCCCGGTGACGACGCACCCCGTCGCGATTCGCGCAGCGCACCGAGCAGTAGCGCTGCCGCCCGTTACGGGTCACGTCGACCACGACGTTGCGGCAGGGGTCGCCCGGAAACCGTCCGGCGGCGCACCGCGACAGACGGCCCATCCCCCGCGTCGTCACATGGAGCGCGGTGCCGACGGCGATGACCGCGCGGAGCACCTGCGGCAGGCGCTGATCGTCGTCGCGGTAGTGCAGGTGCCATTCGCCGTCGTGGTCGGTCAGCCGGGGATACGCCGTCGCCGCCGCCATCAGCCGGTTCAGCAGCCTCGCGCGTTCCGCCGCCGTCTCAGCATCGACCACTTCGAGCCACGAATCGATCACCGCCCGGGTCGCCTCGAGGTCGGACGGCGCCCCGGGCGCGTACACAGCGGTCATGCCGTATTCGTACGTGCGCGCCACGACGCCCTCGCGGTCGCTCGGCCAGTCGTTCGCGAGCGATGCGGCGAGAAGAACCGCGTACTCACCGTAAGGGTTGAGCTGCATAACGACATTACACCACGATCGAATCATGTCGCCGCCCTCCCCTGCATCCCCCACCGCTCCGCTGCCGTCCCGTACTCATGAGCACGGCTGGACGACCGAGTCGGCGCATCGCACATCGGACGGCCTCGTCCGTTACGTGCGGTGCGACGGATGCGGCGCCCGACGTGTGGACCTGCAGGCGACGGCATCGCGCCCGCCGGTCGCAGAAAGCGCCGAAATCGGTCAGCCGATTTCACCCGGATGAGTGAGACGCCACCATTCCGACGGCGGTTCGATGTCACCGTCGAGCACGACCGGCACCGTGACCGACTCGGGACCGGCCGTCCACGTGATCTCACCGAGCACCTCGCCGTCGGTCCAGTCGCGTGGCTCGCGCACGTCGCCGGTGACCGCTATAGGCGTGTCGGACCAGGTGCGCAGAGACGCTCCCTTCGCCAGCACCACCCGCACCGAGCTGCCCCACGCCGTCGTGTAGATCCCGAGCTGCTGCCCGTGCTGCGCGACCGCAGTGACGTGGAACCCGTCGGCGAGACGCTGCAGAACACCGAGAACACTGGCGGCGACGCCGCGCTGGGATGAGCCGCCGAGCGCGACACCGACGACGCTCAACGGCTCGGGAAGCCCGACATCGACGGTCGCCGTGTAGAGCAGGTTCGCACCGCTGTCGTCGAGCGTGCCCGTCTTGAGCCCCGTGATCCCGCTCTGACCGAGGAGGCTGTTGGTGTTCGCCATGGCCCCCGGCCCCGGCAGATTCAGAGACGGCGTCGCGGCGATCGCTGCCACCGTCGGATGTGCCGCGGCGATGCGACCGAGTGCGATCAGGTCGCTCGGGGTGCTGGTGTTTCGGGGATCCAGCCCCGTCGGCTCGACGACGCTCGTCCGCTCCAGGCCGTTCGCCGTGAGCCACCGGTCGGCGGCGGCGCGGAAGCTCGACACCGAACCGAAGGCCCAGACGGCGATCGCCTCGGCGTAGTTGCTCGCAGACGGGATGAGCATCGTCGCCAGGGCGTCGCGCAGCGACAGCGAACTGCCGATCGGCATGGGAGCGATCGTCGCATCGCGGACGAAATACGCGTCGTAGAGGGCGTGGTCGTCACGGTCGAAGGTGAGCGTGGGCCCCCGGTCGCCATCGGCGATCGGGTAGGCGTCGAGGACCACCAGTGCCGTGATGACCTTGGTGATGCTGGCGATCGGTCGAGGGTCATCACCGCCCTCGACCATCCAGACGCCGGCCGCCGCCGAGCCGAGGTACGCCTCGGCGCCCGCAACGGACAGCGCCGCGGACCCGTCGGCCGTGAAGCCGATGTCGACGGGGGTCGGCGGCACGGGTGCTGGCGGGATCGAGACCTCCCCCGCGGCCGGCCTCAGCGGAGCCGTCAGCGCCCATGCGGCGTATCCCCCGGGCGCGCCGAGAACGATCGCCGTCGTGATGCCCGCGGCGATCCATCCGTTCCGGCGACGGCGGCGGCGCCCGGTCGCCACCTCTTCCGCAGTCATCGAGAGCTCAGGAGCGGAGGTCGAGAAGAAGGCCCCGAAATCGTCGAGGTCGTCGCTCACCGAGTCGCGTCGCGTCATCGCGGTCCCTTCGTCATGGCGCCCATCTTCACGCAAAACGTCATCCTCATGGATGATTCGCGACTCTCAGCGAGCCCATAGTGTTGAGGCGTTCTTGAAACAAGGGGGTTGCACGTGCACCGCAAAACACTACGTTGGGCCGCTCCGGCGGCGGTCGGCCTGGTCTTCGTCTTGGCGGGCTGCACGGCCGCGGACGGCTCCGTCGACAGCGCCGAGGATTCGCCGCTCACCGAGTACTTCTCGGCGTTCTACGGCGGCGAGATGAGCGAGGAAGAGCAGCAGGCGCAGTTCGAGACGCAGAACAAGCAGCGCGAGGAGCTCGTCGCGCAGTGCATGCAGGACGAGGGCTTCGAGTACATCCCCGCCCCCTCCACGATGACGTTCAGCTCGGGCACCGAGTGGAAGCCCGAGGACCGCGAGTTCGTGGCGCAATGGGGCTACGGTGCCGTCGAGTATCCGGACGCGGACGAGCAGCCCGAGCCCGAGCAGATGACGCCCGACCCCAACGCGGATTACGTGATGGCGCTCTCCGAGTCGGAGCAGGCCGCCTACTACGAGGCGCTGTACGGCCCGGGCCCGACCGAGGAGGAGATGTCCGAGGACGGGTCCTACGAATACAACTGGGAGACGTCCGGCTGCAACGGCTGGGCCGATCACGAGATCAACGGCGACGACCCTCTTCAGTCCGACGAGTTCGCCGACCTGATGGACGCCGTCACGAAGTTCTACGAGTCCTCGGCCACGCTTCCGGCCATGGTGGACCTCGACCGCGAATGGGCCGCGTGCATGGATGCCGCCGGGTACCCGGGATTCGCCTCGCAAGCGGATGCGCAGAACTCCATCTACGAAGAGCTGAACGGCGTCTACGAGAACTCGACCGAGACCGGCCCGGATCAGGCGACCATGGACGAGATCCACGAGCGTGAGGTCGAACTGGCTCTCGCCGACCTCGACTGCCGCAAGGAGACCGACTACCGCGCCAAGTACCAGAAGGCGCAGTTCGCCGCCGAGGAGCAGTTCATCGCCGATCACAAGACGGAGCTCGAAGCGATGAAAGCAGCGGCTGAGCAGGCTCGCCCGTGACCGCAGATCCCGCGAAGGACGGCACGACCGCGGCCGATGACTCGTTCGACGAGCTCATCGCCGACCCCGCCGCCCCCGCGCCGACCGGCGGGGGCCGGCTCGCGGTGTGGCGGTCGGTCGTCTCACGCAACCGCGTGCTCTGGATCTCCGCGGCGGTCGCCGTCGTGGCGCTCGTCGGAGGGCTGCTCGTCGGCCGGTTCGTCATGGCGCCCGCCTCGGCGGCTGCCGACGACGCGCCGGCACCCGGTCTCGTGACGGTTCCGGTGGAGTTCGGCCCCCTCAGCAACGACGTCACGATCCGCGGCGAGGTCGGGTTCGCCGACCCCGTCGAGGTGAAGATCGACACGTCCGCGATCTCGGGACCGGCCGTCGTCACCGGCCAGGTTCCGGCGCTCGGAGCCGAGCTGACCCAGCTCTCCGTCGCTCTCGAAGTGGCAGGGCGTCCCGTCATCGTGCTCCCCGGCGAGCTCCCGGCCTACCGAACCTTGCGGTTCGGCGTGGCCGGCCCCGATGTCGTGCAGTTCAAAGAGGCCATGCGCGCCGTCGGCATCGACGCCGGAGACCCGGGCAACGACGTCTTCGACGAGCAGGCCGCGACCGCGGTCACCGCGCTGTACGCGGCGGTCGGCTACACCGGCCCCGAGTCGGAGGACGACGGCGACAACGCGGTGCGTTCGGCGCAGGAGAGTGTTCGGTCCGCCGAACAGGCGCTGTCCGCGGCGCGCGCAGCGCTGGGCGCAGCGGGACGGGACGGCAACGCCATCGCGCGCGCCGACCTCGAGGTCGCGAACGCCCGTGCTGTTCTGCAGGGGGCACGCGACAACGGCGCGTCATGGGACGAGATCGTCGCAGCCCAGAACCAGGTCGCGACCGCCGAGCTCGCACGTGAGCAGCTGAACGCCGCACCCGATACGAGCAGCGAGCGGGCCGCGGTCGACGCCGCGGCGAGCCAGCTCTCGCAGGCGCAGGACGACCTCGTGCGCGCCCGCCAGCAAGCCCTGCCCGCCCTCCCCGCCGGAGAAGTGCTCTATCTGACGGAGCTGCCCCGCCGCGTCGACGCGGTGACGGCCGAACGCGGCAGCATCCTCTCCGGCGCGGCGATGACCGTGTCAGGGGCGACCGTGGCGCTGACCGGCTCCGCGGCGGAGGCGGACGCCAAGCTGCTCACGGTCGGCTCGACCGCGAGCTTCGCCCTCCCCGACGGGGCAGAACATGCCGCCACCGTCACCGCCGTGGAGGCGGGCGCGGGCGGCGAGAGTCGGTGGAAGGTGAGCCTCGAGCCGGCGGAGCTGACGCCCGAGCAGATCTCGCAGCTCCAGGGCACGAACGTGCGCGTCACGATCGCCGTCGGGGCGACGGCGGGCGACGTGCTGAGCGTTCCCGCGGCGGCGCTGACGGCTGGCCCCGGCGGCGAGACGCGCGTCGAGGTCGTCGACGGCGACCCGCGCGACCCCGATGCCCGCACCCGGCTGGTCGTCGTCGAGACCGGGCTGTCGGCCGGCGGGGCCGTCGAGGTGCGTGCCACCGAGGGCGAGCTGGCGGAGGACGATCTCGTCGTGGTCGGGCGATGACGGAGGCGGCCGCCGTCCTCTCGGACCGCTCGACGGCGCCGGACGGGAGCGACGACGTCATCCGATCGGATGAAAAACCGCCGGTTATCGAGCTGCGCGACGTGACGAGATCCTTCCCCGGGCCGCCCGAGGTACAGGCCCTGAAGGGCATCAACCTGACGGTCTCCGACGGCGAGTACGTATCCATCGTCGGACCGAGCGGTTCGGGCAAGTCGACGATGCTCAACATCCTGGGTCTGCTCGATCGCCCGACCGTGGGCGAGTACCGCCTCGCGGGCGAGCTGACGGGCGGATATACCGAGGACGAGCGAGCGGCGGTGCGCGCTCGTCGGCTCGGCTTCGTGTTCCAGGCGTTCCACCTGATGCCGCGGCGAACCGTGCTCGAGAACGTCTCGCTGCCGATGCTCTACAGCGGAACCCCGCGCGCGGAGCGCACCGAACGGGCACGAGCCGCGCTCGAGCGCGTCGGCCTCGGGCACCGTGTCGACTTCCGCCCCGGACTTCTCTCGGGTGGTGAGCGCCAGCGCGTGGCGGTGGCACGTGCCGTCGTGACGCAGCCGCGGGTGATCCTCGCCGATGAGCCGACCGGCAACCTCGACCAGGCCACGACGGCGGACATCATGGCGTTGTTCGAAGAGCTGAACGCGGGCGGGCTGACGTTCGTCGTGATCACGCACGACCAGGGCGTGGCCGACCGCGCGGCGCGACGTATCCGCATCGCCGATGGCCGGATGAGCGAGCTGAGCTGATGACGGGATTCTGGAAGAGGCTCCGGGCGCGGCGGTCTCGTCGCGCCGTCGATGCCGAGGCCACGACGACGGCGGTCGCCGAGGCGCGCCAGGTTCCGCGAGCCGACCGGTTCGGCTTCGGCGACCTCGTGCTCGAGGCGACGACCGACATCGGCTCACGCCCCGGCCGCCTCGTCATGACCGTCATGGGAACGGTGCTCGGCATCGGCGCGCTCGTGGCGACCGTCGGCTTCGCGCAGACAGCGGCCGGGCAGATCGCCCGACAGTTCGACGCGGCTGCTGCGACGCACCTGAGCATCGGTCCGGCCGAAGCGCAGGCTCGGGGCGGGCAGCGCGTTGCCACCGCATCGCTGCCGTGGGACGCGCCGGCACGGCTCGAGAGGCTCGCCGGCGTCGAGTCCGCCGCTGTGCTGGCCCCCGTCACTCTGCGGGAGAACTCGATCACCGCCGTGCCCATCAACGACCCTTCCATCGCGGCCGCCGCTCCCCCGGCGCTCTTCGCCGCCTCCGGCGAGATCCTCGACACGCTGGGCGGGCACATCGTCACGGGCAGATCGTTCGACGAGGGGCACGACATGCGCGGCGACCGGGTGGCGATGCTCGGCTCCCGGGCCGCGGAGCGTCTGGCGATCAACCGTGTCGACACGCAGCCGTCGGTGTTCATCGGCGGGGTGGCCTACGCCGTCGTCGGAATCTTCGACGAGCTCGACCGCCGCGCCGAGGTCGTCGATGCCGTCGTGATCCCCACGGGGGCTGCGCGGCAGGACTTCCAGCTCGCCTCGCCCGGCGACGCGATCGCGCGCATCGTGGTCGGGACCGGTCCGCAGCTGCGCGAGCAGGCCCCGCTGGCTCTCGCCCCCGACGCGGTCGACACGCTCGAGGTCAGTGCGCCGCAGGGCCGCTCAGATCTCGCGCGCGACGTGCAGGGAGACGTCAACGTGGTCTTCCTCATCCTCGGCGTGATCGTCCTGCTGGCCGGCGGGCTCGGGATCGCGAATGTGACGACCCTGTCTGTGCTCGAACGCACCGGCGAGATCGGCCTCCGTCGTGCCCTCGGGTCCACCGGGAGGCAGATCGCCGGCCAGTTCGTCGTCGAGTCGATCGTCATCGGACTGCTGGGCGGCCTGATCGGGTCGGCCCTGGGCGTCTTCGCCGTGCTGGGCGTCTCCATCGCGCAGCAGTGGTCACCGGTGCTCGATCCCTGGGTCGCTCTCGGCGGCACGGTGCTCGGAGCCATCATCGGCCTCGCGGCGGGCGGCATCCCGGCTCGACGGGCCTCGCGTATCGAACCGGTCGTGGCGCTGCGCGGCAATGCCTGACCGTTCTCGCGCATAGCGCGCACCGGGCGCGAGCGCCAGCCCTCTCCGCCGCGAATCGTGCGGGTCTACCGTTGCTGGCGGTGGGGACGGGCGAAGACGAGGACGCGGGATGATCGACGGTGTCGCGAACGATGATGCCGTGCTGCCGGGCGCCCTCCTGGCAGGCCGGTATCGGGTGGTCGAGCCGATCGGGTCGGGCGGCATGGCGCGGGTGTTCCTGGCTCGCGACGAAGCCCTCGGGCGCCCAGTCGCAGTGAAGGTCCTACGGCCCGAACTGACCGACAGCGCCGCGTCGGATCGGGCGGCGATCGAGACACGACTGCTCGCCTCGCTCAACCACCCCGGCCTGGTCACGCTGTTCGACGCGCACCTGAACGACGAGCCGCGGTTCCTCGTCATGGAGCACGTGGTCGGGATGACGCTGTCGCAGCGCATCGCGGCGGGCGTCCTCGATGACGGCGAGCTGACCGCGCTCGGCTCTCAGCTCGCCGATGCCCTCCATGTGGTCCACGACGCGGGGATCGTGCATCGCGATGTGAAGCCCTCGAACATCCTCCTCGCGCGGTCGACCGTGCCCGGGGTCCCTCTGCGCGCGAAGCTCGCCGACTTCGGCATCGCGCACCTCCTCGATAGCGACCGCGTCACCTCGCCGAGCCTGCTGATCGGCACGGCCGCCTACATCGCTCCGGAGCTGTTGCACGGGGCGGATCCGGCACCCCCATCCGATATCTACGCTCTCGGGCTGGTGCTGGTCGAGGCGGCGACGGGCGAGCGTGCGTTCGCCGGGTCCGACGGCAATCGCGGACAGCTGCTCGCGCGACTGTCGCGCGACCCCGACATGCCCATGCTTCTCGACCACCGCTGGCGCGATCTGCTGTGCGCGATGACGTCGCGCCGACCGGAGGACCGCCCGACCGCCCTCGAGGTGATGTCGAGCCTGAGCCGGCGCGCGCCCGGCACGCCGGTCGGCGCGGCGCTGGTTGCTGGCGCGGCGGAAATGAGCGGGCACGAGACGCAGGCCGCATCCCGAGCCGCTCAGGCCGATGTCGCGACGGCGACATGGCCCGTCACCGCCTCGCGAGCGATCGACGTCAGGGCCCTCGACGCGCCGGTCCCAGCGTCCGCCGCCGTGCAGGCACGCGGCCCGAGCGTGGAATCGGGGACCGAGCCGATGTTCGTGGGCCCGAGTGTTCCGGCCGCTGCAGCACGGGCATCCGAGCGTCGGCCCCGGTCACGCCGTCGCCGACGTCAGCGGACGGCGATCACCGTCGGCGCCGTCTCGATCGGAGCGATCGGGGTGGCGCTCGCCGCGCACCTGATGCTGGCACCGCCGCCCACTCCTCCGACGACGGACGTCCCCGTGCCTGCGGTGGTCGAGACCCCCGCAGGCAGCCCGACGGAAGACACAGGTGGCGTCGAGTCGCCACCGGACGAGGTGACGACGGCGACCGAGACGGTCGTCTCGTCGGACACGGGCGACGTCGCCGGCACCACGCCGCCTGCTGACACCACGCCTGCCGAGATCGCGCCTGCCGACACCACACCGCTGGAGACCATCCCGGCCGAGACCGTGCCCGTCGGGGCCACGACGGTCGACCCGCCCGCCGGCCCCGCCGAGAAGAACGGTTCGGCCCGGGGCTCCAACAGCGGCAACCGGAACGGGCCCGGTGCCAACAGCGGCAAGGGACCATCGTCGCCGGGCTCGGGCAAGCCGGAGAACCCGGGCGGCTGAGGCCTCAGCGACCGGAACCGGCGGCGAGCTCGGCTCCCGCATGCGCGAGCTCGGCAAGGGCGGCCGCGCTGGACTCCTCGGCGACACCGGCCACGAGGTCGGTGAGGATGCGCACGCGGCGACCGTGGGCGATCGCGTCGAGCGCCGATGCACGGACGCAGTAGTCGGTGGCGATGCCGACGATGTCGACGTCGACGACGCCGTGACGGGTCAGCAGGTCGGCGACGACATCCCCCTCCTCGGTCGTCCCTTCGAAGAGCGAGTACGCGGGTACGCCCTGCCCCTTCTTGACGTGATGGGTCACGGCGGAGACGTCGAGCTCGGGGTCGTACTCGGCGCCCGCCGTGTCGGCGACGCAGTGCACCGGCCAGGTGTCGACGTAGTCGGGCTCGCCGTCGGCGAAGTGCCCGCCGTTGTCATGATCGCCGTGATGCCAGTCGCGCGAGGCGACGATGATCTCGTAGTCGCCGGCGTGCTCGCGGAGATGACGCGTGATCGCCGCAGCGACCGCGTCACCCCCGGTCACACCGAGCGCTCCACCTTCGGTGAAGTCGTTCTGGACATCGACGATGAACAGGGCACGGGTCATGCGTCGAGGGTACGCTCCGTCTCAGCGGCCCGCACGGCCCTTTCGCGACGCCACTGCTTCGACGGCCACCAGATGGCGGGGCCGATGTCGTGGGCGAGGGCCGGAACGAGGAGCGAGCGCACGACGAAGGTGTCGAGCAGGACCCCGAACGCCACGATGAAGGCGATCTGGGCGAGGAACAGGATGGGGATGACGCCGAGGGCGGCGAACGTCGCGGCGAGCACGAGACCCGCCGACGTGATGACCCCTCCTGTGGCCACGAGGCCCCGCGCGATGCCCCGACGGGTGCCGTGCGCAAGCGTCTCCTCACGCACGCGCGACATGAGGAAGATGTTGTAGTCGACCCCGAGCGCCACGAGGAACACGAAGCCGTACAGCGGGACGGCGGGATCGCCGCCTGGGAAATCGAACACGTGGTTGAACACGAGAGCGCTGACGCCCAGCGCCGTGCCGAACGACAGGATCGTGCTCAGGATCAGCAGAACCGGCGCGAGGATCGAGCGCAGCAGCAGCATCAGGATGAGCAGGATCACGACCAGGATGACCGGGATGATGACGGTCCGGTCGCGGATCGAGGTGTCGTTGGTGTCGACGTTCGTCGCGGTCGTCCCGCCCACGAGGACGTCGGGGACCTCATCGGCGAAGGCGGCCCGTAGATCGCGCACGGTCTGCTCGGCCTCGAGCGAGTCGGCCGGATCGGCCAGCGTCACCGACAGCAGAACGTCGCCCTCCGACACCGTCGGCTCGGGCGCCGGTGCGCCCGGCGGCCCAGCGGCGGCGAAGACCGGCTCGCCGTCCTCGAGCGCCACCGAGACCTGTCCCGTGGGCGAATCCGCTGCGACGGCGGCGACCGACGAGATGCCGGGATTCGCGTCGAGCACGGTGAGCGCGTCGGCGAGACGGTCCTGCGAAACGATGACGGACGCCGGGCTGCCCGAGCCCGCGGGGAAGTGTTCGGCGAGAGCCGCCTGACCGTCGCGCGCTTCCGAAGCGCCCAGCACGAGATCGCTCGAGGGGACGCCGTTCGCGTTGAGCTGCAGGACCCCCGCTGCACCGACGAGGAGGACGACCGTGCTGGCGATCCAGACCGACCGAGCGCGACGTGCGACGAAGCGCGCTTGGCGCGGCCAGAGACCGCGGACCGGTTCGCGCGGGTCGTCGGGAAGGTCGATCGCGCCGGTGCGCGGGATGAACGGCCAGAACGCGGCCCGACCGAACAGCGCCAGAAGCGCGGGCAGGAAGGTCAGCGCCGACAGCATCGAGAAGGCGATTCCGATCGAGGCGATGGGCCCGAGCGCCTTGTTGCTCGCGAGGTCGCTCAGCAGCAGGCAGAGCAGACCCGCGATCACGGTTCCTCCCGAGGCGAGGATCGGCTCGACCGCACCCTTCCAAGCGCGCAGCGTCGCCTCCCAGCGCGACGCGCCCGACCCGATCGCCTCGCGATATCGGGCCGTGTAGAGCAGGGCATAGTCGGTCGCCGCGCCGATGACCAGGATGAACAGGATGCCTTGGACCTGCCCGTTGAGCACGACGATGTCGGCCTTCGCGAGCCACCAGACCGTCAGCAGCGCGACGCATAGCGCGAACACCGACGTGAGCAGGACCAGGATCGGCAGCAGCGGCGAACGGTAGACGACGACCAGGATGACGAACACAGCCGCGAGCGCGACGATCAGGAGCAATCCGTCGATACCGAGGAATCCCTCCGCGAGATCGGCCGTGAACCCCGCCGGGCCGGTGACCCACGCCTCGACACCCGCGGGCAGGTCCTGCTGGACGAGCCCGCGGATCTCTTCGACGATGTCGCGCACCTCCCCCGAGGCGTCGATCGGCACGAAGACCTGCACGGCGAGACCGTCTTCGGATGGGATGGGCGGCGACACCTCGCCGACCCCCTCGAGCTGACTGATGGCGGTTCCGAGTTCGCCGAGCGCTGCGAGCTGCGTCTCGTCGAGCGGATCGGAAGCCGCGGCCACCACGACCGCCGGAATCTCATCGCCGCCGGTGAAGTCGGTCAGCCGCTCGCTGACCTTCGTCGCGTCGGCGCTGGCGGGAAGGAACGAGGACTGATCGTTCGTGGCCACCTCGCTGACGCGACCGAAGTACGGTCCGCCCACCGACCCGCCGACGAGCCACACGAGCACGAGCAGGGCGGGGATGCCGATGCGCAGCCAGCGCGGGACATTTCGTTCGCTCTTCACGTAGGTAGCTTATCTAGCTAAATGTGGATGCACCAGTCCGATGGCCGACGTTGCCCCGATTCAACCGCGGGCGAAGAGGACGATCCACGACGCGACGAGCGCGGCCACACCCACGGCGAGGAATCCGGACGACAGGCCGACCAGGAGGCGATGCGCGGGCGGTCGCCGGGTCAACCGCATCCTCCCCCGCCATCCGTGTCGATACCAGATGTCTGCCCGATCGCGGCCCGCGAGGAGCGTCGCCGTGTGGTCGTCGACCCGCGCGCTGTTCGCTTCACCCTCGTCGTCGTACCAGCGCACCCAGGTGCCGTCGGGCTCGTGGTCCACGAGCGCATCCGCCGGAAGCCAGGTGCCGTCGGCGGCCCACAGCACGAGGAGCGCGACCGCGAAGAGGGCGGCGCCGCCGAATCCCGCCCAGCTGAGGATCTCGAGCACCGCGTCGAGGATCGCGTTCACGCGCGCCGCCGACTCGGGACGCGGGTCGCTCGGGTCATGCACTCAGTATGGTTGACGCCGGGCGCGGATTCACGACGGACGCAGCAGCACGGCCAGCGAGGCGAGCGTACGCTCGAGCTCGATCGAGGGCTCGAGGAGCCACTGGATCTGCAGACCGTCGGAGGCCGCGATGAGCAGGGCCGCGAGTTGTTCGGCCGGGACGTCGTCGCGAACGGTTCCCGCCCGCTGCTCCAAATGCAGGCGCTCGGTCAGCTCACGACGGATGCGCTCGAAGCGGGCCGTGAAGAACCGCTTGCCGTGCTCGCTCCCCGCTTCGAGCGCTCCGGCAACGAGGATCGAGTAGAGCTCGACGAGACCCGGGACCTCGAGGTTGTCGACCGCGGCGCGCGTCATCACGCCGACCGCCGTCTCGGGCGGAACCGGATTGCGCCGGCCGCGCTGCGTCTCGGCGTGCTCGTAGACCGCGACGAGCAGCTGCTCTCGCGACTCGAAGTAGTGCAGCAGCGCGGCGTGCGAGACCCCGATGGCCTCGGCGATGCGCCGCAGCGAGGTTCCCTGCAGGCCACGTTCTTGGAAGACCTCGATCGCGCGGTCGAGGATCTCCTGACGTCGCGCCACGCCCTTGGCGTAGGCGCCCGGACGCCCCATCTCCGCGCGATCGTCGTTGCTCACACCGCGACTGTAACAAAAAACCTCCACCTGGATGTATTACGTGTTAGCGTGACGTCGTGCCACCACAGGCACCCCGCACGATGACGTACGAAAGAAGGTCGACTGTGACTCAGGTCCAGGCATCCGTCCAGCTCTATTCGCTTGCGAAGGAGTTCTCCGCCGACATGTCCGGCTCGCTGGCGAAGCTCGCCGAGATCGGATTCGCACACGTCGAGGCGTTCGACTTCGTCTCGCGCCCGACCGAGATCCGCGCGGCCCTGGATGCCGCCGGCCTCACCTCCCCCACCGGTCACGCTCCCCTGCTGACCGACGAGCTCTGGACGCCCGACGGCTCGATCCCGACGCCCGCACCCGAGGTCGTCTACGAGGCCGCGGCCACGATCGGGATGAAGACGGTCATCGACCCGTTCGTCGCGCCCGACCGCTGGCTCACCGAGGACGGCGTCGCCGACATCGCCGAGCGCCTCAACGCGCAGGCCGAGATCGCCGCCGGATTCGGCCTGAGCGTCGGCTACCACAACCACGCGCAGGAGTTCGTCGCGTCGTTCGACGGTCAGAGCGCCTACGAGCGCTTCGTCTCGCTCCTCGACGAGCGGGTCACCCTCGAGCTCGACCTCTTCTGGGCCCTCACCGGCGGGCAGGACGTCCCCGCCCTCGTGACGAGCCTCGGCGACCGGCTCATCGCCGTCCACGTCAAGGACGGCGTCGTGCCGGCATCCAACCCCTGGGCTCCGGGCGCCGAGCAGTTCGGCTCGGACAGCCTCGACCAGCGCCACGCAGGCACGGGCGATGTGCCCCTCGCCGAGTCGCTGCGCGCGGCCACCGCTCTGAAGTACGCCGTCGTCGAGTACGACAAGGCACCCGGTGACGTCTTCGCCGACGTCGCGGCCAGCCTGGCGTTCCTGCGCGAGAACGGTGTCAGCGCATGACCGGGCCCGTCGGAGTCGGTTTCGTCGGCGTCGGTGTCATCAGCGACACCTACCTCGAGAACCTGGGTTCCTTCCCCGATGTGCGCGTCGTCATCCTCGGCGACCTCGACGTCGATCGCGCGAAGGCTCAGGCCGAGAAGCACGGCGTCGCCGAATGGGGTACGACCGATGACGTCCTCGCGCACCCCGACGTCGACGTCATCGTCAACCTGACGATCCCCGCCGTTCACGTCGACATCTCCTCGCGCGCGATCGCCGCCGGCAAGCACGTCTGGACCGAGAAGCCGCTCGGCCTCGACCGCGAGAGCACGGCGGAGCTCCTGCGCCAGGCGGATGCCGCCGGCCTGCGCATCGGCTCGGCACCCGACACGCTCCTCGGCCCCGGCTTCCAGACCGCGAAGCGCGCGATCCAGAGCGGCGTCATCGGCGAGCCCATGTTCGCGTCGACGACGTTCCAGACCGTCGGTCCCGACCTCTGGCACCCGAGCCCCGCGTTCCTGTTCGCCCAGGGCGCCGGACCGCTGCTCGACATGGGTCCGTACTACTTCAGCGGTCTCGTCAGCCTGTTCGGCTCGGTCGACCGGGTCGCTGCCGTCGGACGCAAGAAGCTCGAGGAACGCACCATTCAGGCCGGGCCCAACGCGGGCACCGTCTTCCCCGTCGAGGTGCCCACCACGATGCAGGTCGTCACCGCCTTCGAGGCGGGCCAGCAGGCGGCGAGCCTGCTGAGCTTCGACTCGGCCCTCGAACGCCACGGCGTGTTCGAGGTGCACGGCACCGAGGGCTCCATCGTGCTCCCCGACCCCAACCAGTTCGAGGGGCGCATCGCCTACGTCAAGGCGCGGAAGTCGATCTCGGACGGCAACTGGGGCGAGCAGGAGTGGATCGAGATCGAGCAGGAGGGCAAGCTCACCGGCCGCGGCCTGGGCCTGCTCGACATGGTCCGCGCGATCGCGGAGGACCGGCCCCACGTCGCCACCGGCGAGCTCGGCTACCACGTGCTCGACGTCATGCTCTCGGCGCAGGAGTCTGCCGCCTCGGGCGAGTTCGTCAAGGTCGCGAGCACCGTGGCGCCCGTACCCACCGTTCCGGTCGACTTCGACCCGTTCGCCGCGACGCTGTAAGCAGCGCGGCGTCCCGCACAGCGGGTACGCGAAAGGCCCGGACTCTTCGGAGTCCGGGCCTTTCGTTGTGGAGCCGCCTAAGGGAATCGAACCCTTGACCTATTCATTACGAGTGAATCGCTCTGCCGTCTGAGCTAAGGCGGCGCGCGTCGCTGTGCGATGCACGATCAGCAATGTTACATGCTCGGAGACCCCGTCGCGAACCGGCGGCGCGGCCGACGCCCTTATATCGGGAGACGCCGTGTTACGCGACGATTACTCCCCGTCCACCCGTGGCGCTTACCGTCGGAGGGCACCGCGATGAGGCGAGCGCGACCCCGGTCGCGCACGGGCGGGTCACCGCCCCGCGGTGCCCGATCCGAGGAGCACCACTCATGTCCAAGCGACTTCTGACCGCGGCCGCCCTGGCCCTCCCCCTGACCCTGCTGCTCGGCGCCTGCGCGTCGGACGCCGGCTCCGGCGACGCCGGTGACGCCGCACAGGACGGCCCGGTGCGCATCGGCGTCGTCGGCGCGGGCGACCCCTACTGGGAGACCTACAAGGAGGCCGCGGCCGACGAGGGTATCGAGGTCGACATCGTCGACTTCACCGAGTACACCCAGCCCAACCCCGCGCTCTCGGCGGGCGAGCTGGACCTCAACCAGTTCCAGCACATCATCTACCTCGCGACCTACAACGTGAACGCCGGCGACGACCTCGTAGCCGTCGGCTCGACCGCGACCTACCCGCTGGGCCTGTACTCGACGCAGTACGACTCGGTCGACGACATCCCCGAAGGCGCCACCGTCGCCGTCCCCAACGACGAGAGCAACCAGGCCCGCGGCCTGCTCGTGCTGCAGGCCCAGGGCCTCATCGAGCTCAAGGACGGCGGCACCGTGTTCTCCACGACGGCGGACGTCGAGCCCGGCTCGAAGGTCAAGGTCGAGGCACTCGACGCCGCCCTGACCGCGACGTCGCTGCCCGATGTCGCCGCCGCGATCATCAACAACGACTTCGTCGAGGATGCCGGACTGAAGTTCGACGACGCGCTCGCGACCGACGACCCCAGCGACCCGAGCGCGCAGCCGTACATCAACATCTTCGCCGCCAAGGCCGAGGATGCCGACAACCCGACCTACCAGAAGCTCGTCGAGATCTTCCAGGACACCCAGGCGGTCACCGACGGACTGCAGGAGGCGTCCGGCGGCTCGGCCGTGCTCGTGAAGACGCCGAAGGACGAGCTCGCCTCCGCCCTGAAGCAGGTCGAGGACGACATCCGCGCCAACCAGTGACATCATGCGTGTGCGGCCCGCCCCACCGGACGGGCCGCACACGCATGTCCCGTTCGAGGAGCCCCCGCATGACCCTCATCCGCCTGTCCGGCGTGACCAAGCGCTTCCCCCCGTCCACGAAGGGCGGTGACCCGGTCGTCGCGGTCGATGACGTCGACCTCGAGATCGAGGCCGGATCCGTATGCGGCATCGTCGGGTACTCCGGCGCGGGCAAGAGCACGGTCCTCCGGTTGGTCAACGCTCTGGAGACGCCCACGAGCGGCAGCGTCGAGATCGATGGCCGCGACATCACCGCGCTCCGCGAGCGCGAGCTGCGTGCCCTCCGCGGCGACATCGGCATGATCTTCCAGCAGTTCAACCTGTTCGACTCGCGCAACGTCGCCGGCAACGTTGCGTATCCCCTCGAGGTCGCCGGACGCTCACGCACCGAGGTCAAGCAGCGCGTCGCCGAACTGCTGGAGTTCGTCGGGCTGTCGGGCAAGGCCAAGAACTACCCCGAGCAGCTGTCGGGCGGACAGCGGCAGCGCGTCGGCATCGCTCGAGCGCTCGCCACGAGTCCCCGCATCCTGCTGGCCGACGAGGCCACCAGCGCGCTCGACCCCGACACGACGCAGGAGGTGCTCGCCCTCCTCAAGCGCATCAACACCGAGCTCGGCGTGACGATCCTCGTCATCACCCACGAGATGGAGGTCGTCCGTGCGATCGCCGACCGTGTCGTCGTCATGGAGCACGGACGCGTCATCGAGAGCGGCGACGTCTTCGACGTGCTCTCGGCACCGTCGCATGCCGCGACTCGCCGGTTCGTGGCCAGCATCATCGACGAAGCGCCCACCGGCGAGAAGCTCGCGGCGCTGCGCGCGCGGCATCCCGGCCGCATCGTCACCTTCACCATCCGCGAGGGCGAGTCGCCGCAGGCAGACGTCTTCGCGGCGCTGTCGTCCCATGGGGTGCGGTTCGAGCTCATCCACGGCGGCATCAACGACATCCGTGGGCGCGTCTTCGGGCATCTGACGCTCGCTCTGTCGGGAGAGACGGATGCCGTCGATCGCGCCGTGGCCGCGGCATCCGCCCACGCACCGCTCATCGAGGAGGACTCCCGTGGATAGGCTCATCGAGCTGCTGCCCGACCTGTGGCCGGCGACGGCCGAGACGCTCTACATGATCACGCTGAGCCTGCTGTTCGGCGGCATCGCGGGCTTCTTGATCGGCCTCGCGCTGTACGCCACGCGGGCCGGCAGCCTGTTCCCCAACCGTGTCGTGTTCGGCATCGTCAACGTGATCGTCAACACGTTCCGGCCGATCCCGTTCATCATCTTCATGGCCGCGGTCCAGCCCCTCGCCCGCGCGTTCAGCATCCGCGGCATCGGCATCGAGTTCGCCGTCTTCGCGATCTCGATCGCATCGATGTTCGCCATCGGACGCATCGTCGAGCAGAACCTGCTGACGGTGCGCCCCGGCGTGATCGAGGCCGCCCGCGCCGCCGGCGCGAGCCGCTCGCGCATCCTGTTCCGGCTGGTCCCGCGCGAGTCGCTCGGCCCGCTCGTGCTCGGCTACACCTTCATCGTGGTCGCACTCGTCGACATGACCGCCGTCGCGGGCGCGATCGCCGCGGGTGGCCTCGGCCAGTTCGCGCTCGTGAACGGCTTCCGCCAGTTCAACCCCTGGGTCACCTGGGCCGCCGTGATCATCATCATCCTGCTCGTGCAGGGGGTGCAGTTCCTCGGCAACGCCCTCGCGCGCCGCATTCTGCGGCGCTGACGGCCCGCCGCGTCGAGGGGTCTCGACGCCCGCGGTCGAGGTCCCACTTGGGCCGGGCTCGTGCCCGCCGAGGTCCCAGTTCGGCCGGGTATGACAGCACCGTTCCCGGCCGAACTGGGACCTCGCAGGGGGCTAGCCTGGCGGCATGCTTTCGGACGGCGATCTGGTGCGAATCGCGCGCGATCTCGCGGCGACTCCCGGTGTCATCGCGGTGGCGCTGGGGGGCAGTCGAGCGCGCGGGACGCACTCCCCCGACTCGGACGTCGACCTGGGTGTGTACGTCGACGGGCGAACAATCGACCGCGATGCTCTCTCGGCGGCGGTGTCTCGCTGGGCAACGACCTCGGTCAGAATCGGACCAGCCGGAAGCTGGGGCCCGTGGGTGGACAGTGGCGCGTGGGCGACGATCGCCGGCATGCCCGTCGACGTCATCATCCGCGACGTGGACCGCGTTCGAGCTCAGGTCGAGAGGGCTCGTCGGGGCGAATTCGCCTTCCACTCGCAGCCGGGACATCCGCTCGGGTTCCTGGATGTCGCGTACGCCGGCGAGGTCGCGCTCGCGAAGCCCCTCGTCGACGGCGCGGGTTTCCTGCGCGACCACGCCGACGCCGTCGCCCCCTACCCTGAGCCACTGCGGCGGGCCTTCCTCGACGACCTGTGGCAGGTGGACTTCCTCGTCGACGCCGCGGCCAAAGTCACCGATCGCGGCGACACCGCCTACGTCGGCCTCTGCCTCAGCAATGCAGCAGTGCGGCTGGCGTACGCCTGGCATGCCCAGGCCAGAACCTGGGCCATCAACGAGAAAGGCATCGTCAGCGGCGTGACGCATCTCCCATCCGCGCCCGCGGACTTCGATGTTCAGGTCGCCGCGGCCCTCAGCGCGGTCGACGCGTCACCCGAGGGCGCTCGGACAGCGACCGACCTGCTGCGCGCCCTGCCTCGCCCGTCCTGAGCGCCGCCGAGGTCCCACTTGGGCCGGGTATGGCCTCAGCATTCCCGGCCCAAGTGGGACCTCGCGCGGGAGGCAGACGGGCAGGGGCCTAGCGGCAGACGAGGCCGTCCTCGGGCACCGTGTCGTCGATGAAGAAGGCCTCGACTGCGTCGTCCACGCACGAGTTGCCCTTCTGGAACCCCGTGTGCCCCTCACCCTCTCGCGTGACGAGCACACCCGAGGCAAGCTGATCGGCGAGCGACTCGGACCATTCGTATGGCGTGGCGGGATCGTTGGTCGTGCCCACCACGACGATCGGCGCGGCGCCGTCAGCCGTGATCTCGCCACGGGTACCGGTCGGCGGATAGGGCCAGACGGCGCACGCGTCGACGCCCTCCCAGTACGGCGCGACCGTCGGCGCTTCCACCGCGAGGCGGGCCTTCGACGCGGCCTCGGCTTCGGGGTCGTTCTCGACCGGATAGTCCATGCAGTTGTACGCGCGGAACGCCTCGGACGAGTTGTCCGAGTACTGCCCGTCGGGCGTGCGCGCGTAGTAGAAGTCGGCGAGCAGGAACGCCGTCTGCGGGTCGCCCGCCAGCGTTTGCGAGAGAGCCTGCCTCAGGATCGGCCAGTTGTCCTGCGAGTACAGCGCGGCGATGATCGCGGTCATGAGCGAGTCCGCGCCGAGGCGCCGGCCATCGGATGCCGGCAGCGGCGACGCATCGACGCTCGCGAGCAGCGTCCCGAGGTCGGTCATCGCGTCGTCGACGGATCCGCGGAACGGGCAGTCCTCCTCTTCGAGGCAGGCAGCCATGAACGCGCGCAGCGCCGACTCGAAGCCGACCGCCTGGGTGGCGCTGACATCGAGCGACGACACGCTGGGGTCGATCGCGCCGTCGAGCACGAGCCGGCCGACGTTCTCGGGATAGAGCTTGGCGTAGGTCGCGCCGAGGAAGGTCCCGTAGGAGTAGCCGAGGTAGTTGAGCTTCTCGTCGCCGAGCACCGCGCGCAGCAGATCCATGTCGCGCGCGGCGAACTCGGTCGTGATGAAGGGCAGGATGCCGCCACTGTTCTCGTCGCACGCGGCGGCGAACTGCTCGTTGCGCGCCGTCAGCTCGGCCTCCCACTCCGGCGTTCCGCGAGGCGCCGCCGGGATGTCGAAGAAGTACGCGTCGGTGCCCGCGGCGTCGAAGCAGGCCACGGCGCTCGATCGGCCCACGCCGCGCGGGTCGAACCCGATGACGTCGTACGCGTCAGCCAGGACGGAACCCACCGCGAACCGGGCGCTGTCGGCGATGAGGTCGTATCCGCTCGCGCCGGGACCGCCGGGGTTGACCAGCAGCGACCCGAGCGCGTCTCCCGATCCCGCCGCCCGCCGCACGACCGCGAGCTCGATCTCACCCGCGGACGGATCGTTCCAGTCGCGCGGCGCGCGCACCGTCGTGCAGTCGTACGAGCCGGAGTCGGCCCCCTTGCAGGACTCCCACTCGAGTTCCTGACCATAGAACGGCATCAGGTCTTCCGAGACGCCGTCGGTGACAGGTGTCCGGCTCGGCGCCGGCGATGCCTGATCGGGGCCTCCCTTGAACACGCATCCGGTGAGAACCGTCACCGTGGCCGCGGCGATGGCGACGACGGTGATCAGACGACGAGGAGCTTTCACGGTGTCCTTCCGCTGGCGACGGTGATGAGCATGCTCTCGAGGGCGAGCAGGGGGGCCGCATTGCCTTCGAGGGCGCTGCGGGTGGCCGAGATGCGGTCGAGCACGACGAGCGTGCGGTCGGGCGTCCACGCCGACGCGAGAGCAGCGAGTTCGCTCGTCAGCTCACGATTGATCAGGTCACCCTCGCGGCCGAACTGCAGCATCAGCGTGTCGCGGTACATCGACTCGAGATCGGTGAGGACGCGGTCGATGCCGTCGCGCAGGCTCCGTGTGGCGCGACGCTTCTGCTCGTCCTCGAGCGCACTGAGCTGACCGCGCACGGCGGGCGGCACGGGTGCCCCCGGAGCGACCCCGAGCGTGCGCCGCAACGCCTCGCGCTCGGACTCGTCGCGTTCGGCCGTCAGAGCCTTGGCATCTTCCGTCGCGGCGCTCACGATGCGGCCAGCCGTCTCGACGGCGTCGGACACGCCGCGCACCGCCAGCACGGCGCGCAGCGTCGCGTCGCGGCGCTCACGGGAGGCGGCATCCGTCGCGAGACGCTGGGCCATGCCGATGTGGCGCTGGGCGAGACGGGCGGACTGCTCGGCCACCGCCTCGTCGACCCCCGTGCGCGCGGAGATGAGGCGTGCGACATCCGCCACGTCGGGCTCACGCAGGCGCAGCGTCCGCACGCGGGAGCGGATCGTCGGCAGCAGATCGGCGTCGCTCGGCGCGCACAGCACCCAGACCGTCCGCTCCGGGGGCTCTTCGAGGGCCTTGAGCAGAACATTGCTCGTGCGCTCGACCATCCGGTCGGCGTCTTCGACGACGATGACGCGGTACCGCCCCAGTGAGGGCGAGAAGTACGACCGTTCGACGAGGGCCCGGGCATCGCGGATGGAGATGACGACGCCCTCGGTGCGGAGCGCCGTGAGATCGGGATGCGTGCCGGCGAGCACCTGCCGCATCGCAGCCTCGTCACCGGGCTCGGCGATCAGGGCGGCCGCGAAGGCGTGCGCGAGCGTCGAGCGCCCCGAGCCGGGTGGGCCCGTGATGAGCCAGGCGTGCGCGAGCTGCGCGGGATCGGAGGCCGCGGCCTGCAGCGCTGCGACGGCCGAGTCCTGACCCCAGACCTCGCCCCACGGTGGTGCGAGCGGAGCGGAGGCGGTCATGGGTCCAGCCTACGGGGAGCCTCCGACCTCGGTTACCCCGCGGGCGCACGGCCGAGTGGACCGGCGGCGACGCAGCTCAGCCGCCCAACGAACGCTCGACCCGCGCCCGGATCTCGACGGACAGGTCGACGGGCGGACGGGACGCGTCGAGCACGAGGAACCGCTCGGGCTCCGCGGCGGCGAGCCCGAGGAAAGCGGTGCGGACGCGCTCGTGGAAGTCGGCCTTCTCGGCCTCGAGCCGATCGAACGGTTTGTCGTCGGCGTCGAGCCGTGCCCGAGCCGCGGCGGGGTCGAGGTCGAGCAGCACGGTGATGTCGGGCAGCGCGCCGTCGGTGGCCCACAGCGACAGGTCGCGCACCTCGCCGGCGTCCAGCACGCGTCCGGCGCCCTGATAGGCGACGGATGAGTCGAGGTACCGGTCCTGCACGACGACGGCGCCGCGCTCGAGGGCCGGACGGACCACGGTCGCGACGTGGTGAGCGCGGTCGGCGGCGTACAGCAGGGCCTCGGCACGCGGAGCGATATCGCCACGGTGGTGCAGAACGATGTCACGGATGAGCACGCCCACGTCGCTGCCGCCCGGCTCGCGCGTGCGCACGACCTCTCGGCCGCTCTCGCGGAGCCAGGCCTCGAGGGCGGTCGCCTGCGTCGTCTTCCCCGACCCGTCGCCGCCCTCGAGGGTGATCCAGAGCCCGCGGTCCGCGGTGCCGGTCACTTCTTCTTTGCCGCGGGCTTGCGCGTCGTCGTGGTCTTGCGTGCCGCCGTCTTGCGCTTGGGCGCGGGGCCCTTGGCGCGCTTGTCGGCGAGCAGCTGAACGGCGCGTTCGAACGTGACCTCTTCGGCGTTCTCACCGCGCGGGATCGTCGCGTTGGTCTCACCGTCGGTGACATAGGGCCCGAAGCGGCCGTCCTTCAGCTTGATCGGCTTGCCGCTGGTGGGGTCGGCCTCGAACTCCTTGAGCGCGCTCGATGCGGCGCGAGCCCCGTACTTGGGCTGCGCGTAGACGGCGAGGGCCTCCTCGAGCGTGATGTCGAACAGCTGCTGCTCGCTCGCGAGGGTGCGCGAGTCGGTGCCCTTCTTCAGGTACGGACCGTAGCGGCCGTTCTGGGCCGTGATCTCGTTGCCCGACTCGGGGTCGACGCCCACGACGCGGGGAAGCGACAGCAGCTTGAGCGCCTGCTCGAGGTCGACCGTGTCGACGCTCATCGACTTGAACAGCGACGCGGTGCGCGGTTTGGGAGCCGCTTCCTTCTTCTTGGTCGTCTTCTTCTTGGCGGGGGCGACCTCGCCGGTCGCCTCGTCGACGGTCTCCTCGGGCTCGGGCTCGAGCTCCTGCACGTAGGGACCGAAGCGTCCGTCCTTGACGACGATGAGCTTGCCGTTCTCGGGGTTCTCGCCGAGAACGCGGTCGCCGGCGACAGGAGCGTCGATGAGTTCCTGCGCCTTCTCGGGCGTCAGCTCGTCGGGCGCGAGGTCGTCGGGCACGTTGACGATGCGCGTCTCGCCGTCACCGACCGGAACGTCGAGGTACGGGCCGTATTTGCCGAACCGCAGCGTCGCGACGTCGCCGATGGGCGTCGCGTTCAGCTCGCGGGCGTCGATGTCGCCGAGGTTCTCGACGATGTTGCGCAGGCCCACGTGGTTGTCGGAGCCGAAGTAGAACTCCTTCAGCCACGCCTCGCGCGCCTGCTCGCCCCGGGCGATGGCGTCGAGGTCGTCCTCGAGCGCGGCCGTGAAGTCGTAGTCGACGAGGTCGGAGAAGTGCTGTTCGAGCAGCCGGACGACACTGAACGAGAGCCAGCTGGGCACGAGCGCCTGCCCCCGCTTGGTGACGTAGCCGCGCTCGAGGATGACGTCGATGATGCTCGCGAAGGTCGACGGACGACCGATGCCCTTCTCCTCGAGCGCCTTGACGAGGCTCGCCTCGGTGTAGCGGGGCTTCGGGCTCGTCGCGTGGCCCTTGGGCTCGACATCCGACAGCGCGAGTTCGTCGCCCACGGCGACCGGTGGCAGCGACTGGTCTGCGGAGCGGTCGTTGTCGCCGCGCTTCTCGTCGTTGCCCTCTTCGTACGCCTCGAGGAAGCCCTTGAAGGTGTAGACGGTGCCGGATGCCGTGAACGCTGCGCGCTTGCCGCCGGCATCGACCTCGAGCGTGACGGTCGTGGTCTCGTACTTCGCGTCCGACATCTGGCTGGCGACGGTGCGCTTCCAGATGAGGTCATACAGGCGCTGCTCGTCGCGGTCGAGACCGGAGGCGACGGATGCGGGCGTGCGGAACTCCTCGCCCGAGGGGCGGATCGCCTCGTGGGCCTCCTGGGCGTTCTTGGCGTTGTTGCGGTACGAGCGCGGGCTCGCAGGAACCGCGCGGTCGCCATAGAGCGCGACCGCCTGCGTGCGCGCCGCCGTCACGGCCTGCGCCGAGAGCGCGGTCGAGTCAGTGCGCATATAGGTGATGTAGCCCTTCTCGTAGAGACGCTGGGCGACGCTCATCGCGTGCTTGGCGCTCATCGAGAGCTTGCGGCCGGCCTCCTGCTGCATCGTGGAGGTCGTGAACGGAGGCTTGGGGCTGCGGGTTCCGGGCTTGGCCTCGACCGCGGTGACGGCTGCGGTGGCCGCCTTCTCGATCGCGGTCGCGAGCTCGCGGGCGTCCTTCTCGCTGAGGACGACGACGGCCTTCTTCAGCGCGCCGGCGTCGTCGAAGTCGGTGCCCCGGGCCAGCGGAGCACCGTCGAGCCGCGCCAGGCGCGTCGAGAACGAGCCGCCGTCCTTCGCCGCGTGGGCCTCGATGTCCCAGTACGACGCCGAGACGAACGACATCCGCTCGCGCTCACGCTCGACGACCATGCGGGTCGCGGCGGACTGCACGCGGCCGGCGCTCAGCGCCTGACCGTCGCGGCCGGAACCGATCTTGCGCCAGAGCACGGGCGAGACATCCCACCCGTAGAGCCGGTCGAGGACGCGGCGGGTCTCTTGCGCGTTGACGAGCGCGAGGTCGAGCTCGCGGGTGTTGTCGGCGGCCGCGCGGATGGCGTCCTTGGTGATCTCGTGGAAGACCATGCGCTTGACGGGGACCTTGGGCTTGAGCACCTCGAGCAGGTGCCAGGCGATCGCCTCGCCCTCGCGGTCTTCATCGGTGGCGAGCAGGACTTCGTCGGCGTCCTTCAGGGCGCGCTTGAGCTCGGCAACGGTCTTGGTCTTGCGATCGCTGACCACGTAATACGCATCGAAGCCGTTCTCGACGTCGATGGAGTACTTGCCGTACGCCTGCTTCTTGTCGGCCGGGATGTCCTCTTTCTTAGCGAGATCCCGGATGTGCCCGACCGAGCTGAGCACTTCGTACTCGTCGCCCAGGTAGCCCTGGATCGACTTCATCTTGGTCGGGGACTCGACGATGACGAGTTTCTTGCCGCCTGCCACGAGTCTTCCTTTCTCCAGCGCACACCATACACGCGCCACACGATGGAGGACGCTGGGAACGGCGCGCCATATCCTTCCGTCGGCATGCCAGGCCGCGAGGGCCGCGCGGGCGCGCGCACGCACGCGGAATACACCCTCCACAGGCCCGTCTGCGACGACGCGATGCGAAGCGGTGCAGCGGTCGATCACGCATTGCGGACGACCGGCACGCGCGGGATGCCGGGCGCCCCCTCACGATCGCCGCAAGCCGGCGGTTCCTGATCAGTCCCACTCGGCCAGGCCCGGTGGCTGAGGCGACCGAGCCGCTCCCCGGGGTAGTAGATCGGCGAGGGTAGCTCGCCACCCCTGAGTCACTCCGGCGGACCTGCTCGAGAGCGCGCCTGAACGCTGAACACGCCGGCCGGCGAGGCGACGACGACGGTCACGGTCACGCCGTCCACCTCGCACGCGGCGAACGCCAGCCCGGCGTGCGCGACGACCTGGCCGGCTCGTTCGCACGGCGCTCCCCCGACGAACCCGAGCGCAGCATCGGCCGCCGCGAGCGCCGCGGTGTCGGCGGCCGCAGACACCCGCGCCGACTGGATCGCCGCGACTCCCGCCAGCACGCAGCCCGCGGAGACCGTCGCCGTCACCGCGAGAACACCGATGGCCGTCGCGACGCCGGCCATCAGAGCCCTCCGGAGAGCGCGCAGGACTCCGCCCGCAGCGCTGGCAACGGCAACGGGATGCCGTGATGGGCCGTCGCGATCGCACAGGTGAGATCCGCGTCGGACCGGAGCTCGAGCGCCGCGCCCCCGACCGCTGTCTGCACGACCGCTGATGCCCTCCCGGCGTCCTCGCCCCGCGCGACGAGCCGTGCCGCCTGAGCCGCCGCGTGCTCGAGACGAATCTGCGTGCCCGCCGCCGCCAGCGCGGCGACGGCGAGCAGCACCAGAAGCATCGCCGCCGGCACGACGACCGCGAACTCGGCGGCGGCCGAGCCGCGATCGTCACGGCGGAACCTCATTCGACGGTCAACGCCCGTCGTACGAGATCGGTGAGGATGCCGCGCACCTCGTCGCTGCGCATGATCACCACCAGCAAACCGGCGAAGGCCACGGCGGCCATCGTCGCGATGGCGTATTCCGCCGTCGCGGCGCCGGACTCGTCGGCGAACAGCTTCGCGGCGCGCGCCCGCGTCAATCGAGGAAAGGATCGGTTCATGTCTGCTCCGTTCTGTGGATGCGTGTTCGGATCGGGCACGGTGGGCACGGTCTGGGTCTGGTCGGACGCGATCGAGCTCGCGCAGGGGTGGCCGCGTCACAGCGTCACCGAGGCGCTCGTCATCGCGCTGAGGAGCATCGGTGCGACGCCGATCAGGAGGAACGCGGGCAGGGTGCAGACCCCGAGCGGCAGCAGCAGCCGCGATGTCAGCTGCGCCGCACGCATCCGCCCCTCGATCCGGGCGCGGTGGCGCTCGAGCTCCGCGGTGGCGCGCAGAAGGTCCACTGCGGGCACCCCTGCGGATGTCGAGAGGTCGAGCACCTCGCGGTCTGCAGCCGCAGCCGCGACGTCGACGGAGGCCAGCACCTCTTCCGCCCGGCCGATCGAGACGCCGCTCGACAGGGCGATCGCAAGCAGTTCGGCCGACATACCGGGAACACCGTCGACCGATCGGGCGCGCGCCACGAGCCGACGCGTCCACACCTGCGCTCCCACCATCAGCAGCGCCCCGACGACGAGGCATGCCGCACCCACGGGATGCCGCAGGGTGGCGAGCACGTCGAAACCGAGCAGCAGTGCGAGCGCCACGGCGACGAGCGGGAGCCACCCGACAAGCCGGGCCGTCGCCGTGGGTTCGGCGAGCGCGACACGGATGTCATCGCGAGCCTGTTGGGCGTCACGCAGAGCCTCGGCCATCCCGCGCAGCGTGCTCGCCAGCGGAGCGCCCACGGTCGTGGCGACATGCCAGGCCGCCGCGACCTCGCGCCACGCGCCGGGTTCCGCAGCGATGGCGTCGGTGAGGGGCTCACCCGCCCGTCGTCGTTCGTGCACCCGCCGGGATGCGGAGTCGCCCGAGGCGGCCAGGTGCTCCCAAGCCGCATCGGGTGCGATTCCGGCTTCGAGCAGCACGGCGAGACGGTGCAGGACGGGCGCCGCCTCCGCTGCCGCGGCATCCGTCTCGACCGGAGGACGGCGCGAGTGCCACGGGAATCTCATTCCGGCTCCTCGATCCCGAGGCGCCCGTCTCGCAGGACCGGGCGGGCGATTCCCTCGACCCGGCGAACGCCGTCGACGTTCCTGACGTGGACGATCGCAC
The DNA here is from genome assembly GCF_000509385.1 of Microbacterium sp. TS-1. Lineage (NCBI taxonomy): Bacteria > Bacillati > Actinomycetota > Actinomycetes > Micrococcales > Microbacteriaceae > Microbacterium > Microbacterium sp. TS-1. The sequence goes on from NZ_BASQ01000002.1 coordinate 243,050, forward strand.
CGATCGCGCTCACCACCTGTCGGGCGACGCCGTGATCGTCGAGGCCCGCCAGCGCACCGAGCGCCTCGAGCCGCGCCGGCACGTCGGCGAGACCGCTGGCATGCACGGTGCCGGCGCCGCCGTGGTGCCCCGTGTTCAGGGCGGTGAGCAGCTCGCGAACCTCCTCGCCGCGGCACTCCCCCACCACGAGCCGATCGGGTCGCATGCGCAGCGCCTCTCGCACCAGACGGGCCAGCGGTACCGCCCCGGCCCCCTCGAGATTCGGCTGACGGGCTTCGAGTCGCACGTGATGGGGGTGATCGAGCCTCAGCTCGGCGACATCCTCGATCGTGACGATCCGGTCAGTCGGGCTCGCGGCGGACAGGAGCGCTGCGAGGAGCGTCGTCTTCCCGGCGCCCGTGGCCCCCGTGACGAGGAGATTGGTGCGGTCCGCGACGAGCCGACGAAGGTCTGTCGCGACCGCGGCGTCGAACATCCCGCGCTGCTCGAGATCGGCAAGACTCAGCTGCTCGATCGCCGGGAGCCGGATCGAGATCACCGAACCCCCGCAGGCCACCGGCGAAAGCACGGCGTGCACCCGGATGCCGCCGGCCCAACGCACGTCGGCACAGGGTGTCGCATCGTCGATATGTCGTCCGCCGAGGGCGATCAGCGCGACAGCAAGAGCGCGGACCTCGCCATCGCTGGGCCGCCACCGGCCCACGTGCTCGGCGCCGCGCCCGCGGTCGACGAAGACGCCGCGCTCTCCGTTGACGAAGACGTCCGTGACGGCCGGGTCGATCAGATGCTCGCGCAGTGGATCGAGCGCAGCATCGTCGGGAAGCTTGCGCTGCGGCGCCGGAGTCGGCGCCGCAGGGGGTTTCGGACGCGCGGCCCCACCAGACTCTCGGCGCGGTACGACGACGAATGCTGATGCCATGCCCCGACACTAGGAATCGTCGGGATCATCAACCGCTCCGCGGTCCCAGATGCTGGACAATCGGCGTCGGTGGCCCGGTGGGGAGAAGACGCGACGAGCAACGCCGCCGCGCGGCTGTGCGCGGCGGTCCAGCCCGAGAAAAAGAAGAAGGACGGCACCCCACATTGGGGGATAGGGGTGCCGTCCACGCAACGTCCCGCCGCTTGGGGGGTAGGTCGGGCCGCCACGGGCGCGATCGATGTCGCAGCCACGGATCAGCTTACGCTGTCGAACCCGCTGCGACCCAATCACCGCACCGCCGCGCCACTCTCGGCACGACCACCCACTATCGGCGGTAGTCTCCTGATCTCGCCGCGGTCTAGATTGACCGCACGCCGCCGTGCGCGGCGCCATCGACCGCGAAGGAGCGCGCCGTATGAGCAGCCAGATCGACCACCTGCTGACCGAGACCCGGCGTTTCGCGCCGTCGCCGGAGTTCGCCGCATCCGCCGTCGGCACCGCCGAGCTCTACGAGCGCGCGGCAGCCGACCGCGAGGGCTTCTGGGCCGACCAGGCCCGGGAGCTGCACTGGCACAAGCCCTTCACGCAGGTGCTCGACTGGTCCAACCCCCCGTTCGCGGAGTGGTTCGCCGACGGTGAGCTGAATGTCGCGTACAACTGCCTCGACCGCCACGTCGAGGCGGGTCTCGGCGACCGTGTGGCGCTGCTGTGGGAGGGCGAGCCGGGTGATGACCGCGCCGTGACCTACGGCGAGCTCACCGACGAGGTGAAGCGCCTCGCCAACGTCCTGACCGGGCTCGGGATCGAGCAGGGCGACCGTGTCGCGATCTACATGCCGATGATCCCCGAGGCCGTCGCCGCGATGCTCGCCGTCGCCCGCGTCGGCGCCGTCCACTCCGTCGTCTTCGGCGGGTTCTCGGCCGACAGCCTGCGGACCCGCATCGACGACGCCGGCGCCAAGCTGGTGATCACCGCCGACGGCGGCTATCGCAAGGGCAAGGTCTCGCCGCTCAAGCCCGCCGTCGACCAGGCGCTGGCCGACCGGGGCGCCGGCCCGCAGCTCACCGTCGAGCACGTCATCGTCGTGCGGCGCGGCGGCAACGACATCGAGTGGAATGACGAGCGCGACCTGTGGTGGCACGACGTCGTGCCCGCAGCCTCCCCCGATCACGAAGCGCAGGCGTTCCCCGCCGAGAACCCGCTGTTCATCCTTTACACCTCGGGCACGACCGGAAAGCCGAAGGGCATCCTGCACACCTCGGGCGGCTACCTGACGCAGGCCGCGTTCACCAACCGCGTCGTGCACGACCTGCACGCCGAGACGGACGTCTACTGGTGCACCGCCGACATCGGCTGGGTCACCGGCCACAGCTACGTCACGTACGGCCCGCTCGCCAACGGCGCGACGCAGGTGCTCTACGAGGGAACCCCCGACACGCCCCACTCGGGCCGCTCGTGGGAGATCATCCAGAAGTACGGCGTGACGATCTACTACACCGCCCCCACCGCGATCCGGTCCTTCATGAAGGTCGGCCGCCAGGTTCCGGCGCAGTACGACCTGTCGAGCATCCGCCTGCTCGGTTCGGTGGGCGAGCCCATCAACCCCGAAGCGTGGATGTGGTACCGCAAGGTCATCGGCGGCAAGAAGGCCCCGATCGTCGACACGTGGTGGCAGACGGAGACCGGCGCCATCATGATCTCCGCGCTGCCGGGCGTCACCGAGACGAAGCCCGGATCGGCGCAGGTCGCACTCCCCGGCATCTCGATCGACGTCGTCGACGAGGAGGGCAACCGCGTGGGCGAGGGCAACGGCGGACTGCTCGTCATCACCGAGCCCTGGCCGAGCATGCTGCGCGGCATCTGGGGCGACCCCGACCGCTTCGTCGAGACCTACTGGGAGAAGTTCCAGAAGCAGGGCTACTACTTCGCAGGCGACGGTGCCCGCCTCGACGACGACGGCGACATCTGGCTCATGGGCCGCGTCGACGACGTCATGAACGTCTCGGGCCACCGTCTGTCGACGACCGAGATCGAATCCGCGCTCGTCGCGCACGAGTCGACCGCCGAGGCCGCGGTCGTCGGAGCATCGGACGAGACCACGGGCCAGGCCGTCGTAGCCTTCGTCATCATCAAGCAGAGCTACCTCGACGCGCACTCCCCCGACGGTCTCGCGACGTCGCTCCGGCAGTGGGTCGGCGAGCAGATCGGCCCCATTGCACGGCCCCGCGACGTCTACATCGTCGGCGAGCTGCCGAAGACCCGCTCGGGCAAGATCATGCGTCGTCTGCTGCGGGATGTCGCCGAGGGCCGTGAGGTCGGCGACACCACGACGCTGGCCGACACCGCGGTGATGTCGGTCATCAGCGCTCAGCTGAAGTAGCTCGCGACCGGCCTCGATCGCGTCACTCGGCGTCGCGGTCGAGGCCGCGCGCCCGGATCTCCTCGATGTCGAGGTCGGCAAGGATGCGCCTCGCCACGAGGTCGTCGATCGTGCCGTCGCGCCGCAGGCGCAGCAGCACCTCGCGCTTGCGGTCGAGCATCGCCAGCCGCAGCCGCGTCGCCTCCCGGTGCCGGATGAGCGGCGAGCGCTGCGTCAGGTCGATGTCGTCGCTGACGGCGAGCATCTCGAGCTGCGGCGCAGGCCGGTGCCCGTCCCCGTCCGATGGCCCGGGCGGCACCGGGCCCATGCGCGAGGCATCCTCGTCGGACGAGTCGTCGTCGATGTCGGCATCCGAATCGCGTTCCTCGGCCGCCCGCTGACGCGCGACGGCGCGGGCGTTCGCGAGCTCGAGGCGTTCGTAGCCCTCGTGACGGGCACGGTCGCGAACACGATCGCTGACCCCGTGCTCTGCGGCGAGGTCGTCGAGAGCTGCGAGGGCGGCGCCCGAAATGGCCCGCTGGGCGAGCTCGTACTCCTCGATCGCCGCATCGTCGGCGGGCAGCTTCGCCCAGCGGATGACGACGGGGAGCAGCGGCCCCTGCACGAGCAGCGTGAGCACGATGACGCCCGCCGTGACGAACACGATCGAGTCGCGCCCCTCGACCGGCTCACCCGACGCCGTCGTGATCGGCACCGACAGTGCGATGGCGAGCGAGACGGCCCCGCGGAACCCCGACACGGTGCTGACGACGCGCGAACGGTGCCGGAGCGACCTGCTCGACCCGGCCGCCGGACGCGAGAAGGGCGAGAACAGCCACTGGAACAGGTAGCGCACGACGAACAGCGCCACCCATGCCGCGACGGTGACGAGAAGCAGGATGCCGATCTCCGACGGCGAGATCTCGTGCAGAACCAGCTGCACCTCGAGGCCGATCAGCACGAACAGCGCACCGTTGAGCAGATACACCCCGAACGGCCAGGTGGCATCGGCGGCCCGGCGCGACATCGCCGTCGTGATGCGCGGCGACACCCAGGCGACGATGAGCCCCGCGAAGACGACGGCGAGCACCCCGGACGCCTCGATCAGCTCGGCGACCAGGAAGGCGACGAACGGGACGAGCAGCAGCGTCAGGTTGATCGTCAGGGTCGACTGCATCCGTCGCAGGGCGAGGAAGGCGAGGGCTGCGACCGCGATGCCGGCCGCCGCCCCGCCGAGGTACGACAGCAGCACCATGCCCGTGATCGAGAGCGCGCTCACCTGGTCGCCGAGGAGGAGCGAGACCGCGATGGCGTAGAGGACGAGGGCGGTGCCGTCGTTCGTGAGGCTCTCCGCTTTGAGCTTCATGAAGGTGCGGGCGGGCAGCAGCCGGCCGAGGGCGGCCACGGCGGTGGCGTCGGGCGGCGCGACGGCCGCGCCGAGCACGAGGGCGGCCTCCCACGGCACACCCAGCCACGTCGCGACGGCCGCGACGGCGAATGCCGAGGCGACGACGAGCAGGGTGCTCATCGGCACGATGTAGCGGAGCGACCGGCGGACCGAACGCAGCGACGTCGTCCACGCCTCGCGGAACAGCAGCACCGGCAGGAACAGCAGCAGCACCGTCTCCGGCGGCAGCTCGATGGCACGCAGCTCGGGGATGAACCCGAGCAGCAGACCGATCACGAGCAGCACCAGCGGCGTCGCGACGCGCAACCGCGGCGCCAGGACGGTTCCGACGAGAAGGGCGATGCCCAGCAGAACCGTGACCTCGAGTCCCTGCATCCCTACCGCCCTTCCGCGTGGTCCACACCAGAGCGTAGGGCCGCGAGCCACGGCACGGGCGGTGTTCCGCCCGAGGTTCGCGGTGGGCGGAGCGCCCGGCGATCAGACCAGGGCGAAGACGACCTCGACCTCGACCGGCGAGTCGAGCGGCAGCACCGGCACCCCGACCGCCGACCGTGCGTGACGACCGGCCTCGCCGAAGATCTCGCCCAGCACTTCGCTCGCGCCGTTGATGACGCCGGGCTGGCCGGTGAACTCGGGGACGGAGGCAACGAATCCGGTCACCTTCACGACCCGAGCGAGGTTGTCGACGCCGCCGGCCACATCCGCTGCGGCGGCGACGGCGTTGAGCGCGCACTGGCGAGCGAGGTCCTTGGCCGTCACGGGCGCGACGAGGGCATCGCCCTCGCCGACCTTGCCGGTCGCGGGCAGCGAGCCGTCGACCATGGGCAGCTGCCCCGACGTGTAGACGAGTCCGTCGTGCTCGGTCGCGGGGATGTATGCCGCGACGGGCGGAACGACGGGCGGAAGCTGGATGCCGAGCTCCGTCAGCCGTGCAGAGACGCTCATGCGCCCGTCCCCTCGAACTGCTGAGCGGCCTGCTGGGCGGCGCCGAGACCGGCGTTGGCCGCTCCGCCGCCGACCGGACGCTTGAAGTACGCGACGAGACCGCCCTCGGGGCCCGGCACGACCTGCACGAGCTCCCACCCCTGCTTGCCCCAGTTGTTGAGGATCGCCGCGGTGTTGTGGATCAGCAGGGGCGTGGTGAGGTACTCCCACGTCGTCATCGGGGCTCCGATCTTCGGCTTTCGCTCGCGCGCCGGCATGCGCGGAGGCACGCGCGCAAGGGGTGGTCCTGAGGCGGATGCCCAGGTATCTCGCTTACGATCACCCTATGCCTCACAAGAAACGCACGGCCACCGGTGTGCTCGGCGGTCTCGCCGGCCTGGTCGGCCTGAGCGCTGTGGCCGGGATCCTCGTCACCGCGACCGTGACCCCCGCCATCGCCGTGTCGGGTTACGCAGCGACCAGCGCGATCGACGTCTTCGACAACATGCCGAGCTACCTCGAGGTCGACGAGCTCATGCTGCCGACCGAGTTCTACCGCAAGGACGCAGACGGCAACGACGTCCTCATGACGCAGTTCTACGACCAGAACCGCATCCCCGTCACGTGGGACGAGGTCGCGCCGGTCATGTTCGACGCGATCACCTCGAGCGAGGACAAGAACTACTACACGCACGGCGGCGTCGACCTCGTCGGCACGGCCAGCGCGGTGCTCGGCAACCTCCGCGGCAGCGACACGCGCGGTGGCTCGTCGATCACGCAGCAGTACGTCAAGAACGTGCTGCAGCAGGCCTGTGAGAAGGAGGCCAAGTCGCAGGAGGAGGTCGAGGCGTGCTTCCGCTCGACGACGGTCGCCTCCGGCACCGACGGCATCGAGCGCAAGCTGCAGGAGATGCGCTACGCGATCCAGCTCGAGAAGCGGTATCCCAAGAACGAGATCCTGCTCGGCTATCTCAACATCGCGCACTTCGGTGGCACCGTCTACGGCATCGGGGCAGCGTCGCAGTACTACTTCGGCGTGCCCGCGTCGCAGCTCACGATCGGCCAGGCCGCCGCGATCGCCGGCATGGTGCAGGAGCCGAACACCTACCGTCTCGATCGGCCCGACAGCGAGTCGAACGGCGCCGCCAACGGCTACGAGCTGACGAAGGATCGCCAGATCTACGTCCTCAATCGCATGTTCTCGGACGGCAAGATCACGCAGGAAGAGCGGGATGCCGCCATCGCGGAGCCCATCACCCCCAACATCCAGGAGCGCCCGCAGGGCTGCCAGCTCGCCGCCGGCGCCGAGTTCTTCTGCGAGTACGTGCGCAACATCGTCCTCGATGATCCCGCCTTCGGCGAGTCGCTCGAGGAGCGCCAGCAGAACCTGCGCCGCGGCGGCATGAAGATCTACACGACCCTCGACCCGCAGCTCCAGGATGCCGCGCTCGACGCGATGTCCGTCGTGCCCGCGACCGACGACCGTCTGAACCTCGGCGCCTCCGGCGTCCAGGTCGAGGTCGGCACCGGCCGCGTGCTCTCCATGGTGCAGAACCGTCCGTTCGCGCCCACGGGGGACGAAGCGGGCACAGTGACCCCGGTCAACTACAACGTGCGCAACCAGGACGGCGGCGGCGGTCACTCCGCCGGCTCGACCTACAAGGTGTTCAGCCTCATCAACTGGCTCGAGCAGGGTCACTCCGTCAATGAGGTGCTCAACGGCCGCGTCGGGAACAAGCGGGTGCTAACGAGCTGCGACGGCGCGACGCAGAACGTCCGCACCGGCAACAGCGGCCGCGCGAACGAGATCGGCAACTTCCAGAGCAGCAACGGCTACTCCGGCACGATCAAGAAGTTCACCGAGGACTCGCTGAACTCGGGCTTCCTCGCGATGGCCGAGCGCATCTCGGTCTGCTCGACCAACCAGGTCGCGATGAAGATGGGCGTCATGCAGTCCAACGGCGAGCCGCTGGACATCAACAACAACCCTTACGACGTGCTGGGGTCCGCCGCGGTCGCTCCCATCGACATGGCGGAGGCGTACGCCGCGATCGCCGGCGGTGGCATGCGGTGCGAGCCGAAGGTCATCGACCGCGCCGTGAACTCCGCGGGCGAGGACATCACGCCGCAGACGAGCTGCGACCAGGCCATCTCGGCCAACGTCGCCGCCACAGCCGCGTTCGCGCTCGAGGGCGTCATGAACGCGACGGGTCAGGGCGCCCGAATCTTCGATGGTGTGCCGGTGTTCGGAAAGACCGGTATCCACGAGTACGAGCACACCTGGATGGACGGCGCGAGCACCAAGGTCGCCACCGTGGTCTGGGTCGGCAACGTCGACGGCTTCGCGAAGCTCAACGAGTACCGTGTGAACGGCTGGCGCCTGGATCAGATCCGAAACGCGATCTGGCCGAAGATGCAGGGCGCGGCGAACGCCAAGTTCGGCGGAGACCGCTTCCCGACTCCGGACACGAACCTCACGAAGAACGTTCTGACCGATCTGCCGAACGTGGTGGGGCAGAACGTCGATGAGGCACGCGGCACCCTCGAGGCGGCCGGCTTCGCCGTGAACGTCGCCGAGCCCACCGACTCGACCGAACCCGAGGGCCGGATCGTCTCGCAGGACCCTGGTGCGGGTCGTGCCCCGGGCGGCACGACGGTGACCATCACCCCGAGCAACGGCCAGGGCGCAACGGTGCCGCCGGTGACGGGCAACCCGCAGGAGGCGGAACGCCAACTGCGAGCGGCAGGCTTCACCAGCGTGACGACGGCGTGCACCGAGAAGGACGATTCGCCGCAGCCGACGGTGACGGGCACCAGTCCCGCCGCGGGCGAGGCGGTCGGCCGCGGGACGCAGATCACCATCGAGTACACCGCGAAGACCTGCTGATGGCCGGCGTCCGCAGGACGCTCTCCACGATCGCCACCGCCGGCGCCTTGGGCGCCGGCGGTGCGGTCGTGTGGGGGGTCGGAATCGAGCGCTATCTGTTCACCGCCCGGCGTCACGAGGTTTCCGTGCTGCCGGCCGGTAGCCCGAGTATCACCGTGCTGCACCTCTCCGACGCCCATATGGCGCCGTGGCAGCAGCGCAAGCAGCGGTGGATCGCAGACCTCGCCGAGCAGACGCAGCCCGATCTCGTGGTCAACACGGGCGACAACCTCGGCCACACCCGAGGCCTCGACGGCATCCGCCGGGCCTTCGCTCCCCTGCGCGGCGTGCCCGGATTCTTCGTCCACGGTTCGAACGACGTGTACGAGCCGAGCGGACGGAACCCCCTGCGGTACTTCACGGGCCCGTCGCAGCACGCCAAGGCGGCGCCGAAGCTCGATACGGCGGCGATGGACTCGTTCTTCGCAGGCGACCTCGGCTGGTCCGAGCTCGACAACGCCGCCGCCACGGTGCGCGTGGCCGGCCTGCGGATCGACGGCATCGGCGTCGACGACGCTCACCGCGACTGGGACGACCTCGACGCGCTCCCCGGCGCTCTGGCAGCCCTGGAAGGCCGCAAGCGCGCCGACCTGACCCTCGGGGTCACCCATGCCCCGTATCGCCGCGTGCTCGACCGTTTCGTCGATCTGGGAGCCGACATGATCTTCGGCGGGCACACCCACGGCGGGCAGGTGCGGATCCCCTTCGCCTCCCGCGCCCTCGTCGCCAACTGCGACGTCCCCCTCGACCAGGCGCGCGGACTGAGCTCGTGGGGCCCGACGTCTGTGCCGCTGAACGTCAGTGCGGGTCTCGGACACTCCATCTACGCGCCCGTGCGGTTCGGATGCCGCCCGGAGGCATCCGTCATCGTCCTCCGCGCCCGGGCGTGAGCCGATTCGTCTTCCGAGCGAGATCGGGGTAAGCTTGGAGGGTTGCCACGGGGTGTGGCGCAGCTTGGTAGCGCGCGTCGTTCGGGACGACGAGGCCGCAGGTTCAAATCCTGTCACCCCGACAGCGAAGAGGCTCCGCCGCGAGGCGGGGCCTCTTTCATGCCACCGGAGAACGGAGCACGGATGCCCATCCCCCGCCTGGTCGCCTTCGACCTCGACGACACGCTCGCTCCCTCGAAGAGCGCCATCGACCCGCGCATCGGACGCCAGCTGCTCGAGCTCGCGGCCCGCGTCGAGGTCGCGATCATCTCCGGCGGACAGCTCGCGCAGTTCACCGCTCAGGTCGTCGACCAGCTGCCCGAGACGGATGCCGAACTGCTGTCGCACTTCCACCTGCTTCCGACCTGCGGCACCCAGTACTACCGCCTCTCCCCCGCCGGCATCGAGACGATCTACGCCCGCTCGCTGACCGACGACCAGAAGACCCGCGCCCTCGCCGCTGTCGAGGAGGAGGCGCGTCGCCTCGGGCTGTGGGAGACCGAGACCTGGGGTCCCATCCTCGAAGACCGCGGATCGCAGATCACCTTCTCGGCGCTCGGTCAGCAGGCTCCCGTCGACGCGAAGATGGCGTGGGACCCGACCGGCGAGAAGAAGAACGCGCTGCGCGCGGCGGTCGCGGACCGCATCCCCGACCTCGAGGTGCGCGCCGGCGGCTCGACGTCGGTCGACATCACCGAGCGCGGCATCGACAAGGCATACGGCATGACCCGTCTCATCGAGCAGAGCGGCATCCCCCAGGACGACATCCTGTTCGTCGGCGACCGTCTCGACGAGAACGGCAACGACTACCCCGTGCTCGCGATGGGCGTGGCCTGCCACGCGGTCGAGGGCTGGGAGGACACCGCCGACTTCCTCGACCGGCTCATCCCCACGCTTCCGCTGCGCTGATGCGCTGAAGCGGACGACCCCGCACGACACGTGCTCGGGCCCCGGGCCGGCCAGCCGATCGGCTGCCGGCACCGGGGCCCGCTGCTTTGCGTCCCGTCGTCAGGCTCGGGATGCGGTTTTGGCGCGCGACGGGGCGCGACGCGGGGCTGAGCCTGCGATCGGCACGAGCCGCTGGAGCTGAGTGACGTGACGGGGCTCGAGCTCCTCGAGGCTCGAGACGCCGAGCAGCTGCATCGTTCGCTCGATCTCGCTGCGGAGGATCGCGATCGTGCGGTCGACACCCTGCCGACCGCCGGCCATGAGCCCGTAGAGGTATGCGCGCCCGATCAGCGTGAACTTCGCACCCTGCGCGATCGAGGCGACGATGTCGGCGCCGTTCATGATGCCGGTGTCGACCATGACGGTCGCGTCCTTGCCCACCTCGCGCACGACCTGCGGCAGGAGATGGAACGGCACGGGGGCGCGGTCGAGCTGGCGACCGCCGTGGTTCGAGAGCACGATGCCGTCGACCCCGAGGTCGATGAGCCGCTTGGAGTCCTCGACGTTCTGGACGCCCTTGACCACGATCTTCCCGGGCCACATGCCACGGATGACCTCGAGGTCGTCGTAGCTGATGGTGGGATCCATCGCGGCGTTGAGCAGCTCGCCGACGGTGCCCCCGGTGGTCGTGAGGGACGCGAACTCGAGCTTGGGCGTCGTCAGGAAGTCGATCCACCACCAGGGGCGCGGGATGGCGTTGACGATCGTGCCGACGGTCAGGGCGGGCGGGATCGAGAATCCGTTCCGCTTGTCGCGCAGGCGGGCACCCGCGACGGGGGTGTCGACGGTGAACATCAGGGTGTCGAAGCCCGCCTCGGCGGCCCGCTTGACGAGGCCGTACGAGATCTCTCGGTCGCGCATGACGTAGAGCTGGAACCAGTTGCGTCCGTGCGGGTTCGCGGCGCGGACGCCCTCGATCGAGGTCGTTCCGAGCGTCGAGAGGGTGAACGGGATGCCGGCCGCGCCCGCGGCGGACGCTCCGGCGCTCTCGCCCTCGGTCTGCATGAGGCGGGTGAATCCCGTCGGGGCGATTCCGAACGGCAGGGCCGAGCGCCCGCCGAGGATCTCCGTGGACATGTCGACCGACTCTGCCGGACGCAGGATGTCGGGGTGGAACTCGATGTCCTGGAACGCCTGGCGCGCTCGCGCGAGCGAGATCTCGCCCTCGGCAGCGCCGTCGGTGTAGTCGAACGCCGCCTTGGGCGTCCGGCGCTTCGCGATGGTCCGCAGGTCGTCGATCGTCAGGGCCGACGTGAGCCGGCGGCGACGACCGTTCAGATCCGGGGCCTTGAACTGCATCAGTTCGAGCAGCTCGGGGATCTTGGGCAGCTGACGGGTGACCATGTCTCTCCTCTGTTCCGGCCGGGGGCCGAAGGGGTCGGTCGGATGGATTCAGGTGGATTCGGGGCGGACGGGGTTCGCTGACGCGTAGTACCCCGTGATGTGGTCGTGGACGGCGGTGCGGGCATCCGCGACCCGCCGCTCGTCGATCGCGGCCACGATCGCGTTGTGCTCGTCGCGCAGGCGGTCGACCGCGCTGTTCCAGTCGGGAATGCGCGCGGCACCCTCGAGCACGTAGTCCTCGATCGAGGAGCGGAGGCCGGCCATCATCGCGGCGACGACCTCGTTTCCCGACGCCTCGGCCAGGGCGACGTGAAACTGGGCGTCCAGCGCCAGGAAGTCGGCGGGACTGAGGTCAGCGGCGTCCATCGCGTGGAGCGCCTCGCGGGCCCGTTCGAGATCCACGTCGGACGAGCCGGCGAGCTCGCCGGCGACCCACTCCTCGAGCAGGAGACGCGTGTTCACGACATCCGAGATTGCGAAACCCTGCGCCGCGACCTGCAGGCGCAGCAGAGCCTGCATGCCGCCGGTCGGCCGCGCGACCACGATCGCGCCGGCGCTGGGACCCGAACCGGTCGCGGTGCGGATGAGGCCCATGACCTCGAGCACGCGCAACGCCTCTCGGACGCTCGAACGCCCGACGCCGAGCTGCGCGACGAGGTCGCGTTCGGACGGCAGCCGGTCGCCGGGACCGAGCTTGCCGGCGAGCAGATCGGACTCGATCTTCTCCAGTACGACGCGCCAGGCGCGCGCCGGGGTTCCGTCGGCCATGACGCCCCTCTCGTTGGTGGCCGGACCACGATACATCTTGTGGTCTGACCGCGCAAAGCGCTGGACGGGCGCGTCGTGAAACGTATCAGGCGCGAGTCGCGTCAGGCGAGGCGACCACCCGACTCGCGGAGGTAGCACTCGGCACACATCGACTCGTAGGTGACACGATCGAGAGCGAGCTCGTCGATCGCGACCTGGTCGCCCTCGAACACGAAGCGTCCACCGACCAGACGGGCGTTGAAGAGCGCCTTCCGTCCGCAGCGACAGATCGTCTTGAGCTCCTCGAGGCTGTGCGCCAGCTCCATCAGCCGAGCGGAACCGGGAAAGGCCCGGGTCTGGAAATCGGTACGGATGCCGTAGGCCAGCACCGGGACGTTCTCCTCGACGACGGTCCGCAGCAGATCATCGACCTGGTCGGATGTCAGGAACTGCGCTTCGTCGATCAGGAGGCAGGCGACATCCGAACCGGTCTCGGCACGGACGCGATCGCGATGAACGCCGAAGACGGCCCGCAGGTCATCGTCCGCGCCGACGAGGAAGTCGACGTCGCGCTCGACTCCCAGCCGACTGGCGATCTGCCCCGCGCCCTTCGTGTCGATCTCGGGCTTGGCGAGGAGAACGTGCTGGCCGCGCTCTTCGTAGTTGTAAGCCGCCTGCAGAAGAGCCGTCGACTTGCCGGAGTTCATCGCTCCGTAACGGAAGTAGAGCTTGGCCATGCCCGTCAGGGATTGATCGCGAGCGCTTCGGCGGTCGCCTCGATCGAGGAGCGCGCGGCCTCGGCCCGCGGGTTGAGCGGCTGACCGTAGCTGGGGATGAGCTTCTTCAGCTCGGGCTCCCAGCCCGCGATGCGCTCGGGGAAGCACGTCTTGAGAAGTCCGAGCATGATGGATGCCGCCGTCGAAGCGCCCGGCGAAGCGCCCAGCAGACCGGCGATCGATCCGTCCGCGGAGGTCACGACCTCGGTGCCGAACTGCAGCACGCCGCCCTTCTTCGGGTCCTTCTTCATGACCTGAGCACGCTGGCCGGCCTGGATCAGCTCCCAGTCCTCGTCCTTCGCGGTCGGCATGAAGACGCGGAGCGACTCCACCTTCTTGCGGTGGTTCTTCAGCAGCTCGCCGACCAGATACGAGATGAGGCTCGGATTGTCGACCGCGACCTTCAGCATCGGCAGCAGGTTGTGCGGACGCACCTGGGCGACGATGTCGGTGATGCGCCCGTTCTTGAGGAACTTCGGGCTGAAGGTCGCGAACGGACCGAACAGCAGCGACGCCTCGCCGTCGACCACACGCGTGTCGAGATGGGGAACCGACATCGGCGGGGCACCGACGGAGGCCTGCGAGTACACCTTGGCCTTGTGCTGCGACACGACGGCGGGGTTGGTGGTCTTGAGGAACTGCCCGCCGATCGGGAAGACGCCGTACCCCTTGATCTCGGGGATGCCCGACTTCTGCAGCAGCTTCAGCGCCCAGCCTCCCGCGCCGACGAACACGAAGCGCGCGTCGGTGTGGCCGGGGGTCTTGCCGAGGCGATTGCGCCAGAAGACCCGCCACGATCCGTCCTTCTGGCGGCGCAGGGTGCGCACCTCGCGGTCGGTGATGACCTCGACGCCCTGCTCCTGCAGGTGCGAGAACAGCTGACGGGTCAGCGATCCGAAGTCGACATCCGTGCCCGCGGGAACCCGCGTCGCGGCGAACGGCTCGCCCTTGCGGCGCTCCTGCATCAGCAGCGGCGCCCACTGGTTGATGACGCGCGAGTCCTCGGAGTACTCGATGCCCGCGAAGAGGGGCTGGTCCTTGAGGGCCTCGTAGCGGCGCTTGAGGAAGGCGACGTCCTTCTCACCGCGGACGAAGGTCATGTGGGGGGTCGCGTTGATGAACGTCGAGGGCTCGTCCAGGATGCCGCGCTCGATGAGCGAGGCCCAGAGCTGCCGGCTCTGCTGGAACTGCTCGTTGATCGTGATCGCCTTGCCGGGATCGACCGAGCCGTCGGGCGCCTCGGGCGTGTAGTTCAGCTCGCAGAGCGCAGCGTGGCCCGTGCCCGCGTTGTTCCACGGGTTCGAGCTCTCCTGCGCCAGATCCGACAGGCGCTCGTGCACCTCGATCTTCCAATCGGGCTGGAGCTGCTTCAGCAGCACACCGAGCGTGGCACTCATGATGCCCCCGCCGATCAGGACGACGTCGACCTTTTCACTCACGATGCACCAGTCTATCCCGGTGGCGGCGCGCGGCATCCCGCCGCCACCGTGGTCGGGTCAGAGGCGCTCGGCGACGATCTCCGCGATCTGCACGGCGTTCAGCGCGGCGCCCTTGCGCAGGTTGTCGTTGCTGATGAACAGGACGAGCCCCTTGCCCTCGGGTGCGGACTGATCGGCACGGATGCGGCCGACATAGCTCGGGTCGTTGCCGGCGGCCTGCAGGGGCGTCGGCACCTCCTCGAGCACGACGCCGGGCGCCGCGGCCAGAACCTCCCGCGCCCGCTCGGGCGTGATGTCGCGCGCGAACTCGGCGTGGATCGACAGCGAGTGGCCCGTGAAGACCGGGACGCGCACGCAGGTCCCGGCCACCCGCAGGTCGGGCAGCTCGAGGATCTTGCGGCTCTCGTTGCGGAGCTTCTTCTCTTCGTCGGTCTCGTTGTCGCCGTCGTCCACGAGGTTGCCGGCGAACGGGATGACGTCGAACGCGATCGGGGCGACGTACTTCTCGGGCTGCGGGAAGTCGACCGCCGAGCCGTCGTGCACGAGATCGAGCGTGTGCCCCTGAGCGAGGACCCCCTCGACCTGACCGAGGAGCTCCTCCGCACCCGCGAGACCCGAGCCCGAGACCGCCTGGTACGTCGAGACGATGAGGCGTTCGAGACCGGCCTCGGTGTCGAGCACCTTCAGCACCGGCATCGCGGCCATCGTGGTGCAATTCGGGTTCGCGATGATGCCCTTGGGCGGGTTCACGGTCGCGTGGGGGTTGACCTCGCTCACGACGAGCGGGACCTCGGGGTCCATGCGCCAGGCGCTGGAGTTGTCGATGACGACGGCGCCCGCCTCGGCGAAGCGCGGGGCGTGCGCACGCGATCCGGTCGCACCGGCCGAGAAGAGGGCGATGTCGATGCCGGCGGGATCGGCCGTGGCGACATCCTCGACGATCACGTCGTGGCCGGCGAACTCGATCGAGGTTCCCGCCGAGCGAGCGGTCGCGAACAGGCGCAGCTCGCGGATCGGGAAGTTCCGCTCGATGAGAATCTCGCGCATCACCTTTCCGACCTGGCCGGTGGCGCCGACGACGGCGACGGAGAGTCCGGAATCGGAGATGCGGGTCATAGCTGTTCCTTGCGTGAAGCGGGATCGGGTTTCCGCGATTCTATCGGCGCGGCGATACCGCGCCGACGCACGTGACAGCCGATGACCGTGCGAATCACGCCATCTCGGGACGGTTCCACTCCCCCGGCACGGCCAGCGCGCCGTAAGCCACGTCGACCCCGTCCGTGCCGACCGACGCCGTGCAGACGAGCAGCGACAGGGTCGGCACGCCGTACGGACGGTTGTCGCGGATGATGGCCGCGTCGTCGGTCGCCGGGGTGACCGCGGTGTCCTGGAGCACGTCGAGCCAGGGCTGCAGCCCGTTCGCGTGATCGAGCTCGGGCGCGGCCGAAGCGAAGGCGCCGAGCCAGCGACGGATGCGGGCCGTGCGTGGATCGTCGACGTCGTCGTGAGCGATCATGTGGGTTCCGGGAGCCAGGTCGACGGTGCGCAGGGTCGCGGCATCCCACATCGTCACGCGGACCCCCGCGGCGGAGACATCGACGAGGTTGAAGCCGTGGGTGGGCGGGGCGCCCACCGGAGGCTGTCCGGCGACCGCGTCGAGCACGATGCCGCCGCGCGAGAGCGCCGGCGCATCGTCGGGCAGCACGTCGGCGCGATTGAGGATGACCGCGAGGCGGCGCGCGGCGGGGTCGGCGGCCAGCCAGGCGCCGCCCGCCCGACGGTCGCGCACCCCGATGACACCGGGGTACGCGTCGGGCCACCACGGACCGACCGGATCCCATGCGCGGGCCGGATCCTCGTCGCGCACGGCCAGCAGCCGAACCGGACGGCTCGGATCGGCGGGCACCTGGATGACGACGGTGCACATGGGATCACTCGCTCTCGGCACCCGACGGTCGCTCCGCGCACCCGCCCGGGGCCGTGGGAAGATCGGGGGCATGTTCATCGTAGTCGGGGTCACCGGAGGCATCGCCGCCTACAAGAGCGTCCACCTCGTACGGCTGCTCGTGCAGCAGGGGCACGAGGTCCACGTCATCCCGACGGACGACTCGCTGCGCTTCATCGGCCTGACGACGTGGGAGGCGATCAGCCGCAATCCCGTCACGACCTCGGTTCACGACGACGTGGCCCGTGTGCGGCACGTAGCCCTGGGGCAGAGCGCGGACCTCGTGATCGTCGCGCCCGCGACGGCCAACACGATCGCGTCGATGACGGCGGGGCTGGCATCCGATCTTCTCGGCACCACGCTTCTCGCCACGACGGCGCCCGTCGTGGTCGCCCCGGCGATGCACACCGAGATGTGGCGGCACCCGGCGACCACCGCCAACGTCGCCACGCTCCGCGAGCGCGGTGTGCTGATCGTCGGTCCCGCGGACGGCCCACTGACCGGCGGCGACAACGGCCCGGGTCGCATGTCCGAGCCGGAGGACATCGTCGCCGCGGCCCTCGCGCTCGTGTCCCCGGCACCGGCCGACCTCGACGGCCTGCACGTCGCGGTCTCGACCGGCGGAACGCGAGAGCCGCTCGACCCCGTGCGCTTCCTCGGCAACCGGTCGAGCGGCCGCCAGGGAGCGGAGATCGCCGTCGAGGCGGCGCGGCGCGGCGCGGCCGTGACCCTCGTCGCGGCATCCGTCGACGCCGGCGTCCTCGACGCCGCCGCCGCGCACCCGCGCATCACGATCCGGCATGTCGAGACGGCGGCTGAACTGGGCGAGGCGATGTCGGATGCCGCCGCCGCGGCCGAGGTCGTCATCATGGTCGCGGCCGTCGCCGACTACCGCGCCGCACGGGTGTCGGATCACAAGCTGCGGAAGGAAGACGGTCCGCTCGAGACGATCGAGCTCGTGCCGAACGACGACATCCTCGCGAGGCTCGCCGCCGCTCGCCGCGACGGTCAGACCGTCGTCGGGTTCGCCGCCGAGACCGCCGACGACGACCTGCTCGGGCGTGCTCGGCGCAAGCGTGAGCGCAAGGGCGTCGACCTCCTCGTCGTCAACGAGGTCGGGTGGGACGCCGGTTTCGGCTCGGGCGAGAACGCCGTCGCCGTGATCGGTGAGGGCGGGACGGTGGTCGCCGAGGCCGCGGGCGCGAAGAGCGCAGTCGCCCGCGCGGTCTGGGACGCGATCGTCGCCACCCGCTCCGCGCACTGACCGCTCGGCAGGCGACGCCCGCCCGAGCCCGATACATCCGTCGGACGCGTGGTGCCCCTGAGCACTCGCCGCTGTGCGTGGGCCTCACCAGCCTCACCGGTCCGACCGATGTATCACCATGCGGGGTGTCAGCGGAGCGCGCGCTCCCGGATGAAGGCCGTAAGTGCGGCGGCGTCGTCGGGCAGATCGACGACGTGCTGGGGCGCATCGAGCATGGCCTGCAGCTCGTCGGAGTAGGTCAGCTCGACGCCGATGGCCTCGCGGATCGTCTCGGCGAACTTCTCGGGCTTGGCCGTCTCGAGGACGAGCATGACCTCGCCGGACTCGACGTACTCGCGCGCCACCGTGACGCCGTCCGCGGTGTGCGGGTCGATGATCTCGCCCGTCCCCTCGTGGACCGAGCGGATGGTGGCGAGACGGTCGGCGTGGGTCGAGGTCCCGCTGACGATGCCGAACTCGGCCGTGAAGCGCGCGAGATCGGCGGAGAAGTCGGCGAAGCCCTGAGTCTCGAGCTCGCGCCACGCCGCGACGACGCGCTGGGGGTCGCGACCGACGAGCTCGAAGATGAAGCGCTCGAGGTTCGACGCCTTGGAGATGTCCATCGACGGGCTCGAGGTCTGCAGCGTCTGCGCCGCCGAACGCGGGCGGTAGATCCCCGTGCGGAAGAACTCGTCGAGAACGTTGTTCTCGTTCGCCGCCAGCACGAGCCTGCGGATCGGCAGGCCCATCTCGCGGGCGTAGAACCCCGACAGGATGTTGCCGAAGTTGCCCGACGGCACCGTGATCGAGACCTCGGCGTGGCCGTCGGCATCGGTGGCTCGCAGCCACGCCCAGAAGTAGTAGACGACCTGGGCGGTGATACGGGCGAGGTTGATCGAGTTGACGGCGCCGAGGTGCAGCTCGCGCTTCACCTCGAGGTCGCCCGCGAGCTCCTTGACGAGGTTCTGGCAGTCGTCGAAGACGCCCGAGACGGCGATGTTGTGGATGTTGGGCTCGTCGAGCGAGAACATCTGCGCTCGCTGGAACGGGCTCATGCGCCCCTGCGGCGAGAGCATGAAGACCGCGATGCGCTCCTTGCCGCGCAGCGCGTACTCCGCCGCCGAGCCGGTGTCACCCGATGTCGCACCGAGCACGTTGAGCACCGAACCGGTGCGCTCCAGCGCATGCTCGACGACCTGCCCGAGGAACTGCATCGCGAGGTCCTTGAAGGCGAGCGTCGGTCCCTCGGAGAGCCCGACGAGCGTCATCCCGTCGCCGATCGGGCGCAGCGGGACGACCGCGTCAGGGAAGGGGGCGTACGCGGCCTCGGTCATGCGCGCGAGGTCATCGCGCTCGATGTCGGTCGCGAAGAGCGCGAGCACCTCGGTGGCCAGCTGCGGGTACGTCAGCGCCCGCCAGCGCTCGAGCGTCTCGGGTGAGACGGTCGGCATCTCCTGCGGCACGGCGAGGCCGCCGTCGGTCGCGAGACCTTCGAGGAGCGCGTCGCAGTACGGCAGCGGCTCAGCGCCGCCTCGGGTCGAGATGTACAGCACGCGGGCTCCTCGGTGACGGGTCGGGGACGGCTTTCGATTCTCGCAGGTGCCGCGCCTGCCCGGCGACGGCGGGGTGCCGACGATCGGAGGGGGTCAGCGACCGGTGCCGGCGTAGACGACGGCTTCGGTGTCGCCGTCGAGCCCGTAGGCGGTGTGCACGACGCGCGCGGCCTCGGCCAGCTCGTCGCCGCGGACCACGACCGAGATGCGGATCTCGGAGGTCGAGATCATCTCGAGGTTGACGCCGGCGTTCGACAGCGCCTCGAACAGCGTCGCGGAGACACCCGAGTGCGTGCGCATGCCCGCTCCCACGACCGACAGCTTGCCGATCTGGTCGTCGTGCACGAGGCTCTCGAACCCGACCTCGTTCTGCTCCCCCGCGAGGGCGCGGAGCGCGAGCGTCGCATCCGTCTTGGGCAGCGTGAACGAGATGTCGGTGCGTCCCGTCGCAGCGGCCGACACGTTCTGGACGATCATGTCGACGTTCGCACCCGACTTCGCCACGATCTTGAAGATCTCGGCGGCCTTGCCCGGGACGTCGGGCACGCCGATGACGGTGATCTTGGCCTGGCTGAGGTCGGTGGCGACGCCCGCGACGATCGGCTCTTCCATCTCTTCTTCCTTTCGGCCTTCGGGCAGCGTCATGCCGGGACCGAGCACGAACGTGCCGGTTCCCGAGCTGAACGTCGACCGGGCGTTGATCATGACGCCGTGACGGCGGGCGTACTCCACCGCACGGATGTAGAGGACCTTGGCGCCGTTCGCGGCGAGCTCGAGCATCTCCTCCGCCGAGACGACGCCGAGCTTGCGAGCCTTGGGCACGACGCGCGGGTCGGCGGTGTAGATGCCGTCGACGTCGCTGTAGATCTCGCAGACGTCGGCCGAGAGGGCGGCGGCGAGCGCCACGGCCGTGGTGTCGGATCCGCCGCGACCGAGCGTCGTGATGTCGCGGGTGTCGCGGTTGAACCCCTGGAACCCCGCGACGATGACGATCGCCCCCTCGTCGAGGGCCTCGCGCAGGCGCACCGGGGTGACGTCGACGATGCGCGCCGCGCCGTGCGTGGCGTCTGTGATCATGCCCGCCTGGCTGCCGGTGAACGACCGGGCTTCGAAGCCCATCGAGTGGATCGCCATCGCCAGGAGCGCCATCGAGATGCGCTCGCCCGAGCTGAGGAGCATGTCGAGCTCGCGGGGAGCCGGGATCGGGGCGACCTCGTTCGCGAGATCGAGCAGCTCGTCGGTCGTGTCGCCCATCGCGCTCACCGCGACGACGACGTCGTGACCGGCGCGACGGGTGTCGACGATGCGCTTCGCGACCCGCTTGATGCTCTCCGCGTCGGCGACGGACGACCCGCCGTACTTCTGCACGATCAATGCCATGTGGGACTCCCGGATGCCGGTGCCGGCGCGATTGCTATGGGCGCCCGGATGCCGCGCCCACCGGACCATCTTACGGAGCGTCCCATGCGCGCAGCGCCATGTGACGACCCGCCCGGGGGCGAGGCTGCGGGCGCACGGACCTAGGCTGGAAGGCATGGGACGCCGCTCGCTCTTCACGGCGCTGAACGCGCTCGTCCACACCTCCGATCCGGCCGGCGGCCCGGCGACGGAGATGCTTCCGGTCATCGACGACGCCTTCGCCGTACGGGTCCTCGATCTGGCGATCCGGCTCGGGGAGACGATGCTCGTCGCAGGTTCGCCCGCGAGCGAGGTGACGCTGACGATCGTGCGGGTCGCGGGTGTGTACGGACTCGACCCCGTGCACGTCGACGTCACGTACAACTCGATCACCGTCGCGCACCATCGCAGCGGTGAGGACCGGCCCATCACGCTCATGCGCGTGGTCCGCGGCGCGGCGCCCGACCATGCGCGTCTGCAGCGATTGCAGGCGCTCGTGACCGAGATCCGCTCGGGACTCCCCCTGGATGCCGCAGCCCTGCGCTTCCGCGGCATCCGTCGCACACCGTTCCGATACCACCAGCCCGTCGCCGTCTCGGCGCAGGCGCTGCTGGCGGTCGGGGTCGCGGTGATGTTCGGCGCGAACTGGCTCGTCATCGTGCTCTCGTTCCTCGCCGCCGGGTCTGCGGCCGTCACGCAGTTCCTGCTGGGCCGGGCGCGCGTGCCGTTCTTCTTCAGCCAGATCGCCGGGGCGTTCGTGCTCACGATCGTCGCGGCGGCCTCCCCACTCCTGCGCGCAACGGGGTGGGAGGCCGCGATGACCATGCGGCCCTCCGTCATCGTCGCCTCGGGCATCGTGCTCATGCTCGCGGGCCTCACGGTGGTCGGTGCCGCCCAGGACGCCATCGACGGGTTCGCGTTGACAGCCATGGGCCGCATCCTCGAGCTCGTGACCCAGACCCTCGGCGTCGTGCTCGGCATCCTCGCCGGCATCGAGACCGCCCGGGTCATCGGGCTGGGCCTCGAGGCGCCGACGGAGGCGCTGCCCCTCGGCCCCGTGCCGCTGCAGTTCCTCGGCGCGGGCCTGATCGCCCTTGCGGTCGCCGTCATCAACGGAGCCGGGCTCCGCATCATCGTCGTCAGCGTCGCTCTCAGCGTGGTCGCGTGGCTCGGCTACGTGGCGGCGGCGGCGATCGGCTTCGAGACGGCTGCGGCGAGCGGCGTCGGGGCGTTCGTCGGCAGCCTCGTCGGCATCCTGGCCGCCTATCGTCTGCACGTGCCCTCCGTCGCGATCACGACGGCGGCGATCCTGCCCATGGTCCCCGGCGCCGCGGTGTTCCGCGGACTCCTCGGAGTCGTCGAGTCGGGCGACAGTCCCGCGACCCTGCTCACCGGGTTCAGCACGCTCGCAGCGGCAGCGACCGTCGGCATCGCGCTGGCGGTAGGCGCGTCGCTCGGCATCTACCTGGGTCAGCCGCTCCGCGCGTCGCTGGGGTCGGTCATCCGTGCTCGCGCACGGGTGCGCTGACACCGGCAGAAGCGGAACGGCCGCGCCGCGCGCAGGCTGTGAGCCTGCCGCGGACGCGGCCGAGATGACGCGAGCGCGAGGTCAGCCGAACAGTGCGGCGGCCTCCTCGTAGCGGTACAGCGGAACGGTGTTCAGCTCGCCGAGGGCCTCGTCGAACGAGACGCGGACGATATCGGTGCCCTTGAGCGAGACCATCTGGCCCCATGCACCGTCGACGAGCGCGTCGGCCGCCGCGAGCCCGAGGCGCGTCGCGAGAACACGGTCGAACGCGGACGGCGAGCCGCCGCGCTGGATGTGGCCGAGCACGGTGGCGCGCGTCTCGATGCCGGTCAGGCGCTCGATCTCGGGGGCCAGCACCTCGCTGATGCCGCCGAGGCGGGGACGGTTGAACGCGTCGAGCCCCTTGTCGCTGTAGGCCTCGTCCTGGCCCTTGAGCTTGAAGCCCTCCGACACGACGACGAGCGGCGCGCGGCCACGGTCGAAGGCCTTGGTGACCTGGGCCGTGATCTCCTCGATCGACATCGGCACCTCGGGGATGCAGATGACGTGGGCGCCTGCGGCGATGCCGGCGTGCAGGGCGATCCACCCGACGTGACGGCCCATGACCTCGGCGACCATGCAGCGCTGGTGCGAGTCGCCGGTCGTGCGCAGCCGGTCCATCGCGTCGGTCGCGATGTTGACGGCGGTGTCGAAGCCGAACGAGTAGTCGGTCGCCTTCAGGTCGTTGTCGATCGTCTTGGGCACACCGAGCACGTTGATGCCGTCGTTGGCGAGACGGTTGGCCGCAGCGAGCGTGCCTTCGCCGCCGATGGCGATGATGCCGTCGATGCGGTGCTTGTCGAGGGTCGCCGCGATGTTCTCGGCGCCGCCGCGGGGGCCCTCGTACGGGTTCGTGCGGCTCGTGCCCAGGATCGTTCCGCCGACCTTCGACAGCCCCTTCACCTCGTGGCGCGTGAGCGGGAAGAAGTCGCCGTCGACGACGCCGCGCCAGCCGTCGCGGATGCCGACGAACTCGATGTTGTACGAGGTGGTGCCCTTGAGCACGACGCCTCGGATGACAGCGTTGAGTCCGGGGCAGTCGCCGCCGCTGGTGAGGATGCCGATCTTCATGGGGAGATCCTTCGTTGTTGCTCAAGGTGGAGTGTGGCGACGCTGCCTCAGGTCGAGACTATCGTCGCGGCGCGGGTGCTGCCAGGCGAGCCCACCGGGAGAACTCGCCGGGCCCGGGCGCGCGCATCCGACATCCTGCTCGAACGAGCTTGGCACGGAAGCTGCGGCTGCGACACGATCGGATGATGCGCAGAATCATCGACCGCCTCGCTGCGGCCTTCGGAGGCGCCGAACCCGACTACGTCGCCGAGATCGCCGCGGCCACCGACGACCCGTCCTACCGCTTCATCCGCCCGTCGGACGAGTTCTGGTCGGTCGCGAAGACCTATCCCGCGGCGCCCTGACGAACGACGGCCGGGCGCCGGTTCGATGACCGGGCCCGGCCGTCGCCGAAGAACGCTGCTCAGTCGGCGCCGAGCGCCTGGCGGAGCAGGTGCATGAGGGCCGACAGCTGCACCGAGTCGCTCGAGGTCGGGTCCACGGCCTCTCCGTCGAGCGCGCGGGCGGCGAGGCCCTGCTTCGAGTCGATCAGCTCGGCGATCTTCGTGTCGATCGTGTGGGCGGCGATGATCCGCCAGGCGGTGACCGGCTCCTCCTGACCGATCCGGTGCACGCGGTCGATCGCCTGCGTCTGCTCGGCTGCGGTCCACGACAGCTCGGCGAGGACGACGTTGGAGGCGGCCTGCATGTTCACGCCGACACCTGCCGCCGTCAGCGAGCACACCGCGATGGCGACATCCGGGTCGCTGTTGAAGGCGTCGATGGCCTCCTGGCGGGCGGTCGCGCTCTGATCGCCGCGCAGCGAGACGGTCCGCAGCCCGGCGGCCGCGAAGTGGGCCTCCGCGGCGTCCATGACGTCGATGTGCTTGGCGAAGAACACGACTTTGCCCACCGACCGCTGCAGCTGAGCGGCGTAGTCGGCGGCGAGCACGGCCTTGGCCTGGCCGATGCGGCGGACCATCGTGAAGACGTTCTCCGCGCCGGCACCGGCGGCCTTCGATTCCTCGAGCTCCTGCGTCGCGACGAGGCGCACGATGTCGGAGTCGGCTTCGCCGATGAGCACGCGGTCGCCGCGCGCCTCGATGATGCGACGGTACCGGGCGGCCAGACGCTCACCGAGCTCGTGCTCGGCCTGGCGGATCGACCGGCCGTACTCGTCGTCGAGCTGCACGGGCAGGTCGGCGATCAGCTTGTCGGGAAGGTCGGCGGCGACGTCCTTCTTCTTCCGGCGCACGATGCCCATCGAGATGACGGCGTCGCGAGCAGCGGGATAGAACGCCTTGTCGGCCGGCGTGAGGCCGGTCTCGTCCAGACGCTCCATGAGCGCAGGCCCCGGCTTCTCGCCGTTGGTCCAGCCGAGGAACCGCCAGATCGCGTCGAAGTCCTCGACGTCGTTGATCAGCGGCGTTCCCGTCAGCGCGAGCATGAGCGGGTCGCGCACCTGCTCGCGGATGCGGCCCGCGAGGGCGAGCACGTTCTGCGAACGCTGCGAGCTGAGGTTCTTGATGAAGTGCGCCTCGTCCACGACCATGCCGCGCAGGCCGATCGATCCGAGCCACGAGAGGTGGCGGTCGAGCACCTCGTAATTGACGATGAAGACGTCGGCGAACGCGTCGATCTGGTCGCCGTCGCCCGAGATCACGGTCGCGCGGCGCTGGGGCGTCCAGCGCTCGACCTCGCGGGCCCAGTTCATCTTGACGACGTTCGGCACGACGGCCAGCAGCGGATAGGCACCGGCGACGGATGCCGCGAGCACCGACTGCGCCGTCTTTCCCAGACCCGGCTCGTCGGCGAGCAGGAACGAGCGGTGACCGGCTCGCACCGACTCGAGGAACCGCGACTGGTGCGGCATGATCTCGAGGCCCTTGGGCGACAGACGATCGAACTCGGGCACGGGAGGAAGGTCCATCGAGGCAGCCGCCCCGCCTGCGCCGGACTCGAACGCCTTGTAGAGCGGCCCCATCAGCTCCCAGCCGTCGAGTCGACGACGCGGTGTGTCGTGCGGGGCGTGCAGGTCGGGATCGGGTGCGAGGAACGGGTTCGCCTCGCGGCGAGCCACGACCTGCGGAGGCGTGACCTGCCGGTCGGCGAGGGCCGGAGGCACGACGGGGGCCTGCACCGGGACGACGTCGGTGATGATCAGCTCGTCCTCGGGCAGCTCGGCGCCTGACTCGAGCAGCCAGTCGCGCCGCATCCGCTTGGCGACCGGCGATGTCGCCTGGTCGACCTCGAGCAGCTGGATGAGGGATGTGTCTCGCGCCGCGGTCTTGGCGAGGATGGTGGCGACGCCGTCGAGCCGCTTGAGCAGCTCTGCGCGGGCGGCGGCGGAGACGTTCTCGTCTGCCTTCACCCGCGCGCGCTCTTCGCGCACCAGGAAGGCGATGACCTGGAACTTCACGCGATTGGTCGGTCCGAGCTTGCCTCGCTGCGCCTTCGCCTCGACCTCGCGCACCTTGCGGGCGAGGATCGGGATGAGCGGGGCGTCGTCGTCGCGTCGGGCGGACGAAGACTTCCGTCGGCGGTTGGCGGTCGCTGCGGCGGTGGCCATGGTCGGCATGCTCCTCCTGAGCCTGAGTGCCGGAGTTCCGTCGTGACGGAAACGTACGGGTGCCGCTCGAACGGACGCCGAAGCGTCATGCGAGCGAAGGGCGAATCGCGCCGGCCGGCCGCGGGCACTCGCTTCAGCGGGCTGCGGCGTCGAACCCGACGATGTCCCCGGCGACCATTCTATGCCACGACCGGCGCGGCCCGCGAGGTGGGCGCGCTCGGGCCGACCTCAGGGCCAGAGCTGGGCGACGATGCCGGGTGTGTACGCATCCGGGCCGTAGTTGACCCATCGCGTCGCAACCCACACGTTGCCGCGGAGGAAATGGGTCTCCCCCAGGTCGACGACTTCCTCGTCCATCGAGAGCATCCGCTGGGACGTGCGGAAGTACATCCCGCCCGAAGCCTCCTCCGAGCCGAACCCGGACGACGTCAGTGCGTCGACGATGAGCTCGGACTGAGCGGGCGAGACGATCGACACGGTGGTCGCGATTCCGCGGTCGGAGGGGGTACCCCACGTGCACCGCAAGCTCGGCACGCCGGACTCGAGCACCGTGAGCGCTTCTGCGTTCTCGGTCGAGTACATCGTCACCCCGGGGTCGTTCAGCGGTGCGATCTCCGCGTCGAGCGTCGCCCTCAGGTCGCCCGCGAACAGCTCGTCGCACGACGAAGGCAGACTGATCTCGTCGTCGGTCGCCTGGGACTCGATCGGGCTCGGCGTCGCTGACGGGGTCGGATCGAGCGAGGGCGATGCGGTCGACTCCGCGGGAGCGGGGGTCGCGGTGCCCCCCGCGGGCGTCGCGCATGCCGTCACCAGCAGCGCGACCGCGGCGACGACCGGGATGAAGCGGAGAGCGGTGCGGTGCGTGACGGCCATGTCGAGATCCTAACGAGCCGCTCGCCCTACGCGCTCCGGCGCGCGGGTCGCAGCGCCGATCGCAGCCGCAGGCTGTTGAGCACGACGAAGACGCTCGAGAACGCCATGGCGGCCGCGGCGACCATCGGGTTGAGCAGGCCGGCGACGGCGAGCGGGACGGCGGCGACGTTGTACGCGAACGCCCAGAAGAGGTTCCCGCGGATGATGCCGAGGGTACGACGGCTGAGTTCGATCGCCTCGGCCACCGCCCGGGGGCTGCCTGCGGTGAGCGTGATGTCACTGGCGTGCTTGGCGGCGTCCGTGCCGCCGCCCATCGCGATGCCGAGGTCGGCGGCGGCGAGGGCGGCCGCGTCGTTGACGCCGTCGCCGACCATGGCGACGCGCTCCCCCGCGGCCTGGCGACGTCGCACCTCGTCCAGCTTGCCCTCCGGGCGCACATCGGCGACGACCTCGTCGATGCCGAGCTCGCTGGCGACCGCTGCCGCGGCCCCGGCGTTGTCTCCGGTCACCAGGACAACCGAGGCTCCCGTGCGGTGCAGCCGCGTCACGGCTTCGCGGGCGTCGTGGCGGACACGGTCGGCGACCGCGATGACCGCTCGGGCGGCGCCGTCCCAGCCGACGGCGACGACGGACGCTCCGGATGCCGCGGCCTCGCGCGCCGCCGCATCGAGCTCGGCACTCAGCGCGCCCAGGCGCTGGGCGACGAAGGCGACGCTCCCTGCGGTGACCTCGCGCCCCTCGACGGACCCGCTGACGCCGCCGCCGGGAACCCCGGTGAAGTCAGTCACCGGAGGAACGGCGCCCGCTGCCGCGACGATCGCGCGGGCGATCGGGTGCTCGGAGGCCGACTCGACGGCGCCGGCCGCGCGCAACGCCTCGTCGCCGTCGATCCCGCCCGCGGTGACGACGGAGGCCACCGACATCCGCCCCTCGGTGAGGGTGCCGGTCTTGTCCATGAGCACGACATCGATGCGCTCGGCCGCTTCGAGGGCCTCGGGTCCGGTGATGAGGATCCCGAGCTCGGCACCGCGACCGGTGCCGACGAGAACGGCGATGGGCGTGGCGAGACCGAGCGCGCAGGGGCAGGCGATGATGAGGACGGCGACGGCGGCCGTGAAGCCCGAGGCCACGGGCGCACCGGCGATGATCCATCCGACCAGGGTCAGCACGGCCACGACGATGACGACGGGGACGAACACCGCGGAGACGCGGTCGGCGAGTCGCTGCACACGGCTCTTGCCCGACTGGGCCTCGTCCACCAGACGCGCCAGGTGAGCAAGACGGGTCTCGTCGCCGACCGACGTGGCGCGCACGCGCAGGCGGCCGCCCGAGGCGATCGTCCCGCCGGTCACCTCGGAACCGGGGCCGACGTCGACGGGTACCGACTCGCCCGTGAGCATGCTCTCGTCGACGGCGGCCGCGCCGTCGACGACGACGCCGTCGGTCGCGATCTTCTCGCCGGGGCGCACCACGAACTCGTCGCCCACGCGGAGCGCCTCGATGCCGACGCGGCGACCGTCCGCGAGCTCGACGTCGGTGGCTCCCAGCTCGAGCAGGGAGCGCAGGGCGGCTCCCGCGCGTCGCCGCGAGCGCTGCTCGATGTAGCGGCCGAGCAGGATGAGCACGGTGACGGCCGCGGCGACCTCGAAGTAGACGAGCGACGTCGGATCGTGCACGGGGCCGAAGAGGACGACATCGTGACGGATACCGATGCGCCCGGCAGATCCGAACAGCACCGCCCACAGGCTCCAGGCGAAAGCGGCGAAGGTGCCGAGCGTGACGAGGGTGTCCATCGTCAGGGCGCCGTGGCGCGCGTTGGCGAACGTCGCGCGGTGGAAGGGCCAGCCGGCCCAGAACACCACCGGCGCGGTGAGGACGAGCGACACCCACTGCCATCCGGGGAACTGCCATGCCGGCACCATGCCGAGCACCACGACGGGCGCCGCGAGCACGATGCCCCAGATCAGCCGGGTGCGCAGGGTGGTCCGGCCCGGCACGTCCTCGACGTCGTGCTGGTGACCCGCCCCGTGGTCGTGCGCTGCGCCGTGGTCGTCGTGCTCCTCGGGTGCGTCGTGCGCGCCCGAGGGGTGCGCCTGCGGGCGCCCCCGCGGCGCGCGGACCCGAGCGCTGTACCCCGCTTCACCGACGGCCTGGACCAGGTCGTCGACCGAGACCGCGGCGGGATGCTCCACGCGCGCGGATTCGGTCGCGAGGTTCACCGTCGCGTGGACACCGTCCAGGCGCTGCAGCCGCTTCTCGACCCGGGCGACACAGCTCGCGCACGTCATCCCCTCGATGTCGAGGACGGCGTGGCTGCTCTCCCGCCCGGCGGTGTCCGCGCTCATCAGCGTCGTCCGGTGACGGTGTAACCGGCCTCGGCCACAGCGGCCGAGACGACGTCGTCGTCGGGCGGCTGCACGGCCGTGACCGCGACGGTACCGGCGTCGACGTCGACGGCGACGTCGGAGACACCCGGAACGAGCCCGAGCTCGCGGGTCACCGCTGCGGCGCAGTGCCCGCAGGTCATGCCTTCGACGGTGTAGGTCTGAGTCGTCATGATGCTCCTTCTTCGTTCGAGGACGCCAACAGGATACCCCCTAGGGGTATTCCCGTCGATGCCTGGACATCCGAACGGCGTACGCTGAAACCATGTCCACGATCTCCGAGCGCGAGCTCGCCGCGACCCTCGACCACGCCATCCTCAAGCCCGAGCTGACCCGCGAGCAGGTCGACGCCGAGCTCGACATCGCCGCCGAATGGCGGGTCTTCTCGGTGTGCGTGCGCCCCTCCGACATCGCGCACGCCGTCGCGCGACTCGACGGCACCGGCGTCGCCGTCGGCACGGTCATCGGCTTCCCGCACGGCACGACGTCCACGGCGGCGAAGGTCGCCGAGGTCCGTCAGGCCGCCGCCGACGGTGCCTCCGAGTTCGACATGGTCGTCAACATCGCCGCGCTGCGTTCGGGCTTCGACGACGTCGTCGTCGACGACATCCGTGCCGTGGTCGAGGCAGCCGAGGGCAAGATCGTCAAGGTGATCCTCGAGACCAGCCTGCTCGACGACGAGCAGATCGCCCGCGGCAGCCGCCTGACCGAGGCCGGCGGAGCCGACTTCGTCAAGACCTCGACCGGCTTCGCCGGGGGCGGCGCCACCGTGCCCCACGTCCGCCTGATGCGCGAGAACGTCGGCGAGGCCGTTCAGGTCAAGGCCTCCGGCGGCGTGCGCAGCTTCGCCGACGCGGTCGCCATGCTCGACGCGGGCGCCACGCGCCTCGGCACGAGCGGCAGCGCGACGATCCTCGGCGAGGCGCGCCGGCTCGAGGCCGGCGGCGAGGCCACCGGCGCCGTCGACGAGTCGTCGTACTGACCACGCGGGCCGCGGCCCGCTCCGGTGCGCGAGGCGCCGGCCTCAGGCGAGGGCCTCGCGCACCCGGACGACGTCGTCGTCCATCTGCTCGATGAGCGCCGGAATGCCCGCGAAGGCCACCATCCCGCGGATGCGGGCCGTGAAACGGACCTCGACGCGGTGACCGTAGAGGTCGAGGTCGGTCTCGTCGAGCACATAGGCCTCGACCTGCCGCTGCGGGACGTCGTCGAACGTGGGGTTCGTGCCCACCGAGATCGCCGCCGGATAACGGATGACGCTTGCCGGCAGCATCCCGTCGGCACCGGGCATCCCGAGGTCGATGAGCCATCCGGCGTACACGCCATCGGCCGGGATGAACCCCGCGGCATCGGTCGCGAGGTTCGCGGTCGGGTAACCGAGCTCGCGCCCGCGCTTGAGTCCGTGCACGACCTCGGCCTCGACCGCGTGAGGGCGGCCGAGCAGGCGGGCGGCCCCCGCGACGTCGCCGGCCGCGAGCAGATCGCGCACCCAGGTCGATGAGACGCGCCGTCCGGCGTCGCGGGCACGGACGTCCGTGACGACGTCGACGTCGAACCCGTGCTCGCGCCCGAGTGCGGCGAGTACCGCGGGATCACCCTCGCCGCCGCGACCGAACCGGAAGTCGTCGCCGACGAGGACCCCGACGGCGCCGAGCGCGCGAACGAGGATGCTCTCGACGAAGTCGCGTGCCGAGAGCGCGGCGAGCTCCGCGTCGAATCGCAGCACGAGGACGGCATCCACCCCCGCCGCCGCGAGGAGGCCGATCTTCTGATCGAGCGCGACGAGCGGCTCGGGGCACAGCTCCGGACGCAGCAGGCTCAGCGGGTTGCGGTCGAAGGTGACCGCGACGACGCGCGCGCCGCGCGCGGCGGCATCGACCCGGGCCCGGTCGATGACCGCCCGGTGCCCCGAGTGCACGCCGTCGAACTTGCCGATGGCCACGACGCTCGGGCCGAAGTCTGCGGGAACCTCGGCGGGGTCTCGATAGACGGTCACCATGACGATCCCTCCAGGACGGCCGGACGCTCGCGGCTGTCCTCAGCGCCGTTGCGGTGCGACACGAGCCACCAGATGCCCACGAACGGCAGGGCGAGCGGAACCCAGAAGTAGCCGAAGCCGTAGCCCGACCAGACGGTCGCGTCGTGCGAGAACAGGTCGGGAAGCACGAGGCTGAGCGTGCCGACGACGAGGACACCCACCAGCTCGAAGCAGATCGCGACCCACGCGATCGCGTACCAGGTGCGCGACCCGGACTTCACCAGTGCGACGGTGGCGAGCACGTACACGAGGGCCGCGGCCGCCGACAGCGAGTACGCCAGCGGTGCGTTCGAGAAGTCCTCCACGATCTGGACGAACGAGCGTCCCGTCGCGGCGAGTGCCATGACGGCGTACACGACCACCAGAACGCGGCCGATGCCGGTCATTCGAGGGCGGGGATGATCCATGACCTCACCAATGATAGGTGGCACGCGGGCGGCTTCAGACGACCTGAACCGTCCAGATCACCTGCATCCGCCAGACCATGATCGCGACCGACAGTGCGGCCACCCCGAGGATGACGGTGCTCCAGCGACTGCGTTCGACGAGCGCCCAGAACACGGCAGCGGGCGGCAGCAGCACGGCGGAGACGAGATACACCCAGAACTCCAGGAGACTTCCCGACGGGGCGTTCCCCGCGAGCGGCGCGATGATCGCGACGACGACCTGCGCGATCAGGAGCACCTCGACGAGAGCGAGCGACCCGACCGAGAGATCGCTCGGGCGGCGGTTGGCGAGGCCGAGGACGGTGCAGAGCAGGCCCGCGGCGACCGCCACCGCCACCTGCACGATGGTGAAGACCGTGATCATGCGTCCTCCGCCATGTTCATGAGGCTCTTGACGTCGGCACCGCGACGCTCGACGATGCCGACGAGTCGTCCGTCGGGATCGATGGCCGCCGGATGCGGCGCCGACAGGCGCGCCGCCGCTCCGAGGAGTCGCTTGCCGTGGCGCAGGTCGCGCGCCTCCTCGGCGCTCACGTCGAAGGCGCCGAGCACCGCGGCCGCGACATCCGCGTCGCGCAGCAGCTGCGTGTCGGGGGCGATCTCGGTCGCGGCATCCGAGACCGCGAACGGTCCGATGCGGGTGCGGCGCAGGGCCGTGAGGTGTCCCCCGACGCCGAGGTCGGCACCGAGATCGCGAGCCAGCGCCCGGATGTACGTGCCGCTCGTGCAGTCGACGACGACATCGACGTCGACGGCGCGGGATGGTCCACCCTCGGCGGCGCCGGGGTCGGCCTCGAGCGCGACCTCGCGCACGTCGCGCACGTCGAAGCGCGAGACGGTGACGCGACGTGGCTTCAGCTCGACCTCTTCGCCCGCGCGCGCGAGGTCGTACGCCCGCTTGCCGCCGACCTTGATCGCCGACACCCGGCTGGGCACCTGGTCGATCTCGCCGGTGAGCGCCGCGATGCCGCGATCGATGCCGGCGCGGTCGACCGCGGCGAGTGCCTCGTTCGTCGCATGGTCCGTCACGGTGCCGTCTGCGTCGTCGGAATCGGTCGAGACGCCGAGGCGAATGGTCGCCTCGTAGGTCTTGTCGAGCCCCACGATGTAGGTCAGCAGGCGAGTCGCCGGCCCCACACCGAGGACGAGCAACCCCGTCGCCATCGGGTCCAGCGTTCCGGCGTGACCGATCTTGCGGGTGCCGAGGGCTCGGCGGGCACGGGCGACGACGTCATGACTGGTCATCCCGCCCGCCTTGTCGACGAGCAGGATGCCGCGGGGCGCGGTTTCGGGCATGCCTCCCAGCCTACGGCGGCACCCCGCCGGCCCCGGACGCGGTCAGTCCAGCGCCAGCTCAACGGTCGCGAAGGAATGCGGCGGCATCGTCACGACGAGCTCACCGCCCTCGAAGGCGGTCGTGAGGGGCCGCGGCTCGACACGGTCGGGCACGTCGGCGTCGTTGTACGTCGTCGCGCTGTCCGCCCCCAGCACACGGGCACGCGTGACGCGCGCGCCGCGGCCTCGGAGGTCGATGCGCACCTCGCACTCGTCGTCCGTCGAGAGGTGGGTGAGCGAGATGAGCGCCGCCCCCTCCTTCGTCGAGGCGGACATCGACACCAGCGGCAGTTCTCCCCCGCGCGCCGTCGTCGCGGGCGCGTCGAGCACGTGGGCGGCGAGCGCACGGGCGTCCTGGTGCCCCTTGTTCATCTCGAACACGTGATACGTCGGGGTGAGGACGAGCTTGTCACCGTCGGTGAGGATCATCGCCTGCAAGACATTCACCGTCTGGGCGATGTTGGCCATCGAGATGCGCCGCGCGTAGCGGTGGAAGATATCGAAATGGATGCCGGCGACGAGGGCGTCGCGAATCGTGTTCTGCTGGAACAGGAACCCCGGGTTGGTCCCCTTCTCGGCGTTCCACCACGTGCCCCACTCGTCGCAGACGAGGCTCACCCGGTTCTCGGGGTCGTACGAGTCCATGACCGCGACGTGTCCGCGGACGACGCGCTCGAAGTCGCGAGCGTACGCCATCGTGTCGTAGAACTGCTCGTCGGTGAACGTCGTCGCGTCCTCGCGATTGATGCCCGATCCGGTGTGCGTGTAGTAGTGGAACGAGATCGCCTGGTACGGATGCTTGTCGTACAGGTTCGCGGCGTGCGACTCGACGAGTGTCTTCACGAGCACCCGCGTCCACTCGAAGTCATCCTCGTTGGCGCCGGCAGCGATGAGCGTCAGCCGGTTCTCGCCGTGATCATGGCAATAGGTCGCGTACCGCCGTGCTTCTTCCGCGTAGAACTCGGGAGACAGGTTGCCGCCGCACCCCCAGGGCTCGTTGCCGATGCCCCAGAACGGCACACGCCACGGCTCGTCGCGACCGTTCTCACGGCGCAGCCGCGCCATCGGGCTGTCGTCGTCACGCGTGAGGTATTCGACCCACTCCGACATCTCCTGCACCGTGCCACTGCCGACGTTGCCGTTGACGTACGCCTCGGTACCGAGCAGGTCGCACAGATCCATGAACTCGTGGGTTCCGAAGTGATTGCTCTCGACGACGTCGCCCCAGTTCGTGTTCGCGATCTTCGGACGCTGCTCGCGCGGACCGATCCCGTCGCGCCAGTGATACGTGTCGGCGAAGCATCCGCCGGGCCAGCGCAGGTTCGGGATGTCGAGCGCGCGGAGGGCATCGACGATGTCTGTGCGGATGCCGCGGATATTGGGGATCGACGAATTCTCGCCGACCCAGAAGCCGTCGTAGATGCAGCGCCCGAGGTGCTCGGCGAAGTGCCCGTAGATGTGTCGGCTGATGCGATCGCCGACGACGTCGAGGTCGATGACCGCACGTGCGGACGAGGTCATGTGGTTCTCCAGTGCTCGTGCTCGGTGAGCGGGACCAGCGGAGGACGCTCCGCGGTCGTGGTCAGGGTGATGCGGCGGCCCTCTCGCGCCGACCGGGTGAGAGCGCTCATGATCTCCAGGACGTGCAGGGCGACCTCGCCGCTCGCACGCCCCGCGCCGGCGCCGCCGCGCACGACGTCGAGAACCCCGATGCCGCGGCCCGCGCCTCGGTAGCCGGCGCGCGGTGCGATCGCGGTCCACTCCGCTGCCCGCGGCCGGCGCATGGTCACCTCGCCGTCGAAGAAGTTGGGGTCGGGCAGGGTCAGCGAAGCGCTCTCGCCGTGCACCTCGATCGGTGCGGCATGGGTCGCGGCGGCGTCGAAGCTGAAAGTCACCGTCGACAGGGCACCGCCGGCGTGCTCGAGCACGCCGGTGACATGCGTGTCGATCTCGACGGGGATGCGCTCCCCCGCGCGCGGACCGGAACCGATCGTGCGCTCGTCGCGGGACCGCGATGACGCGCCCGATACGCGCACGACGGGCCCCAGCAGATGGAACAGGGCCGTGAGGTAGTAGGGCCCCATGTCGTAGAGCGGTCCGCCGCCTTCGCGATAGTAGAAGTCGGGATGCGGGTGCCAGGCCTCGTGTCCCGACGACAGCCACGTCGCGACCGCCGCGACCGGCCGGCCGATCTCACCGGCGTCGACGACCGCGCGCGCGGTCTGCACCCCCGACCCCAGCACGGTGTCGGGAGCCCCGCCGACCCAGGCACCGTTCGCGCCGGCCATGACCCCGAGCGCCTCGTCGAAGGTCGCGGCCAGCGGCTTCTCGCCGTAGACGTTCTTGCCCGCGGCGAGTGCGGCGCGCGCGACCTCGCCGTGGGCGGCGGGGATCGTCAGGTTCACCACGGTCTGCACCGCCGGGTCGGCGACGAGCTCGGCGACCGACAGCGCCCGCGCCCCCGGGAACCGCTCGGCGACCGACCGGGCGCGGTCGGCGTCGAGGTCGGCCGTCGCCGCGATACGGACGGCGGGGTGTTCGCCCAGCGTCTCCAGATACTGGCCCGAGATGACCCCGAGGCCGACTACACCGATGCCGTGCGGCTCGCCCACAGCATCCCCCTCTCGATGATGGTGCGGACGTTGACGTCGCGCAGGACGACGAGACTGTGCCCCGGCGTCGCGACGAAGATGCGCCCCTGTCCCCACTCGCGCGTCCAGACGGCGGGCGAGGTGATGGGGCGGTGCCACGGGTGGTACGGCTGCACGGGGTGCGTCGTCGTCGCGAGAACGTCGTTGAGGTCGTCGCAGAGCACCCAGTACTGCTCCGTGCGCAGCGTGAAGTCCTCGAGACCGGCCATGATCTGCGACCGGCGCCCCGCGTCGGTGAGGTCGACGGTGTAGCAGAGGTAGTTATCGGTCTCGTCGCCGACCCGGGCATCGGGGTGCTTCGCGGGATGCGTCGCGAACTGCCCGCCGATGAGCTGCAGGTAGTCGGAGTTGTCGCGGTACGAGTCGGCGATGCCGCCGTGCCAGCCCGCGAGTCCTGTTCCACGCTCGACCGCGTCGCGGAGGCCCGCGAAGGCCTCGCGCGAGATCTTCGACATCGTCACCGATTGCACGATCAGATCGGTGCGCTCCATCGTCTCCCGGTCGGTGTAGACCTCGTTGTCCTCTTCGATGCGGACCTCGAAGCCGTTCTCCTCGAGGAACGGGACGAAGAGGTTGGTGGCCTCGACGGGCTTGTGCCCCTCCCAGCCGCCTCGGACGATGAGCGCCTGTCTCGCGGTCATGAGCTGACCCCTTCCACTCGGATGCTTCTGCTGTCGGATGCCGCGCTCTCCTCGACCGCCGCGAGCACGCGCTGCACCCCGGCGGCCTCGGCGAACGACGGATGCGCGTCGATCTCACCGGCGACGGCGCGGACGAAGTCGACGCTCTGATGCGTGAACAGGTGCTCGTAGCCGAGCCCGTGCCCCGCTGGCCACCAGGCTCCCGCGTAGGGGTGCTCGGGCTCGGTCGCGTCGATGCGCCGGAAGCCCTGCTCGCCGGCGGGGAGTGTCGCGTCGGCGAAGAGCAGGTCGTTGAGGTGCGAGAAGTCGAAGGCGACCGCCCCGCGGTCGCCGCTGATCTCGATGCGGTTGGCGTTGCGGTGGCCCGTGGCCATGCGCGTCGCCTCGAAGACGCCGAGAGCGCCGTCGGAGAAGGATGCCGTGAACGCCGCGGCGTCGTCGACGGTGACGCGCTCGGCCCCGGCCCCGGCTCCGGCCCGGCCGCCGAGCCCGACGCGCTCGTCGAGGACGGGACGCTCGTCGACGAAGGTGCGGAGCGTGCCCGAGACGCTCGTGATGCGCGATCCCGTGAGCCATTGGGCCGCATCGATGCTGTGCGCTCCGATGTCGCCGAGAGCGCCCGATCCCGCGCGGTCACGATCGAGGCGCCACGTGAACGGAGCCTCCGGATCGGTGAGCCAGTCCTGCAGGTACTGGGCGCGGACGTGCCGGATGCGGCCGACGCGGCCCTCCTCGATCAGGCGCCGCGCCAGAGCGAGGGCGGGCGTGCGGCGGTAGCTGAACCCGCACATCGCGACGACGCCGCCCGATGCCGCCGCGGCGGCGGCATCCGTCATCCGGTCGGCGTCGGCGACGTCATTGGCCAGCGGCTTCTCGCACAGCACGTGACGGCCGGCGTCGAGGGCGGCGAGCGCGATCTCGGCGTGGGTGTCGCCGGGGGTGCAGATGTCGACGGCGTCGATGTCGTCGCGTGCGATGACGGCGCGCCAGTCGTCGCTCGACTCGGCGATGCCGAACCGCGACGCGGCATCGGACGCACGCTGGGCATCGCTGCCCGCGAGCACGACGACCTCGGGCTCGAACGGCAGATCGAAGAAGCGCGGAGCAGTGCGCCAGGCGTGCGCGTGCATCCGTCCCATGAACCCGGTTCCGATGATTGCGATGCGCAATCGTCTCGACATCCTCGTCTCCCTCCGCACCGGTGCGTGTGATCGCGGACCACGATGTCACAGCCTCTCGACGCGGCCGTTGCGCTTTGCGCAAAATAGGGGCATGCCGTCTCACCGACCGAGTCTCACCGACGTCGCCGCGGCCGCCGGGGTCAGCGTCGCGACAGTCTCACGCGCGCTCCGCGGGCGCGGCGAGCTGTCGCCCGAGACCCGCACACGTGTGCTGCAGACGGCCGAAAGGCTCGGGTACACGCGGGGCGGAACACCGCGAGGCCGGCCTCGCGGCGGTACGTCCCGCATCTTCGATCTGGTTCTGGGGCACTTCCACGATCCCTACACCGACGAGGTCGTCGCGGGAGCCCACACCGCTGCATCGCGCCTGAGCTACGATCTCGTCCTCACCGCCGAGCGCGACGATCCGGGCGACGACTGGCCCGCTCGCATCCGCTCGCGGGGATCGGCAGGGGTCGTGCTCGGCCTCATTCTGCCCACGGCCGCTCAACTGGAGGTCGTGCAGAGCGCGGGCATCCCCGTCGTCCTGCTCGAGCCGCCGTCGGGGACCACCCAGCGCGTGCCGAGCGTGCGGAACACCGATCACGCGGGCGGCTCGGCGGCGGCGGAGCACTTGCTCGCGCAGGGCGCGCGGCGCTTCATCGTCATCGGCGGCGCTCCGTCCTACCGGTACGGCCGCGCGCGGATCGAGGGCTTCCTCTCGACGCTCGACGAGACGGCACCGGCCGCGCCCCGCATCCTGACGACGGCGGACTGGGGCGCGGCGGACGCGCGGCGCGCGTGCGCCGCTGCGCTCGACGACCTCGGCGGCGAAGGCCCCATCGGACTCTTCGCCTGCTCCGACGAGATGGCCGCGGGCGCCTACCGGG
Source organism: Microbacterium sp. TS-1 (assembly GCF_000509385.1). Lineage (NCBI taxonomy): Bacteria > Bacillati > Actinomycetota > Actinomycetes > Micrococcales > Microbacteriaceae > Microbacterium > Microbacterium sp. TS-1. The sequence continues at coordinate 281,512 of NZ_BASQ01000002.1, forward strand.
CGACCGCCGAGGCCGGGCTCGCGGTAGGGCGCCACGTTCTCGTCGTGGGATACGACGACGTGCGTGGTGCGCGGTGGCTACATCCCCCGCTCACCACGATCCGCCAGCCCATCCGCGAGATGGCCGCGGCAGCGGTCGGCCTCCTCGCGCAGATGGCGGGCGGAGCCCAGCTCGGCGACGAGGTGGTCGAGCTGCCCACGGTCCTCGTCGCCCGCGGCTCGACCGGCCGCCCTCGGTGACGACCGCCGCGACGGCTCAGGATGACGCGACGACCGGGAAGTACACGGCGTAGCGCTCGTCGACGATCTCGTTCAGCGGCACGAATCGGATGCCGGCCGAGTTCCCGACACTGCGGTATCGCGTGAGCCACTGCGACCACTGCCTTTCATCGTCGGCGGCCAGCAGCGTCGCCGGGTCGGAGCTGTCGCCCACGAGCGGCGTCTCACGGTCGACGAGGCCCGCGAGAACGACAGCGCCCTCGACGAAGGCGACGGTCTCGGGCTCGTCGGGAATCGGCACCGTTCGCAGTTCGAATCCGAAACCCAACTCGACCTCGGTGCGCCCGCCGGGGTGATCGACCTCCACGAAGCTCCCGCGACGCACCACCGCGAGGTCCGACCGAACGTGCACCTCGCCCATGGTCCAGGCCGGCACGCGCATCCGGACGCGGCCCCCGACGCTCGCCGGCGACTCGATCACGACCGACACCCGCAGCGCGTGCGGCCGATGCGCCGGGCCACCGGGGCCCGCGTTCGCGTCCGGACCGACGTAGAGCGCGTCGTCGAGGGTGCGCACCTCGACAACGAGGCGGCCCGCCGCGGTCTGCGCATCGGCGCGGACGGGGATGTACTGCGCGACGGTGACGGCGTCGTCGTCCGCGTAGACCGCGAGCGAAGAGTGCCGCGTGTGCGCCTGCACCACCGTGCCGTGGCAGCACCAGAAGTCTTCGGTGGGCGATCCCCATTCCTTGCGCGAACCGCTCTGCAGGGGCAGGAAGTAGCTCACCATCCCGGTGCCGGGATGCTGCTGCGCCAGGATGCCGTTCACCAGATTCGCCTCGATGTAGTCGAGGTACGACGCCTCCCCGGTCCACCGGTAGAGCACGTCCGCCAGCCGGATCATGTTGTACACGGCGCAGTGCTCCTGCGTCTTCGTGCCCCGCCGCGCGGCGAAGGCGAACGGCGGCGTCCAGATCTCACCCGAGGTCTGTCCGCCCGTGCAGAAGGTCCCGCGTCGCGTGACGGCCCAGTCCCAGTACGCCTCGACGACGCGTCGCCAGCGTTCCTCTCCGGTGACCTCGAAGGCGCGGGCAGCGCCCAGCACCTCGGGGATCGTGGTGTTGGCGTGCATGTTGGTCAGCATGTCCTCCCCCGCCAGCAGACCTTCGAAGAGCGACCGGTGGTCGTACCGGTCGAGGAGCTCGCGATACATGTGGTCGCCGGTGGCGTCGAGGAGGTCTGCCCACGCCTCGAGCATGCCGCCCGTCTCGACCTCGAGGATGGCCTGGAACTCCTCGGGCTCGAATCCCCGCGCCCATTCCGCGAGCACCCCGGCCGCCCGGTGGGCGATGCGCAGAGCTCGCTGGTCGCCGAGGTCTCGGTAGACGTCGACCAGACCCATGAGGGTCTTATGGATGTTGTACTGCGGCGCCCACACCTCGCGCCCCTCGGCGAGGCGGCGCAGGAATGTCTGCGGAATGCCGAACACCCAGCCGTCCCCGGCATCCTGGCACGCCTCGAGCTCATCGAGGACGACCGCGAGCTTGCCCCGCAGCACGGGGTCTCCGGTGACGGCGACCTCGCGCGCGGCAGCCGACATCCAGTGCCCGACGAAGTGGCCCCGCAGAAGCGCGCCCGGTGTCTCCCAGCCCCAATGGCGCCCCCAGCCGCTCTCGACCCCCGGGGTGGCCGACGGCTTCAGGTGCCATCCCTGGTCGCCGATTCCCGCCTCGATGCGGTGGTTCTGCACGAGAGCGCGTTCGTCGAGCGACGCGAGGTACTCGCGGTTGACGCGGCGACGGCGATCGTAGGTGCCTGCGAGCAAGCGGGCGGCACCGGGCGCGAGAGCGGATGCGGTCATGGTTGTGCCATCTCCTTCGATGTGCTGAGATCGATCTCTGACTGTACCGCCCGAGCGATGCCAGCAGAATAGGAGCATGGATTCCATGCGCGTGATCCACCTCAGCGCCGAGGGAGTCTCCGTCGTCATCGCGACGACGAACGACGGGATGCCGGAGATCGTCCATTGGGGCGCGGCCGTGACGTCGGCAGAACCCGATCTCCTCACGTTCGTCGAAGCCGAGAACAGAACCGGGATGGTCGGTGATTCCGATGTTCCCTACCGCGCGAGCATGCTTCCCGAGCACAGCCGCGGGTGGTTCGGAGCACCAGGGCTGTCGGCGCATCGCGGCGGCTCGGGGTGGGCGCCCCGCTTCGCCCTGCGCTCTCTCGCCCTCGACGGCGAGGAGGTCGGAGCGGGGGTGACGTACGCGGACGGGGGCCGCGTCAGCGCCGTGCTCCACGACGCGTACGCCGAGATCGAGCTCGGACTAGAGATCGATCTCACGTCAGATGGGCTCATTCGCGCCCGCGCCCGAGTCCGAAACACGGCCGACGCCGACATGGCAGCGGTGCCGCTCGAGATCCACGCCCTGGCTGTCGCCCTTCCGATACCGACGTGGGCGCAGGAGGTGCTCGACTTCACCGGCCGGTGGGGACACGAGCGCATTCCGCAGCGGCATCCGATCGTCCGCGGCGATCATTCGCGCATCTCGCGCCGAGGCCGTACCGGCTTGGACGCGACGCTGGTCCAGGCGGTCGGGACCCCGGGCTTCTCGGCGAGCACCGGCGAGGTGTGGATCGGACACGTCGGGTTCAGCGGCAACCACGAGCACACGATCGAGCGGACCGACGGGCGCCTCCACTTCCGGGGCGGCGAGTCGTTGCTCCCCGGCGAGATCCGGTTGGCGCCCGGCGAGGAGTACTCCGGGCCGTGGGTGTTCGGCAGCTACGGATGCGGACTCGACGGCGCCGCGGCGCGCTTCCACTCCTACCTGCGTGAGCGCTCTCGTTCGTCCCGCCGCCCCCGCCCCGTGACGATGAACGTCTGGGAGGCTGTGTACTTCGACCACGACCACCGGGTGCTCGTCGACCTGGCGGCCGGCGCCGCCGAGCTCGGCGTCGAGCGCTACGTCCTCGACGACGGCTGGTTCCGCGGGCGCAACGACGACCGTGCGGGACTCGGCGACTGGACGCCCGACCCGGTCGCGTGGCCCGCCGGCCTCCGCCCCCTGGCCGACGAGGTCCGCGCTCTCGGTATGGAGTTCGGGCTCTGGGTCGAGCCGGAGATGATCAACGAGGACTCGGACCTCGCCCGTGAGCACCCCGAGTGGATCCTCCGCGCGGGACCCGAGCTTCCTCCGCGCTACCGGTTCCAGCAGGTGCTCGACCTCACGCAGCCGGGCGCCTTCGACCACATCCTCGCGGCCCTCGACGGGCTCATCGACGATATCGGCGTGAGCTACCTCAAGTGGGACCACAACCGTGACCTCATCGCGGCTGGGCACCCCCGTTCGGGCACTCCCGCCGTCCACGAGCAGACCCTCGCGGTGTACCGCCTCATCGACGAGCTCCGCCGTCGCCACCCCGACCTCGAGATCGAGAGTTGCGCCTCCGGCGGCGGGCGGGTCGACCTCGGCATCCTCGAGCGCACCGACCGGATCCATCCGTCCGACAGCCACGATCCACACGATCGCTTCGGCATCCTGAGGTGGACGGGGCTGCTGGTGCCCCCGGAGATGATGGGGTCGCACGTCGCCTCCCCCGTCTCGAGCGTCACGGGCCGCATACACGATCTGCAGTTCCGGTGCGCCGTCGCATTCCTCGGGCACTTCGGCATCGAATGGGACATCCGCGACCTCGACGCCACCGACCGGCGCATCCTCAGCGACTGGATCGCGCGCTACCGTCGGCACCGCGAGCTCATCGCGACGGGGCGCACCGTCGGTGCGGGTGAGCTCGACGCCACATCTCCGCAGGTGCGTGGCGTGGTCGCCGCCGACCGTTCGGAGGCGCTCTTCACGATCGTCACTCCGACGACCTTGCCCGACACGATCGCCCGCGTGCGGTTCCCCGGCCTGGCCGCCGACCGCAGCTACCGGGTGTCGGTGAGCGGCTCGGACTCGTTCGGACCGCCGTGGCAGGTTCCGGCGTGGCTTCGGGAGAGCCCCGATCTCGGCGGTGACGGCGACGGCGAGCGCGAGGGCCGCGGTCCGGTGATCGCGGGGGCCGTGCTCGCACGCGTCGGGCTGGACTTCCCCACGTTCCACCCCGACCGCGCGGCGGTCGTTCACCTCGCGGCGGTGGCGGGCCCGTGATCGGCGAGCGCCGGGCCGCCGCATCCCGTCCCCCCATGGGGTGGAACAGCTGGGATTGCTTCGGGTCGTCCGTGACGGAGGCCGAGGTGCTCGCGAACGCGGAGTACGCCGCCGAACACCTGCTCGCGTTCGGGTGGGACACGATCGTCGTCGACATCCAGTGGTACGAACCCGATCCGGGTGCGCACGACTATCGAGAGGTCTCTCGTCCGCTGCTCGACGCCTGGGGACGGCCCCTCCCCGCGCCGGGACGCTTCCCCTCCGCTGCCGGCGGCAGCTTCCGGCCGCTCGCCGACCGCGTCCACGAACTCGGCCTGCGCTTCGGGGTCCACCTCATGCGCGGCGTCCCGCGCGCCGCCGCGGATGCGGGACTGCCCGTCTCGGGCCACCCCGACGCGACGTGCGACTCGATCGCTGATCGTGAGAACGTCTGCGTGTGGAACCCCGACAACTACGGCGTCGACATGACCGCGCCCGGCGCGCAGGAGTACTACGACTCGGTCATGGCACAGCTGGCCGCCTGGGAAGTCGACTTCGTGAAGCTCGACGATGTGCTCTACCCGCCTGTCGAGACGGCGGAGATCGCGGCGATCTCGCGCGCGATCGACCGCTCGGGACGCCCCATGGTCCTGAGCCTCTCGCCCGGCAAGCGACTGTCGCTCGCGCACCTCGACGCCCTCCGCGAGCACGGCCAGATGTGGCGGATCTCGGACGACTTCTGGGACGACTGGAGCCAGGTGGTCGAACAGTTCCAACGCGCAGCCCGCTGGGCGCCGTTCCAGATGCGCGGAGCGTGGGCGGATGCCGACATGCTCCCCTTCGGCCGCATCGGTGTGCGCGGACACGTCGGCGAAGACCGGCTCAGCCGCTTGTCGGTCGAGGAACAGCGCACCGTCATGACGCTGTGGAGCATGATGCGCTCACCGCTCATGATGGGCGGTCACCTGCCCGACACCCCGCCCGAGACGCTCGCGCTGCTGCGCAATCGCGGGGTCCTGGCGCTCCGTGACGGCGAGGAGTCGCGCGAGATCGTCCGCGACGGACACCTCGTCATCTGGAGTGCGCGTGTGGGGGCTCGGGCGTATCGTGCGGTGTTCTGGCTCGGCGATGACGAGCAGGAGCTCGTCCTCCACCTCGCCGATCTCGGGCTCGCGGGCACGGGGGCGGCCGGTGCGTGTGCGGACGTATGGAGTGGGAAGAGCGTCGAGATCGCCGACGGACACGTCATGCTGACCGTGCCGGCTCACGGCACGCGTCTGCTCGTCTTCGACTGACACTCGGGATGCGCGGCCCCGCTCGACAGGCGAGCCGACGCAAAGGGCTGTGATCTCGCCGCCGACACGACCATTCACGTCGGGTCGGCGACCATCGACGACGCACGCTCCCCTCCGGCACGCGAGCCGACGCAGACGGCTGCCAACTCGCCGCTCACACGACCATTCACGTCGGGTCGGCGTCGGGGTGGCGTCGGGGCGGCGTCGGGCCGACCGTCAGGGTACGCGGCGTGGGTCGATCCCGAGTCTGCCGGCGGCGTCATCGAAGCCCCCGGCGCGAGCGAGCTCCTCAGCACGCGCCGATGCCCGCTCGAACAGATCGTCGAACCTGACCGGTGCGCCGGCGGCCGCGGATGACACGGCCGCCTCGACCATGGCGAGGCTGCCGATGTTCCGCGAGATCTCGCCCGACGGCTCCGGGCCGCCGTCGAGGGCCGCGACGAACTCGGCGAGCGCGGCATCCAGTCCCTCGGCGCCGCCCGCCAGTGCGACCGCCTGCGCGCTACCCTCTCGGGGCTGGACCACGACGTCGGTCTCTCCGTCCCAGGCAGCGGATCCACCGGGGGCGCTCCCCCGCCAGTCGCCGTTCCACGAGGTCGTGAGACCGTCGGCGCACCAGCTGCCGGAGTATGAGAACCGGCGCCCGTCCGCGAAGCGGAAGATCGCCTCGGCCGCGGCGGCGCCCCGATACCAGCTCCAGCTCGGCGAGAACTCTTCGCAGAAGACCGAGACCGGTTCGCTCGAGAGCAGATATCGCGCCTGGTCGAACTGATGGATCGCCATGTCCACGAGCAGCGGCGACGGCATCTCGTCTCGGAAACCCCCGAACCGGGGGTTCTGGAAGAAGCGGACGTCGAGCTGCTCGGCGCCGCCGAGACTGACGAGGGCGTCGCGGAACGCCCGGATCCCGCGGGAGTGCCGACGCGACTGACTCGTCGCCATCAGGGTCCCGGTCGATGCGCTGACGGCGGACAGCAGCAGGGCCTCGGCCACGGTCGGCGTCACCGGCTTCTCGCTCAGGACGGGAACGCCCGCCCGCAGCGCTGCGGCGCTCACCTCGAGATGCGCCTGCGGGATCGTGACGTTGACGATCAGGTCGACGTCGAGGGCGGCGAGCGCGTCACCGACCGAGCCGAAGCTCGGGACATCGAGTCCCCGTTCGAGTGCCGCGGCCCGCGCGGCGTCGGCGACGATGTCGACGAGCCCGACGATCTCGAGATCGGGACGGCGAGCAACCGTGTCGATCCACGCCTTCCCCATCGCTCCCGCCCCGACGACGACCACACGACGGACGCGCTCCGTCACGACTGCTCCTCGCCGTCCCACTCCCGCGGAACGTCCCACTCCCCCGTGCGATGCATCGCCAAACGGGCCGCGCGGCGGGGGCGGTCGCTCCGAGCCCATCGTGCCGCGTTCGCGAGGACGAGCTGGATCTCGGGCTGATGGTAGACGGGATAGTCCTGGTCACCCGGCGAGAAGTAGAACACCCGCCCGTGACCGCGGAAGAACGTCATCCCCGATCGGAACACCTCACCGCCCGAGAAGTTCGAGACGAAGACCAGCTCGTCCGGCTGCGGCACGTCGAAGAACTCGCCGTACATCTCCTGCTCGGGGATGACGATCGGCTGCGGCACGCCGGCGGCGATCGGATGCGTCGGCGAGACCGTCCACACGAGCTCGCGGTCCTGCGCCTGCCGCCAGCGCAGCGCGCAGGTCGTCCCCATGAGACGGATGAAGATCCTCGAGAAGTGCGCCGAATGCAGCGCGACGAACCCGAGTCCGCCGAGCACGTGCCGGTGGACCCGCTCGACCACGACCTCGTCGACCTCGTCGTGCAGGAGGTGCCCCCACCAGAACAGCACATCCGTCTGCGCGAGCCGTTCCTCGCTCAGCCCGTGCTCGGGATCGTCGAGTGTCGCCGTCTCGACGACGGCGGCGTCGCCGAGAAGTCGCCGCAGGCCCGCCGCGATGGTCCCGTGCATCGTGTCGGGATAGAGGGCGCGCGGGATGTCGTGGTGCTTCTCGTGATGGTTCTCGCCCCACACCAGCACGCGGATGGGGGCGGATGCCGTGCCGGTCACCCCTTGAACGCTCCGTCCATGATGCCCGCGACCATGCGGCGCCCGACGACGAAGAACACGATCAGCAGCGGCAGTGTCGCGAGGAACGATCCGCCCATCGTCAGCGCGAGGTCGATCGAACGGTTGGCCTGCAGCTGCTTCAGGGCGATCTGCACCGTGAACAGCTCGGGCGACTTGAGCACGATGAAGGGCCACATGAAGTCGTTCCACACCGAGGTGAACGTGATGAGTCCGAGCACGAAAGCCGCCGGCCGCACGACCGGGAATCCGATGCGCCAGAAGATCTGCCAGCTGTTCGCGCCGTCGATGCGCGCCGCGTGCATGAGCTCGTCATTGAGCGTGGTCGCCATGTGCTGCCGCATCCAGAAGATGCCGAACGCGCTGGCGAGCCCCGGAACGATGATCGCCTGCAGGGTGTCGACCCAGTCCAGCCACGAGATGATCAGGTACTGCGGGATGACGCTCAGCTGAGCGGGCACCGTCATGGTGAGCAGCACGATGACGAACAGGGCGCCCCGGCCCCGGAACTGCAGCTTCGCGAAGGCGAATCCCGCGAGCGCGCACAGCAGTGACGCGATGACCGCGATCGAGAGCGACACGATCGCGCTGTTCAGCAGCGACTGGAAGAACGGGACCGTGTCGAACACCTTCGTCGCGATGTCGAAGAAGTTGAGCCCCGGGTAGAAGCGCGGCGGGATCGAGGTGACGGCGGAGGCACCCACCGAGGCGATCACGAACATGTAGTACAGCGGGAACACGCTGATCACGACAGCGATCCCGAGCAGGACGTAGACCGGCCAGGGCACTCGGCCGACGCGCCCACCGCCGCGCCGCGGACGCTTGCGGGGCGCGCTCAGCGCGGTCGGGTCGAGGGGACGCGGCACAGCTGTGTCGACGGCGTCGGACATCATCGGGCCTTTCGTGTGCGGGTGGTCAGGAAGAAGTTGATCGCCGAGACCACGACGACCACGACGAAGAGGGCGACCCCGATCGCGGAGCCGTAGCCGAACTCGAACTGGCCGAAGCCCTGCTCGTAGAGGAACAGTGCGAGGGTCTGGCACTGGCGCCCACCACCGCAGGTCAGCCCCGACTCGGGAGCCACCAGCAGGGGCTCCGTGAAGATCTGCAGCCCGCCGATGGTCGACATGATGACGGTGAAGATGATGATGGGCCGCAGCGACGGGATCGTCAGGTGGATGAACTGCTGCCAGCCGGATGCGCCGTCGACCGAGGCCGCTTCGTACATCTCGCGCGGAAGCGCCTGGAGCCCCGCGAGGTAGAGCAGCGTGTTGTAGCCGAACCACCGCCACATCACCATCGACGAGATGACGATCCACGATCCGACCTGCGACGACAGGAAGTTCACCGCCGGGATGCCGAACAGGTCGAGCACCCAGTTGATGAGTCCGAAGTTCTTGTCGAAGATCTGCGCGAAGACGAGGGCGGTCGCCGCGACGGAGGTGATGTAGGGCACCAGGAGCGCCATGCGGAAGAAGTTCGCCATCTTCAGGGTGGCGTGGTTCAGCAGGTGCGCGAGCCCGAGCGCCAGGAGCAGCTGCGGGATGGTGGAGATGAGGAAGATCCCGAAGGTGTTCACGAACGCGTTCCAGAATCGGGCGTCTTGGACGAGCCGTTCGAAGTTCGCCAGGCCGACGAACGTCTGCTCGCCGATCGGGTTCCAGTCGAACAGGGCCACGTAGAACGTGAACAGCAGGGGGAACAGCCCGAAGATCAGGAAGATCACGAAGAACGGGGCGATGTAGACGTAAGGCGCGATGCGCTCGGCGAGCGGCTGTCGGATGGCGCGCTTCGGCGGGCGCTCGCGCCGGGCGGCCTTCTTGTCGATGGTGATGGCGGTGGCGGTGGCTGTCGCAGTCATGATGCGTCCTCGATGAGGGTGGTGGTCCGCCCGCAGACGGACCACCACCGAACGGGTAAGGTCAACCGCCGATCGCGGCCCGGGCGCTGTCGACGCCGGTCTGCCACGCGTCGCGCGGCGCGACGTTGCCCGCTTCCATGTCGACGAGGGCGTTCAGAAGCGCTGCCCCGATCGCGCTCATGTCGGGCCCGTTGTGGAAGGACTGGAACTGCAGCACCGAGTTGCTGATGACCTCGCCGATGCGGGAATCGCCGAAGAAGGGGTCGGTGTAGCTGGTGACCTCGGAGCTCTCGAGAGCGCTCTTGGCGGCCGGGAACGTCCCGGTCCGGGCGAAATGCGCCGTCTGCCCCTCCGGCGACAGCATCGTCTCGATGTACTTCCACGCCGCCTGCGGGTTCTTCGCACGGGCCGGGATCGCGATGACACTGCCACCCCAGTTGCCGCCGACGCCGGGGATCGAGGTCACCCGCCACAGCCCCTCGGTGTCGGGGGCGTCGTTCTTGTAGCCCGACAGCATCCACGACGGCGCGGTGCTCACGGCGAACGCACCGTTCACCTTGCCGGGAGCCCAGCCCGACGACCACGCGGCGATGCCGGCGCTGATGCCCGCCTCGTAGGTGCGCACAGCGACGTCGAATGCTTCCTCGACCTGCGGGTTGGTGTCGAAGATGAGCTCACCGTCGGGGGTGTAGTACTTCTCGGTGACCTGGTTCACTGTCGAGAAGAAGACACTCGTCTCGACGTTGTCGACGAAGGGCTCTCCGGTCGCGGCCGTGTACTTCTTGCCCATCTCGATGAATCCGTCCCACGTCGACCACATCTCGGCCACTTCGTCCGGATCGGTCGGGAGCCCGGCGGCCTCGAACAGGTCGGCCCGGTAGGCGAAGCCCAGGCCGCCGATGTCGGTCGGGATGCCGATGATCGAGCCGTCCTCACCGGTCGCCTCGGCGATGGCCCAGTCGAGGTAGCCCTCCCCAAGCTCATCGCCCCCGAGGGTGCGGAGGTCGACGAAGTTCCCGGGGTTCTCGATGAACTTCGGAAGCTCGTCGTTCTGGATCATGACGAGGTCGGGAACGCGCCCGCCGGCGAGAGCCGCGGTGAGCGCGGTGGCAGTCTCGGCGGTGCTGCCGACCTCCGACAGCTTCACCTTGGCGTCCGGGTTCTGCTCCAGGTACTGGTTGACGGAGTCCTGCTGCCCGATGCCGGTGAAAGACCAGAACTCGAACTCGGCGTTGGGGTCGTCAGACCCGCCGCCGGACCCACCGGATGTGCACGCGGTCATCGCGATCGCGACGACGCCGAGAGCTGCGACGGGCAGGGCCAGTCTGCGACGATTCACAACTGCTCCTCTTCTTTGGGGACATGTGATGTGCGCGGGGCGTTGAGAGACCCCGCTGAGAGATCGTTCTCTCATGCCGGGACACAGTATCCCGAGATCGAAGGGCTGGCAAGCCGCGGCATCCGCCAGTTTCGTCACCGGAACCGTAAGACCACGACCGGCAGACGATGGGTTGCGCGCAGCGGCTGCTGTCGTGCAAAGATCGTCGCGTCAGAGAACGATCTTTCGCTCGATGACCCTGACTGAGGAAGAGGGAGCCATGTCTCGACCGACCATCGTCGACGTCGCCCGCGCGGCCGGCGTCTCGCGCGCGACGGCCGCACGCGTCCTGGCCGGAGCGACGAACGTCGACCCGGCGATGGCCGCCGCCGTCGGCCGGGAGGCCGCACGCCTGGGCTACGAAACGAACTTCGCCGCGCGCGTGCTGCGCGGCGGGCGCGCCGGGGCGATCGGCCTCGTCATCGCCTTCGACGAGCTGGGCGGCTTGAGCGGCACATTCTTCACCGCGGTCATGAAGGGCGCAGCCAAGGGGCTCTCCGCCGGCGAGGTGCAGCCCGTCCTGCTGCCCGCCGATCACGAGGACCTCGATCGGATCCCGCGGTTCCTGCGATCGGGGGCGATCGACGGCGCCATCGTGGTGCTCCAGCACGAGATCACGCACCTCGTCGACCGACTCGCCGACTCGCCCGTGCCGATCGCGTGGGTGGGCCGCCCCCGCGGCGAGATCGGCCCCGACCCGATCGTGATCGACTCCGACAACTACGGCGGCGGAGTCCTCGCCGCACGGGCGCTCGTCGAGCACGGGCGCCGGAACATCGGCATCATCACGGGCCCTCTCGACATGGAGCAGGCCCGTGAGCGCACCCGCGGATGGACCGACGAGCTGGCGCGCCACGGCATCGAACCCGGCCCCATCGTCCACGGCGACTTCACCCTCGACAGCGGCACGGCCGCGATGGCGCGGCTGCTCCAGCGCGTCCCGACCCTCGACGGGGTGTTCGCCTGCTCGGATCTCATGGCCGCGGGCGCCATGCGCGTGCTGCAGGCGGCCGGACGCCGCGTCCCCACGGATGTCTCGCTCGTCGGCTTCGACGACATCCTGCTGGCCGCGGCGAACGACCCCCCGCTGACGACCGTGCGCCAGCCGCTCGAGGAGATGGGTCGGGCCGCCGCCGACACGCTGCTCGGCGCGATCCGGGGAGACGACGTCGAACGCGTGCAGGTGCTTCCCACCTCGCTCGTCCACCGCGAATCGCTGTGACCTCGGCCTCGATGTGAGCGCCCGCCCGGAGCTGGTCTTCCGCAGCACAGAGCCCGCCGACTCGTGGGAGGACGGCCTCATCGTCGGAAGCGGGAGGGTCGGCGCCGTCGTTCACGGGCCCGGCGACGAGCTGCGCATCTCGATAGCGCACGAGCGGTTCTTCCTCCCGGCGAATCCCCGTCCCCCGGCGCCGCTGCTGCACCCGGTGCTCCCGCGACTGCGGGCGGCGCTCGCGGCCGGAGACTCGGGGTCGGCGGACGAGCTCCTGGGTGCGGCGCTGAGCGATGCCGGGTTCACCGATCTCGTCTGGACCGACCCGCTCGCGCTCTGCGGCTCACTGACGGTGACGACCCCGGGTGGGTGCGCCGCGACGACGCGGGAGATCGACCTCGTCCGTGGCGTGGCGAGCGTGACCTGGCGCGACCACTCCGACACGTTGCGTCGGGTCAGCGTCGTCGCCCCGCGCGCAACCGACACGATCGAGCTCGCCCTCGAAGCCGGGGCCGACACCGAGATGCGCATCCGCCTGGCGCTCGACACAGTCGACGACACCCCCGCCGCATCGTTCGCGCCCGACTACACCGGCACCGTCACGGGCCGCGTGCGCGCCGGCGACACCGGGCGCCTCGAGATCGTCGACGTCGCCGGTCGGATCCTCGCCGCCGCGACCGCGACGACCGCCGAGTCCGGCGTCGTCTGGCGGCGGGATGCCGACGGGCTCGAGGCGCGCGTCCTCGTGCCCGCGGGCGCGAGACGGACGGTGCGCGTCGATCTGTCGGTCATCGGGCACCCGTTCGTTCCCGCACCCGCCGCCGACTGGGGCGAGCGTCTCGACTCGCAGGAGCGCGCTCATGGCTCGCTGGTCACGACATCACTGCTCGACCTCGACGGCGCATCCGACACGGTCGCCACGACGACGGAGCGGCTGTGGCGCGAAGCCCGCTCCGGGAACCCCGAGGCCGTCCGCCGCGCGATCGAGATCGCGTACATCTCGGGCAGGTCGAACATCATCTCGTCGACGGGCGAGCTACCCCCGACCCTGCAGGGTGTTTGGCAGGGCACCTGGAGGCCGGCGTGGTCGGCCGATTACACCATGAACGGAAACGTGCAGAACGGGGCTCTCGCGGGAGTGGGGGTGACGGGAACGCCCGAGCTCGCGCTCTCGCTCCTCGGCCTCGTCCTCCCGCACCTCGACGACTATCGAGAGAACGCGCGCCGGGTCTACGGTGCCGACGGGATGCTGCTCCCCTCGCGCATGTCGACCCACGGGATCGCCAATCACGTCGACCGGTCCTTTCCGCATGTGTTCTGGACCGGCGCCGGCCCGTGGGTGCTGCGCATCGCGGCCGACACCGTGGCCCTCACGGGCGACCGTTCGGTCGTCGACGACCGGCTCTGGGAGCTCGTCGAGGGCGTGCTGGCGTTCGGTGAGACCGCGACGGTCGTGGTCGACGGCATCCGCCACTTCTCACCGAGCTACTCGCCCGAGAACACCCCCGACGGCTCGGCGACGCCGCTCGCGATAGACGCCGCGATCGATGTCGCCGCCTATCGCGACGCCGCCCGCGCGGCCCGTCTGCTCGGGCGCGCCCGGGGCGACGACTCGCTCGACGACCGCTGGCAGGCGCTCGCGAGCAGCGTGCCCGACTTCGCCGTGGCTCCCGACGGGACGCTGGCCGAGTGGCTCGACCCCGCCGCGCAGGAGAACGCCGCGCACCGGCACGTCTCGCAGCTGTATCCGCTCTGGTACGAGACCGACGAGATGTTCGGAGCCGACGCGCCACCGGCCGCCGCGCTGCGACAGGCTGCGCAGCGCACGATCGACGCGAAGGTCGCGTGGCGTGCTGACGATCCCGCTCCCCCGCCCGGCCGCATGGAGATGGCGTTCGGGCTCGCGCAGATCGGTCTGGCCGCGGCCGCGCTCGGTGACGCCGAGACGGCGGTGCAGTGCGTCGAATGGCTCTCGCTCCTGCATTGGCGGCCGTCGCTCACAACGACCCACGACGCCGACAGCATCTTCAACCTCGATGCCAGCGGCGCACTGCCCGCCGCCGTCGCGTCGATGCTCAGCCGGTCCACCGTGGACTCGCTCCACCTGCTGCCCGCGCTCCCTGCGCGGTGGCCCCGTGGCCGCATCACGGGGCTCCGCGCGCGTGGCGGCATCGTGATCGACCGACTGTCGTGGGACGAGGCGTCGGCGACGGTCGAGTTGCGCAGGCTTCCCGCAGCTTCGTGGCTGTGTCCGGCGGGAACCACGATGGTGCATGCCGGCTCGGGGTTCACGTGGCGGAACGAGCAGGGCGACGCGGACGGCAGCGCGCAAGTCGTCGAGCTGCGCGATGAGCCCGTCACCCTGAGAATGCGGCGGCAGCAGCCCGGAACGGAGGAGCCCAGCCGTGACATCGTAGGCTGAACGGATGCCGGACCTCGCCTCGCCGCTCATCGCGTGGTACCGCGACAACGCGCGCGACCTTCCCTGGCGACGGCCCGGATTCGGCGCCTGGGGCACGCTGGTCAGCGAGTTCATGCTGCAGCAGACGCCCGTGGCTCGTGTGATCCCGCTGCTGGAGGCCTGGCTCGAGCGATGGCCGACACCGGCGGATCTCGCCGCCGCGGCCCCCGCCGACGCCGTCCGGCAATGGGCGAACCTGGGGTACCCACGACGTGCGCTCTGGCTCCACCGCGCCGCCGTCGAGATCCGCGACCGCCACGCCGGCGTCGTCCCCCGTGACGTCGACGATCTGCTCGCGCTCACCGGCATCGGCGACTACACGGCACGTGCAGTCGCGGTCTTCGCCTACGGCGACCGGCACCCCGTCGTCGACACCAACACCCGGCGGGTTCTGGCGCGGGCCGTCCAGGGCCGTTCACAGCCGGGTCCGGCGGCCAAACGCGACCTCGTCGACATGGCCGAGATCCTGCCCGACGACATCGCCGCGTCGACTGTCGTGAACGCGGCGGCGATGGAGCTGGGTGCGCTGGTGTGCACGGCGCGCGTACCGCGGTGCGACGCGTGCCCGCTGGCCGACCGCTGCGCGTGGCGTGCCGCGGGCTATCCCGACACCGGCGACACCCGCGTGAAGCAGGCGCGCTACGAGGGCAGCGACCGGCAGGCGCGAGGCGCGATCCTGCAGGTCCTGCGCGCAGCGACGACCCACGACGTCGCCGCGGAGGACGTCATCGGCGACTGGCCCGATGCGGCTCAGCGCGACCGTGCGATCGATTCACTCGTGGTCGACGGCCTCGTCGAAGCCGTCGACGGTCGGCTGCGTCTGCCGCGCTGACCGGACAGAAGAGGGATGCCGCTGTGCCGCGGCATCCCTCTTCCTCAGTCCTCGTCCTCGTCGACCTCTCGAGGCTTGACGTACGGGTCGGGCTCCCCCGCGTAGGTGGCGCCGGTCGCGGTGGCGGCGGTAGCGGCATCCCGCTCGCGCGCCTCGCGGAGCAGGTGCTCGATGTGGCCCGCGTTCTCGGGAATGGCGTCGAGGATGAACTCGAGCGTCGGGGTGACCCGGACGCCGAGCTTTCGGCCGACCTCGCTGCGGAGCATGCCCGTCGCCGCGCGCAGCGCATCGGCGGAGTCGGCACGCTCCTGGTCGGAGCCGTACACGGTGTAGAACACCGACGCGTGCTGCAGGTCACCCGTGACCCGCACGTCGGTGATGGTCACGAAGCCGAGGCGCGGATCACGCAGCCCCTTCTCCAGCCGCTCCGCGACGAGCACGCGGATGCGATCGGCCAGACGCGACTGACGTTCGCTGGACATACCTTCTTCTCCCTACTCAGGCCCGCTCGTCGGCGGACCGGCGATTGCGGAGGCGATGGATGTCGCTCGGATAGTCAGGGTCTTGGGGGTCCTGTTATCCGAGCGACATCCATCGCCGTAGCAACCAACAATGGGTCAGCCGCGCGGCTTCTCCACCATCTCGGTCGTCTCGATCTCGTCGCCGATCTGGATGTCGTTGTACTTGCCGAGGCCGATACCCGCTTCGAAGTCCGTACGGACCTCGGTGACGTCGTCCTTGAACCGGCGGAGCGACTCGATGGCCAGGCCATCGGCGATCACGACACCGTCGCGGATGACGCGCGCCTTGGCGTTGCGCGTGATCGTGCCCGAGCGGACGATGACACCCGCGATGTTGCCGAACTTCGAAGAACGGAACACCTCGCGGATCTCGGCCACACCCGACTGGACCTCTTCGTACTCCGGCTTGAGCATGCCCTTGAGCGACTGCTCGACGTCGTCGATCGCGTTGTAGATGACCGAGTAGAACCGGACGTCCACACCCTCGCGGGCGGCGCGCTCGCGAGCCTTCGTGTCGGGACGGACGTTGAAGCCGATGACGATCGCGTTGTCGATCGTCGCCAGGTTGATGTCCGACTCGGTGATGGCGCCGACGCCGCGGTGGATGATCCGCAGCTGCACGGAGTCGTCGACCTCGATCTTGAGCAGCGACTCTTCGAGGGCCTCCACGGCACCCGAGACGTCACCCTTGATGATGAGGTTGAGCGACTCGACCTTGCCCTCTTCGAGAGCGCGGGTGAAGTCCTCGAGCGAGATGCGCTTGCGGGCCTTGGCCAGCTGGGCGTTGCGCTCGGCGGCCTCGCGCTTCTCGGCGATCTGACGCGCGGTGCGGTCCTCCTCGGTGACGATGAACACGTCGCCGGCTCGGGGCACCGAGTTCAGACCCTGCACCTGCACCGGACGCGAGGGGTAGGCCTCTTCGACCGGGTCGCCGTTCTCGTCGATCATGGCGCGGACGCGGCCGTAGGCCGTTCCCGCGACGATCGCGTCGCCGACACGGAGCGTTCCGGACTGGATGAGCACCGTGGCGACCGAACCGCGGCCCTTATCGAGCTTCGCCTCGATCGCGACACCGCGTGCAGCCTTGTTCGGGTTCGCCGTGAGGTCGAGACCGGCATCGGCGGTGAGCAGCACGGCGTCCAGGAGCTCCTGGATGTTGGTGCCCTGTCGCGCCGACACGTCGACGAACATGACGTCCCCGCCGTACTCCTCGGCGACCAGACCGTACTCGGTGAGCTGCTGACGGACCTTGGCCGGGTTGGCGTCGGGCTTGTCGACCTTGTTCACCGCGACCACGATCGGCACGTTGGCGGCCTGCGCGTGGTTCAGGGCCTCGACCGTCTGCGGCATGATGCCGTCGTCGGCCGCGACCACGAGGATCGCGATGTCGGTCACCTGCGCACCACGGGCACGCATGGCGGTGAACGCCTCGTGACCCGGGGTGTCGATGAAGGTGATCGCACGCTCGATGCCCTCGTGCTCGGTCCAGACCTGGTACGCACCGATGTGCTGCGTGATGCCGCCGGCCTCGCCCGCGACCACGTTGGTCTGACGGATCGCGTCGAGCAGTCGCGTCTTACCGTGGTCGACGTGGCCCATGACGGTGACCACCGGAGGACGGATCTCGAGGTCTTCGTCGCTCTCGGCCTCCAGCTCGGCGTCGAGGTCGAGACCGAAGCCCTCGAGGAGCTCTTTGTCCTCGTCCTCGGGCGAGACCATCTGGATCTTGTAGCCGAGCTCCTCGCCGAGCACCTCGAAGGTGGCCTCGTCGAGCGACTCGGTGGCCGTGGCCATCTCGCCCAGGTTGAACAGGATCGTCACGAGCGTGCCGGGCTGCACGGTGTAGCCGCGCAGCGCCTCGAGCTTGTCGGCGAAGTCGGCGATCGATGCGCCGCGGCGCAGGCGGATGATCTCGCCGTTGCCCTTCTGAACGTTGACGCCGCCGACGACCGGCGCCGACCGCATCTCGAACTCCTGCCGCTTCGCCCGACGCGACTTGCGCTGCTTGGACTTGCCGCCACCCTTTCCGAACGCACCCGCGGTTCCGCCGCCGGGGCCGCGACCGCGACCACCGCCGCCGCCGGGACGACCGGCGAAGCCGCCGCCGGGAGCACCCGGACGCTGGAAGCCGCCGCCGGCACCGCCGGGACGACCGGGACCGCCGGGACGCTGCTGGAAGGGCGCGCCGGGACGACCGCCGCCACCGGGGCGACCGGCGCCACCGGGACGCGGAGCACCGGGGCGCGGCGAACCGGGACGCGGAGCCTGCGGACGCGGGATGTTTCCAGGCGTGGGCCGCTGACCCATGCCCTGCGCCGACGCGAAGGGGTTGTTGCCCGGACGCGGACCGGCGGGACGCTGACCCATGCCCTGCGAGGGGGCGAAGGGGTTGTTGCCGGGGCGCGCGCCGCCGGGACGCGGCGGCTGCGAGCCACCGGGCGTGGGACCGGCGGGCTTGGCCGGACCGGGCTTGCCGGCCCCGGGCGTCGGAGCCGACGGAGCCGAAGGCGCGGCGGGGGTCGCCGACGGTGCGGCAGGGGCCGCCGGGGCGGACGCCGCAGGTGCAGCGGGAGCGGCCGGCGCAGCCGGAGCGGCGGGCTTGGCCGGACCGGGCTTGGCGGCCGGACCGGGCTTGGCGCCGGCGGGACCGGGCTTGCCGGCGCCCGGGCGCGCAGCACCGGGCTTGGCACCGCCGGATGCCGCGGGAGCGGGGGCCGCGGCAGCGGAGCCGCCCTCAGCCTCGAGCGCAGCCCGCAGCTTGCGAGCCACGGGGGGCTCGATGGTGGATGAGGGGCTCTTGACGAACTCGCCGAGCTCCTTCAGCTTCGCGAGCGCGACTTTGCTGTCGACGCCGAGTTCGGAAGCGATCTCGTGTACGCGTGGTTTTGCCACAATTCTCCTGTCTGAAGGCCCACCCTCGGACAGGGCGGACCGCTTAAGCGCGGACGGGTCTCATTTCGAGCCGTTCACTTCGTGTCCATAGCCGTTCAGCCTTTGCGCTGGTGATCAATCGGGAAATCCTGCGTGTCCAGTGGGCCGGACACCCGCAGGGCTCGTCCGAACGCGCGGCGCCGCAGTGCGGCATCCATGCATTCGCGCGTCTCGTGCACCCACGCGCCCCTGCCCGGCAGCGACGCGGCTCGATCTGCGATCAAGACGCCGTCGCGGGCCACGACTCGCAGGAGTGAGGACCGGGAGGCACGCGCGCGGCAGCCCACGCACGTTCGAACAGGTTCCATTCTACCCCCTCGACCGAGTTCCCGGTTTCGTCAGGACTCCAGGATCGAGTCGGGCTGGATGTCGATCTTGGCGCCGGTGAGCTTCGCGGCGAGGCGGGCGTTCTGGCCCTCCTTGCCGATGGCGAGCGACAGCTGGTAGTCGGGGACGAGCGCCCGGACGGCCTTGGTAGCCGCATCGAGCACGAAGCTCGAGGTCACCTTGGCCGGCGACAGCGCGTTGGCCACGAAGGTCGGCAGGTCGGCGTTGTAGTCGATGATGTCGATCTTCTCGCCGCCGAGCTCTTCCGTGACGGCGCGGACGCGGCGGCCCAGCTCGCCGATGCAGGCGCCCTTGGCGTTGATCGAGGGGTCGTTGGCCTTGACCGCGATCTTCGTGCGGTGACCGGCCTCACGGGCCAGCGAGGTGATCTCCACGAGACCGTTGGCGATCTCGGGCACCTCCATGGCGAAGAGCTTGCGGACGAGTCCGGGGTGGGTGCGCGACACCGTGATCGAGGGACCCTTGGTGCCCTTGGAGACCGAGGTCACGTACACGCGCAGGCGCGAACCGTGACGGTACTCCTCGCCCGCGACCTGCTCCTCGGGCGGGAGGATGGCCTCGATCGTGCCGAGGTCGACGTGCACCATGCGCGGGTTCGGCCCCTGCTGGATGACACCGGCGACGATGTCGCCCTCCTTGCCCCGGAACTCTCCCAGCACGGCGTCGTCGGCGATGTCGCGCAGGCGCTGGCTGATGACCTGCTTCGCGGCGAACGCGGCGATGCGGCCGAAGTCGTCGGGAGTCGACTCCTCCTCGCCGATGACGGCGCCGTCCTCATCGCGCAGCGGCACGTAGATGGCGACGTGACCGGTCTTGCGGTCGAGCTCCGCACGAGCCCCCTCGGGCAGCTCGCCGTCGGGCGAGGTGTGCTTGGCGTACGCCGTGAGGACCGCCTGCTCGATGATGCGGACGAGTTCGTCGAAGGGGATCTCCTTCTCTCGCTCGACGGTGCGCAGCAGTGAGAGATCGATGTCCATGGGGGCCCTCCATATTCAGCTCTTGTCCGGGCGCGTTTCGCGCTCCCGGCATCCATCCCACGTTACCCGATGGGGCTGTGAACGTGTTTGCCCGGCCCCGAGGAGACCGCGACCGGCGGATGATCTCGCGATACTGGGGGCATGACCGAACGCGCTCCCCGCCTCGCAGACCCCGGACTGATCGGACTGCTCGGTTTCGTCATCGCCACCCTCACGGCGCAGCTGGAGCATCTCGGGCTGCAGAACGAGAGCCCGGTGTTCTGGGTCGGCGCCGTCTTCGGCGGCGTGGTCCAGGTCACCGCGGGGATGCTCTCCTACTTCGCGGGCGACGACTTCCACTTCATCGTCTACAACGCCTTCGGGTGGTACTGGATCTGCATGCCCGGCTTCCTGCTCGGCGGCGAGCTCGGGTTCTTCGAGGTCGAAGGACCCGCACGCGGCGTGTTCACGCTGATGTTCTCGATCCTGGCGCTCGTGTTCGCCCTCTCGGCGGCATCGCGCAACACCGTGCTGCCCGTCACGCTGCTCGCGGTCGCGGTCGGCCTCGGACTGCAGACGATCACGGCGTTCGGCGGGCCGGCGGCCGTGGGGGCAGCAGGCTCGGTCGCGCTGCTGGTCGCGTCGGCACTCGCGGCGTACATGCTTCTCGAGAAGTTCTACACGCGAACGCTGGGTCGCAGCATCCTGCCTCTGGGCCCCGCGTGGTTCCGGCCCGCCTCACCTGTATCGATTCAGGCGCATACTGTTTGAGGACCGGGCGGCCCGCGCTGCGGGAGACGACGCCCGATCGTGACATCGGTCGCGACGACGGCTCTGCCGCCGCGACCGCAACGCGAAAGGAACCTCACATGACCACCAACGCGCACGCCGCCGTCCTCCACGGCCAGGACGCCCCGTTCACCTTCGAGGAGATCGTCCTCGACGACATCCGTCCGAACGAACTGCTCGTGAAGGTCGCCGCCACCGGCCTGTGCCACACCGACCTCGCCGTCCAGCACGGTCACATCCCCGCGGCGTTCCCGTTCGTCCTGGGGCACGAGGGCGCGGGCACCGTCGAACAGGTCGGCGACGCCGTCGTCGGCTACGCCGTCGGCGACAAGGTCGCGGTGTCGTTCGCCTCGTGCGGCCACTGCACCAACTGCCTCACGGGACGCGAGGCCTACTGCCGCAACTTCATGGCGCTCAACTTCGGCGGAGCCCGTGAGGACGGCTCGGCCACCATGACCGCCGCCGACGGCTCCGCCGTGCACGGGTCGTTCTTCGGACAGTCCTCGTTCGCCAGCCACGTCATCGTCGAGGCCCGCAACGCGGTGAAGCTGCCCGCGACCGCCGACGTCGAGATCGCCGGACCCCTCGGCTGCGGCGTGCAGACCGGAGCCGGCACCGTGCTCAACTCGCTCGACGTCCCCGCCGGCGCATCGGTCATCGTGACCGGCACCGGCGCCGTGGGCCTGTCGTCGATCATGGGCGCGAAGGTCGCCGGCGCCACGACGATCATCGCAGTCGACATCATCCCGGAGCGGCTCGAGTTCGCGGCGAAGCTCGGCGCCACGCACACGGTCAACAGCAAGGACGAGGACGCGGTCGCACGCATCCACGAGATCACCGGCGGGGTCGGCGCGGACTACGCCGTCGACACCACCGCCGTTCCCGCCGTCGTCGACACGATCGTCGCCGCCACCGCATTCGGTGCCAAGATCGCGCTGGTCGGTGTGCCGAAGCCGGGCACCGAGATCGCGCTCGCCTCGATCTCGGGCTCGGGCAAGACCTTCGTGGGCGCGATCGAGGGCGACGCGGTGCCGCAGAAGTTCATTCCCGAGATGCTCGCGCTGCACGAGGCCGGACGCTTCCCGTTCGACCAGCTCATCACGAAGTACCCGTTCTCGGAGATCGAGCAGGCCATCGCCGACACGCAGTCGGGCAAGGCGGTCAAGGCCGTCCTCGTCATGGACTGACGGTCCGGATACGCCGATCGGGCCGGAGCATGCACATCGGTGCGCGCTCCGGCCCGATCCGTCTGGTCGGGCGCGGGAGGCCGTAGGCTCGCGGGATGGCCGAACACGGGGTGCACGACGCGGCGAGCGCCGTCGAACGGCATCCCGCGGCACGTGTGCTGGCCCGAGGCGGTTACGTCGCGAACGGCTTCGTGCACCTGCTGATCGGGTCGCTCATCGTCGCGGTGGCCTTCGGCGGCGAGCGCGACGCCGATCAGACGGGGGCCTTCCGCGCGGTCGCGGAGCTTCCGCTCGGTTTCGTCGCGCTGTGGGCTGCGGCCGCGCTCCTGGCGGCGCTGGGCGTGTGGCATCTCGCCGAGGGCATGCTCGCCTCGCGGCGGCGGCGCGGCGCGGCCGTCTGGGCGCTGCGAGTCTCGGAGTGGGGACAGGCGGTCGTGTTCCTGTTCTTCGGCGGGTTGTCCGCCGCGGTGGCGCTCGGTGCACGTCCGCAGGCCGACGAGGCCGCGCGCGACGCGAGCCGCGGCATCCTCGCGCTTCCCGGCGAGGTCTTCGCGATCGTGCTCGTCGGGTTCGGTGTCGCGATCGCCGGGGTGGTCTTCGTCGTCATGGGCGTGCGCCGTTCGTTCCACACGAAGATGACGATCCCCGATGGCGCCGTCGGTCGCGCCGTCGAGGGCCTCGGGATTCTCGGCTTCATCGCCAAAGGCATCGCTCTGGGGTCGCTGGGCGGAGTGCTCATCGTCGCCGCCGTGAGGTCCCGCGCCGAGGAGGCCGGCAGCCTGGATGCCGCGATCCGAGCGCTGCTCGACCTGACGTTCGGCCCCGAGATCGTGGTCGTCGTGGGAGCCGGGCTCATCGCCTACGGCGTGTTCACCGTATTCCGCGCGCGCTACGCCGACCTCTGAATCCGCAGCAAGAAGTGCGCCGGATGCCGCGACCGGCGCGGCATCCGGCGACCGGAGGCTGAGATCAGCGGGCGGTGAGTCGTGCGACGGCGTCGGCGACCGCGACGGTCTCGCGCTCCCCCGTGCGGCGGTCCCACAGCTCGACCTGGCCGTCGGCCGCGCCGCGCCCGACGATGACGATGCGCGGCACACCCACCAGCTCGGCGTCGCCGAACTTCACGCCGGGCGACACCTTCGGGCGGTCGTCGTAGACGACCTCCAGGCCCGCCGCCTCGAGCTCGCCCGAGAGCTGCTCGGCCAGCTCGAAGGCCGCGGCATCCCGGCCCGTCGCCACGACGTGGACGTCGAATGGCGCGACCGATGCGGGCCAGATGAGTCCGCGCTCGTCGTTGTTGAGCTCGGCGATGATCGCGAGGATGCGGGTCACGCCGATGCCGTACGACCCCATCGTGACCGTGACGAGCTTGCCGTTCTCGTCGAGGACCTTCAGCCCCAGCGCCTCGGCGTACTTGCGGCCGAGCTGGAAGACGTGGCCGATCTCCATGCCACGCGCGATCGAGACCGGACCCGAGCCGTCGGGGGCCGGGTCGCCCTCGCGCACGGTGGCGACCTCGACGAACGCGTCGGCCGTGAAGTCACGACCCGCGACGAGGGAGTGGACGTGCTTCTGGTCGATGTTCGCGCCCGTGATCCACGAGGTGCCGTCGACGACGCGGGGGTCGAGGACGTAGCGGATGCCGGTGGCCGACTCCTCGCCGAGCACCGGGCCCTCGGGCGACCAGGGGCCGATGTACCCCTTGACCAGCAGCGGGTTCTCGGCGAAGTCCTCGGCCGTCGCCGGCTCCACCTCGGCCGGCGCGAAGGCGACCTCCACGCGCTTGTCGTCGACGTCGCGGTCGCCGGGCAGGCCCACGACGACGAGCTCGCGCGTTCCGTCGAGGTGCGTGAGGGCGAGCACGACGTTCTTGAGCGTGTGCGCCGCGGTGTACTCGCCCTCGAGGTTCGCGTTGACGTGTGCCACGAGCGTCTCGATCGTGGGGGTGTCGGGCGAGTCGAAGACGACCGGCTCCGGCAGCCCGTCGATCGGCCCCGCCTCGGGGACGACCGTGGTGAACGCCTCGACGTTCGCGGCGTAGCCGCCCGCCGAGCGCACGAACGAGTCCTCGCCGACGGGCGTGGGGTGCAGGAACTCCTCCGACCGCGACCCGCCCATGGCGCCGGCATCCGCCTGGACGATGACGTACTCGAGACCGAGGCGCTGGAAGATGCGCTCGTACGCGTCGCGCTGGGCCTGGTAGCTCGCCTCGAGCCCCGCGTCGTTCGCGTCGAACGAGTAGGCGTCCTTCATCGTGAACTCGCGGCCGCGCAGCAGACCGGCGCGGGGGCGCGCCTCGTCGCGGTACTTGTCCTGGATCTGGTAGATCGTCAGCGGCAGGTCCTTGTACGACGAGTACAGGTCCTTCACCAGGAGCGTGAACGCCTCTTCATGCGTAGGCGCGAGCAGGTAGTCGCCGCCCTTGCGGTCCTGCAGGCGGAACAGCAGGTCGCCGTACTCCTCCCAGCGCCCCGTCGCCTCGTACGCCTCGCGCGGCATCAGGGCCGGGAAGTGCACCTCCTGGGCACCGGCCGCGGCCATCTCCTCGCGCACGACGCGCTCGATCTTGGCCTTGACGCGCAGGCCGAGCGGCAGCCACGCGAAGATGCCCGCCGCCTGAGGTCGGATGTAGCCGGCGCGGATCAGCAGCTTGTGACTGGCGACCTCGGCGCCCGCGGGGTCTTCACGGAGCGTGCGGAGGAACAGGTGCGACATACGGGTGACCACGAGTCGAGTCTACGGATGCCGCGGGGCCGCGATGTGCGCACGGCGGGTCATCCCAGTCGCATCAGGTAGGCCGAAGCCACAGATGCCAGATCCGCACCTCGCCCTCGGACCTCGATGAGGTTCACGCCGTCCGTGGCGACCACTGCCTCATCGCCCGATGCGCTCGCACCGACGCGGGCGTCCGTCGCGCCCGCGACCTCGACCGGGGTTCCCGCCCCCGCCGAACTCGCAGCGTCTGCCCATACGGGCCCGGCGCCTGGGCGCACGGTGATGCTGAAAGCCGTGAGGCCGTCAGCGGTGTACCAGAGGCAACTCGCTTCTCGGTGCGCAGCGTTGGCGATGGCTGTGTGCAGGTTCGCGGGCCATCCCGTTCCAGGTTCGACCGTCAGACTCGCCCCGACAACCTGGGCCAGCTCAGCCGTGTCGGCATCCGAGCACGCGATCGGCGTCCGCCACTGTCGTGTGGGAGGAACAGCGTGGGCGCTCGGGAGCATGGCGAGCGAGCCGTCGACTCGCTCGAGAATGGGGAGCAGGTCCGATGAGTCGGAGCCAGAATCCTGCGGCGAAGAGCTGGCGACGATCGCCCAGAAGCGTTCGCCCGCGCTGACCCGGTAGCAGAACCTCCCCATCTCGCGGTCGTGGCAGTCGTCAGCGCCAAACTCGTCGACGACGCCATCTGCTGCGGCCTCCGCGGGCAGCACCACGAGCTCCATCATGCCGCTGTTCACGGCGTAGCGGCAGTACAGGCCGCCCAATGTGGCTAGCGTGACGTCGCCCGCAGCCGAATCATCTGCCATGAACTGCGCGTCGGATTCGACGGCATCCGAGAGGCTGTCAGCGGGCAGGACTGCCTCGCAGTCTCCATTAGCCACCTGCAGCGCAGCCGCAGGCGGGGACGGTGCAGGGGGTGACGGCGTCGTGGGCGGCGAGGTCGGCGTCGGCGTCGGTGTCGACGGCGGGGTCGGAGACGGGGGCACAGGCGTCGCTGTCTCAACCGGGGTGGCGATGCGGTGATCCGACCGTGCCGTGGCGAAGGCGACACCCGAGATGACACCCCCGACGAGTACGACGGCGGCGGCGCCGGCGACCAGGTGCGAGCGCCGAGCGCGGGTCGCGCTCATACGCCCCGCTCCTGCGATGATGCGATCGCGCAGATCGCCGTGCTCATTCGGGGTGAGCTGATCGTTCAGGTCCACGATGCCTCCAACGCCGTCATCTCGTCTCGTAGCCGGCTCTTCGCCCGTGAGAGGCGTGACTTGACCGTGCCGACGGGGATCCCCAGGGTCTGAGCGACATCGCGCTCGGGGTAGCCCTCGAGCACGCTGAGGACGACGACGCTCTGCTCACCGGCCGGCAGCTGCTTGAGTGCCGCGAGCACACCGCTCTCGTCGTGGGCCGACGGCGCCGCGGATGCGGACGCCGCGGGGGTCTTCGCCAACAGCGCTCGGTAGCGCCGCCCCGATCGCTCGAGATTGCGCGCCGTGTTCGCAACGGTCGTCAGCAGCCACGGCAGCGGCGACCCGTCGACGAGGCGCACACTCGCGCGCTTGCGCCAGAGCTCGAAGAAGGCGATGGCGACCGCGTCCTTCGCGTCCTCGCGATCGGTCAGCAGGCGGCTCGCGTGCCGGAACAGCCGCGACTCGTATCTGTCGAACAGGTCTCCCAGCGCGGACTCGTCGCCCGCCCGCAGTCGCTGCCATGCAGCGGCCTCATCATCTCCCACACCCTGTAGTGTCCGGCACTGCCGCGAAGGTTCGCGGTCGTGCGAACTAATCTGAGCGGATGACGACCGTGCTGCTGACCGGGTTCGAGCCGTTCGCGGGAGACGCGACCAACCCGTCTGGGGATGCCGTCCGCCTTGTCGCCGATCAGTGGGACGGGCCGGAACAGCTCGTCACCGCGGTTCTTCCCGTCGAGTTCGACGGCGCTCGGCGCAGGCTCCGCCAGCTCATCGCGACGCACGACCCGGATGTCGTGGTCGCAACGGGCCTCGCGGGCGGACGCGCAGGCATCACGATCGAGCGCGTCGCGATCAATCTTCTCGACGCGCGCATCCCCGACAACGCCGGTGACCAGCCGGTCGACGTCCCGTCGTCACCCGGAGGGCCGGCCGCCCGCTTCGCGACCCTGCCCGTCAAGGCGATCACCGCCGCGATCATGGATGCCGGCATCCCCGCCACCGTCTCGCACTCGGCCGGCACTTTCATCTGCAACCACGCGATGTTCACCGTGCTCGACGTCGACGACTCCGGGCTCCGCCGGGCGGGCTTCATCCATGTGCCCTACGCGAGCACGGACGCTCCCGTCGGTCAGCCGTCGCTTGCTCTCGTGGAGATCGCGCGGGCGATGCGCATCGCCATCCGTACATCGCTCGACACCGACGTCGACGCGTCCTACGCCGCGGGCACGATCGCCTGATGCGATTTCGCTTCAGCTGGAGAGCGCGGTGAGCATCCGAGACAGGACCTGAGCTGCGACCTCGGCGTCCTGAGACCACATGCTGACGACGTTCGTGCCGTCTGTCGCGTAGACGAGCACCGACCCGTAACCCCGATCGACGCCGAACGAGTCCGCGGCGCCTGCCACCTCAACGGCGACCGCTGCCTCGGCGTTACCCGTACGAAGTTGCTTCCATTGCCAGCCGAGACCGGGGGCAGCGAGAGGGGCGAGGATGCGGAACTCGTGCGTGTCGTAGTGGAGCCGCTCACCGTCGGAGAACATCGGGCAGGTTAGCGCGATACCGGCCGAGGCGAACAGGACGTCCTCGGGTTGCTCCGCCCCCTCCCAGTAGCCATGTCGGTAGGGGCCGACGATGTCTTCGAGACCGATGGCCTCCCCGAGCTCGACGCAGTCGGGGATGGACCAGGTCTGGTCGATGCGGTCGACGGGGCGTGGCTTCGTCGCCGACGCGAGGTTCCGCGACACCGCCTCGACGGCTGCGCTCAGAAGCTCTTCCGGCGCCTCATAGACCTCGGAGCCGACGGTTGCGCTGACCCAGTCGTCTCCCACGCGGACGCCGAAACGACAGGCGCTCGAATCATAATTCGGTTCGCAGAACGCGACCGAGTAGGCGGCAGCGATCTCGTTGGTCACCGCCGCGGCGGGTAGCACCATCGTGGTGAGGTTCCTGACACCCGCGGCGGGCTCGACGCCCTCCGCCGCAAACCAGGTACAGGTGAGACCCCCCACGGTGCCGACGGGGTCGGCCTCCACGGGCACGGGACGCTCCGGCTCCCACAACGCGATCTGCTCGGCGACGGTGATCGAGCCCGCGCCGAGAAGCTCATCGCGCTGCTCGACCGTGAGCATCTGGTCGCAATCGGCGTCGAACGCCCGGACGGGCTCGAGGTTCGGCGTCGGGGTGGGTGTCGGGGTGGGGGCGGCAGACGACGGGCTGACCGGCGACGGGGTCTCCGCCGCACGTTCGACGGGGGTGCATCCCACCGCGAGAACGGCGGCGATCGCGAGGGGCAGGAACGCGACGGGACGACGGAGCACGCCTTCAGCCTGGCAGGACCGGCACGCCGGCCGCGGCATCCGCCGTCGAAGCGTTATGGAACCGATCTCAGGCGGTGACGACCTGCGCCGTGCCGAGGGGCGCGTCGGGGCCGAGCTCGTCGGCGATACGGCGGGCCTCTTCGATGAGCGTCGCGACGATCTCCGACTCGGGCACGGTCTTGATGACCTCGCCCTTGACGAAGATCTGGCCCTTGCCGTTGCCCGACGCGACGCCGAGGTCGGCCTCGCGAGCCTCGCCCGGCCCGTTCACCACGCAGCCCATGACCGCGACGCGCAGCGGCACGGTGACATCCTTCAGACCCGCCGTGACGTCGTCGGCGAGCGTATAGACGTCGACCTGCGCGCGCCCGCATGACGGGCACGAGACGATCTCGAGCTTGCGCTCCCGCAGGTTGAGCGACTGCAGGATCTGGTGTCCGACCTTGACCTCTTCGGCCGGCGGCGCCGACAGCGAGACGCGGATCGTGTCTCCGATCCCCTCTCCCAGCAGGATGCCGAACGCGGTGGCGCTCTTGATCGTCCCTTGGAAAGCCGGGCCGGCCTCGGTCACCCCGAGGTGCAGGGGCCAGTCACCGCGCTCGGCGAGCTGCCGATAGGCCTTGACCATGACGATCGGGTCGTTGTGCTTGACCGAGATCTTGAAGTCGTGGAAGTCGTGCTCCTCGAAGAGCGAGGCCTCCCAGACCGCGCTCTCGACGAGGGCCTCCGGGGTCGCCTTGCCGTACTTCTCCAGCAGACGACGGTCGAGAGAACCGGCGTTGACGCCGATGCGCAGCGAGACGCCCGCGGCCTTCGCCGCGTTCGCGATCGCTCCGACCTGGTCGTCGAACTTCCGGATATTGCCCGGGTTCACGCGCACCGCGGCGCATCCGGCGTCGATCGCCTGGAAGACGTACTTGGGCTGGAAGTGGATGTCGGCGATGACGGGGATCTGGCTCTTCTTGGCGATGATGTGCAGCACGTCCGCGTCGTCCTGCGAGGGTACGGCGACGCGCACGATCTCGCAGCCGGACGCCGTGAGCTCGGCGATCTGCTGCAGCGTCGCGTTGATGTCGGTGGTGGGTGTCGTCGTCATCGACTGCACGCTGACGGGGGCTCCTCCCCCGACGAGCACCTTT
Source organism: Microbacterium sp. TS-1 (assembly GCF_000509385.1). Lineage (NCBI taxonomy): Bacteria > Bacillati > Actinomycetota > Actinomycetes > Micrococcales > Microbacteriaceae > Microbacterium > Microbacterium sp. TS-1. The sequence continues at coordinate 311,101 of NZ_BASQ01000002.1, forward strand.
CCGACACGGATCTGCCGGCTCTTGCGGCGGGGGGCGAGGACGTCCGGAACCTGGGGCATCCCGAGATTGACAGCTGGCACGGGCACAGCCTACGCGGCAGGGCCGCAGACGGGCTGGGAGCCGCGCGACACCGCATCCCTCGTGCGGGTGTGATAATTTCGCCCCATGCGCACGCGCCTCTCCTGGTGGCACACCGCCTAGGCGGTGTGTTCGACGTGCACACGTTTCAGACCGCCCGGCGTTGAAGGCCCGGCGGTCTTCTTCGTGGGGCGGGCGCTCCGACGAAGAAAGACGACGATGACCGGTTCCCTCCCGACCCTGACCGATCTCGCCGCGAGCGGTGAGCCGTTCGCGCTCATCGCGCGCGACGGGGCGAGCGTCGAGGTGCTCCGCGGCGACGTCGTCGACGTCGACCGGCTCGCCGACATCCCGCTGGACGATCCCGACGGCACTCCGCGCGAGGTGCTCGCCCTCGTGCCGTTCCGTCAGGTGGTCGAACGCGGCTTCGTGTGCCACGACGACCGGGCACCACTGCGCTGCCTGCGCGTCGCTGACCACGATTCCCTGCCCCTGGCCGAGGCACTGCGCCAGCTGCCGTCGGAGCGGGTGCCGCTCGAGGACGCCGGGTTCGACATCTCCGACGACGACTACGCCGACATCGTCCGCCGCGTCATCGCCGACGAGATCGGCCGCGGCGAGGGCGCCAACTTCGTCATCCGCCGTGATTTCGCCGCGACGGTCGAGACGGATGCCGTCACCGCCGGCCTGACCTGGTTCCGCGCACTGCTTCAGCATGAGCGCGGCGCCTACTGGACCTTCCTCGTGGTGACCGACGGCCATGTCGCGGTCGGCGCCAGCCCGGAGGCGCACGTCAGCGCGCGCAGCGGCGCGCCCGCCGAGCCCGGCACCAGCATCGTCACGATGAACCCGATCTCCGGCACCTTCCGGCACCCTCGCGGCGGCGCGACGGCCGAGACCCTGACGGAGTTCCTCTCCTCGACCAAGGAGACCGAGGAACTGTTCATGGTCGTCGACGAGGAGCTGAAGATGATGTCGGCCGTCTGCTCGGACGGGGGTCGCATCACGGGGCCGCATCTGAAGGAGATGTCGCGCCTCACCCACACCGAGTACATGTTGCGCGGCTCGAGCACGATGGATCCCCGCGACATCCTCCGTGAGACCATGTTCGCCCCCACCGTCACGGGCTCGCCCATGCAGAACGCGTGCACCGTGATCGCGCGGCACGAGCGCACGCCCCGCGGGTACTACTCCGGCGTCGCGGCCCTGTTCACGCCCGCGGCCGGCGGCGGCCACGACCTCGATGCGCCCATCTTGATCCGCACGGCCTACCTCGTCGACGGCCGGCTGCGCGTGCCGGTCGGCGCGACGCTCGTGCGGCACTCCGACCCGGCGGGCGAAGTGGGCGAGACCCACGGCAAGGCGGCCGGCGTCCTGGGCGCGATCGGCGCCGTCGACCGCGACGAAGCGCCCGCGGCGATCGCCGACACGACGGCCGTCGACGAGGACGCGCCGGCCGCGCACCGCCCGCGGCTCGGCGACGATCCGACCATCGCGGCCCTGCTCTCCTCGCGCAACGCGCGTCTCGCGCAGTTCTGGCTCGACCCGCAGGCCGCCGAGGGCGGGCCGTACGCGGGCCGCGAGGTGCTGGTCGTCGACGCCGAGGACCGCTTCACCACGATGCTCGGACACCAGCTGCACCACCTCGGGTTCACCGTTCGCATCGCTCCCTGGCACGAGGTGACGGATGCCGCGGTCGACGAGGCCGGCCTCGTCGTCTTCGGTCCCGGCCCGGGCGATCCGCGCGACGGCGCGAGCCCTCGCATCGCCCGCATGCGAGAGCTCGTCGGCCGGCGCGCCGACGCGGGCACTCCGCTGCTCGCGGTCTGCCTCAGCCACCAGATCCTGGCCGACCGGCTCGGCATCGCGCTGGCCCCTCTCGCGTCGCCCCATCAGGGCCTGCAGAAGAGCGTGGATGTGTTCGGGCAGCCGGCATCCATCGGGTTCTACAACACGTTCACGGCGCGCGTCGCTCCCGGCACCGACCGCCTCGGCGACACCGAGATCGCGGCCGACCCGTCGTCGGGTGACGTGTACGCGCTACGCGGTCCCGCGTATGCGTCGGTGCAGGGGCACCTCGAGTCGATCCTGTCTCGAGATGGCCTGCCGACCCTCGAGCGGCTCATCGGGTTCGCGCTTGAGCCCGTCCCAGCCTGATCGCCGCCGCACCGGCGGCGAGGGCGTCAGCCGAGGATCGAGATCGGGTTGAAGACGTCGGCAAGGATCAGGGTCCCGCCCATGACGATGAGCGCGATCACGACGACGAAGGTGACGGGCACGAGCTTCGTGGCGTCGACCGGTCGCGGACGCGGGCGGCGGAAGAGCTTCGCCCAGGCGCGCTTGATCCCGTCCCACAGGGCCACCACGACGTGTCCGCCGTCGAGGGGCAGCAGGGGCAGCAGGTTGAAGATGAACAGCGCGATGTTGAGCGAGCCGAGCAGGCTCAGCAGGTCGACGACGCGGTCCTGAATGGGCGCTTCGGTCGCGGCGACCTCCCCCGCGATGCGCCCGGCACCGACGACCGACAGCGGCCCATTGGGATCGCGTTCCGCACCGGTGACGAGGGCGACTCCGGTTTCATAGACCTTGACGGGCAGCTGCCAGATGACGCTCGCGACGGCGCCGAGCCGCTCGACCGCCGCCTGCGGTCCGGTCCAGATCGGCTGCGGCACGTTGATACGCGTTCCCGTCATACCGACGAAGCCGACCTCCTTCACCTCGGTCGTCCCGTCCGCGGCCATCACGGGGCGTTCGGCGGCGATCGGAGTGACCTCCAGCGTGACGCGATCGCCGTCCCGCTCGACGACGATCGGGATCGTGCGCCCCGGCGACGCCTGGATGATCGCGGTCGCCTCGACGTAGCCCGTCACCTCGGTGCCGTCGACGGCGACGATGATGTCGCCGGGGCGTATGCCGCCTGCCGCGGCCGGTGAGACGGGATCACCGGGCTCGCACGTCGTGCGCTCGACGCCGGCCGGGACGACGCACTCGTTGACGCCGGCGATCGTCGTCGAAACGCTCGGCAGTCCGATGGCGCTCAGCGCGATGCCGAAGAGCACCATCGCGAGTACGAAGTTCATGAGCGGCCCGCCGACCATGATGACGATGCGCTTCCACACCGACAGCTGGTAGAACGCCGGTCGCGTGTCGTTCTCGACGAGGGTCTCGGCGTTGGCGAGGCGGGCGTCCTGCACCATCGCCCCGAAGAAGCGACCGCTGCGCCGGGTGGCGGCCTCGGGACCCTCGGGTGCCGGCGGATACATGCCCGACATCGAGATGTAGCCACCGAGAGGCAGGGCCTTCACGCCGTACTCGGTCTCGCCGAAGCGCCGCGACCAGAGGGTCGGCCCCAGGCCGATCATGTAGCGGCCGACACGCACGCCGAACAGCTTGGCGGGGACGAGGTGCCCGACCTCGTGCAGCGCGATCGAGACGGCGAGCCCGACGACGAGCAGCACGACGCCGATGACGAAAGCGAGGACGGTCACGACCGCTCAGAGTACCCGCCGAGTCTTTGAATCGGCCCAGGCCGTAAACTCCCACCATGGAGCGGGCGCAGAGTGCGGCAGTGCGGCGTGCTCGCGCGCTGCGGGGAACCGCCTCCGCCGCGATCGCCACCGTCTTCGCCGCCACGGCCCACACCATCTCGGGCGGGCTGGCGCCGCTCTGGCTCATCGTCGTCGCGACGCTGCTCGCGGCGCCCGCGGCCGTCTGGCTCGTCGGCCGCGCACCCTCGGCATGGCGCACCGGCCTGGTCGTCCTCGCCAGTCAGGGCCTGTTCCACACCTTCTTCTCGATCGCGGGTGCCGCTGATCCGACGGCGCCGGTCCCGCACACCCACGGCGGAGGGCTCCCCGCCCTCGCGCCTCTCGCGCATACGCACGCCGTGAGCTCGGGAATGACGGCGACGCATGTTCTCGCCGCCGCCGTGACCGTCGCGACGCTCGTCGCCGGGGAACGCCTGGTGCGCGCCATCCATCGCGGCATCCTGCGGTTCGTGCGATTGATGTCGCCGTCGGTTCGTGCGCGGACTCCGATGCTCCGTCCCGTCCCGCGCCGCGAACGCGTCGCGGCGGCACGTCGCCTCCGTTTCTCTCTGTCACTGCGGGGTCCGCCGGTCGCCACCGTGTGACCTCCCCTTCCCGTAGCGGGCCGCATGACGCCGCCCGCATGTTCTGAGAGATGACAATGACCCGCACCATGACCGCGCGCCGCCGTGCGCGCCTGGCCGTCGGCGTGACCGCCGGTGCCGCCCTCGCCCTCGCCCTCCCGCTCGCCGCTTCGGCACACGTGCACGTGACGCCGGAGGAGGTCGCCGCCAACGGCTCGACCCGTATCGACTTCTCGTTCAGCCACGGCTGCGACGGGTCGCCCACGACGGCACTCGTCGTCGACATCCCCGCCGAGGCACAGGGCGCGACCCCCGTCATCGACGGCGCGTGGACTATCACGACCGAGGCGGGCGAGAACGGCATCCCCACACGCGTGACGTACACGGCGGTCGCGCCCATCCCCGACGCGTACGCCGCCTCTGCCGGCATGAACGTGATCTTCCCCGGCTCGGCCGAGGGCGAGAGCTTCGCCTTCCCCGTCACGCAGCAGTGCGAGACCGGCGAGGCCGCCTGGGTGCAGGTCGCTGAAGACGGTCAGGACCCGGACGACCTCGAATACCCGGCTCCCGTCGTGGTCGTCGGAGCAGCGGCGGCCGACGCGCACGGCGGACACTCCGAAGGCGGCCACTCGTCCGGCGACACGGCCGATGCGGCCGACGCGGAGACGACCGCGGCATCCTCGTCCGCGGCCGATCCTCTGCCCATCTGGCTCTCGGCCGGGGCTCTCGTCGTCGCGGCCGCAGCGCTCGTCCTGGCCATCACCCGCCGACGCGCCTGAGCACAGCCGGGGCGGGCGCGTCAATCGACGCGGCCGCCCCGGAACCGGGGTGAGACAATGGTCGCAATGCCTACCGACGCCCCGAACCTCCCTCCCGTCCTCCGCCCCGAGAGTCCGCCGCGCCGCTCCCTGACAGAGCTCGCGGCGCACGTCGGCGGGCGGATTGTCGGCGCCGCCACCGACGTCACCGTGACGGGCATCACCCTCGCGACGGCAGATCTACGCCCGGGCGAGGCTTTCGTCGCGATCCAGGGTGCCGTCCGGCACGGTGCCGACTTCGCAGCGCAGGCCGCCGCGACGGGCGCAGCGGCCATCGTCACCGACACTCGCGGGGCCGAGCTCGCCGCCGACGCCGGTCTGCCCATCGTCGTCGTCGACGATCCGCGGGCCCGACTGGGCGAGCTCTCGGCCTGGGTCTACGGAACCGGCCGCGAGGACCGTCTCCCCCTGCTGTTCGGCACGACCGGGACGAACGGCAAGACCAGCGTCTCTCACCTCATCGAGGGGATCCTCGGTCAGCTCGGAGTCGTCACGGGCCTGTCCTCGACGGCGGAGCGCCACATCGCGGGCGACGTCATCGTGTCGCGGCTCACGACCCCCGAGGCCTCGGAGTTCCACGCGCTGCTCGCCCTCATGCGCGAGCGCGGCGTCGACGCGGTCGCCGTCGAGGTGAGCGCGCAAGCGCTGACCCGGCACCGCGTCGACGGAGTGGTCTTCGACGTCGCCGGGTTCACCAACCTCACCCACGACCACCTCGACGACTACCGAGACATGGCGGAGTACTTCGAGGCGAAGCTGCCGCTCTTCCTCGCGGACCGGGCGCGACGCGGGGTGGTGTGCCTCGACTCCGACGCCGGCGCGCACATCGTGGCGCGCGCGGGAATCCCCGTGACGACGATCATCACTCCGGCGATCGCCGAGACCCCCGCAGCGACAGCGGACTGGACCGTCGAGATCGTCGAAGAGCGGCAGGACGGCACCGAGTTCCGGCTGGTCGGGCCCGGTGGCCGACAGCTCACGACGACGGTTCCGGTGATCGGACGGCACATGGCCGCGAACGCCGGTCTCGCGATCGTCATGCTCCTCGAGGGCGGATACGCGTGGGACGAGCTCGTGCGCGTGCTCGACGGGCACCGCATCGATGCGCACCTGCCCGGCCGCACGCAACGCGTCTCGGGCGACCGCGGGCCGGCCGTGTACGTCGATTTCGGGCACTCCCCCGACGCGTTCGAGAAGACCCTCGCCGCCGTGCGGCGCGTGACCCCCGGGACCGTCGTGATGGTGTTCGGCGCCGACGGCGATCGCGACAAGACCAAGCGGCACGACATGGGGGCGACGGCTGTCCTCGGCAGCGACATCCTGATCGTGACCGACCACCACCCGCGCTTCGAGGATCCCGACGCGATTCGGGCCACCCTGCTCGAGGGCGCTCGGCGAGCGCGACCGGATGCCGACATCCGCGAGTCGTCGCCGCCGGAGAAGGCGATCATCGAAGCCGTCTCGCTCGTCGGAGAGGGCGACGCGATCCTGTGGGCCGGCCCGGGACACCAGGACTACCGCGACATCCGCGGAGTCCGCACGCCCTACTCGGCTCGCGAGCTCGCTCGTCGAGCGCTTCGGGATGCCGGCTGGCCGGTGCCCGAGCCCAGTTGGGCCGTGCCCTACGCCGACTGAGCGCGTTTGTGGTCGGACCACTGTGAAAAATCGGCGGTCCCCCGCCGTCCTGTCGCTCCCGTGCACGATCGCCGCACCCTCTGCGGCCCGGGCGTAACGTCGGCCGCAGGCACGCCGCGGCAGGCACGACCAGCGCCTTCCCCGCTCCCCGGCGGGCCTTCCGACAGGACGAAGGACCCACGATGAGCACAGTCATCCCGACCACGACAGCACACGACGACGACGCGGTCCCCGCCGCGTGGGAGGGCTTCGCCCCGGGCCCGTGGCAGGACGACATCGACGTCCGCGACTTCATCCAGCGCAACTACGAGCCCTACACCGGCGACGCGTCGTTCCTCGTGGGACCGACGGCCCGCACGACCGGGCTCTGGCAGACGCTCAGCGAGATGTTCCCGGCAGAGCGCGAGCGCGGCGTGTACGACGTCGACGCCCTCACCCCCTCGACGATCACGTCGCACGCTCCGGGCTACATCCGGCGCGAGGACGAGCTGATCGTCGGTCTGCAGACCGACGCGCCGCTGCGTCGCGCGATCATGCCGAACGGCGGCTGGCGCATGGTCAAGGGAGCCCTCGAGACGTACGGCTATCCGGTCGACCCGACCCTCGAGACGATCTTCACGCGCTACCGCAAGACCCACAACGACGGCGTCTTCGACGTGTACCCGCCGGCCGTCCGCCGCGCCCGCAGCAGCCACATCATCACGGGCCTTCCCGACGCCTACGGTCGCGGCCGGATCATCGGCGACTACCGGCGCGTCGCCCTGTACGGCACCGACGCGCTCGTGGCGGCGAAGAACGTCGAGCGGGCGGAGCTCGACATGCACCCCTCGACGGAGAACATCCTGCGCTCGCGTGAGGAGAACGCCGAGCAGATCCGCGCCCTGCACGAACTCGCCGAGATGGCCGCCTCGTACGGCTTCGACATCACCCGGCCCGCCGCCACCGCCCGCGAGGCGATCCAGTGGCTGTACTTCGCCTACCTCGGGGCGGTGAAGGAGCAGAACGGCGCCGCGATGAGCTTCGGGCGCAACACCGCGTTCCTCGACGCCTACATCCAGCGCGACATGGCGCGCGGCATCCTCACCGAGGTCGAGGCGCAGGAGCTCGTCGACGACCTCGTCATCAAGCTGCGCATCGTGCGGTTCCTCCGCACGCCCGAGTACGACGCGCTGTTCTCCGGCGACCCGACCTGGGTGACGGAGTCGATCGGCGGTGTCGGCGAGGACGGACGCACGCTCGTGACCAAGACCGCCTTCCGATTCCTGCAGACGCTCTACAACCTCGGCCCGGCACCCGAGCCCAACCTGACAGTGCTGTGGACCGACGCGCTGCCCGACGGCTTCAAGGAGTTCTGCGCGCAGGTCTCGATCGACACCTCGTCGATCCAGTACGAGTCCGACGACCACATCCGCGCGCTGTGCGGTGACGACGCGGCGATCGCATGCTGCGTCTCGCCGATGACGGTCGGCAAGCAGATGCAGTTCTTCGGGGCTCGGGTCAACCTCGCCAAGACTCTCCTGTACGCCATCAACGGCGGACGCGACGAGGTGAGCGGCAAGCAGATCGCGCCGGCCGCCGCCCCCGTCTCGGGAGACGTGCTCGGGTACGACGACGTGCGCGAGCGCTTCCGAGTGATGATGGAGTGGCTCGCCGAGACGTACGTCGACGCGCTCAACTGCATCCACTTCATGCACGACAAGTACGCCTACGAGCGTCTGGAGATGGCGCTGCACGACGGGAACGTCCTGCGCACCATGGCATGCGGCATCGCCGGCCTCTCGGTCGCCGCCGACTCGCTCTCGGCCATCAAGTACGCGAAGGTCGAGCCGGTGCGCGATGCGTCGGGTCTCGTCGTCGACTACCTCGTCCACGGCGACTTCCCCACCTTCGGCAACGACGACGACCGCGTCGACGAGATCGCCCGCGAGCTGGTGTCGGACTTCATGTCGATGATCCGCAAGCACCAGACATACCGCGACGCGGTCCACACCCAGTCGGTGCTGACGATCACGTCGAACGTCGTGTACGGCAAGGCCACGGGCAACACCCCCGACGGACGCCGTGCCGGCCAGCCCTTCGCCCCGGGCGCGAACCCCATGAACGGGCGCGATACGCACGGGATGCTGGCGGCCGCGCTGTCGGTCGCGAAACTGCCCTTCGACCAGGCCCAGGACGGCATCTCGCTGACCACGACCGTGACGCCGAGCGGGCTCGGGCGCACGCCGGACGAGCGGGTCCGCAACCTCGTGGGACTCCTCGACGCGCAGATGGCCTCGGACGGCTACCACCTCAACGTCAACGTGCTCACGCGCGAGACGCTGGAGGACGCGATGGTCAACCCCGACAAGTACCCGCAGCTGACCATCCGGGTCTCCGGCTACGCGGTCAACTTCGTGCGACTGACCCGAGAGCAGCAGCTCGACGTCCTCAGCCGCACCTTCCACACGGGAGTCTGAGTCCCGTGTCCGCCATCCTGGTGCCGGGCGCGGCCTGCACCGCCGATCTGAGCGACCCCCGTCACGACCGTCTCGCCGCACGACGGTCCGGGCATGTCGCGAGCGTGCACTCCTGGGAGCTCGTCACTTCCGTGGACGGCCCCGGCACCAGGATGACCCTCTTCCTCGCGGGATGCCCGCTGCGCTGCCAGTACTGCCACAACCCCGACACGTGGCGTCAGCGTGACGGCGAGCTCACCGAGCTCGATGACATCGTCGCCCGTCTGCGCCGGTACCTGCCGGTCTTCCGGGCGACGGGAGGAGGACTGACGATCTCCGGCGGTGAGCCGCTGCAGCAGGCGGCCTTCGTCACGCGCCTGGCCCGGGCCGCCGCCGAGCTCGGCGTCCACGTCGCCATCGACACCTCGGGGAACCTCGGCCGCGCGGCATCCGATGCGCTGCTCGACGACGTCTCGCTCGTCCTGCTCGACGTGAAGTCGGGCCTGCCCGACACCTATCGCGAGGTCACCGGGCGCGACCTGCAGCCGACGATCGACTTCGGCGACCGCCTGGCCGCTCGTGGCACGCCCGTGTGGATCAGGTTCGTGCTCGTGCCCGGACTCACGGATGCCGTGGAGAACGTCGACGCCGTCGCCGACATCGTCGCCCGATGGCAGAACGTGCACCGCGTCGAGGTCCTGCCGTTCCATCAGATGGGTACGTCGAAGTGGGAGCGACTCGGCATCCCCTACCCGCTCGCCGGGCGACCGACGCCGGATGCCGAGCTGCTCGCGCGGGTCCGCGGTCAGTTCGCGGCGCGAGGCCTCACCGTCTACTGACGGCGGCCGTCATCGCGTCGCACCGATCGCGCGGTCAGCGGCGTTCCGCGCCCACGACTCGGCCTCCGCGAGCGACTCCCGTGTGAGCTCGCTCGGCGGACGGTGCGCGTCGACGACGCGCTCGACGGTCTCGACGATCCCGAGGAAGCTCAGCGCCCCGGCGTGGAACGCCTCGACGGCCTGCTCGTTCGCGGCGTTGAACACCGCCGGGTAGGTTCCCCCCTCTGCGCCCACGCGCTTGGCGAGGGCGACAGCCGGGAACGCTGCGTCGTCGAGCGGCTCGAAGGTCCACTCGCCCGCACGTGTCCAGTCGAGCGGAGCGCCGACGCCCGCGACTCGGCGCGGCCAGTCGAGGCCGAGCGAGATCGGCAGGCGCATGTCGGGCGGCGAGGCTTGGGCGATGGTGGAGCCGTCGATGAACTCGACCATCGAGTGCACCACCGACTGGGGATGCACGACGACGTCGATGCGGTCGTAGTCCACGCCGAACAGCAGGTGGGCCTCGATGACCTCGAGCCCCTTGTTGACGAGCGTCGCGGAGTTGGTCGTCACGACGCGTCCCATATCCCAGGTGGGGTGAGCGAGCGCCTGCGCGGGGGTCACGGTGGCCAGCTCGTCGCGCCGGCGGCCGCGGAACGGCCCGCCGGATGCCGTGAGCACGAGCCGGCGCACCTCGTCGGATTCGCCCGACCGCAGGGCCTGCGCGATGGCGGAATGCTCGGAGTCGACCGGGACGATCTGACCGGGCGCGGCGAGAGAGGTGACGAGCTCGCCGCCGACGATCAGCGACTCCTTGTTCGCGAGCGCCAGTGTTCGACCCGACTCGAGCGCGGCGAGAGTGGGCCCCAGCCCGACCGACCCGGTGATGCCGTTGAGCACCACGTCGGCGTCGACATCACGGACGAGACGTTCCGCATCAGCCGCGCCGAGTGCGGTGCGGGTCACCCCGAAGCGAGCTGCCTGCTCTTCCAGCATCCGCGCGTTCGACCCGGCGGCAAGCCCGACGACCTCGAACCGGTCGCGCCGGGAGTCGATGACGTCGAGCGCCTGCGTCCCGATCGAACCGGTGGAGCCGAGGATGACGACGCGACGCATCCCGTCAGCCTAGGTGCTGCGGGGGTGCCGGGTTGATTGGCGCGGCGGCGGGCGACCTCAGCCTGCGGCCGGCGCGGGCGTGCGCTGGACGCCGAGGATGTCGACGACGAAGACGAGCGTCTCGTTCTGGAGCTCGCTGCCCTCCTGCGCGCCGTAACCCGCGGCCGGCGGGATGACGACGAGCACCTGCGAGCCGACCTGCTGTCCCTCCAGGGCCTGCTGGAAGCCGGCGACGACCCCGTTCGTCGGGAACGCCGCAGGCTGGCCGCGGTCCCAGCTCGAGTCGAACACCGAGCCGTCCGACCACTTCACGCCGGTGTACTGCACGAATGCGGTGTCGCCGGGCTGGATCGTGGCGCCGTCGCCGGTCTTCAGGTTCGCCAGCTTCACCTCGGTCGGCGCGTCGGTGCCGGGGAGGGTGATGGTGGGGGCGCCGTCGTCGGCGAGCTCGACCGTCGGCATGCCGTCGACGGGCGCCTGGTCGGCGCCGGTCGCCCGAGTCGGGAGCTTCTCGACGCCCTCCGCGACGACCACCACGGCCGTCCGGCCCTCGCCGAACGCCGACCCGGGAATCGCCAGAGCCGCCGTCGAGCCGAGCGGGGCGCACTCGAGCGCCGCGACGAACACCGAGTACTGCTGGGTGTCGAGCAGGACCGGAACCAGCCCGGAGTCGTCGGGCGAGGTGTCGCGCGACTGCTCGAGCAGTTCGCCCGTCGCGCCGTCGTAGATCGCGTAGGACCCCGACACCAGGTCGCCCGAGTGGAGGTCCTCGCCGTCGCCGCGGGTCGTGAGCGTCCGCTCGATCTCGGCGGGCTCGAGGCCCGGGTCGACCGTCGCCGTCAGCTCGGGCGCCGCGCCCGACACCTCGATGCTGTCGGAGGACTCCCCCGGCTGGGCGTCGACGAGGCACTGCTCCGACCCGCCGGAAGCGTTGGGGCTGGGCGACTCGGTAGCCGTGTCACCGCCCGCGCAACCGGCGAGCGCAAGCGCCGAGACGGCGACGACGGACAGAGCGGCGAACGGGCGCAGACGCACGGAGAACCTCTTCGATCGGGGAGACGGAACTGTCATCCTCTCGCACCAGCATCAGTGCGCGCTGAGAACCCGGGGCGCCCTCCGTCAGCGTTGTGGATTGCGACGGGGCGATGTCGGAGGCCCGTGGCAATATTAGAACATGCATTCGAATGGCGGGATGAGCGGCGGGATGGGCAGCGACGCTGATGTCGCTGAGCTCGCGATGCTGGTCGCGGATGCCGAGGGGGCGGCGGACGTGGTTCGGGCTGGCCAGGTGCGTGAGGTTCGGGTGCTCGCCGCCGCTGGGGTTCTCGCGGAGAAGCAGGCCGCTGGGGCGTCGGAGAGGGTCAAGGCGCGGGAGATGGCGCTGCGTGGAATCGCCGCGGAGCTGGCTGGGGTGTTCGTGGCGACCGACCGGACCGTGCAGCGCCGCATCGATGAGGCGCGGGACCTGGTGGAGAACTATCCGGTGACGATGGCGGCGTGGGAGGCGGGGCGGATAGTCCGCGGGCATGTGCGGGTCATCCAGGAGACGGGATGCCTGGTGCCTGCGGAGGAGCGGGCGGAGTTCGAACGCGTCGCGGTCGAGCGGTGTGAGGGCGAGACCCCGAACCGGGTGCGGGACGCGTTGCGGGTGATCGCGGAGCGGATGCACCCGCGGAGTTTCACGGAGCGGCATGAAGAGGCCGCGGCGGGGCGGTGCGTGCGGGTGCAGGCCGGCGCGGATGGGATGTCGGACCTGATCGCGACCCTGCCGACGGTGATCGCGGATGGGATTGTCGACCGGCTGACGCGGCAGGCGCGGGAGATCATCAACGTGCGGCATCAGGCCGACGCGGCGGGCGTTGACGCGAGCGGGGCTGACGCTCGAGCCGACGCGCTTGGCGCTCGAGCCGACGCGGCGTCCGGTGGCGCTGGCGCTCGAGCCGACGCGCGTGGCGCGCGAGCCGACGCCAATGGTGGCGGTCGCGATGCCGATGCGACGATTTGCGACGGGTCGTCGTTCGTCGACGATGCGCGAAGCATCGATCAGGTCCGCGCCGACGTGCTCAGTGACCTCCTCCTCGCCGGGACGCCCGGCCTCGACCCCACCGCGACCGGTGACGGCGACGGAACCCTCGGCGCGATCCGCGCGCACGTGCAGGTCGCGGTCTCCGCGCTCACCCTCATGGGGCAAGACGACGGGCCCGCGGATCTCGCTGGCCGCTCCCCCATCGATGCCGCAACCGCACGGGAGCTGGCGGGCAACGCCACCTCGTGGGACCGGCTCCTCACCCACCCCGTCACCGGGACCGTGCTCGAATGCGACACCTACCGGCCCACCGCCGCCATGGCGCGACTGCTGCGGGCACGCGACCGGCACTGCCGATTCCCCGGATGCCGGCAACCGGCGATCCGCTGCGAGCTCGACCACACAATCGCTGCCTCCGACGGCGGTGCGACGCACGTGTGCAACCTCGCCAACCTCTGCAAGAGACACCACGACGTCAAACACCACACCCGCTGGCGAGTCCGACAGCTCCCCGGCGGCCTGCTCGTCTGGACCTCACCCACCGGACGGATCTACCGCGAAGACGCACCACCACCATTGGTGGCATTCACGACCGCGGGTCCACCCGGACCGGGAGCTCCACCGTTCTGACGATCCGTACTCGATACGGCCTCGCCCGCCCACGTCGGTCGTGTGCGCTCGCACAACATGTCCGCGTAGTTATGCGTTCCGCAGTAGCCTCGTCTGGTGAACGCTGACGCAACCGAGCCGCAGTCCGGCGAGCCCGGCGAGCACGACGAAGCCGCAGCCGCCGTCGAAGCAGTCCCCGGAATCGGTCTCACCTACGTGATCGGCCGGTGGGTGCTCGCACCGCTGGCTCGCATGATCTACCGGCCGCGCATCGAAGGACGCGAGCACTTCCCCCGGAAGGGCGCCGTCATCCTGGCGAGCAACCACCTCTCCTTCATCGACTCCTTCGTGATCCCCATGGCGTCGCCACGCCCGGTGCGGTTCCTCGCGAAGTCGAGCTACTTCGACGGGACCGGATTCCGCGGGTGGCTGTCGCGCGAGTTCTTCTACGCTGCAGGCGCGTTCCCGGTACGCCGCGGAGCAGGCCAAGCCGCGCTCGATGCCCTGGACCAGCAGAAGAAGATGCTCGACGCCGGATGGTCGACGGCGCTCTACCCCGAGGGCACGCGCTCTCTCGACGGCCGCCTCTACAAGGGGCGCACCGGTGTCGCCTTCCTCGCGCTGCAGACCGGCGCACCGGTGATCCCCGTCGGACTCATCGGGACGAGCGACATCATGCCCGTCGGGGCGAAGTTCCCGCGGCTCCGTCCGCGGGTGACCGTCCGCTTCGGCGAGCCACTCGACCTCAGCCACCACGGTTCGGCGGACTCCGGTCGAGCCCGCCGCAACGCCACCGACGAGATCATGGCTGCCATCCACGCCCTGTCAGGTCAGGAGCTGGCAGGCGCTTACAACGAAGCCCCGCCGCAGAACACCGTCGAGCGGATCAAGCAGGCTCTGCCGCACGAACGCCGCTGACCAGACAGGTCACTCCTCGCCCGAGACGAGGATCGTCGGCTCGTGGCGCACCGGGAAGTTCACCGAGTTCGCGATGAAGCACCAGGCATTCGCCTGAGCGTGCGCCTCGAGCGCCGCCTCTCGCATCGAGGCCTCCGCGACGACGACCCGGGGTCGCAGGACGACCTCCGCGAACGCGCCGCCACCCCGCCCGTCCTCACGCATCGTTCCCGTCGCGTCATCGGTGTACGAGACGACGACGACCCCCGCCGTCACGCACGCGTGAAGGTACGACAGCAGGTGGCATTCGGAGAGCGCCGAGAGCAGCAGATCCTCCGGGTTCCACCGGGTCGGGTCTCCGCGGAACGGCTTGTCGCTCGACGCCGCGAGCGACGGCTTTCCGTCGATGCTCAGCGTGACGGCCCGGTCGTAGTCTCGGTAGCCGCTCGTTCCGGTGCCGCGATTCCCGGTCCACTCGGCCCGGACGGAATAGCGGTGCTCACCCAACATGCAGACAGTCTGACACGCGGCACGGCGCGGCCCGCGACGGTAGGCTGTCGGGGTGCCGCAGACCTTCGCCGTTCCCGCCGCCGTCGAGCTCGCGGTCGTCGAGCGCAGCGGTTTCATCGAGTCCCGTCACGCCGGCGCAGCGGTCGTCCTGGGAGCCGACGGCAGCCCGATCCGCACCCTCGGCGACGTAGACGCACCGATCCTGCCGCGCTCGACCCTCAAGCCCCTGCAGGCACTCGCCAGCATGACCGCCGGAGCCTCGCTCGAGGGGGAACGGCTCGGCCTGGCCACCGCCAGCCACTCCGGCACCGATCGGCACGTCGCGGTCGTCCGCGGCATCCTGAACGACGCAGGCCTCGGCGAGGACGATCTCGGCTGCCCACCGGCCTGGCCCGGCGACACCGCCACGCGCGACGAGATCGTGCGGGAACTCGGCACCCCCACCCGCATCCGCATGAACTGCTCGGGCAAGCACGCCGCGATGCTGGCTGCGTGCGTCGCGAGCGGCTGGGACACCGCCACGTATCTCGACCCTGAGCATCCGCTTCAGGTGCACACGCGGGAGGTCATCGAACGACTGACCGGCACGAAGGCCTCGGCGATGGCGATCGACGGATGCGGCGCCCCCGTCTACGCGATGAGCCTCATCGCGCTCGGGCGCGCGATCCAGCGCATCGGCACCGCGAGCGAGCGTTCGCCGTTCGCACTGCACCGCATGGCTGGTGCCCTCGTCCGGGCCGTTCGCGAGAATCCCTGGACGATCGATGGTCCCGGGCGACCCGACACCGTCGCGATCGAGCGACTCGGAGTCTTCGCGAAGACGGGCGCCGAGGGCGTGCTCGTCATGGTGGCCCCCGACGGGACCACGGTGGCCCTCAAGGTGCTCGACGGCAACGGCCGCGCCGCGTCGGCGATCGCCCTCACCCTGCTGGTGCGGGCAGGCGCCCTCGAGGCCGCACCCGTGGCCCGCGTGATCTCTCATCTTCCGCTGACAGTGCTCGGCGGCGGACAGAACGTCGGCATCATCCGGCCGACGGTGTAGCGGCTCCTCACGAGGGAGCGCAGAAAGGACTGCCATGCGCATCAGCGTTCCCAGCGAGGTCAAGAACAACGAGTACCGCGTTGCGCTCACACCATCGGGTGTGCACGACCTCGTCGTCAACGGCCACGACGTGTTCGTCCAGCGCGGTGCCGGCGAGGGCTCGTCGCTGCCCGATTCGGAGTACGCCGACGCCGGAGCAGTGCTGCTCGACGACGCCGACGAGGTCTGGGCGCGCGCCGAGCTGTTGCTGAAGGTCAAGGAGCCGATCGCGAGCGAGTACCACCGCTTCCGCGATGACCTGGTCCTGTTCACCTACCTGCACCTCGCGGCCGACCGCCCGCTCACCGAACGGCTCGTCGAGAGCGGCATCACCGCCATCGCCTATGAGACCGTGCAGCTCCCCGGCGGGGGCCTGCCGCTCCTCGCACCGATGAGCGAGGTCGCCGGCCGCCTCGCCCCGATGGTGGGCGCCTCCACGCTGCTCCGCTCGGCCGGCGGTCTCGGCCTGCTCATGTCCGGTGTCCCCGGCACCCGGCCCGCCGCGGTCACGGTCATCGGAGGCGGAGTGGCCGGCGCGAACGCCGCATACATCGCGGCCGGCCTCGGCGCGGACGTGACGATCTTCGACACCAACATCCAGCGCCTCCGCTTCCTCGACGACCACTTCCAGGGGCGGGTCAAGACCGCCGCCTCCAACCCGCTCGATCTCGAACGCGCGG
Organism: Microbacterium sp. TS-1; assembly: GCF_000509385.1. Lineage (NCBI taxonomy): Bacteria > Bacillati > Actinomycetota > Actinomycetes > Micrococcales > Microbacteriaceae > Microbacterium > Microbacterium sp. TS-1. The sequence goes on from NZ_BASQ01000002.1 coordinate 327,915, forward strand.
TCGTGGCTTCCGATCTCGTGATCGGATCGGTGCTGATCCCCGGCGCCAAAGCCCCCAAGCTCGTGCGCAACGAGACCGTCGCACGCATGCGACCGGGTTCGGTGCTGGTCGACATCGCCGTCGACCAGGGCGGCTGCTTCGAGGACACCCGGCCGACGACCCACGCCGATCCCACCTTCCGCGTGCACGACACGGTGTTCTACTGCGTCGCGAACATGCCCGGCGCCGTGCCGAACACCTCGACCTCAGCTCTCACGAACGCGACACTCCCCTACGTGCGGCAGATCGCCCGCCACGGCTGGCGCCGGGCGCTGAGTTCCGACCCGGCGCTCGCGGCCGGACTCAACACCGCCGCGGGCCAGGTCGTGAACGAGGGCGTGGCAGCAGCGCACGATCTCACGGCAGGCTCGCTGGCCGACGCGCTGGGCTGAGAGGCAGGACGACCCGGCGGACACGATCCGTCCGCGTGTCGATGACCCACGCGCGCCCGCGGCCCGGCACGGCGTAGGGCGACAACCGCCGGCTGCCCGTCACGAGCCGCAGCTCGGACCCGCAGGCGGCGTCGACCACGAGCTGAACCCGCGTCTGCGCACCTGCCGCCGCGCCGCGCCAGCGACCGATCCATGCCTCCGGGGTGCCCCACACGACCCTCCCCGGGCGCAGGGACGTCGTCTGCTCCACAGAAGTGACCTCGAGGCCGCGACTGCGCCAGTGGTCGAGCACCGCCTGCGTGGCGCCCGTGGGCGGTGCCACGAACGCTGTGGCGAAGCTCGGCTCGAACACACCGGGGAGCGCTGCCTCGCCGCGCGGCGGAGGAACGTCGCCGGGATCGGCGAACTGGACGAGCGCACCACCCCATCTCCCCCGCCCCGCCGGCGCCGACGGGTCGTGGTGCGATGGGTCACCGCCGAACGAGACGTGCTCCGACCGCGAGACCGCTGTGAGCACCGCACGATCGGGCAGAAGGTCGATGATCCTCCCGACGGCTCCCGTTATCCGCTGCGCCGCGCAGATGAACTGGATGCCGCGGGCTCGAGCGTCGCGCGCGACGCGTTCCAGGATCGCCGCCGCGGCGGCGCTGTAGTCGTCGGGCAACGCCGCGAGCAGGCGGTCGAGATCGTCGACGACGACCACCCAGCCCTCTGGAACGTCGTCGAGCGCGGTGACGACGTCCCACGCCGCCTCGAGGTCGCCGGGTACCCAGCACAGCCGGTCGGCGGGCACCTGTGCCGCGATGGTTCGCAGGAGCGTCGTGCGCCCCGACCCCGCGCGTCCGAGCACCCCTGCTCCTGGCGCACGTCCGTCGAGGACCACGACGCGCCGACGCTGCTCTGCCGGCTCGTCGGCCACACCCAGAACGAGGGCGCCCTCCCGCCGCACGTCGGCCAGCGCGATGTGAGCGGGCAGCGGCGGCAGCCAGGGGCGACGGGCCGGAGTCGCTCCCGCGGCGGCTCGAGCGATGTCCGCAATGGCCTCGGGAGGACACAGACTCACCCGCAGCAGGTGCGGCTGCGCGTCCGCCGGACGCTTCACCAGCGCGGCACCGCGGTCCGCGCGTCCACCGGGCAGTGCCGCAGCCTCCGCCGACCCGAGCACGGCGCGCGACTCCGCGCCATCGGCCACACGCAGGGCGATCCGTAGCGGCGCATTGGCGAGCACCGCTTCGCGGTACCCCGCCGCACGCTGCGTCGCCAGCACGAGATGCATCCCGAGCGCGCGGCCGCGTGCGGCGATGTCGGCGAACACGTCGTGCATCGCGGGGTGAGCGGCCGTGAGCGCGGCGTATTCGTCGACGACGACCACCAGCCGCGGCAGCGCATCGGACGCCTCGGCGATGTCACGTGCCCCGAGCTCGGCCAGGACGCGTTCCCGGCGCCGCACCTCGGCGGCGAGGCTCTCGATCGCACGCACAGCGTTCCGATCGTCGAGATCCGTCACCACGCCTGCCACGTGCGGCAACGACGTCAACGCGTCGAAAGCCCGACCGCCCTTGAAGTCGATGAGCAGGAAGTTCACGCGCGACGGCGGCGAGGCCCGCGCGAGCGACGCGATCCAGGTCACGAGCAGCTCGCTCTTCCCGCTGCCGGTAGCCCCCACCACGACCGCGTGCGGCCCGTCGTCGACGAGATCGACGATCACAGGACCGCCGCGGCCGGCTCCGAGAACCGCGGTGAGCCCCGCGCCGCCGGGGCGAGGAAGATCGTCGAACGACAGTGGCGTCACGTCGTCGCCGCCCACCGCGGTGGCCCGTTCGCGGAGCAGCGCGACGATCGTCGTCGCCTGAGCCCGGCCGATCGTCTCCGGACGCAGCACCGAGGAGGAACCGCCATACCCCAGCACCGCTTCGTCGACGCCGGAGACTCGCACGACGGCGGCGCATTGCGGGGGCGGGGCAACCGAGTCGACGCACACGATCGCGATGTCGGCATCCGCGGGTGGCGCCCCTGACCCCCACCAGAGCCGCAATCCTCCGAGCACCGACGCGTGCGGGAGCTCTCGGGCCCAGTCCTCGGCCGCGGCGACGAGCGAGACTTCGCCCGGCCCGTGGACGAGGCAGATCTGCAGCACGAGAGCTCGCGCGATCGACGCCGCGGGCGCTGCGGGCCCGACGACCGCGATCCCCGCCGTGAGCGGGACCGTGACCGGCGCGTCGCGCACGGTGGCGGCGGCCTGCCGGAACTCCGGCGGCGCGTCACCATCGACACGCGTGCGCGACGGCGCGTCGCCCGATCCCACGACCACCAGGTCGCGGGCGGGCCTCGGACGCCACAGATCGTCGGGGGCGGCGAGGAGTCGGGCGACATCCGGCGTCGTGCACCAGCGGTCGGCGCGCTCGTGTGCGTGGCGCTCGTCCAGCTCGGCGTGAGCGGACCGCAGGCCGGCAGCGGCGCTCCCCGCGGAGCTGCGCCGCTCTCGACGCGCCACGCGCATCCCGTCGAGCAGCGACGCGACCGCGACGAGGGGCCCGAGCGCCGCGAACCACAGCACCGTCGGCGACCCCGTCATCTGCCAGAGGAGGACGGCACCCGCCACCGGGACCGCCAGCGCCCACACCGGGAGCGGCGGACGCCGTGTCTCAGGCCGCGGCGGCGGCAGCCGGATCGGGTCGTCGAAGGGGACGGTCGGATGCACGCGTCCGAGTCAAGCAACGCACTCGTGGTGCCACCATCCTGATGGCGCAGGAGGTGGAGAGCCGGGTTCAGTCCGCGTTCGGGGAGGAGGCGTCGTCGGCGCTGCGGAAGTGCGCGTCGAGCACGATGATCGTCACGTTGTCGCGACCGCCGTTCTCGAGCGCGGCGGTCATCATCGCCGAGACCGCCGCAGCGGGATCGGGGTTCTCGAGCAGGAAATGCAGGATTCCGTAGTCCGTCAGCTCCTTCGTGAGCCCGTCGCTGCAGATGACGAACCGGTCGCCGTCGACGACATCCAGACGCACGTAATCAGGAGTGACACCGTCGCTCGGCCCGACGGCGCGCGTGATGACGTTCCCGTACGGGTGCTGCTCCGCCTCCTCGGGGCTGAGCCGCCCCGCGGCGACGAGCTCCTGGACGACGGAATGGTCGGTCGTGACCTGAGCGATCGCCTGGTCGCGCAGGAGGTAGACCCGCGAGTCGCCGATGTTCAAAGTCGTCCACTGCGGTTCGCCGTCGACGATGTCGAGGTACACGCCGGTGACGGTGGTGCCGGTTCCGTCGTCGGTCGTCTCGGGGTGATCGGCGATGTCGCCGACAGCCCGCTCGAGAGCCTCTTCGATGTCTTCGGGAGTGACGACGCCGCGATCGGCGACACCACGGAGACGATCGACGGCACTCGCGCTGGCGATCTCGCCGCCGATGTGTCCGCCCATGCCGTCGGCGACGATGAACAGCGGATACTGCGCGAGAACGGCATCCTGGTTGCTGTCGCGTCGACGTCCGGTATCGGTCGCGGCGGCCCACCGGAGTTCGATCGCACCGGACGGGACGTCCACGATCCGGGATTGGGTCGTGGGGTCGGGCACGCTGTCACTCTTCTTTCGTCGACGGATGGGCGTGTCACACTCTAGTGGACGCACCCGTGGTGCGGGATTCCGTCAGCCCGCGGCGGGGTCCGACGGAAGCGGGAAGAGCGAGTCGATCGTCGCCAACTCATCGGCGCTGGGCTGCCACGCCGAGGCCGCCGCGGCGTTCGAGCGCACCTGCTCGGGAGAGGTCGCGCCGGCGATCATGCTGCTCAGCGCGGGCTGCGCCAGGAGCCAGCCGAAGGTCGCCTGCACCATCGTGATACCCCGCTCATCGCAGAACGAGCGGTAGGCCTCGATGGCATCCCACGGCGCGTTCTCCCACAGGTGACGCCGCTCCCGAGCGACACGCGTGTCGGCGGGAATGTGATCCCGCGTGAACTTCCCGGTCAGCAGGCCGTTGTGCAGCGGGAAGTACGGCAGGAAGCCACGGCCGAAGTGCCGGACGGCCGGCAGCACCTCTCGCTCGGCGGCGCGCGCGAGCAGGCTGTAGTGATTCTGCGCGGAGACGAACGGCACATCCCCGCGGGCGCGTGCGACCGCCTCCGCCTCGGCGATCTGCCACCCCGCGAAATTGGAATGGCCGATGTAACGGATCTTCCCTTCGCGAACGAGTTCCGACAGCGCGTCGAGCGTCTCCTCGATGGGCGTCTCGGGGTCGGGCGTGTGCAGCTGATAGAGATCGATCCAGTCCGTCTGCAGACGCTCGAGCGACGCCTCAACCGCTCGACGGATGTAGACGCGCGACCCCTTGGCGCCGGGCAGACCGAGGTCCACCGCACTGTGGCCGAACTTCGTGGCCACGACGACGCGGTCACGGCGCCCGCGCAGCGCTTCGCCCATCAGAGTCTCGGACAGGCCGGGCTCCCCGCCGTAGATGTCGGCGGTGTCGAAGAAGGTGATGCCGGCGTCGAAGGCGGCATCCAGCACGGCGACCGTGCCGTCCAGCGTCTGTGTGGGCGTCCCCCGCCGACCGAAGTTGTTGCATCCCAGCCCGACGGCCGAGACGAGAAGGCCGGAGGTTCCGAGTCGCCGGGTCTGCACTGCGTCGTCCATCCTTCCACCGTAGACCCGGGGCACGGTGTGCACGGCCGAGACGAGGAGGAGCCCCCGTCTTTCGACGAGGGCTCCTCGGGTGTTCACTGCCGCGGGGCGTCCGGAGCGGGAGGCTCGGTGGTCGGCGGCGTGACGGGCGGCTGTGCTGCCGGCGGCGGGTAGGCACCGGCCGGAGGTGCCGGCGGAGCAGCGGGCGGCGGGTACGAGCCGGCCGGCGGGGTGCTGGGGGCCGCGGGCGGAGCGTATCCGGCGCCGGGGGCACCGTAGGCGCCGGCTGCAGGAGCTGCTCCGCCATCGGGCTGAACGGGGATCCCCTGCCAGACGGTCGTGTCGCGAAGGAACGAGGTGCGCCACGGCGAAGGCTGCACGTTGGGGTTCCACGGCGAGCTCGAGAAGGCTGCGATACCCAGCCAGATCAAGCCGCCGATGCCCGGAAGAATGTAGAGCAGCACGAGCGGCCAGTCCTTGCCGAGCTTCTGGCCCACGCGAACGCTCGCCAGAGCGAGAGCGATGATCGCGAGGTAGCCGAAGATGAAGCCGATGCCCGGGATGTTGCTCAGCACGCCCGTGGCGATGATCGCGCCCAGCATGACCCACGGGGAGATGTCGCCGAGCTTGGCGAACACCATCTCGCGGTAGAACGGGACCCACGCTCGCCACTTGCCCTGCACACCGGCCTTCTCGAAGATCTTCATGTAGAAGAACGAGCTGATGATGTAGCCCGCGAGCGCGAGGATCAGGATGATGGGAAGGATCAGCAGGAGAAGGGCGAGAACCGCGCCCGCCCCCGCACCATCGTCGTAGTAACCCGACATGAACGACCTCCTCAGTCGTGACCTGGACGACGCGCTCGCGTCGTCGGTCGCCGCTCATGCTAGCGAACCACGGGCTGTCGCGTGAGACGGTGACGGCCGGTCCCCGCTGACTCAGACGACGAGCTCGAGTTCGCCGGATACCGCTGCCTCGCGCAGCACCCACCCGTTCGCATCCGCCCAGGCGACGAGATCGGCTCGCGACGCCACCGCCGGCGCCGAAAGCGCGAGCGCGCGGGTCAGCTCGCCCTTCGCGTGCTTGTTGAAATGGTTCAGCGCGCGTACCGTCCCATCGGCGCCGGCGGAGACGACGCGTACGAAGGCCGACGACATCGCCGCAGGCACCGGAGCGAGCGCCACATAGGCCTCGGATCGCAGATCCAAGACGAAAGGCGCATTCGTCTGCCCCAGGGCGGCGGAGCCTGCGGCAGCCCAGTGACGCCGGAGCGGCGGGATGCCGGGGAGTGATGCCCCGGCCGCGAGACGGTACGCGGGGATCGGGTCGAGTGCGGCGACGGGACCGAACGGCGCCGACTGGATGAGCACGTGCTCCCCGAGCCAGTCTCGTGCGGCGGAATCGAGATTCGTCGAGCCCAGCGCATCGAACAGCACACCCGTGTAGCGGTCGACGGCCGGCATCGTCGGAGACGTCGTCAGCTCGGCGTTGACCGCGACCTCGCCCCGCTGACGGGCGCTGAGCTTCAGCACCCGCGCTGCGGCATCCGGGTCCGCCGACAGTGCGACGAGGGCAGCGACCGCGGCCCGTCGCTCGGGGGCCAGCTGCGGCAACGCGAGCGCGTCGATGTCGAGCGGCGCGCCGGTGCCGCCGGCACGCTTGGTCTCGGAGGGTGGCAGCAGCACCAGCATCCGTTGTCTCCCTTCAACGCGAGAGACCGCACCCCGGAGGGTGCGGTCTCTCGTAGACGCGGTACGGGTCAGGCCAGCGCGGCGTTGCCAGCCACGATAGTGAGCTCGTCACCCTCCATCGACAGGAAGCCGTCCTGCGCGTTGGCGACGATCTTCTCGCCGCCCGGCTGCGTGATGCGCACCTGGCCCTCGGCGAGGATGGCGAGCACCGGCTCGTGCCCCGCCATGAAGCCGATCTCGCCCTCGACGGTCTTGGCCACGACGAGGGATGCCTCACCCGACCAGACCTCCGCCTCGGCGGAGACGAGCGTGACCGTCAGAGCCATGTCAGCTGTTCTCCTTCTGGATCTTCGCCCACTTCTCTTCGACGTCGCCGATACCGCCGACGTTGAAGAAGGCCTGCTCGGCCACGTGGTCGAAGTCGCCCTTGACGATCGCGTCGAACGACTCGATGGTCTCCTTGATCGGGACCGTGGAGCCCTCGACACCGGTGAACTTCTTCGCCATGTAGGTGTTCTGCGAGAGGAACTGCTGGATGCGACGTGCACGCGACACGACGATCTTGTCCTCTTCGGAGAGCTCGTCGACACCGAGGATCGCGATGATCTCCTGCAGTTCCTTGTTCTTCTGCAGGATCTGCTTCACGGCGGTGGCCACGCGGTAGTGGTCCTCACCGATGTAGCGCGGGTCGAGGATGCGGCTCGTCGAGCTCAGCGGGTCGACGGCCGGGTAGAGACCCTTCGACGCGATCTCGCGCGAGAGCTCGGTCGTCGCGTCGAGGTGAGCGAAGGTCGTCGCCGGGGCGGGGTCGGTGTAGTCGTCAGCGGGGACGTAGATCGCCTGCAGCGAGGTGATCGAGTGACCGCGCGTCGAGGTGATGCGCTCCTGGAGCACACCCATCTCGTCGGCGAGGTTGGGCTGGTAGCCCACGGCCGAGGGCATGCGGCCCAGCAGCGTGGAGACCTCGGAGCCGGCCTGCGTGAAGCGGAAGATGTTGTCGATGAAGAGCAGCACGTCCTGCTTCTGCACGTCGCGGAAGTACTCCGCCATCGTCAGGGCCGACAGGGCGACGCGCAGACGCGTCCCCGGCGGCTCGTCCATCTGGCCGAAGACGAGGGCGGTCTTGTCGAAGACGCCCGCCTCCTCCATCTCGTGGATGAGGTCGTTGCCCTCACGCGTGCGCTCACCGACACCGGCGAACACCGACACACCACCGTGGTCCTGCGCGACGCGCTGGATCATCTCCTGGATGAGGACGGTCTTGCCGACGCCGGCACCACCGAAGAGGCCGATCTTTCCACCCTGGACGTAGGGCGTGAGGAGGTCGATGACCTTGATGCCGGTCTCGAACATCTGGGTCTTCGACTCGAGCTGGTCGAAGCTCGGCGCCTGGCGGTGGATGCCCCAGCGCTCGGTGACCTCGATGGTCTCGCCCTCGGCGGCGTTGAGAACGTCGCCCGTGACGTTGAAGACCTTGCCCTTGGTGACGTCGCCGACGGGGACCGTGATGGGGCCACCGGTGTCGCGCACCTCCTGGCCGCGGACCATGCCGTCGGTCGGCTTCAGCGAGATCGCGCGGACGAGGTCGTCGCCGAGGTGCTGAGCGACCTCGAGGGTGATCTCGGTCGACGCGCCGTCGATCGTGATCGTGGTCTTGAGCGCGTTGTAGATGTCGGGGATCGAGTCGTGCGGGAACTCGATGTCGACGACGGGGCCGGTGACGCGCGCAACGCGGCCGACGACCGACGTGGCTTCGGCAGTGACGGTGGTCATGTCTGTCTCTTTCGGTTGGTCTTACTTGCCCGACGCCAGAGCGTCGGCGCCGCCGACGATCTCGGCGATCTGCTGAGTGATCTCGGCCTGGCGAGCGTTGTTGCGCAGGCGGGTGTAGTCGGTGATGAGCTTGTCGGCGTTGTCGCTCGCCGACTTCATCGCCTTCTGCGTCGCGGCGTGCTTCGCGGCGGACGACTGGAGCAGCGCGTTGAACACGCGGCTCTGGACGTAGACCGGCAGCAGCGCGTCGAGCACCGTCTCGGGGTCGGGCTCGAACTCGTACAGCGGATAGACCGGAGCCTGGTCCGCCGTCGCGGCATCGGCCTCGACGACCTCGAGGGGCAGCAGACGGACCGCTTCCGGCGTCTGCGTCATCATGCTGACGAAACGGTTGTACACGAGGTGGATCTCGTCGACGCCGCCGTCTTCGCCGCCCTGAGCGTAGGCGTCGAGGAGAGCCCCGGCGACCTGCTCGGCCGTGCTGAAGTGCGGCGTATCGGTGTCACCCGTCCACTCCCCCGCAGCCCGCATCCGGCGGAACTGGAAGTACCCGACGGCCTTGCGACCGATGAGGTAGTAGTCCACTTCCTTGCCCTGCGACCGCAGCAGCTCGGCCAGCTCGAGACCCTCACGGAGGATCTGCGAGTTGAACGCGCCGGCGAGGCCGCGGTCGGAGGCGAAGATGACGACGGCGGAACGACGGATCGTTTCGCGCTCGGTCGTCAGCGGGTGCTCGACGTCGGAGTGGGTCGCCACCGCGGAGACGGCACGCGTCACAGCCCGCGCGAAGGGAGAGGACGCGCGGACGCGTCCCATCGCCTTCTGAATGCGCGAAGCCGCGATGAGCTCCATCGCCTTCGTGATCTTCTTGGTCGTCTGAGCAGAACTGATCTTCTGCTTGTAGACCCGGAGTTGTGCGCCCATAAGTGTGTCGTCCTCCGCGTCAGCCGCGGCGGCCCTTGACGATCTGCTCCTGGTTCACGTCATCGGCCTCGGCGGCGGCGGTCTCCTCGTGGCCCGGCTTGTTGATGGCCTGGCCCTTTCCGCCCTGGAACTCGAGCACGAACTCGTCGACGACCTTCTCGAGCTCGGCGACGGTGTCGTCGCCCAGCACGTTGGTCTCACGCAGCGTGTCGAGGATCGACGTGTTGCGCTTGAGGTAGTCGAGCAGCTCGCGCTCGAAGGTCAGGACGTCCTCGACCTCGATGGTGTCGAGCTTGCCGTTGGTTCCGGCCCAGATCGAGACGACCTGCTCCTCGACGGGGTACGGCGAGTACTGCGGCTGCTTGAGCAGCTCGGTCAGACGCGCACCACGCGCCAGCTGACGACGCGACGCGGCGTCGAGGTCCGACGCGAACATCGCGAACGCCTCGAGCGAGCGGTACTGGGCGAGCTCGAGCTTCAGCGTTCCCGAGACCTTCTTGATCGACTTGACCTGAGCGTCGCCGCCGACGCGCGACACCGAGATGCCCACGTCGACCGCGGGACGCTGGTTGGCGTTGAACAGGTCGGACTGCAGGAAGATCTGGCCGTCGGTGATCGAGATCACGTTGGTCGGGATGTACGCCGAGACGTCGTTGGCCTTGGTCTCGATGATCGGCAGACCCGTCATCGAACCCGCGCCCAGGTCGTCCGAGAGCTTCGCGCAGCGCTCGAGCAGACGCGAGTGCAGGTAGAAGACGTCACCGGGGTACGCCTCGCGGCCCGGCGGACGACGCAGCAGCAGCGAGACGGCGCGGTATGCCTCGGCCTGCTTCGACAGGTCGTCGAAGATGATCAGGACGTGCTTGCCCTCGTACATCCAGTGCTGGCCGATGGCCGAGCCGGTGTACGGAGCGAGGTACTTGAAGCCGGCGGGGTCGGATGCCGGAGCCGCGACGATCGTCGTGTACTCCATGGCACCGGCGTCCTCGAGCGCGCCCTTCACCGAAGCGATGGTCGAGCCCTTCTGGCCGATGGCGACGTAGATGCAGCGAACCTGCTTGTTGACGTCGCCCGACTCCCAGTTGGCCTTCTGGTTGATGATCGTGTCGATCGCGATCGCCGTCTTGCCGGTCTGGCGGTCGCCGATGATCAGCTGACGCTGACCGCGGCCGACGGGGATCATGGCGTCGATCGCCTTGATGCCGGTCTGCATCGGCTCGTGGACCGACTTGCGCTGCATGACGCCGGGTGCCTGGAGCTCAAGGGCGCGGCGGCCGGTCGTGGCGATCTCGCCGAGACCGTCGATCGGGTTGCCGAGCGGGTCGACGACGCGGCCGAGGTAGCCCTCGCCGACACCGACCGAGAGAACCTCGCCCGTGCGGGTGACCTTCTGGCCTGCTTCGATGCCGGCGAAGTCGCCGAGGATGACGACACCGATCTCGTGCTCGTCGAGGTTCTGCGCGAGACCCTCCACGCCGTTGTCGAAGCGGACGAGCTCGTTCGCCATGACGCCGGGCAGACCCTCGACGTGGGCGATGCCGTCCGCCGCGTCGACGACGGTGCCGACCTCGGTCGCGGCGGCCCCGGTGGGCTCGTACGCGGCGACGAAGTCTTTCAGCGCGTCACGGATGACATCCGGGCTGATGGACAGTTCTGCCATGGTGTTCCTTCGGTCCTGAGTCTGAGGGTCCGGATGCATCCGGCCGGTGCGCCCCTGCGGGCGGTGAGGTGGGTCAGCCCGCCAGTCGCTGGCGGAGATCGGAGAGGCGGGAGGCGACGGTCGCGTCGATCACGTCGTCGCCGATCTCGATGCGCAGCCCGCCGACGACCGCGGGGTCGACGACGAGGTTGAGCGCGACAGGCGTGCCGTAGCGGTTCGAGAGGGTCTCGGCGAGGCGGGCGCGCTGCTGATCGTTGAGCGAGGTCGCCGTGCGGACGCTCGCGACGACGCGGCCGCGCTGGTTCGAGACGATGCGGATGGCCCGCTCGAGCAGCTGACGCACGCGGCGCTCGCGCGGACGCTGCACGATCGCCGACGCGATGAGCCGCGTGGCGGCACCGGCGCGCCCCTCGAGGAGACGATCGACGAGCGCTCCCTTGGCCGAGGCCTCACCCAGCCGGCTGCCGAGGGCGAGCTCGAGCTCGGGGTTGGCCGAGACGGTGTGCAGCACCCCGAAAAGCTCGTTCTCGAGGTCACCCTGGTCGGCGACCGCCGCGGCGCGGATCGCCAGTTCCTCGACGGCGTCGACGAAGTCGTCGACCGAGGACCAGCGCTGCGCGACGGCGGTGCGCAGCAGCGACACGGTCTGCGGCGCGAAGGCCGGACCGAACACGTCGCCGACGACCTTGTCGCGGGCCTGCGGCGAGGCCGCGTTGTCCGTCAGCGCGCCGCTCAGCTGCGGCGAGTCCGCCAGAGCCCGCGCGGCGACGAACAGCTCACCGGACACGTCGAGCGTGAGCCCGGGGGTCTCGGCGATGGCCGCCGTCGTCGCGACGAGTGCCTGAGTGGTCGCGCTGCCCATCAGTTCGACGCCTTCTCGGAGGCCTCGAGCTCGCTGAGGAAACGGTCGACGACGGCCTGAGCCTTCTGGTCGTCGGACAGGGTCTCGCCGATGACGCCGCCGGCCAGGTCGAGGGCCAGCGTGCCGACCTCGCTGCGCAGCGAGACGACAGCCGCCTGACGCTCGGCCTCGATCTGCGTGTGCGCTGCCGCGGTGAGGCGCTCGGCCTCGGCCGATGCGTTCTGCTTCGCCTCGGCGACGATCTTGCGACCGTCCTCGCGAGCGGCGTCGCGGATCTCACCGGCCTCCTTGCGGGCCTCGGCCAGCTGAGCGGTGTACTCCTCGAGTGCCGCCTCGGCCTTGCGCTGGGCTTCATCGGCCTTGGCGATGTTGCCCTCGATGGCCGCGCTGCGCGCGTCCAGCACCGTGTTCAGGCGCGGCATCGCGTAGCGCACCACCACGAAGATGATGACGAGGAAGCAGACAGCCGACCAGATGATGTCGTAGACCGCCGGGAGGATCGGGACCTGGTTGGATCCCTCCTCCGCCGCAAGCGTGACAAGAGCGTTCAGCATCCTGTCTCCTTATCTGTGGGTCGCGTCGGGATCAGAGCGCGTTGAAGATGAACGGCGTGACGATGCCGATCAGCGCGAGGATCTCGATGAACGCGACACCGATGAACATGGTGCTCTGCAGGCGGCCTGCGAGCTCGGGCTGACGGGCGGTCGACTCGATGGTCTTGCCGATCATGATGCCGAGGCCGATGGCCGGGCCGATGGCCGCGAGGCCGTAACCCACGGTCGCGATGTTGCCGGTGACCTGGGCGAGAACCGTCGTTGCGTCCACTGGTGTTTTCCTTTCGTAGGGCGAGCAGCCGGTCAGCTGCTCGTCAGTGCTCTTCCGCGACCGCGAGCTGGATGTAGACCGCGGTGAGGATCGTGAAGACGTAGGCCTGGAGGATCGAGACGAAGATCTCGAAGAGGGTGAAGGCGAAGCCCATCGCGAGCGTTCCCGCCGCGAGCGGCGTGAAGGCGTTGAGGCCCAGGAGGAAGAACTGGGTCGCCGCGAAGAACAGCACGAGCATGAGGTGGCCGACCATCATGTTCAGCAGCAGTCGCAGGAAGAGCGACACCGGGCGCGCGATGAAGGTCGAGATGAGCTCGACGAGCGCGATGATCGGCAGCAGGTAGACCGGAACACCGCTCGGCACGAGCGAGTTCTTGATGAAGTGCCCGACGCCGTGCTTGCGGATGCCGGCGTAGATGAACATGACGTACGCCACGAGCGCGAACACCAGCGGCGCACCGGCCACCGAGGTTCCCGCGATGTTCATGCCGGGGATGACGCCGGTGAGGTTCATGAACAGGATCGTGAAGAACATCGCCGTCAGCAGAGGCAGGAAGCGGCGGCCGTCCTTCTCGCCCAGGACCTGGTACACGACCTGGTCGCGGACGAAGCCGAAGCCGAACTCGACCACGCTCTGGAACCGGCCGGGGACCACCGAGAGGCGGCGCGTGCCGACCACCAGGAAGATCACCAGCGCCACGGTCGCGATGACCTGGACCATGCTGATCCGGGTGAATTCGAAGGGCGTGCCTTCGAACAGCAGAGCCGGCGGGAAGAAGTCGGAGATGGACGGCGGGTGGAACTCGTTGTCCGATGCCGCCGCTGCGACAATCGTCGTCGCTTGAGTCAACGTATTGGCTCCAGCTTCTCGGGCCAGCCAGGACTAGCTCGGTGAGGGTTAGAAGGGGAACAACTCCAGCGGGGCCTCAGTGTCGCCACTGCACACCAGCCGCAGAGTGTAGTCCCACACTACCAAAGGTTACGGCTCGACCTAATCCTGGATCGTGTCGCGCGTCGGAAGCGCGACATCCGAGGCCCCCGAGAGCCGCATCCGGCTGAGCACGACCAGATCGACGGCGAGCGACGCGATCGCCGCCACGATCACGGCGAGGGCGAAGATCCCCCGCTCGAGCCACTCCACCTGGAACAGCAGCAGCAGCGCGACGATCACGAGGACGAACTTCAGCAGCCACCCGCCGAGCACGACGGCGAAGAAGATTTGGAGCCACTGCGGGTGCCCGTACCAGTGGTTGCCGATCAGGATGCTGAGCGCGGTGAACGCCGGGAAGACGATGCCGACCAGCGCGCCCAGCACACCGCTCCACGCGCCCTCCGTGCCCGCGACGAGTCCGCCGACGAGCGCGAGCGCCGCCGCGACGACGACGCCGACGATCAATCCCCAGGTGAGCGCTGCGCGCAGGATGGGCGTGCTGGAGATGCGGCGGCGAGCGGCGGGATCGGGGGTGTTCGCAGTCACGAGGAGGGCTCTTTCACGGGGACGGCCGGGCGCTGAGGGCGCGCGGGGATGAAGGTCACGACGAGGCACGCGGCGACGCCGAGGACGAGGAAGCCGAGGCCGAAGAGGTAGTCCCCCGGCCAGGCGGCGGTGGTTCCGATGTACATCAGCAGCACCGAGAGGCTGACGACCGTCGTCCAGGCGTAGAAGATCAGCACGGCGTCGCGGTCGCTGTGACCCATGTCGAGCATGCGGTGATGCAGGTGCTTGCGGTCGGGCGAGAACGGCGACTTGCCCCGCGACATGCGGCGGATGACCGCCATCCCGAAGTCGAGCAGCGGCAGGAGGACCACGACGACGGGCAGCAGGATGGGGATGAACGCACCCAGCAGCTGCGATCGGCCGAAAACGTCGTTGTCACCCGTGGCCGGGACGAGGGTGCCCGTGACGAGAATGGCCGAGCAGCTCATGAGCAGTCCGATCATGAGCGCTCCGGAGTCGCCCATGAAGAGCTTCGCGGGGTTCCAGTTCAGCGGCAGGAACCCGGCGCACACGCCGAGGAGCACGACGGCGAGGAAGGATGCCAGGTTCGCGTAGCTGCTCGCCCCGAAGTCGCGGCCGAGCAGGTAGGTGTAGGTGAAGAAGACGCCGTTCGCGATCAGCGCGACGCCCGCCACGAGGCCGTCGAGACCGTCGATGAAGTTGACGGCGTTCATCACGACGACGATCGAGAACACCGTGATGGTGAAGCTCGCGGCGCTCGACACGACCGTCTGACCGCCGAGGGGGATCGTGTACATCTGCACTCCCCCGAAACCGACGACGATGGCCGCCGCGGCGAACTGCGCACCGAGCTTGATGAGCCAGTCGAGGTCCCACAGGTCGTCGGCGACCCCGACCACGACGATGAGGGCGGTAGCGGCGAGGATGGCCCAGATCGGTTCGGGTTTGGCCCAGAAGATCGCGAAGAACGGGATCTGCGAGGAGGTCAGGATGACCGCCGTGGCGCCGAGGAACATCCCGACGCCGCCGAGCCGCGGCGTCGGCGTCTTATGGACGTCGCGGTCGCGGATCTCGGGGTAGAGCTTGTACCGCAGGCTCACCTTGAGGACGAGCCACGTCAGCCCGAAGGTGACGAGGGCCGTGACCACGAAGGTGGCCAGGTAGAGCCTCACGCGACGCTGCCGCCGGCGGCCTCGCCGGTACCGCTCCCGGAGCCGGGCTCCATCGGGGTGCGGTTCGCCGCCTCGGCGTGCTCGGGCTCCGGGTCGGGCTCGAGCAGGTCTCCGAGCACGTCGCGCAGCGCCTCACGGCTGACAGCTCCCTCGCGCAGCACG
The DNA here is from genome assembly GCF_000509385.1 of Microbacterium sp. TS-1. NCBI lineage: Bacteria > Bacillati > Actinomycetota > Actinomycetes > Micrococcales > Microbacteriaceae > Microbacterium > Microbacterium sp. TS-1. The sequence continues at coordinate 343,487 of NZ_BASQ01000002.1, forward strand.
CGCACGGGAGCGGGGTCGGAGCCGACCAGCGTCGTCGCGTCGATGATCGTCGAGGCGATGCCGGTCGCGGCCGGGCCGCCGTCGAGATAGACCGAGACGCTGTCGCCCAGCATCCGCACCGCGTCGTCGATCGTGACGGCGGCGTTCATCTTCGTGCGGTTCGCGCTCGAGACCGCCAGCGGCCCGCACTCCTCGAGAAGCTCGAGAGCGAAGCGGTCGGCGGGCATCCGCACGGCCACGGTTCCTCGGGTCTCGCCCAGATCCCACGACAGCGACGGCTGGGCCGGCAGGACGATCGTCAGGCCGCCGGGCCAGAACGCTTCGACGAGCCGTTCGACCGGTTCGGGCACCTCTGCCACGAGCGCGCGCATCGTGGCGATGCCGGCGACGAGCACGGGGGGCGGCGACTGCCGTCCCCGTCCCTTCGCGGCGAGCAGCTTGGCGACGGCCGAGGCGCTGAAGGCGTCGGCGGCGACACCGTAGACGGTGTCGGTGGGCAGGACGATGAGATCGCCGCGGCCGATGGCCTGGCGCGCCTGGCGCATGCCGGGGAGGACCTGGGTCTCGTCGCGGCAGTCGAAAACGGGAGACATGACCGCTCCAGTGTACGGCGGACCCCGGCCGCTCTCAGGAGCGGACGGCCGTCGTGGTGCGGTCGCGCATCGTGAGATCGGGATGGGTGGCCGCTGCCGACCACCCGTCGGAGGCCAGGATGCTGCGGATCGCGGCCCCCTGCAGCTCGCCGTGCTCGATGACGATGCTGCCCCCGGGATGCACCAGGCGGAGCCCGACTCGCGACAGGGTCCGCACGACATCCAGGCCGTCGGCGCCGCCGTAGAGCGCCGCCGGCGGGTCCCACAGCCGCACTTCGGGGTCGCGCGGGATCGCGTCGTCGGGCACGTAGGGCGGGTTCGACACGAGCACCGAGACGGTGCCGTCGAGCTCCGGGAAAGCGCGCTCGAGGTCGATGAAGGCGAGGCGGGCGTTCGAAGCCCCGACGAGGGCGAAGTTCTCCTTCGTCCAGATGAACGCGTCGACGGAATTCTCGGCGGCGAAGACCCGGGCGTGCGGCACCTCCGTCGCCAGCGCCAGGGCGATCGCACCCGACCCGGTGCCGAGGTCGACGGCGACGGGCTCGGGGCCCGCGGCAGCACGCAGCAGGTCGATCGCGATCTGCGCGACCGATTCCGTCTCGGGACGCGGCACGAAGACGCCGGGACCGACGCGGAGCTCGAGGTGGCGGAACGGTGCGACCCCGGTCAGATGCTGCAGGGGCTCGCGCGCCGCACGGCGGGCCACGAGGTCGGCCAGTCGCGCGGCCTCTTCCTCGCCGATCGAGTCACCGCGGAAGACCGCGGCCGACAGCTCGCCCCGTCCGATGCCGAGGACGTGCGCGGCGAGGAGCTCGGCGTCGACCTGCGGGGTCGGGACGAAGGCGGCCTCGAGTTCGGCGGTCGCGGCACGCAGGACCTCGGTCAGGGTCGATGCGGGAGGGGGCGCGGTGCTCATGGCGCCGACAAGCCTAATCACGAGTGCGGATTCGTCACATTCGGCTCCCACGGCGAGGGGCGACAATAGGCTGGGGCGACGATCCCGCCGCGACGCGGCATCCGCTCGAAAACCCGAAAGGCAGACATGTCCGACCCGGTCACCCACGGCATCCACCCCGACATCACCACCGCGTACGGCAACACGCCTCTCGTGCGGTTGAACCGCGTCAGCGAGGGCCTGCCGGGCACGGTGCTCGCCAAGCTCGAGTTCTACAACCCGGCGTCGTCGGTCAAGGATCGCCTCGGCATCGCCATCGTCGACGCCGCCGAGAAGGCCGGCGCTCTCCAGCCCGGCGGCACGATCGTCGAGGGCACGAGCGGCAACACCGGCATCGCACTGGCCATGGTGGGCGCAGCGCGCGGCTATCGCGTCATCCTCACGATGCCCTCGTCGATGTCGATGGAGCGCCGTCTGCTGCTCAAGGCGTACGGCGCCGAGCTCGTGCTCACCGACCCTTCGCTGGGCATGAAGGGCGCCGTCTCGGAGGCGGAGAAGATCGCCGCCGAGACGCCGGGAGCAGTCCTCGCGAAGCAGTTCGCCAACGAGGCCAACCCCGACATCCACCGCCGCACGACGGCCGAGGAGATCCTCCGCGACACCGACGGCCAGGTCGGCTACTTCGTCGCCGGCATCGGCACGGGCGGCACGATCACCGGCGTCGGCCAAGTGCTCAAGGAGCGCCTCGCCGATGTGAAGGTGGTCGCGGTCGAGCCGAAGGACTCCCCTCTGCTGACCGAGGGGAAGCCCGGCCCCCACAAGATCCAGGGCATCGGGCCGAACTTCATTCCGCCGATCCTCGACCAGGGCGTCATCGACGAGGTGCAGGATGTCACCTTCGACGACGCGATCCGCGTCGCGCGCGAGGTCGCGCAGAAGGAAGGCATCCTCGTCGGCATCTCGTCGGGTGCGGCCGTCTGGGCCGCGCTCCAGGTCGCAGCGCGTCCCGAGGCCGAGGGCAAGAACATCGTCGTGATCATCCCCTCGTTCGGTGAGCGCTACCTCTCGACCCCGCTGTTCGAGGATCTGCGCGAAGACTGATGGGATCGCTCCGAGCACGCATCCGCGAAGACCTGGCCGCCGCGAAGCTCCGCGACCCCGCGGCGCGCAGCGGCCTCGAGATCGCGTTGCTGTACCCGGGGCTGCACGCGGTCTGGTCGTACCGCATCATGCACCGGCTGTGGCTCCGGCGCGCGCGATTCCTCGCGCGCGCCGGGTCGCAGCTGACCCGCTGGCTCACGGGGATCGAGATCCATCCCGGAGCGCGGATCGGCAGGCGTTTCTTCATCGACCACGGCATGGGCGTCGTGATCGGCGAGACCGCCGTCGTCGGCGACGACGTCATGCTGTACCACGGGGTGACTCTGGGCGGTCGCACCCGTCACGCCGGCAAGCGGCATCCCACACTCGAGGACGGTGTCGCCGTCGGCGCCGGCGCGAAGATCCTCGGTCCGATCACGATCGGCGCCCGAAGCGTCGTCGGCGCCAACGCGGTCGTCACGAAGGACGCCCCCGCCGATTCGGTGCTCGTCGGCGTGCCCGCCCGTCCTCGTGTCCGCCGCGAGGGCGAGGACACCCGCGCGGTGCTGACCGCACCCGAGTACCACATCTGAGTCCGATCGCCGGCTCCCGTCGACTCGCCAGAAACGGCGGAAGGGGGGGCCACCGGACCCGCCGATCCTGGCGAGTCGACGCGCCAGCGCGAGGAAGCGCGAGGGTCAGTCGTCGGCGAGAGCCGCCAGGCGGGCCTCTTCGTCGGCGGCGATGCAGCTGTCGATGACGGGTCCGAGGGCGCCGTCCATCACCTGATCGAGGTTGTAGGCCTTGTAGCCCGTCCGGTGATCCGCGATGCGGTTCTCGGGGAAGTTGTAGGTGCGGATGCGCTCGGACCGGTCCATCCCGCGGATCTGCGAGCGGCGGGCGTCGGATGCCGCGGCATCCCGCTCCTCCTGCTGCTTCGCCAGCAGCCGGGCGCGCAGCACGCGCATGCCGGCCTCGCGGTTCTGCAGCTGACTCTTCTCGTTCTGCATCGAGACGACGATGCCCGTGGGCACGTGCGTGATCCGCACGGCGGAGTCGGTCGTGTTGACCGACTGCCCGCCGGGGCCCGAGGAGCGGAAGACGTCGATCTTCAGGTCGTTCGGGTCGATCGTGATCTCTTCGGGCTCATCGACCTCGGGGAACACGAGCACGCCCGTCGTGGAGGTGTGGATGCGCCCCTGCGACTCTGTGGCGGGCACCCGCTGCACCCGGTGCACCCCGCCCTCGTACTTCAGGTGCGCCCACACTCCCTGCGACGGGTCGGAGGACGATCCCTTGATGGCGACCTGGACGTCCTTGTACCCGCCGAGGTCGGACTCGTTGCGCTCGAGAAGCTCGGTCTTCCAGCCGCGCGAGGCGGCGTACTGCATGTACATCCGCAGCAGGTCGGCGGCGAACAGAGCGGATTCCGCTCCCCCCTCGCCCTGCTTGATCTCCATGATGACGTCGCGGGCGTCATCGGGATCGCGCGGGATGAGCAGGCGACGCAGGCGCTCCTGCGCCTCGCGCAGCCCCTCCTCGAGGGCCGGCACCTCCGCCGCGAACGCGTCGTCCTCACGGGCGAGCTCGCGAGCCGCCGCGAGGTCGTCGGATGCCGCGACCCACGCGTCGTGGGCCGCGACGATCCGCGACAGCTCGGCGTAGCGCCGGTTCACGCGCTTGGCGCGCGCGGCGTCGGCGTGCACCGCGGGATCGGAGAGCTCCTCCTGAACCGCGCGGTGCTCATCGAGCAGCCCTCGGACCGACTCGAACACGATCAGCGGATGCTGTTGTCGTGCCCGCCCGAGTGCGTGGTCGGCGCCGGGATCGACTTCTGCATCTGAACGAGGAACTCGACGTTGGACTGCGTCTCCTTGAGCTTGTCGAGGATGACGCCCAGCGCGTGCTGCTGGTCGAGCCCGGCGAGGGCACGGCGCAGCTTCCAGGTGATCTTGACCTCGTCGGACGAGAGCAGCATCTCTTCGCGACGCGTCGACGAGGCGTTGACGTCGACGGCGGGGAAGATGCGCTTATCGGCCAGCTGACGCGACAGACGCAGCTCGCTGTTGCCCGTGCCCTTGAACTCCTCGAAGATGACCTCGTCCATCTTGGACCCGGTCTCCACCAGCGCCGTCGCGAGGATCGTGAGCGAACCGCCGTTCTCGATGTTGCGCGCCGCGCCGAAGAAGCGCTTGGGCGGGTACAGCGCCGACGCATCGACACCACCGGTCAGGACGCGTCCCGACGTCGGAGCCGACAGGTTGTAGGCGCGGCCGAGGCGCGTGATCGAGTCGAGCAGCACGACGACGTCGCGGCCGAGCTCGACGAGACGCTTGGCGCGCTCGATCGCGAGCTCGGCGACCGTGGTGTGGTCCTCGGCGGGACGGTCGAACGTCGAGGCGATGACCTCGCCCTTGACCGTGCGCTGCATGTCGGTGACCTCTTCGGGACGCTCGTCGACGAGCACGACCATGAGGTGGACCTCGGGGTTGTTCTGCGCGATCGCGCCGGCGATCTGCTGCAGCACGATCGTCTTGCCGGCCTTGGGTGGCGCGACGATGAGACCGCGCTGTCCCTTGCCGATCGGGGCCACGAGGTCGATGATCCGCTGGGTCAGCTTCTCGGGGCCGGTCTCGAGGCGCAGGCGCTCCTGCGGGTACAGGGGCGTCAGCTTGCCGAACTCGACGCGGCCGGCGGCGTCCTCGACGGACAGGCCGTTGATCGAGTCGACCTTGACGAGCGCGTTGTACTTCTGCCGGCTCGACTGCTCGCCCTCGCGGGGCTGCTTGATCGCGCCGACGACGGCGTCCCCCTTGCGCAGGTTGTACTTCTTGACCTGGCCGAGTGAGACGTAGACGTCCTGCGGGCCGGGGAGGTAGCCGGTCGTGCGGACGAAGGCGTAGTTGTCGAGGACGTCGAGCACACCGGCGATCGGGATGAGGACGTCGTCCTCGCTGATCTCGGTCTCGAACTCGTCGCCGCCCCCGCCCTGGCCACGCCGCTTGTTGCGCTGGCGGCCACGGCCGCTCTGGCCGGGCGCGTCGTCGTCGTCCGGGCCGTTGTTGCCGCCCTGGTTCTGACCCGCGCCCTGGTTCTGGTTGCCGCCCTGATTCTGGCCGGCCTGACCCTGGTTGCCCTGGGCGTTGTCCTTGTTGCGGTTGCGGTTGCGGCTGCGCGACCGGCTCCGCGAACGGCCGGACGACTCGCCGTCGCCCTCTCCGGACTCAGTCTTCGACGAGTCGTCGGAGGATGCCTCGGCGTCCGGCGCCTGCTCGGCGGGCGTCTCGGAAGCGCCCTCGGCAGCCGGAGCGTCGGCGGATTCGGCCGGGGCGTCGGTGCCCGGAGCGGCCTCGGTCTCGGCGTCCTTCTTCGCGTTGCGGCCGCGGCCACGGCCACGCGCCGGCTTCTTCGGCGCCTCGGTGGTCTCCGCCGGGGTGGTCTCTGCGTCGGCGGTCGCCTCGGCGGCATCGGCGGCCGGAGCCGTCTCGTCGGCGGTCGACGCGGCCTCTGCCGAGACAACGTCCGCGGCGGGCGCCTCCGCGTCGGACGCGGAGGTCTCCGCGGGCGCGTCGGACGCAGCGGTCTTCGCGGCGGGCGCCTCGTCGGTGGCCGGGACATCGGTGCTCTTGGCGCGGCGGGGCGCGCGCTTGCGCGGCGCCTTCGCCGGCTTCTCCGCGGGCGCTGCGGCCTCGGCGGGCTCGGCGGGCGCCGCGGCCTCGGCGGTCTCCACGGCCTCCGCCGGGGCGTCCGCCTCGGCAGCAGCAACGTCCGAGGCGTCAGATGCCGCGGCTTCGGCGCGCGTCTCCTCAGCGGGGGCAGCCGCCTCGGTGGGCGTCTCCACGACGGCATCCTGCTGCTCGGCCGCTTCCTCGGTCGGGGCGTCGACGGTCTCGTCGATCGTCAGGTTCTCGGAGTTGGACTCCACGAGTGCTCCTCTTAAACGGTGGATATGTCAGAACCGCGTCCAGCGCCGTCCACGGCGGGCGCCATCCACCTGCCACACGCGTCCGGCCGACGGCACGGGGTATGGATCAGGGGTGTTCGCGGTGATTCGCAGAATTGCGACGGAGGCTCAGATCACAAAGGTGTGGAACCCTCCGTATGGTCCCTCACCATACCACCGCGTACATCGACCGCCAGCATCCGCGCGTCCCACGGGGTGTCTGTGGTATGCGCGGCGACCTCGGCGGCGGCGAGGCGCTGGCCCGGACCATCGGCGAGCACGAGGACGCTGGGGCCGGCACCCGACACGACCGCCGCGAACCCCTCGGCGCGCAGGGCGCGCACGAGCTTATCGGTCTCGACCATCGCCTGCGCCCGGTAGGACTGGTGGAGCTTGTCCTCGGTGGCGGCCAGCAGCAGATCGGGGCTCTGCGTGAGGGCCGCGACGAGCAGCGCGGAGCGCGAGAGGTTGAAGATCGCGTCTTCACGGGTGACCTGGAGGGGATCGAATCCTCGGGCGACGGATGTCGACATCGTGAAGTCCGGCACGAACACCAGCGGCGCGACGCCGCGGTGGACGAGGAGCTTCTTGTGCTGCGGGCCGTGCTCGTCGACCCACGCGATCGTGAGGCCGCCGAACAGGGCCGGCGCGACGTTGTCGGGGTGCCCCTCGAGCTCGGTGGCCAGGCGCAGCAGCGCATCGGCGCCGATCTCGACGTCACCCGCGAGGAGGCCCTTCGCCGCGAGGAGGCCGGACACGACCGCAGCACCCGACGAGCCCATCCCCCGCCCGTGCGGGATCGCGTTGACCGCCTCGAGACGCACGCCGGGCATCGTCCGCCCGAACGCCTCGTAGGCGTAGGCCATCGCCCGCACGACGAGGTGCGAGGCATCGGTCGGGACGTCGGCGGCGCCCTCGCCCGCGACGGTGATCTCCAGGCCCGGGCCCGGCAGTTCCGTGACGATGAGTTCGTCGTAGACGCTGAGCGCGAGCCCCAGAGTGTCGAAGCCGGGGCCGAGGTTGGCGCTGGTCGCGGGAACGCGCACCTGGACCGACCGGGTCATGCCGTCGCCTCCGGCGCGAGATCGAGCACGGATGCCACCTCGGAGGTGGTCGCGTCGACGACGACCGGCTCGGCCTGACTGCCGTCCGCGTTGCGGAGGGCCCACTGCGGGTCCTTCAGGCCGTGACCGGTGACGGTCAGCACGACCGTCGAGCCGGCGGGGATGACGCCCGCTTCGGCACGGTCGAGGAGTCCGGCGACGGTGATCGCCGACGCGGGTTCGACGAACACGCCGGCCGTGCTCGCGAGGAGCTTCTGCGCCGCGAGGATGCGCTCGTCGTCGATGGCTCCGAACCAGCCCTGGGTCGCATCGCGCGCCTCGAGGGCGAGGTGCCACGACGCGGGGTTGCCGATGCGGATCGCCGTCGCGATGGTGTCGGGGTCTTTCACGACCTCGCCGCGGACGAGCGGCGCCGATCCGGCGGCCTGGAAGCCGAACATCCGCGGCACGCGCGTCGCTGCCCCGCGGGCGGCCTCCTCGCGATAGCCGCGAGCGTGAGCCGTGTAGTTGCCGGCGTTGCCGACGGGCACGAAGTGGAAGTCCGGCGCGTCACCCAGCTGCGACACGATCTCGTACGCCGCGGTCTTCTGTCCGTCGATGCGGTCGGGGTTGACGGAGTTGACCAGGTGCACGGGGTAATGGTCGGCCAGTTCGCGGGCGATCTCGAGACAGTCGTCGAAGTTGCCGCGGATCTGGATGAGACGCCCCCCGTGCGCGACGGCCTGGCTCAGCTTGCCCATCGCGATCTTGCCCTCGGGGACGAGGACGGCAGCCGTGATGCCGGCGTGCGCGGCGTAGGCCGCCGCAGACGCCGACGTGTTGCCCGTCGAGGCGCAGATGACCGCCTTCGCGCCGTGCTCGACGGCGCGCGAGAGCGCGACCGTCATGCCGCGGTCCTTGAACGAACCCGTCGGGTTCATACCTTCGAACTTCACCCAGACGTCGGCGCCCGTACGGTGCGAGAGCTCGCGAGCAGGGACGAGCGGCGTGCCGCCCTCCCCCAGGGTGACGACGGTCGAGGTGTCGGTGACGTCGAGGCGGTCGGCGAACTCGCGCAGCACTCCCTGCCAGACATGCGCCATGTCAGTCCCCCTCCACCCGCAGCACCGACACGACGCGCTTGACGACGCCGCTCTCGCCGAGCGAGGCGACGGCATCGCTGAGGTCCTGCTCGCGGGCGGTGTGGGTGCCGATGACCAGGCGGGCGGTCTGGACATCGCCGTCGGCGACGATCGTCTGCTCGAGCGTCGCCACCGAGACGTTGCCGTCGCTGAGGAGGCCCGCCACCGCGGCGAGGACGCCGGAGCGGTCGTCGACCTCGAGTGTGATCTGGTAGCGCGTCGTGACGTGTCCGATCGGGACGACCGGCAGGTTCGCCCGGGTGGACTCCCCCACGCCCACGCCGCCGGCGATGTGGCGGCGGGCGGCCGAGACGACGTCGCCCAGCACGGCCGACGCGGTCTGCACCCCGCCCGCGCCCGCGCCGTAGAACATCAGATCGCCCGCGGCCTCCGCCTGGACGAAGACGGCGTTGTTGGCTCCGTGGACGCTCGCGAGCGGGTGCTCGCGCGGGACGAGCGCGGGGTACACACGCACCGAGATCGTCTCGCCCGACGGCGACACCTCGGCGTCGGCGAGCCGCTCGCACACGGCGAGGAGCTTGATGACGTAGCCGGCCTTGCGTGCGGCATCCATCATGTCGGCGTCGATCTGGGTGATGCCCTCGCGGTGCACGGCGTTCAGCGGCACGGCGGTGTGGAAGGCGAGCGACGCGAGGATCGCGGCCTTCTGGGCGGCGTCGTACCCCTCGACGTCGGCCGTCGGGTCGGCCTCGGCGTACCCGAGCGCCTGCGCGTCGGCCAGGACGTCGGCGAAGTCCGACCCCTCGCGGTCCATGCGGTCGAGGATGTAGTTCGTCGTTCCGTTGACGATGCCCATGATGCGCTGCACCCGGTCGCCGGCGAGCGAGTCGCGCAGCGGGCGGATGATCGGGATGGCGCCGGCGGCCGCAGCCTCGTAGTAGATCGACGCGCCGACCTGGTCGGCCGCTTCGAACAGCTCGGGTCCGTGGGTCGCGAGCAGCGCCTTGTTCGCCGTCACGATGTCGGCTCCGGCACCGATCGCCTGGAGGATGCTCGTGCGCGCGGGCTCGATGCCGCCCATGAGCTCGATGACGATGTCGGAGCCGACGAGGAGCGGCTCGGGGTCGGTCGTCAGCAGCTCGCGGGGCAGCTCGACGTCTCGCGGCGCGTCGATGTCGCGCACCGAGATGCCCACGAGGTCGAGGGCGGCTCCGGCGCGATCGGCCAGTTCGTCTCCGTGCTTGAGCAACAGGGCGGCGACCTGCGAGCCGACGGCGCCGGCTCCGAGCAGGGCCACGCGCAGGCGGCGATAGTCCGTCATTCGGCTCCTTCTGTGGGGATGCCCGCGTCACGGGCGAGCAGGTCATCGATCGTCTCGCCGCGGACGATCACCCGGGCGACGCCGTTCGAGACGGCGACGACGGGCGGGCGGGGGACGTAGTTGTAGTTGCTGGCGAGCGAGTAGCAGTAGGCGCCCGTCGCCGGGACGGCCAGCAGATCGCCCGGGGTGACGTCGGCGGGCAGGTATTCGGCATCGACGACGATGTCTCCCGACTCGCAGTGCCGACCCACGACACGCGAGAGCGCAGCGGGCGCGTCACTGCGACGGTTCGCGACTCGTGCCGAATAGGCCGCTCCATAGAGGGCGGGCCGTGCGTTGTCGCTCATGCCGCCGTCGACGCTGACATACAGACGCTCGAGCTCGTCGCTGACGCGGACCGGCTTGGTGGTGCCGACCTCGTACAGGGTCACCCCGGCGCGGCCGACGATGGCGCGGCCGGGCTCGAAGGCGAGCATCGGCAGCGGGATGCCGTGGGCCTCGCACTCGCGGGCGACGGCCGCGACGATCCCGTCGGCCAGGTCTTCGATCGGGGTCGGGTCGTCGACGCTGGTGTAGGCGATGCCGAAGCCGCCGCCGAGGTTCAGCACCGGCACGTCGCCGCCGCCCAGAAGGCGGGCGTGGACGGCCACGAGCCGCGACGCCGACTCGGCGAAGCCCGCCGTACCGAAGATCTGCGATCCGATATGGCAGTGGAGCCCCACGAAACGCAGTGAGGGCAGCTCGCGGATGCGAGCGACCACGGCCTCGGCATCCGTGAGCGCGAAGCCGAACTTCTGGTCTTCGTGCGCCGTCGCGAGGAAGTCGTGGGTCTCGGCGTGCACGCCGCTGTTGACGCGGACGAGCACCGGCTGGACCGCCCCGCGTGCGGCGGCGATCTCGGCGATCCGGTCGATCTCGACGAGGCTGTCCACGATGACGGACCCGACTCCGAGTTCGACGGCGCGCGCGAGCTCGAGGCGTGACTTGTTGTTGCCGTGCAGCCCGATGCGCGCCGGATCCGCTCCGGCCGCCAGCGCGACGGCGAGCTCGCCGCCGGTGGCGACGTCGACCGCGAGTCCCTCCGCCGTGACCCAGCGCACGATCTCGGTGCTCAGGAACGCCTTGCCGGCGTAGTAGACGCGCGCAGTCGTGCCGTGACGTGCGGCGGCGGCGTCGAATGCCTGACGGACGCGACGCGCCTGCGCGACGACCGCATCCTGGTCGAGCACATAGAGCGGCGTGCCGAACTGCGCGGCCAAGTCGGTCGCCGCGATACCGCCGATCGACAGCGCGCCGCTGTCGTCGCGGCCGGCGCGAGGCGGCCAGACGGCTTCGACCAGTGCGTTGACGTCGGCGGGAGGAAGCAGCCATTCCGGCACGGCAGGGCGGACGTCGGACGCGGACACGGGAACACCAATCGGGAGAGACGCTGACCGTCCGGCAGACGAGGCCGCGACGGTGCCGCCAGTCTAGGACACCCGCCGTGCGGGCTCCGCCGGTGTGACCGCCCGCGACAGACACGGCCGTGAGCCCGCTCACGAGAGCGACGAGGGCGTGTCCTCTTCCGCGAGCCGGGCGACGGCCCGGCGGATCCGTGCGGCCCGCGCAGCATCCGACGGCGCGCTCAGGACAGGATGCAGGATGGAGTACCGCTCGGCGGCGCGGAGCGCGGCGAACCGGCGGGATGCCGCGGGCGACGCCGCGAGCGCCGCCTCGAGGTCGACCGGCATCGCAGCCCCGGCCTGCCCGGCGTAGGCGCGCTCCCACCGTCCGTCGGCGCGCGCACGGTCGACCTCGATCTGCCCTCTCGGGCGCATGCGACCCTCCGCGACCAGCCGCTCGATGATCCCCACGTTGCGCAGCGACCAGATCGAACGGGCGCGGCGCGGTGTGAACAGCTGCAGGAAGGTGGACTCGTCTCGGGAGTTCCGCCGGCCGTCGATCCAGCCGCTGCAGAGCGCCTCGTCGAGCGCCTCGGCGTACGTCAGCGACGTCGGCTCCGTCACGTTCTTCTTCGCGAGCACCAGCCGCACGCCGTCGGAGTCGGACTCGTAGACATCGAGCCAGGCTCGCCACGCGGCCGCATCCGCGACGACGAGAAGAGGCGGACCGCCGGCATCCGCTGTCATGAGCACTCCACCCTTGTAGCCTGGCGCAGGAGGCGACCATGGGCAATCACACCGATGATGCAGCACGACTCGACGAGCGCATCGGCGCGCTGAAGGAACGCATCTACGCCACCGTGACCGGATTGGCGATCCTCGCGGGCCTCTTCACCGCCGAGCACGTCACGGTCACCGAGTCGATCTTCGCCCTCGCGGTCGGCATCTTCGCCATCGCCGCCGCCGGCTTCGTCGCTGAAGTCATCGCCCATCAGATCGGGCATCGGCAGTTTCCGAGCGGACGAGAGCTGGCGGTCATGGCGCGGACGGCCGTGGTCGCCCTCGGAACCGCGTCGCTCCCCCTGCTCGCGCTGCTCCTCGCCCTGCTCGACGTCATCGACCTCGATACGGCGCTGATCATCGGGATCATCGCCGACGCGGCGGTGCTCGTCGGGGTCGTGCTGCTCGCCAGCGCGCGCACGGGTCTGACAGCGCTGCAGCGTCTGATCGCATCCGCGCTGCTGCTCGGGCTGGTCGCCGTGGTCGCCATCGCGCTGCTCCTCGCCCACGGCCACTGAGCGCGGCGAGGCGGCTGGCTCAGGCGCAGGTTCCGTCGGCCTGAAGCGCCGGATCGCGGATGATCGCTCCGTCGACGTCGACCTCGGCGACCAGTGCGCCGCGCTCGACGCGCACCTCGCGCAGCGTCAACCCGGCGGGAAGGCGATCGCGGATGCAGATCGGGTAGTCGCGCAATACCCCGTCGGTGGCCGAGCCGAACCGCTGACGGAGGTCGTCGCCGGTCAGTTCCGCACCGCCGAGCCGCACGGCGGCGGGCGTGAGAACGATGTCACCGTCCACGGCGCTCGGAGTCAGGTCGAGTCCGAGCGGGACGGAGAGCGCGAACAGCGGCATCTCGACCTGCACCGTCACGTTCGGCGGGTCGAGCTCGACCCCTGCTCCCGAGACCCCGGAGACCTGCGAGAGCAGGGTCTCCAGCTGGTCCTCCGCGAACACCACCGTCGCCTCGGCCGACCCGATGTCGCCCCCGTCGGCTCGGATGGGGACATCGGTCGCGCGCACCGACACGTCGGCCAGGACGTCGCCGAGCGGGATGCCGTCACTGGAAACGTCGAGACGGTCGAGCCGGCCCCCGATGACCTGCGGCAGCACCGGCTCGTCGAAGCCGACGTCGATCTGCTGGTCTTCGGGCAGCGCGAGGCGGGTGATGATCTGCTCGCGCACGGTGTTCGTGAGGATGCTGCGCGTGATGCTCTCGGCGACGAACCACGCGGCGATCGCGAGGCCGACGACCACGACGAGAGCGATGATCCACGGCAGTGCCCGCCGCCGTCGCTTCGGCGACACGGGGATCGCCTCGGGCAGCGGAACGGTGGGCTGCGTGGCACCGCTCACGTCGGTCACATCCGTTCGGGGGCGCTGACGCCCAAGAGGTCGAGCCCGTTGCGCAGCACCTGTCCGGTGGCGTCGTTGAGCCAGAGCCGGGTGCGGTGGAGGTCGGTGACCTCCTCGTCGCCGAGCGGCGTGACACGGCAGGTGTCGTACCAGCGGTGGTAGAGGCTCGCGAGCTCCTCGAGGTACCGGGCGACGCGGTGCGGCTCGCGCAGTTCGGCGGCGAAGGCCACGATGCGCGGGAACTCCTGGAGCGCGCCGAAGAGAGCCGACTCGGTCTCGTGGTCGAGCATCTCCGGAGCGAAGGCGTCGCGGGTGACGCCGGAGTCGGCGGCGTTGCGCGCGACGTTGTGCGTGCGGGCGTGCGCGTACTGCACGTAGAACACGGGGTTGTCGTTCGTGCGCTTCTGCAGGATCTCCGGATCGAGCGTCAGCGGCGAGTCGGCGGGGTAACGGGCGAGCGAGTAGCGCAGTGCATCGGTGCCGAGCCAGTCGCGCAGGTCGTCGAGCTCGATGATGTTCCCGGCGCGCTTGGACAGGCGGGCACCGTTGACCGAGACGAGCTGGCCGATCAGCACCTCGATGTCCTTCTCGGGGTCGTCACCGGCCGCGCCCGCGAGCGCTTTCAGACGGTGGACGTACCCGTGGTGATCGGCGCCCAGCAGGTAGATCTTGTGTGCGAAACCGCGATCGCCCTTGTTGAGGTAGTAAGCGGCGTCGGCGGCGAAGTAGGTGTACTCGCCGTTGGAACGGCGGATGACGCGGTCTTTGTCGTCACCGAAGTCGGTCGTCCGCACCCAGACGGCGTCATCCTGATCGAAGACGTGTCCCTGCGCTCGCAGGCGGTCGACGGCCTGGTCGACGAGGCTCGGTCCGCCGTCGGCGGGGGTCGCGTGCAGGAGCCGCTCGCTGAAGAAGACGTCGAAGTGCACGTTGAACTTCTCGAGCGAGTCCTTCAGGTCGGCCATCTGAAGCTCGTAGCCGAGGTCGAGTGCGACCTGCTCCTGCTCCTCGGGCGCGAGGGTCAGCAGATCGGGGCGCGCCGACAGGACCCGCCGCGCGAGGTCGTCGATGTACGCGCCCGGGTAGCCGTCTTCGGGCGTGGGCTCTCCCTTGGCGCTCGCGAGCACCGAACGCCCGAACCGCTGCATCTGCGCGCCAGCGTCGTTGATGTAGAACTCGCGAACGAGCTCGGCCCCGCTGGCCAGCAGCAGCCGGGCGATCGCGTCACCGAGCGCCGCCCACCGCGTGTGCCCGATGTGCATGGGCCCCGTCGGATTCGCGCTGACGAACTCGAGGTTGATCGAGTTGCCGGCCTGGCTGTCGTTGCGGCCGAAGGCGGCCCCGGCCTCGACGATCTCTCGTGCGAGCGCGCCGGCGGCGGCGGCATCCAGCCGGATGTTGATGAACCCGGGGCCGGCGACCTCGACGGATGCCACGCCCGGCGTCTCGGCGAGCGCCGCCGCGATCTCGGCGGCGAACTCACGCGGGTTTGTGCCGACGCGCTTGGCGAGCTTCATCGCCGCGTTCGACGCCCAGTCACCGTGGTCGCGGTTCTTGGGACGCTCGAAGACGAAGTCGGCGGCGGTGAGGCCATCGCTCGAGCCGGGGCGTCGCGCCTCGGCGAGAGGGGCGACGACGGACAGGAGGGCTTCGGCGAGAGCATCGGGATTCATAGCCCTCCGATTCTAGGCGGGCGGCCGCAGGCCCGATGCTGAACGTCTCGACGACGGCATCACGCGAGGGTGATGAACGCCTCGTGATCGTCTCGGGCGGGATCGTCGACGGTCGCGTCTCCCCCGGCGACCTCGGCATCGACGCGAAGATGCGTGAGCGCGACGTTGCCGCCGTAGTAGCTGAGGAACGCGCAGTCGGCGGCATCCCGGCCGGTCGCGATTCGGACGAGACCGCGGCGGTTCGACAGCCGGGTCGCGTCGATGACGTGCCAGGCCCCGTCGACATACGCCTCGGCGACCGCGTGAAAATCCATCGGACGCAGCCCCGGCGCATAGCAGGCGGCGTAGCGCGCGGGAACGTCCATCGCCCGCAGCAGCGCGATGACGAGGTGGGCGTAGTCGCGGCACACCCCCTGTCCGGTCGCGAGGGTCGTGACCGCGGAGTCGGTGCCGAGGCTGAGGCCGGGCGCGTAGGTCGTGTTCGTGGCCACGAAGTCGCCGATCGCCGAGACCAGTGCGGGCCCCTGCAGGCCACGGAACTGTCGGCGCGCGTGCGCGAACACCTCGTCGGACTGCGCATAGCGACTCGGCCGCAGATAGGCGATGGTGTCGAGTTCGCTCGTCGGCGACGGGGCGGCGGTGCCGTCGACGATTGCCCGGTAGCGGATGGCGATCGTCCCCGCCTCGCCAGCGACGCGGTGGATGCGGGTGCCGGTGGGAGAGGCGGGCGGGTCGACGATCTCGGAGACGGAGAGCGAGCGGCCGGCGAGCGTGATGCTCAGTTCTTCGTCGCGGAGAGACGCCGCGCGCGACGCGGCGATCTGCAGGATGACGTCGACGGGACCGGTCATCTGGAGGTCGAGTTCGGCCGTCAGGATGCGCTGCACCGGGTAATCCTCGCACGCGGCGAAGCGCCGTCGGGCCGCTCCCGGCGGTGATCGGATCGCCCACGATGGCAGGCTGGTGGTCGGCCACGAAACGAGGAGCCCTCATGTCGAAGACCGTCACCCTCATCCGCGCATCGTCTCTCTCGGATGCCGCTGAATACGCGTACGCCGCCACCGCCCCCGCGGACGCGCGCCTCATCTTCCTCGCCGGTTCCTGCCCGCTCGCCGCCGACGGGTCGACGGTCGGCGTCGGAGACTACGCCGCGCAGGCGGCATCCTGCATCGAGAACATGAGAGGGGCGCTCGCCGCTGCCGGCGCAGGGATCGAGAACGTCATCAGCACCCGCGTTCTCGTCGCCTCGAGCTCGCAGGCCGACCTCGTCACCGCCTGGGAGGTCGTGCGCGACGCGTTCGGCGACCACGACGTGCCCAGCACCCTGATGGGTGTGACGGTACTCGGCTACGACGACCAGCTGGTCGAGATCGAGGCGGTCGCCGCCGTCCGCGACTGAGGGAGTCAGGCCTCGGGCCGCACGGTCCGCAGAACCATGCTCATCCCCGTACGCGCCGGGGCGACGTCGGTGAACCCGCGCGACTCGTACAGACGGCGCCCCGGCGGATCGGCGGTGAGCGTGATGTACGCGCCCTCGTCCGCACGATCACGGATCTCGGCGAGCAGCTCGTCGAGGATGAGCGACCCGAAGCCGTTGCCCTGGTGCGCCGGAAGGGTGGCCATGTCTGCCACGAGGAAGTACCACCCGCCGTCGCCGACGATGCGCCCCATCGCGACGCTCCGGCCGTCGGCGTCCGCGACGCGTCGGAACGCCCATGTGCCCGCGATCGCAGCCGCAGCCTGCGCCGGCGTCTTGGGCGACAGCCCGCTCTCGGTGCGCAGAGCGACGTAATCGGCCACGCTCGGAGGCGTGGTGTGCAGCGTGTAGCCGGGGGGAAGCGGGCGATCGGGAGTCACCCGTCCTTCCTACCCGATCGGATGACGTACCCTCAGCGTGTGCGAACCCGAAACGCCCGTCCCCGCCGCAGAAGCGTGTGGGCCGTCTCGGCGATCTCGGCCGCGGTGGTCGCGCTGGCGCTGACGGCGTTCCTGCGCCCCTGGGCGGCGCCCACGGCGGCGCCGGTGGCAGCCGCCCCCGGCACGGTCGTCAGGGTCGAGGCGGCGCCGCTCGCGCTTCCCACGGGTGCGCGCGTTCTGATCTTCGGCGACTCGTGGACGTACGGCTCCGCGGCATCCGATCCGACGCTCGGGTACGCGTATGTCGTCGCTCAGCGAACGGGGTGGACGACGATCGTCGACGGCGTTCGCGGCAGCGGCTACCTCAAGCCGGGCATCGACGGGCCCTCGTTCGGTGACCGAATCGCCGCGCTCGACCCCGCGCTCGATCCCGACCTCGTGATCGTTCAGGGGTCGATCAACGACCGCAGGCAAGGTGCGGCCGGGTACCGCGACGCTGTGAACGCGGCGTGGGACGACCTCGCGGCGACCTACCCCGAAGCGCGCATCGTCGTACTCGGTCCGGCGCCGCAGGTGCTTCCCGTGGAGAGCGAGACGGCCCGCATCGACCGGGATCTCGCCGAGCTCGCCGGTGCCCGGGGCTGGTGGTACCTGTCCCCCATCGCCGAGGACTGGATCACCGAGGCCAACTACAGCGACGTCATCGACACGAGCGCCACGGGCCGCGACCACCCCTCGACGGCGGGGCACGCTTATCTCGCCGATCGCCTGGCGGCCGACGTCGCGGCGATCACCGAAGCACCGGTGGTCGCCGCCGAGCCCGCCCCTGAGCCGCTCGTCCCCTGAGCCGCTGGCCTACGAAGGCCCCGCGCTGAGGTGTTCGTGCACGAGGCGCCAGCCCGAGCCGGTGCGGTGGAAGACGTTGGTCGCACGACCGCGACCGCTTCGGGCCTGTCCGTCGATGTGTCCGCTCCACCGGTACGTGTAAACGGCCACCGCCGCGTCGGCGGCATCCACGACCCACTCGACGTCCTCCGCCCCGTAGACCTCATCGGGAATGAGCGCCCATGTCCGCTCGAAGTAGGTGCGGACCGCCGCGAGACCGGCGCAGGTGGCATCGCCGAAGTAGTACACCGCGCTCGGGTCGAGCAGCTGTTCGACCTCGTCGAAGTCGTGGGTGTTGGTCGCGGCGATGTAGCGCGCGAGAGTGTCGGATGCGGTCATGCCCGGGTCCTTTCGTTCATCGCAGCGGCAGGGCCGGCGAGGGCGCTCATGCTCCACACCGGTGGCGCCTCGGGCGGCTCGGTCCGCGACACCACCGAGAAGCCGTGTCGTTCGTAGAGCCGGACGTTGCGCTCGTCCGACGTGTCGAGCGCGAATCGGCCGGCGCCCCGCCGTGCGCCCTCCGCGAGCGCGAACCGGATGAGGTCGGATGCGAGACCGCGCCCCTGACGGGCGGGCATGACGCCGACCGTCTCGATGCGCCACGAGTCCGGCTCGCCCGGCTCGGAAGTGGCGTCACCGAGCCGCCCGAGCCGGTCGCCGTGCAACTGCACGATGCGGTCGACGACGCCCGGTGCCGGGTCCGGCGCATCCGACGGGAGCACGGCGATCACTCCGTCAGCGGGGCCCGTGATCCCGACGAAGCCGTGGACGTGCGCGTGCCGCAGGTAGACGAGCTGCAGCTCACGGAGCCGCCACGCGTAGTCGTCCTCGGGGATCACGTGGCGTGTCCACGCGTAGTTCTCGAACGCTGCCGCGAGCGCATCGGCAGCAGCTTCCAGTTCGTTCTCGGTGACGAGGCGAGCGCGAGGTGTCATACGGGTGCGTCCTGGGGTTGCTTGTGATCGGATGCCGGTGCTACCGGCGTCGCCGACCCGGATTCGACGATCGCCTGCAGCGTCGCCAGGTGACGGGCGAACGCCTCGCGACCGGCATCCGTGATGCCGACCCACGTCCGCGTCCGCCGGCCGACGGCTTCTTTCCGCACCTCGACGAGCCCCGCGTCGGCCAGCACGGTGAGCGTCTGCGAGAGGGTCGAGTCGCTCACCTCGAGCAGGTCGGCGAGGAAGCGGAAGTCGACGTCCTCGAGATTGCGGAGGGCAGCCAGCAGCGAGAACCGCACAGGCGAGTGGATGAGGGCGTCGATGTCCTTGCGCGGATGACTCATCGGCGTGAGCTCGGGAAGAGGCAGGCGAGGATCGGAGAGACCGACACGACTCCCGCGAGAACCCACCACCACGGCGAAGAGAGCTGCAGCAGTTGGAGCGCGGGGTCGAGCATCAGGGTGTACAGCGCGAACCACGTCGCGATCGCGATGCCCATATTCCGCAGTCCGTTACGGGGCACCGACCGCTGGTAGCGGAACGCGATGATCCAGATGCAGAGCGTGGCGAGGAGGAAGGGCGCGAACGCCCTCCAGTAGCCGACGCCGGCGACGTCGATCGACAGGGTGAACGCGAGCGCGTACGCGGCTTGCGCCACGACGAAGACCCGGAACCATCGCGTGGCGCGACGCGCATCCCTTCCGGCCTTCGTCCCGACGGCGACCATGCGGGCTGCGTCATCGTAAGCGAAGTTGTTTTGCGTCATGCAACGACTTTAACACTTGTAAAGTGAGCGTCGCCACCTCCCCCACGGTCGTTTCGGTCGCCTCCGCGGTGATAGTCTCGATCGGCACGCCTCCGTAGCTCAGGGGATAGAGCGTTGGTTTCCGGTACCAAAGGTCGCAGGTTCGATTCCTGTCGGGGGCACCAGTGCGAGAAGGGGCAGTCGACTGATCGACTGCCCCTTCTGCGTCCGCGGCGACGGTCAATCGGCGAGGTGGATGCCGAGATCGGTCCGGCCGGGATGGATGTCGTCGCGCAGCGACCGGGTGCCGCGGTAGTCACCGTCGCGGAGCGCTCGGTACCGGCGCGGCGTCTCGCTGTCGAGCCCGGCGATGCGGGCACGCAGGCGCTCGGCCTCGCGGTCGACGCCCGCGGCATCCAGCCCGTCGGCGTCGTAGACGACATGGAGGTCGAGGGTTTCGATCCCGACGTACCAGAGCGCGCCGTGCGTCAGCGGGAACAGGAGCGAGTCGAGGTCGCCGCTGATTCCGCGCTCCCCGATCGAACGTTCGTCCTCTCCCACCGTCACGACGACGAGCGCACGCCGGCCGGCCAGCCCGCCGTCGCCGTAGCGCCGCGGGACACCGAGCTCCGGGTCCATGTCGCCGTAGGCGAAGCCATTGGTGAGCACGCGGTCGATCCACCCCTTAAGGATCGCGGGCGGCCCGTACCACCACAGCGGGAACTGCAGCACGAGCAGCTCCGCGGCCGCGAGCTTGCGCTGTTCCTCGATCACCTCGTCCGGGAAGGGGACGCGCCCGTACTCGCCTCCGGCGGGTCCCGATGCCCGCCCGAGCGTGACGTCGAGCTCGCTGTCCGGGAACACCGGGTTGAACCGCTGCGCGTACAGGTCGGATGTCGCGACGCTGTGCGTTCGCGACAGCTCCGCCACACCGTCACGGAAGAGCCGGGCGTTGAACGAGGTCGATCGCGGATGGGCGAGCACCCAGTGAGCGGCGCCCGGCGTGGGCTGGTGCGAGATGGTCATGATTCCTCCGGTTCGGTGGCTGGTGTCACGAGGGCGTGCAGGACGCGCGTGAGGGTGGAGCGTGCCACCGCAGGGCTCACGCGTTCGTCGAGCGCTGCTCGCGTGAGGGCATCGCCGGCACCGACGAGGGCCTGCGCGCCGGCGTCATCGAGACGAACGCCGCACGAGGCGAGCACGTCGTCGCACAGCGCGAGGTAGGCCCCCTCCGCCTCGCGCCGCACCTCGACGAGCGTCGCAGATCCATCGAGCGCCGAGACCACGTCCGCCAGCTCGCGCCCCTCGGCGAGCGAGCAGTCGATGTAGGCTCCGGCGATGGCGCCGCACACGGCATCGAGCGTGAGCGACGCGTCGGCGAGCGCCGCGACGAGGGCCGCCCGCTGCTGATCCTCGAACTCTCGGTAGAGCTCGGCCAGGGCGCCGGCACGATCGCCGAAGTGGTCATACACGACGGGCTTGGTCACCCCCGCGCGCTCGGCGAGCCGGCCCAGCGTGAACTCATCGGTGCCCCGCTCGCGGATCAGCTCGCGAGCGACCGCCAGCAGCTGCGCGCGACGCTCGTGCCGCAGCATCCGCCGCCGCGTGCCCTCGCTCATGATGCCTCCCTCTAAGTTACCGACAGTAGCTTAGAGGGATTCTGCGACGCTGGGCGTTCATCTGGCGGTCCCCGCCGCCTCAGCAGGTGAGAGGCGGCGGGAACTGTCAACTGAGCGAGCTCGAGCCCCGATTCAACTCGCCGGCGCCACCAGCTCGGCCTCGGCGGCGCCGGGCAGCACCTCGCGCAGCAGGTCATCCAGGGTGACGACACCGAGCAGCCGGTCGCCGTCGACGACCGTCGCGAGCTGAACATGACCCCGACGCATGCGCGCGAGCGCGTCGTAGGCCGACGCATCGGGCGCCAGCACGAGCGCCTCACGGGCGATTTCGAGCGCCGGAGTCTCTGGAGCGACCGCGAGCGTGTCACGAACGTGCGCGACGCGGCTCGACGCCCCCTCCCCCACGAGGATGCGCAGGTGCGCGGAGGATGCCGCGACCGCCTGCACGTCGGCGGCGGTGGCCGTCGCCGACACCGCGGTGGGGACGCGGTCGGAGCGCACGATGTCGCCCACGGTCAGCGATCCGAGCGCGATGGCGCGCGCGATCGGCTCGGAGTACTGCTCCTCGAGCGTCCCCGCGGCACGCGAGTGCGCGACGATCTCGCGAATCGTATCGGCGTCCTGCCCGCCCGCGGCAGCCTTCTCGACGGGCTCGACCCCCGAAGCCCTCACGAGCCGGTTCGCGATGTGGTTGATCCACAACAGGAACGGACGCAGCGGCCAGGTCAGCGCACGGGCGGTGATGCCCGTCGCCTTCGCTGCGACCTCGGGGTGGGCGATCGCCCACGACTTGGGAGCCATCTCACCGATCACGAGGTGCAGGAACGTCACCACGATGAGGGCCAGCATGAACGCGATGATGTCGGCGAGAACGTAGGGAAGACCCCACTGCTCGAACACCGGCGCGAGGGCGTAGTCGATCGCCGGCTTGGTGATGGCACCGAGCAGGAACGTGCACGCCGTGATGCCGAGCTGCGCGAACGCGAGCATGACAGTCAGCTCGTTGACGCCGCGGAGCGCCGCCCGCGCCGATGCGCTGCGGTCGGCCTCTTCTTCCAGACGGTGACGCCGGGCCGCGAGCAGCGCGAACTCGACGATGACGAAGAACGCGCTCGCCACGATGAGCGCGATCGTGATGATCGTGACGACCCACCAGCTCATCGGGCGACCTCCTCATCTGCGGCACCAGCAGCGACGACGGCATCGCCGCCGCCCGCGGGTCCCGCCTCAGCGGCATCCAGGTCCACCTCGTGCAGACGCACGACGAGCTCGGACGGAACGAGCCGGGCGACCTCGACGACCTCGACATCGAGCCAGCGCTGCATCCGCAGCCCCTGAACGGTCTCGGACGCACGTTCGGGCAGGTCGATGCGCACGACCGCGCCCTCGGGCAGCAGGTCGCCGTGTTCGCTGATGATGAGTCCGGCGATGGTCTCGGCGTCGTCGCGGGGCAGGTCGAAGCCGATGAGGCGCTCGACCTCGTCGAGGTGGATGTCGCCGGGCAGACGCCAGTGGTCGTCGCCGACGTTCACGATCTCGTGGACTTCGAGATCGTGCTCATCCGAGATCTCGCCGATGACCTCTTCGGTCAGATCCTCGATCGTGAGGATGCCGTCGAAGTTGCCGTACTCGTCGACGACGCAGGCGAGCTCGTTGCGCGTCTGCCGCATGCGGTCGAGGGCGACCGGGAGCTGCATCGTCGTCGGCAGCACGACGGCCTCGCGCATCATCGTCGAGACGGGTACGTCGTCGGCGTAGCTGCCCCGCAGCAGGTCGATCAGCTCGACGACACCGACGGGCTCGTCCTCGTCGCCGATGACCGGATACCGGGTGTGCCCGGTCGCCATGAGCGCGCGCACCTCGCCTACCGTCGTATCGGGCGAGATCGAGTCGACGCGTGAGCGCGGGACCATCGCGTGCTCGACGTCGCGCTGCGGGAAGTCGAGGATGCGGTCGATGATGATCGACAGATCGTCGGGCAGGTCGCCGCTCGCCCGGGACTCCTCGATGATCGCCTCGAGGTCGCGCGCGGTCGCGCTCTCGTCGACATCCTCGAGCGGCTCGATGCGCAGCAGCCGCAGCAGAGCGTTCGCGGCGACGTCGAACACCGTGATGAGCCAGCCGAAGAGCATCAGGTAGATGCGGGTGGGCACGGCGAGCGCGCGGGCGAGCGGCTCGGGGCTCGCGATGGCGAGGTTCTTCGGATACAGCTCCCCGAAGATCATCGTCACGATGGTGGCCAGCAGCAGCGCGCCGACGGTTCCGATGAGCACCGAGACGGCGGGGTCGATGCCGACGCCGCCCAGCAGCGTCCCGATCGACTCGCCGATGAGGGGCTCGGCGACGTAACCGATCAGCAGACCGGTGACGGTGATGCCGAGCTGCGCACCCGAGAGCATGAACGACGTGCGCTTGGTGATCGCGAGCACGCGGGCGGCCTGCGCATCGCCCTTCTCGGCGCGAGCGGCCATGCGGGAGCGGTCCACGGACATGTACGCGAACTCCTGCGCGACGAAGAAGCCGCAGGCGGCGATGATCGCCAGCGTCAGCAGAATTCCCAACAGCAGCGTCAGGACTGCTTCGATCATTCGGATTCACCCCCTCTCTCAGCGAGGGGGTACGAAGATCGACCCTCCTGGTCGGTGGAGGAATGGCGATTGCTCACGGGTGTTCTTTCTCGATAGGGCACGGGTGGGCACTCACAGGATAGCGGGCCGTCGTCGACCCGGGGCCGGTGCCGGCGCTCGGCACGAAAGGTACCGGAACCTGCGGCGACGATCCGCACCACGAAGGGTCCTGAGCGTGCGCGAAGACGCCGCAGCTACAGTGACGGCATGTCCGGGAAGAGGGTCGGTCGTCCGCGCGCGCAGGACATCACCGAAGACCTTCTCCGGGAGGCGGAGCAGGTCCTCGCCGAGGACGGCTTTTCCGCTCTCACCGTCGACGGGCTCGTGAGCCGGGCCGGCTCGACGCGCCCCACCTTCTATCGGCGGTTCCGAAGCGCGGCCCACCTCGCCGTCATCGTGCTGGCTCGCCGATTCGGGCCCGGCCAGGCACCCGATACCGGCTCGCTCGCCGGCGACCTGCGGGCGCTCCAACAGGAGGGCATCGCAGTGCTGTCGGACCCAGTCGCCCGAAACAGCCTGGTCGACCTCGTCGGGGTCGCGAGGACGGACGACGACCTCTCGGCACTGCTTGACGCCGAGTTCATCCGACCGCGCCGGGTGCGCGTCAAGAACGTCATCGACGCCGCGGTCGCGCGACGAGAGATCGAGCGGCCCGATATGGACGCCGATCAGGTCTACGACCTGCTGATGGGGCCCCTCATCACACGGATGTTCTTGCCGCCGCACACCCTGCCCGACGACGCGCTCGTCGAGAGCAGCCTCCGTTCCGCGCTGACTCGCCTTGGGTCCAACGACGCGGCCCGCCCGTAAGTCGCGGGGACTGCAGGTCAATCGCGGCTGAGCCCGCTCCCGTCAGCCGACATCCGGAAGGACGCGCTCTCGTAGTCGTTCTCGAGTGAGAAGTTGATCTCGACGGGCCCCGACTTCTCACCGGACGACACCGCTTCGGCGCCGCCCCACGTTCGCCCGGCCGTCGCCCCCGCGTCGCCGACCGGGAGCCCGCTCTGTGCAGCGGCATCCTCCATGGTCGGAAGGATGCGCGCGAGATCGACGTCGTCCCACGAGAAGGCCTCGGTGGCCGACTTCGGCTGGATAGACGCCGCACCGGAGTGCTCGACCTGACCGCCTCGGTACATCCACCTGTCGGTATGCGCGGTGCCGGGGGTCACCGGGGCCTCGACGACGACGAAATCCGGGGTGACGTAGATCGAGCTCACGCGATCGTGGCCGATCTCGCGTTCGAGAGCGGCCTGGGCCTGCGCGAGCGGTCCGGGCTGGCGCAGGTCGACGTGCGCCCTGCCGTCGAGCACCGCATCGACGGTCTGCGCAACGGCCTCGCGATAGGGCGCGACGACAAGGACGGCCACCGCGACGGCGATAGCCGCGAACACGAGCCGGCGCAGCGGCCGGCCGCGTCGCCCCACGCCGATCAGAGGCCCCTTGCGGCGCCCGCCGGAGATCCGGGTGTGGCTCGCGATGGGGACGAACCGAACCGACGAACGATCGGGGATCGTGAGGTTGCCGGCCTCGGCCGGTGAGAGCTCACCATCGACGAATGCGACCTCGGGTCCGCCATCGAGGAGGATGGCGACCTGACGCCGGATTCCGGGCTGGAACGCGGGAAGCTCCGTCAGGGCGACGACGGTGCGCAAGGTGGTCGCGTACGCCTCCCCCTGAATCGGGCGCACGGTCAGGTCGATCTCGCACAACGGCTGATCGTTGATCTGGGTTCCGGTCTGCCGGATCGCATCGACGCGCGCGAGGCCGAGCCGTCGAGAGTCGAGGGCTCGACGGAGGTCGTCCGTCGACACCGCCACTCCCCCGGCCATCGAGCGGCCGATGAGGATGAAGGTCCCGCTGATGATCGCGACCGGGAGCGCGATGCTCATGATCGCCCAGCCGGCATCCGGCGGCCCCACATACTCGACCACGGCGCCCCCCAGGAGCGCGCCGACAGCTGCGAAGAAGACCAGACGGAGCACCATCCGACCCTATCGACGTGCCCCCTTCACGAAGAGAAAGGTCCCGGCCACCGAGAGCGGCGGGTGACCGCCCCTCGGCAGGATCCCGACATCCTGTTAGGTTCTTCACGTGTCGACGGACGAGAACGAGACCCCGCGAGCGCTCAGCCGCCGCACGGTGCTGCTCGGATCCGTCGCGGCCGGTTCTTTGGTGCTCGCCTCAGCGGCGCCCGCTCGAGCCTTGACCTACACCGTGAAG
Source organism: Microbacterium sp. TS-1 (assembly GCF_000509385.1). NCBI lineage: Bacteria > Bacillati > Actinomycetota > Actinomycetes > Micrococcales > Microbacteriaceae > Microbacterium > Microbacterium sp. TS-1. The sequence continues at coordinate 369,547 of NZ_BASQ01000002.1, forward strand.
ACGCCTGCCGAGCATGCCGCGCTTCCCATCGTCTGGGGGTATCCCTTCGCCAGCCGCGCCACGCGCGGATCGGGCGTCGACGGCTACCCCGGGCAGACGTACAGCGGGCACATCGGCGCCGACTACTACGTGAACCCCCGCATCGGGACCACGATCCTCGCAGTCGCCGACGGCACCGTGACCGCTGTCGGTGACGACGGCGACGTGAGCCGCGGCGTGTTCGTGGTCGTCCAGCATGCCGCAGGCGTGCGTTCGGAGTACCTGCACATGCAACGCGGCAGCCCTCTGGTGAGCGTGGGCCAGCGGGTCTTCCGATGGACTCCGCTCGGGCGAACCGGGAACACGGGAGACGTTCGACCGCGCACGGAGGCCAACGCCCATCTCCACCTGGCGATCTTCTCGGGCCCCCACCGCACCGGTACCGTCTGGAACCCCGCGTGGCTCATCGAGGGAGCGCCGCTCCCCCCGAGCTCGGCGCTGGAGGCCACTCCGGTGTATCGGTTCTGGAGCAATCGATACCAGGGACACTTCTACACAGCAGATCTGGAGGAGCGAGATCTCGTCGCCGCACGCTGGCCCCAGATCTGGTCCTACGAAGGCATCGCCTACCGCGCATTCGCGACCAGCGCCCCCGGCACCGTACCGGTCTTCCGATTCTGGAGCGCGCTGTACAACGGTCACTTCTATACGGCAGATGCCACCGAACGTGACAACGTCATAGCGCGCTGGGCAGGCATCTGGGCTTACGAGGGCGTCGCATTCAACGTGTACCCCACCGATTCGCCGGTGCCGAACACGGTTACGGTGGCACGGTTCTGGAGCCCATCCGCGCGGCATCACTTCTACACCGCGAGCGCCGAGGAGAGGGATCGCGTGATCACGCGGTGGTCGGACGTGTGGCAGTACGAAGGCCCGAGCTTCCGCGTTCCTGCCACGGGCATTGAGACCTGAGACCGAGGAGAACCCATGACTGGAATCGACCTTCGGCGTCGCATCGGCGTGCCCGCCGTCCTCATGTTCTCGCTGCTCACCGCGGGTTGCGCCACCCCGGGCGTCGGCGGTGCGGTGACCTCGACGCCCTCACCCTCATCGACCGCGAGCGCCACCCCGTCGCCGACGCCCCCGCCGGAGCCGTCCGTGACACCGGACCCGACGACGCCTTCGGCCTCGTCGGAGCCGACACCGTCATTGTCGACGTCCGATCTGCTCGACGCATGCCTACTCGCGGTCAGAGACGGCAATGTCCCAGCGTCCGAGCAACTCGATCGCTCCGAGATCGAGAGGGGGAATGCGCGATCCGCGTTCCGCCCCGACGGCCTCTGGTACGTCGTCGTCCCCGTCGTCGATCCCACGGTCGACGCGCCGCTCGAATACGCATGCCTGCTGAACGCCGACATGACCGTCGATGCGAGCTGGGGTCGAATCGCCCCGGACACGGACGACTTCGAGCAGTGGTCCACCGCTACGGAGCCGGCTGACGGCGTATGACGCCGTGAGGCGCGAAAGGCCCGGAGCACCTGTCTCCGGGCCTTTCTCGCGCACGTCAGGAAGACTTCTCGTCCTCTTCCGGCTCGAAGGTCGACGCAGTCCCGGTGTGCCCGGCCGCGACACCGTCCGGGTTGCTCGGGATGGTGCCGTCCTTGCCGAGACCACCCGGCTCACGCGTGCCGTCGCTATCCGTGTCGGTCGTCGAGACCTCGACGTCCGGACCCTCGTAGGCGTTCTCGTCGGTCTGACGACGGGTGTCGTCGCTCATGTCGTCCTCCTTCTCTTCGTCGACGGCTTCTGCCGTCCGGTCTCAGATGAACGGGGCGAGCGCTCCCGCCGTCAGAGCGAGCGCACCGGCCAGCGCGCCGGACGCGGTGGCGGCCGTACGCAGATTGCGGCGTGCGCGGGACTTCCGCGCACGATTGCCCGGCGCCTCCGTCGTCAGAAGTGAGCGCTGCGCCTCCTTGAGCGTCGCGTAGCGTCCGATCGGAGTGGCCTGGCCGTCGAGAGCGATGTAGTGCCCGTCGGAAGAGGTGTCGACCGACCCGACGAACTCGCCGTCGGTCGAGGCGACGTAGAAGCCGGGTGCGACCGTCGACCAGGTGATGTTCCGGGCGCTCAGGATGCGGGTCGGTGCAGGGGCGTGCTGGAGAAGGCTCATGCTGCGGTCGCCAGTTCGCCCGGAACGGGTGCGATGTCGCCGCTTGTCGGCAGAGCGGGCGCGACCGGAAGCGCGGGAGCGACGTCGAAGTCGGCGAAGTCGACGACGAGGCCGGTGGACGAGGTGGCGGCACGAGCCATCTCCGTCAGCAGCGCGGAGTCGAGCTTCTCCGCCTCGAGCCCGTCGAAGACGAAGCGGAGCGGGATGGACGGCTGCAGCCAGATCGTCTGTCGTCCCGCGGCGGCGTCGGCCCCGTGCCGCCAAGTGAGCGTGAAGCTCTCCGATCGGCGGAGCTTGGTCGCGGCGAGCACCTTGAGGTGCGCGAGCAGGCGGTCGGGGACCTCGATCGACTCGGACGTGTTCCCGTAGAACAGCTGGCCCATGATTGCTCTCCTCACAGATGCTGGATGACTTGTTCGGAACGCTACTAGGTGGCCAAGTATCTCGTCAAGTTAGATATCTGCTAAGGTAAAACTCACCAGCCATGAACGCGGAGGTGTGCAGATGACCGGCTTCTTCTACAACGACGAGCGTCGGCGTGCGACCAGCGCGCTCGAGGCGTTGCGCCTGTACCAGGCCGCGGAGGCGGCCATGCGCCGCCGGACCCGCGAGTCGATGTCTATGGGCGAGAACGAGTTGCTGGTCATCCGACAGCTTCTGCGCGCGCAGTCGCGCAACATTCCCGTGAAGCCGGGGGATGTCGCGAAGTACCTCGGCATATCCTCGGCCAGCACCACGAGCCTGCTCGACCGCCTGGAGTCTGCGGGCTACCTCCGTCGTGTGCCGCATCCGAGCGATCGCCGCAGCGTCTACCTGGAACCGACGGAACGCGCAGACGACGAGGTCCGCTCCACGTTGTCGGCCATGCACGACCGTATGCATCAGGTGGCCGACGAGACCACGCCCGAGGCGACCGCAGCCGTGATCGACTTCCTCTCGCGCATGCAGGACGCCGTCGACTCCGTCGAGCCGGCACCCCGTCTCCAGGGTCAGCGCGGAGCAGCGCCCACCGGCTGATCCTTCAGCTTCGGCGGGGCTGGCAGGCGGGGCACCACCACGTGCGTCGCCGTTCCGGATCACCCGACACCTCGGCGCGTACGAGGATGCGCGTCCCGCACCTGAGGCACGGCCTGCCGGCGCGGCCAGCCACCCAGTGGGCACTGCCGCGCCGCGTGGAGCCGGTGGTCACCTGGTACATGCCGGGCACTGTCGCGGAGAGGCGCAGAGCACGCGCGGCACGTGCGACGAGCGAATCCAGGTCGGCGGTGGCGACGGGATCGAACGGGTGGACGCCCGAGAGGAAGGCCAGCTCGTTGGCCCAGAGGTTTCCCAGACCCGCGATGTTGCGCTGATCGAGGAGCGCGCCGACGAACGCTCGATCCGGACGGGCGCCGAGCCGCCGCACGGCCTCCACAGCATCCCAATCATCGCGCAGCGGGTCCGGCCCCAGGTGACCGAGCGCGGTCGCCACGCTATTGGCACGCAACAGCTCGACGACGGGCATGTCGATGCCCCAGAGCGTCACACCCCCCTCGAACTCGGCTCGCACTCGCACGGCCGACTGCACGCGCACCGGAACCGTGCGTCCCGAACGGGTCACCGTCCACGACCCCTGCATCAGAAGATGCGTGTGGAGTGCGAAACCGGGATCGAGCCAGGTGATCAGATGTTTGCCACGGGTCTCGAGCCCCGCGATCCGCCAACCGGCCAGGGATGTCCCGGCAGCCGAGCCCGAGCGGAGCTCTCCGGACGAGATCATGCGACCCACGACCTGCGGCCGCAGCCGGGCCGCCATTCGGAAGACGCTGTCACCTTCCGGCACGGATCGCCCCGGGCGTCATGCTGACCTCATTCCCCCCAGTCTGCCGCAGGGCCCTAGCCTCGGCTTTCTGAACCGTCAACGGGTCGAGAAAAACTCCCGACGCGATGACGATGTCGTCATGACTGAGATCACTGCGCACAAGGGCATCTTCAACGACATCGAGCTGCACGTCGACGACACCGGCGGCTCGGGCCGCCCCGTCGTCCTGATCCACGGCTGGCCACTGTCGGCGCAGTCGTGGTCCGAGCAGATCCCCGCCCTCACCGCGGCCGGGTACCGCGTCGTCGCCTACGACCGCCGCGGCTTCGGTCGCAGCGACAAGCCGCGCTCGGGCTACGACTACAACACGTTCGCCCAGGACCTGGCATCCGTCCTCGACACCCTCGATCTGCGCGACGCGACCCTGGTCGGCTTCTCGATGGGAGGCGGTGAGGTCGCGCGTTACGTCGCGAACCACGGCCAGGACCGGTTGCACAGTGTCGTATTCGCCGCCGCGGTGCCGCCGTACCTGGCGCAGACGCCCGACAATCCCGAGGGCCCGCTCACGCAGGAGGCCGCCGACGAGATGGAGAACGGGCTCCGAGCGGATGAAGCGACCTTCTACGACGACTTCACGACCGCCTTTTTCTCCGTCGACGGCGAGCTCAAGGTCACGGAGGAGCAGCGCCAGGAGGCCCTCGCACTCGCGCGCCAGGCCGACCACCACGCGGCACTGAAGTCGATGGAGGCGTGGGCGACGACCGACTTCCGCCGCGATCTGGCCGCGGTGACCGTGCCCGCGCTGATCATCCACGGCGACGGCGACGGCACCGTCCCCTTCGAAGGCTCGGGCAAGCGAACCCATGAGCAGCTTCCGGGCAGCGAGCTGGCGCTCATCGAAGATGCGCCTCACGGCCTCAACGTGAGCCACGCCCGCGAGTTCAACGACGCCCTGCTCGCCTTCCTCGCGAAGTAGGACTGCTCCGCACGACGACGATGGGCCGTCCCGCAGCAGCGGCGACGGCCCATCGTGGCGTAGAGGCCCGGAGACTCAGAGGTCCAGCTTCTCGTTGCGGCCCTCGTAGGTCTCACCGGTGATCTTCGACTTGATCAGGCCGATGGCGGTCGCGATGCGTCCGCCGGCGCTGCTCCAGTACTCCCCCGAGATCGCGTCGACCCGCAGCAGCGTGATGCGAGGATCGTCCGGGCCGTCGGGGAACCAGGCCTCGAGAGTGCTCGACCAGTAGTGTTCGAGGCGAGCGCGGTCGTCGACGATGGTCGCCTCACCGGCGAGCGAGACCCACGCGTCGTCCTTGCTGAGGGCGACGCCGACGGCGGGCCGCGAGGCCACGTGGGTCGCGACGGACGATCCGCGGTCGACGACGAACCAGAGGTCTCCGTCGAACTCGGCCTCCTGCACCGTCAGCGGGCGCGCTGTGAGCTTCCCCGATTCGTCGACCGTCGTCACCATGGCGAACCGGAACTCGGGCAGCAGCTCCGCCAGGATCGCGCGGGGGTCTTCGTTGTCACTCATCGTTTCTCCTTCGATCTGGGGTGGTCGTCATCCGTGGGTCCAGGCTCGCACCGGGACCAGCCCTCGGTCGCCGTCTTGACAGCCGACTCGATGGCGACAGTCGCGCGACCTCTCAACCGCCCGAGGGGTTGTCGAGCGGCTGACCGTCGTCATCGGTCGTCGTGTCGGCATCTCCGCCATGACCCTCCGGCGCGGGCTCGTCGGGCGCCGCGCTCGGAGCCCCGGGAAAGGCCGATGCCCCGCCGGTGGCGGTTCCGGTCTCGATGTCGTCGCCCGGGATGTCGGGGCGCTCTCGCTCGCTCATGTGTTCGTCCTCTCGTCGTTGCGTGACCGCGACGCTACGCACCGAGCCGGCGCGGACCGAGGGTATTGACACGCGTGAGGCACGGATCATCCCGCAGGGGGATGCTTCTCAGCCGATCGACCGACGCCTCGCAGGGCCACCGCTTCGTAGCGTCGAACCGTGACCGCCGCTCCCCTCTCTCCCCTCGACCGCATCCACCTCGCCGCCGGCCGCGGTCGCGCCCTGGTCGGCTCGATCCTGGGCAACATCGCCATCCTCGGCATCATCGCCCTAGCGGCCCTCGTCGTGCCGATCGCCGCCGCTCTCGTCTTCGGTCCCGCGCTCCTCGCTCGGCTGTGACGCTCGCGCCGCAGTCCTGCTCGTGGCCGGAACGAGCTTCAAGCCGATGACAGCGACCACGATGCCGGCGATGAAGACCACCTTGCCCGGAGCGAACGCCTCAGCGCCCGTCGCGATCGACCAGGTCACGGTCAGCGCTGCGCCCACCCCCACCCAGACCGCATAGGCCGTACCGATGGGAATGTGCTTCATGGCGCGTCCGAGCCCGAGCATGCTGAGCAGCAGACCGATGGCGAACACGACACTCGGCACGGGGTGGCGTAGCCCGTCCGATTCGCCCAGGGCCGTCGCCCAGACAGCCTCGCAGACCGCGCTGGCGAGCAGGATCGTCCATGCACGTGTCATGTCAGCTCACCACCTTGAGGCCGACGACGCAGGCGACCAGGAGCAGAAGCAAGAGGATGCGCGCGGTCGACGCGCGCTCGCGACGGGTGACCATCGCCCACACGACAGTGAGCGTTGCGCCGACACCGACCCACACGGCGTAGGCGGTGCCGGTCGGCAGCTCCGTCATCGCGAACGCGAGTCCCGCCATGCTCGCGGTGAGCGCGAGGGCGAACAGCAGAGCCGGTCGTTTCCGCCGGAATCCCTCGGATGCCGCGAGCGCGGCGGCCCACACCGCCTCGAGGACGCCGGATGCGATCAGGATCACCCATGCCATGACAGACCTGTCCGAGTCAGTCTTGTCTGGTGCGGGTACTGCTCCCTCGTCCGCGGGCCCGGCCGGGGCCCCGTCTTCCAGCGTAGCTCGCGTCAGGGCGCAGGGACGAGGAAGAGGACGTTCAGAAGCCCCGGATTGTGCGCGTGGACGAGGACGCCGAAGACGACGGCGTCGAAGAGCAGGTGCACCGTCACGACGTAGGTGAGCGACCGCGTGCGCAGGAAGATGTAGCCCTGAAGGAGCGCGAACGGGATCGTCAGCACCGGACCCCAGGCGCGGTACCCGAGCTCCCAGAGGAAGGAGACGAACACGATCGTCTGCAGAGCGTTCGCCGACACGTCGGCGAAGTGCCGCCGGAGAAGCGCGAAGCACGTGCAGATGAAGAACAGCTCGTCCCAGATGCCCACGGCACCGACGCCGATGAAGAGGCGCGCGATGAGATCGGGGGTGTCGACGACCGGCCAGTTCGTGTAGACGCCCGAGGTGATGAAGTAGAAGGGCAGGATGAGCCACCCGAGCACGAGCACGGCGGCGAGCCAGACCCGCTGGAACGTCGTCCAGCGCCCTCCGCCACGCCAGGGGAAGCGGATCGCGTGATCGCGGTAGACGAAGCGAGACACGAGGTACGGCAACAGCACCGCACCTCCCAGCGCGAGGGTGAAGCGCAGCATCGCGAGGTTGTCGAGCTCGGCCTTCAGATCGATCAGGCTCACGACGACGAGACCGAGGGCGATGAGCGAGAGATCGCGCGCCAGCGAGGGCCGCGTATCCTCGCCCACGCGCCACCGGTCGACACCGAGGGCGGCGATGAGGCCGAGCACGAGCAGCGTCCACCCGAGCCAGGGCTGCAGCAGCACGAAGAAGGCGGGTGCAGCCAGACACACCAGAAGCGCCGGCACGGTGCTCGCCGAGACGATCGGACGAGCGGCCAGTCCCGGGTGCGTCTTCACGGCGTCCGCCCTCCCGTCAGGCCGCGTCGATGCGGCGGTAGGCGAGGTCGCGGATGTCGCGCCCCTTCGCGATGCCCTTACGCTCGAAGGCCGTCATCACGCGTCCCTCGAAGCGCGGCGCCCACTCTCCGTCGAAGGCGGGGGCGAAGCCCGCGGCATCCCCCATCACCTCGCGCATCTGTCGGGCGTAGTCCTCCCAGTCGGTCGCCAGACGCAGCACGCCGCCGGGCTTGATCACCCGCGCGGCCAATGGCGTGAAATCCGGCGAGATGAGGCGCCGCTTCGTGTGACGCGTCTTGTGCCAGGGGTCGGAGAAGAAGATCCAGAGCTCGTCGACGGATGCCGCCGGCAGCAGGTGCTCGAGCACCTCCGGCGCGTTCGCCTCGACGAGGCGCAGGTTTCGCACGCCGGCACGATCGGCGTCGAGCATGGTGCGGGCGAGCCCGGCCCGGAACACCTCGACGGCGAGGAAGTCGGTCTCGGGCGCGGCTTGCGCGGCCGCGACGATGGCGTGCCCCTGCCCGGAGCCGATCTCGACCACGAGCGGCGCGCTGCGGCCGAACAACGCCGCAGGATCGACCTCCGAGCCTGGGCGGACGCTCAGCACGGCCTGATCGCGCTCGACGGGGATGTTGTAGAAGTCGCCGAGCTGGTTCCAGGCTCGCTCCTGTCCATCGCTCATCCGTCCGCTCCGACGCGCGAACGACACGGGCCGCTCACGGTAGCGGGGTTCGTCACCGGTGTCGGGCGCGTCGGTCTGCGGCATGAGTCCAGGGTATCGACCGGCCGGGGCGGCGCCGAGCCGGCGCGTTCGGTCAGGCCGTGACGAAGTCGATGAGCTCCTCGACCCTGCCCAGCAGCGCAGGATCGAGGTCGCGGTAGGTGCGAACAGATCCGAGGATGCGCTGCCACGCGTGCGCGATGTCGGCCTGGTCCTCGGCGGGCCAGCCGAGGGCACGGCAGACGCCGGTCTTCCACTCGATGCCGCGCGGCACCTGAGGCCACGCACGGATGCCGACGGCCTCGGGGCGGACGCACTGCCAGACGTCGATGTGGGGGTGCCCGACGATCTTGAGATGGGCGCCGTGCGGACCGCGCAGGATCTGCTCCGCGATGCGGGTCTCCTTCGAGCCCGCGACCAGATGGTCGACGAGCACTCCGTAGCGACGCTCGGCGGAGGGCGGCTCGTCTCGCAGGAGGTCCGCCAGCAGGTCGATCCCCTGCAGATACTCGACCACGACGCCTTCGACGCGGAGGTCAGCACCCCACACCTTCTCGACGAGCTCGGCGTCGTGTCGCCCCTCCACCAGGATGCGCGACGCCCGTGCCACGCGCGCCCGCTGCTGCGGAGCCACGAACGAGCCCGAGGCGGTCCGCAGCCGGCCGGCCGGCTGCGCCGCCTTCGGCGCCACGAGCTTGACCGGCTCGCCGTCGACGAGGAAGCCGCGCCCGAGCGGGAACAGGCGCACCTTTCCGAGGCGATCCTCGAGCTCGACGTTCCCGCCGCGCACCGCCACGACGGCCCCGCAGTAGCCGTCCGACGCGACCTCGACGACGAGATCGGGATCGGCGGGCACCTCGGGCACGACCTTGCGTCCGGCGTCCCGCCATCCGCTCGCGAGCACATCGGTGCCGTATCTGTCGTCCATGATTCCTCCCGCCTCGTGCCCCGTCGGGCCGCCGGTCAGCGTAACCGCGGCCGTTCCTGTCGCCGGGTATCCGCGCCGCGATTCCGCTGCCCGCTGATTCACAGTCCCGGCATAGGCTCGGACACGACGCCCTCAATAGAGTGGAGACGAGGCCGGTCCTCCGACCTCGGAAGGGGAACGGATGCGCGTGCTCCGAGCGGTGACGCTCTCGATCGTGGCGAGCCTGATGTTCGTCGTGGGCGGCTCCGCCGCGGCCTGGGCGACCGACCCGGTCGACCTCGGCTCGGGACGCGTCGTCGATCAGGCCGATGCGCTCTCGTCGAGCGAGGAGCGTGCGGTCGACGAGAGGCTCACCGCGTTGAGCTCCGAGGCGGGCGTCGATCTGTGGGTCGTCTACGTCGACGCCTTCACCACTCCGTCCGACGCCGAAGGCTGGGCCAACGCGGTCGCCGAGCGCGGCGGTCTCGGCACGACCCAGTACGTGCTGGCGATCGCGACCGAGCAGCGCAACTTCTACCTGTCGGGCGACACCAACGGCCCGGTCGACGGCGACACCCTGGGCACGATCGAGACCCGCGACATCCTTCCGGAGCTCCGCGCAGAGGATTGGGGCGGCGCAGCGTTCGCCGCAGCCGGAGGGCTCGCGGCTGCGGTCGGTGGATCCAGCGGCGGATCCGGCGGCGCGTCGGACGGCTCGGGCGTTTCGAGCCTGACGATCGTCCTCGGGATCCTCGCCGTGGGCGCCGTGATCGCGGTCATCGTCGTGTTCGTCCGCCGTCGGCGCGGCGGGGCCGCCCCCGCCTCCGTCCGTGGCGCGGCGGCCGAGCCGATCGAGCAGCTCGCCCGGCGCTCCGCCAGCGCGCTCGTGGCAGCCGACGACGCCATCCGCACCAGCGAGCAGGAGCTCGGATTCGCGACTGCGCAGTTCGGCGACGACGCAGCCGCTGCGTTCGCCGAGACGCTGGCTCAGGCGCGACGCGACCTCGATGAGGCGTTCTCGCTGCAGCAGCGCCTGGACGATGACCAGCCCGACACCGAGGCCGATGTCCGCGCCATCCACACGCGGATCCTCGAGCTGTGCGCGCACGCCGACTCCGAGCTGGACGCGCGTGCCGACGAGTTCGACCGTCTGCGCGACCTCGAGCAGAACGCTCCCGAGGCGCTCGCGCGCATCCAGCAGGAGCGCAACGCCGCCGGGGCCGGGCTCGACGGGGCGGTCACCTCTCTCGAGCGGTTGCGATCGGCGTACGCCCCCGAGGAGCTCGCGACCATCGACGACAACCCCGAGCAGGCTCGCAGCCGCCTGACCTACGCGGATGAGCAGCTCGCGTCGGCGCAGCAGTCGATCGCGGCGGGCGACGGCGCCGCCGCTGCCGTATCGCTGCGCACAGCCGAGGGAGCTGTCGCTCAAGCTGCTCAGCTGGAAGCCTCGGTCGAGAAGGTCGCGACCGACCTGGCCACCGCCGAGCGCGACGCCGCTGCGCTCATCACCGACCTCGAACAGGATGTCGCTGCAGCGGTCGGCGTCCCCGACCCCGACGGCGCACTCGCCGCGGTCGCTTCCGCCACGCGGCAGCAGATCGATGCCGCGCGCGCTCAGCTGACGGGCGAGCACCGCCGCCCGCAGGCGGCACTGTCCGCGCTCCTGGGTGCGAACTCCGCGATCGACGCTGCGCTTGCCGGCGCCCGGGATGCCGCGCAGCGGGCCGCCCGCGCACGGCAGACGCTCGAACAGCAGCTGCAGCAGGCCCGCGCCCAGGTCTCCGCCGCGGAGGACTACATCGGTACGAGGCGCGGCGCCGTCGGCGCGACCGCCCGAACGCGCATCGCCGAAGCACGCGCCTCGCTCGACCGCGCCGAGGCGACCGCGCAGATCGAACCCGAGCGGGCACTGGCCGATGCAACGCGTGCGACGCAGCTGAGCGGACTCGCGATCGACGCGGCGCGCAGTGATGTCGGCGGCTTCGCAACAGGGTCGTCCGGCTCGAGCTCCAACGGCATGATGGGTGCCATGATCGGCGGCATGGTGCTGAACTCGCTCCTCGGAGGCGGGTCGTCCGGACGCCGCTCGTCGGGCTTCGGCGGCAGCGGCTTCGGCGGCGGCCTGGGCGGCGGGTTCGGCGGATCGCGCGGCGGGTTCGGCGGCGGTTCCCGTGGTCGCAGCGGCGGCGGAGGTTTCGGCGGCGGAGGCCGCTCTCGCCGCGGCGGCGGCCGCTTCTGACGACTTTCTCCTCTTCCAGACCACCCACGAAAGGAACCCCGATGGCAAAGCAGTCCATCTTCGGTCGCATCTCGACGCTTGTGAAGGCGAACATCAACGCCCTCCTCGACCAGGCCGAGGACCCGCAGAAGATGCTCGACCAGCTCGTGCGGGACTACACCAACTCGATCGCGGACGCGGAGTCGGCGATCGCCGAGACGATCGGCAACCTGCGCCTGCTCGAACGCGACCACCAGGAAGACGTCCAGGCCGCGGCTGAGTGGGGCAACAAGGCCCTGGCAGCGAGCCGCAAGGCCGACGAGCTGCGCGCGGTGGGCAACACCGCCGACGCCGACAAGTTCGACAACCTCGCGAAGGTCGCGCTGCAGCGGCAGATCAGCGAGGAGAACGAGGCTCGCGCCATCGCGCCGACCATCGCGACCCAGACCGAGGTCGTCGAGAAGCTCAAGGACGGCCTCAACGGCATGAAGGTCAAGCTCGACCAGCTGCGCGCGAAGCGCTCCGAGCTGCTCGCGCGCGCCAAGACCGCCGAGGCGCAGAACCGCGTCCACGACGCCGTCAAGTCGATCGATGTGCTCGACCCGACGAGCGAGCTCGGTCGCTTCGAAGACAAGGTGCGCCGCCAGGAGGCGCTCGCCGCCGGCAAGCAGGAGCTCGCCGCCTCGAGCCTCGACGCGCAGTTCGAGAGCCTCGAGGATGTCGGTCAGCTCACCGAGGTCGAGGCACGGCTCGCCGCGCTGAAGACGGGCGGGGCCGCGGGCGCCATCGAGCGCTGAGCGCCCGACGCCGACGTCCGGGCCGGCCCTGCCGCCCGGACGTCGGTGCTCGATCCGCCGACAACGCCCGACGAAAGACGAAGGAATGACCCGATTCATCGTGGTCCCGCAATGGCAGGGCTCGCCCTCGACCCGGTCGATGACTCTGATCGACGGTGCTGACGCGATTGCGGGCGACCTCCCGCGCAGCGCGACCGTCCGGGTCGATGTGCCCGTCGAGGCCGGTGAGGCCCTCGGCAGCGGCATCCGCCGCTTCAGCTCGCTCCAGCGCACCCGCGACCTGATCACGGCTGCCCTCGTGGAGGCCGATGACGTCGCGGCCGGCTCGAGCGGCGGGGGTCAGAGCGGGCACGCGGTGGTCGTCGGCGGCGACTGCGGAGTGGCCGTGCCGGCGATCGCGCACGCGGCCTCGCTGCATCCCGACACGACCGTCGTCTGGTTCGACGCGCACGGCGATCTGCACACTCCCGAGTCATCGCCCTCGGGAGCCTTCGGCGGCATGGCCCTGCGCGCGGTGTTCGATGCGACCCCGTTGTCACCGGATGCCGCGGTGCCCGCCGATCGCATCGTTCTGGCGGGCGCCCGCGAGTTCGACGATGCAGAGACCGAGGTCATGCGTTCGACGGGTCTGACGCATCTCGGCGTCGACGAGCTGGCCGATCCGGCCCGCCTGGCCGATGCGGTGGCGGCCACCGGCGCGGCATCGGTGTACGTCCATGTCGATCTCGACGTGCTCGACCCCGCGGCGATCACGGGAGTGAGCGCGGCCGTGCCGTTCGGGCTCGACATCCCGACCCTCACGAACGCGATCGGCGTCTTGCGCGGACGCCTCCCGCTCATCGGCGCATCCGTCTCGGGGTTCGCCCCGCCGCATCCCGAAGCCGTGGTGGACGACATGGGTTCCGTGCTCCGGGTCGTCGGAGCCCTGGCGTGAGCGGTGTCCGCATGCCGCCCGCCGGATGGCGGCAGCGAGCTGACGCCGCGGTCGCACGCGGCGAGTCGCTGGATCGGCTCATCCCTCGGGTGCTGCTCGACTCCCCCATCAGCCAGTTCGGCGCCCGAATCGGCACCGCCTTCGGATTCGCCTGGGGAACGCTGTGGTCGACCGGCCGCGTCGAGCGCCGCCACGGGCTGTGGGTCTTCCGCGGGATGCCGGGCTGGACGTTCGGTCGCGGCGGCGTCTGCGTCGGATCGTGCTTCCTCACCGGCGACCGCGAGCCGAGCGAACGGATCCTCACGCACGAGGCCGTGCACGCGCGGCAGTGGCGGCGTTACGGGATGCTCATGCCGCTTCTCTACCTGATCGCAGGACGCGATCCCCTGCGCAACCGATTCGAGATCGACGCGGGACTGGCCGACGGCAACTACATCCCTCGGCGCGCCGAGAGCCGCTGACAGACCTCAGCGGGCGGTCGCGAGCCCGAAGCGCTCGGGCGTGTGGATCGACGCGGCGGCCATTCCGCAGCGCGCGGTGAGGTGATCGACGATGTCGGCCGTGCCGAGGAACCCGCCCAGCAAGTGCACGCGCGTCGCCTTCGCAGCATCCGTGCACAGCATCTCGTCGGCCCACGCGGTGACGGCGCGAGAGAGCGCCTCACCCGACCCGCAGCCGCGGCCCGAACCCGGGGCGCCGGTTCGGCGCGAACGGTCGAGCCAAGTCACGACCATGCGGGCCGGCGCCGATACGGTTCCGATCCACGCGGCGTCGGGCACTTCGATGAAGACCCGCCCAGTCGAGCACAGCGGCAGCGTTGCGAGGAGCGCCTCGAGCTCGGCGAGCGAGTGCTCGTCGGCCGTCACCAGGTGCTGCACCCGGACGTGCTTCGAGGCGCGACAGGCGGCGGCGCTGTGGAGCTCGGTCATGATGACTCCACTATACCCGCGGTGTAGGCATGCCTTACCTACCCAGTCGAAACCCCACGCCTCCTCCGAGGTCTCACATCAGGATGATGCGGCGCAGTTCGGCGAGCTCGTCGTCGGCGAGTCCGTGCGACCGGAGGTAGTCGGCCGGGGAACCGAATCGCTCGCGCAGGTCGGCCAGGAGCCCGCGCATCACCGGCGCCGGCGAGCGCGTCGCCAGATCGACGAGCTGCGGGGCGTCGGGGTGGTGCGCGCGGAGATACGCGAGGATCGGCGCGTTGCGCTCGGCCGGCAGCATCGTCTCCGTGCGGGCGTAGTCGTCGACGACGGCATCCTCGTCCACTCCCGCTGCCGCGAGGATCATCGCGATCGTCACTCCGGTGCGGTCCTTGCCGATCGTGCAGTGCACGAGCACCGGCTGATCGGCGATGACCCCGCGGACGACCTCGAGCACGCGCGGAGCCGAGTCGTCGACGAGCGAGCGATACATCGACTCGAGCGACATGTCGGCGCGGAACAACGAGGCGACCGACCCCAGGAACAGCGGCACCCGCTGGGTTGCGATGACGAGATCGCCGAGAACCGTGGGCTCGGAACGCACCTCGTCGTCGTCGCGGAGGTCGATGATGCGGCGCAGCCCGAGATCGCTGAGAGCGCGGCGCCCGGCGTCGTCGACACGGAAGAGGTTTCCCGACCGATAGAGCACGCCCGACCGGGTCGAGGTGCTACCTGCCCGCAGGCCACCGGTGTCACGGAAGTTCAGGGCTCCCGGTACCGAGAGCGATGCCGCGCCGCTCATCCGGCGGGACGCGGGAGCGGCGGCACCGGGTACCGGCCCGCGATCGTCAGGCGATTGAACGCGTTGATCGAGATGAAGAGCCAGCTCAACGCGACGTACTCCGCCTCGGAGAAGACCCCGCCCACGCGGTCGTACAGCTCGTCCGATACGCCCTCGTCGGCGATGTGCACATACGCCTCGGCGAGCTCGAGAGCCGTGCGCTCGCGTTCGTCGAAGACCCCCGACTCGCGCCAGGTGGCGAGCTGGGCGATCTCGTCGGCCGTCACACCGGCGGCCACCGCCCGGCCCACATGCACACGCACGCAGTAGGCGCAGCCGTTGAGCTGCGAGCTGTGGACGAGCGCGAGCTCTTTCAGACGCTCGTCGATGCCGGCATCCTGCGCGATGGTGCCCACCGTGCGGGCGAACGCGTCGAGCGCGTCGTAGGCCGGACGAGCCGCCTTGGCGAGATGGATGCGCCGCTCCGGATTCATGCGTCAACCCTATCCACCGCCCTCCCCCGTCGCGCGAGAATGGTCCCCTCCCCAATGCGAAGGATCACCGTGCACGACGACACGTTCGACGAGTTCTCGTTCCTGCCCGTCCAGGCTGCGGAAGCCGGTGTGCCGGCGCCCGTGGCCGAGCGGCTGTTCACCTTCGCATCCGACGGGCGCCCGATCAGCGCGCTGCGACTCGGCGACGGCGAGCCCGAGGTGACCCTTCTCCACGGGGCCGGCCTCAACGCCCACACATGGGATCGCACCGTCCTCGCGCTCGGGCGGCCGGCGCTGGCGTTCGACCTTCCGGGCCACGGCGACTCCGGCTGGCGCAACGACGCGGACTACACGGGCCGGACCCTCGCGGCCGACATCGCTCCGGCGCTCGCGCAGTGGACGACGACGCCGCAGGTCGTGGTCGGGCAGTCGCTCGGCGGCCTGACGGGTGCAGCCCTCGCCGCGATGCACCCCGAGCTCGTGCGTGCCCTCGTGATCGTCGACATCGCGCCCGGGCTCGACCCCGCCGGAGCGGCGTCGCAGATCCGGCGGTTCTTCGCCGGACCGACCAGCTGGGCCTCTCGCGCGGAGATGGTCGAGCGTGCACTGTCGTTCGGGCTCGGCGGAGACCGCACCGCGGCCGAGCGCGGCGTCTTCCTCAACTCGCGCGTGCGCGACGACGGCCGCGTGGAGTGGAAGCACCACTTCGCACGCATCGCCAACCAGCTTGCCGCCGACCCCGGCGCCGCGGCCGCGGCATCCGAGCGGCAGGATGCGCTGGCGCCCACCCTCGCGGCATCCGGCTGGGAAGACTTCGCCGCCGTGGCGGCGCCCATCACGCTCGTACGCGGCACACGGGGCTATCTGACCGATGCCGACGTCGATCGGTTCGGCGAGCGCGTTCCCGCAGCGCGCATCGTCACGGTGGAATCGGGCCACAATGTGCAGGAGGAGCTCCCGACCGAGCTCGCCCGCATCATCCGCGACGCCACCACCGCCTGACACCGCTCAGCCTGCGCACCGCCCGCTCTCGATGAAATAGGGAGTCGCCGTGCGACGCTGGACGTCGGTGAATGCGTCTCGCGGTCGCGGCGGACCCTAGGCTGTATGCCGCACTGAGTTCGCGGACGCGCATCGGACAGCAACGATGCCACCGCCCTTGCGAAAGGAACCCTCCTCCACATGCTCCGCCGCACCACCGTGACCGCCGCCGCACTGCTGGCTGCAGGCACCCTCCTCCTCGCCGGCTGCACCGGGTCGACCGAGCCCGGGCCGTCCGCCACCATGGGCGCCCCTGACCCGGACGCCAGCGTCAACATCCGCCTGGTGCTCGAGCCCTCGAACCTCGACATCCGGCAGACCGCGGGCATCTCGCTCGAGCAGATCCTGATCGACAACGTGTATCAGGGGCTTGTCGCCCGCACGATCGATGGTGAGGTCGTCGACGGGCTCGCGTCATCTCACGAGGTATCCGCGGACGGGCTGACGTACACGTTCACCCTCCGCGAGGGGATCGTCTTCCATGATGGGCAGCCGCTTACCCCGCAGGATGTCGTGTGGTCGCTGACGACGCACCGCGACACGGCCGAGTTCGCCGACTCGGAACGCCTCGCGAATGTCGCATCCATCAACGCCGACGGCCAGACCATCACCCTCATCCTCAACCAGCCTGACTCGTCGTTGCTGTGGAATCTGACAGGCCGCGCGGGCCTGATCATGAAAGAGGGCGACACGGTCGACTACAGCACGAAGGCCAACGGAACGGGGCCCTATCGGTTGGGCGATTGGCGCCAGGGCGCGAGCCTGACCCTCGAACGCAACGACGCCTATTGGGGTGACGCAGCCAAGGTCGCCGAGGTCTCGTTCGTTTTCATCCCCGACACCCAGGCCGCCATCAACGCCGCCCTAACCGGCGAGGTCGACGTTCTCACTGGATTCGACGCGAACCTCGCCGAGCAGGTCGAAGCCAACGGTGATTTCGTCGTCGACACGGGCGTCTCAACGGGCAAGAGCGTGCTCGCGATGAACAGCACGACCGGTCCCCTGGCCGACGTGCGCGTTCGTGAGGCGATCCGCTCGGCGATCGACCACGATGCCATCGTCGAGGCGGTTGGCGCGGGCCAGACGTTGTTCGGTCCGATTCCCGAGCTCGACCCCGGCTATGAAGATCTGTCCGACGTCGTGTCATACGACCCCGAAGCGGCTCGCGCCCTGCTCAGCGACGCGGGAGTTTCCGACCTGTCGCTGACTCTGACGATCCCGTCGGATTACGGGACGACGGTCCCCCAGATCCTGGTCTCCAACTTCAACGACGTCGGGATCGACCTCAGGGTCAACCCCGTCGACTTCGGCACCTGGCTCAGCGACGTGTACACGAATAAGGACTACGAGCTCAGCGTCGTCAACCACGCCGAGCCGCGCGACTTCGAGAACTGGGCGAACCCAGACTATTACTTCACCTACGACAACGCCGAGGTGCAGGATCTCTACGCGCAGTCGCTGCTCGCAACGGACGAGCAGTCTGCCGATGACCTCTTGAAGAAGGCTGCGCGGATCGTGTCCGAGGACCACGCCGCCGATTGGCTCTACAACTGGGCTTCGGTGGTCGCGGTCGCCACGAACGTCTCGGGCATGCCCATCGACAACGTGAACGCCCGCATCAACCTCGCCGAGATCGCCAAGAGCGACGGGTGATCCGCTACGCGCTGACGCGACTGGCCCTGCTCCTGCTGGGCCTGGTCGTCGCCAGCGTGCTGATCTTCGTGACGTTGCGGGTCCTTCCCGGCGACGTCGCACAGCAGATCGCGGGAACCACCTCGACGCCGGAGCAGGTCGCCGCGCTTCGTGAGCGCCTCGGCCTCGACGTGCCGCTGCCGACGCAGTATCTCGAGTGGATGGCGGGGCTGGTCCGCGGCGATCTCGGCACCTCGCTGGTGACCGGCTCACCCGTCGCGGCGGAGCTCGCCGCCAAGGCCCAGGTCACCGTTCCCCTCGGACTGATGTCGATGGCGGTGGCGCTGATCATCGCGCTCCCGTTCGGCGTCGTCGCGGCGATACGTCGCGGTCGCGCCGACGGCACGGCGCTTTCGTTCGGTGCCCAGGCGATCGCCGCCGTGCCGGTGGTCTGGGCGGGCATGATGCTCGTCGTCGTGTTCGCGATCTGGCTCGGCTGGCTGCCCGCACAGGGCTTCCCGCGCGGCGGCTGGGGGGACCCGGCGCGGGCCTTCGCCGCGCTGATCCTTCCGGCGGTCACCATCGGCGTCGTCGAGGGCGCGATGCTGA
This sequence comes from Microbacterium sp. TS-1, assembly GCF_000509385.1. Classification (NCBI taxonomy): domain Bacteria; kingdom Bacillati; phylum Actinomycetota; class Actinomycetes; order Micrococcales; family Microbacteriaceae; genus Microbacterium; species Microbacterium sp. TS-1. Next base: position 388,345 of record NZ_BASQ01000002.1, read on the forward strand.
TGCGGTTCGTCCGCAGCGCGACGCTGTCGGCGATGGGCCAGGACTTCGTCCGGACGGCGGCCGCGAAGGGCCTCACGCGCCGCGCCGCGCTGCTGCGCCACGGGCTGCCGACGGTGGGGCTGTCGATCATCAGCGTCCTCGGCCTGCAGGTTGCAGGCATCGTGGTGGGGGCGGTCGTGATCGAGCAGCTGTTCACGCTCCCGGGCATCGGACGCATGCTCGTCGCCGATGTCGGCCTGCGCGATCTGCCCAAGGTCCAGGGCGAGCTCCTGGCGCTCACGGCCGTCGTGCTCGTCGTGGGGTTCATCGTCGACCTCGTGCATCGCGGTCTGGATCCGAGACAGCGGGAGGCCTCGTGAACGAACGCATGCCGTGGCTGCGGCGGCTGTGGTCGCTTCCGGCCGGCCGTTTCGGGCTCATCGTGGTCATCACCATCGGGGTCGTGGCTGCCGTCTCGCTCGTCTGGACGCCGTTCGACCCCCAGCGGGTGGACATCCCGGCGCGGTGGAGCCCGCCGAGCTGGCCTCATCTGCTGGGTACGGACGCCTCGGGTCGCGACATCCTCTCGCTGCTGATCGCGGGGGCGCGCACGACGGTTCTCGTCGCCGCGGGCGCGGGCATCGTCGCCACCCTGATCGGCATCGCACTCGCCTGCCTCGGCGCGCTCACCCGCCGCTGGACCCGCGAGATCGTCGCGGTGCTCGTCGACATCCTGATCGCCTTTCCGGTGCTGCTGATCGCGATGATGATCTCGGCGGTGTGGGGCGGCTCGTTGTGGGTCGTCGTGATCTCCGTCGGCATCGGCTTCGGCGTCAACATCGCGCGGGTCACGCGGCCGGAGCTCCGCCGCACGCTGCACAGCGACTTCGTGCTCGCGGCACGCGCGAACGGGTTGACGCCGTCGCAGATCGCGGTGCGCCATCTGCTCCCCAACGTCGCACCGGTCTTCATCGTGCAGCTGTCGTGGGGCATGGCCGTCGCTGTGCTGGCCGAGGCGGGCCTGAGCTATCTCGGGTTCGGCGCGCCGCCGACGCAGCCCTCGTGGGGGCTGCTGCTGAGCGAGCTGCAGACGTACCTCACCGCGCATCCGCTCAGCGTCGTGTGGCCGGGGCTGGCCATCACGATCACCGTGCTCGGGCTCAACCTGCTCGGCGACGGTCTGCGCGAGGCAACCGACCCGACGCTCGCCCGACGCCGCTCCCCCGCCGCCTCGCACACGCCGGCGGTGGTCGCATGAGTCTCGAGGTCGAGGGCCTGTCGATCGTGCTCGACGGGCGCCGCGTGGTCGACGACGTGTCGTTCGGCGTCGCCGACGGTGCCCGGGTCGGCCTCATCGGAGAGTCGGGGTCGGGCAAGTCACTGACCGCTCTGGCTGTGCTCGGGCTGCTTCCCGACGGCGCCGAGGTCGACGGCAGCATCCGATGGAACGGTCGGGAGCTGCTCGGACTTCGCGATCGCGAGCTGGCGGCCCTGCGCGGCGAGCAGATCGGCATCGTCTTCCAGGAGCCCCAGACCGCCCTCAACCCTCTGCGGACGGTGGGGCGGCAGATCGCGGAGCCGCTGCGCATCCACGGCCGGGTCGGTCGCCGCGACGCCCTCGCCCGCGCCCAGGCCGACGCCGATCGGGTTCGGCTGCCCGAGGGCGCTCTGCGCCGCTACCCCCATCAGCTTTCGGGCGGTCAACGTCAGCGGGTCGCGATCGCCATGGCGCTGGCCGCCCGGCCGCGCCTGCTCATCGCGGACGAGCCGACGACGGCCCTCGACGTGACGATCCAGGCCGAGATCCTGGCGCTCCTGGGCGAACTGGTCGACGACGACGGGATGTCGCTGCTTTTCATCACCCACGACCTGGCCGTGCTGTCGCAGGTCGCGACGGAGGCCGTCGTGCTCGAACGCGGTCGCGTCGTCGAGACGGGCGCGGTCGCCGACCTGCTCACCGCTCCGCGGTCGGAGGTCACCCGCGGCCTGCTGCGCGATGCCACCGCCACGGTGTGGCGGCCGGAGGGAGACGCATGACCGGCGATGCCCTCATCTCGGCCCGCGGCCTGAGCAAGCGCTATCGGATGCGTTCGACCGGGCTCGGCGCACCGCGGCGCGAGACCGTCGCGCTCGACGATGTCGATGTCGACGTGCGGTCGGGCTCGGCGTTCGGCATCATCGGCGAGTCGGGATCGGGCAAGTCGACACTCGTGCGGCTCCTCCTGGGCCTCGACACGCCCTCGTCGGGAACGATCACGATCGACGGGCGTCCGGTCGACGCCCGTGCGTCGGCTCGCAGCCTGCACTGGCTCCGCCGCCGCACCGGCATCGTCTTCCAAGACCCGTACGCCTCGCTCGATCCCCGGATGAGCGTGGGCCGTATCGTCGGCGAGCCGCTCTGGGCGCTCGACATCCCGGGTGACCGTCGAGCGCGCGTTCGCGAGGTGCTGTCGGATGTCGGATTGGATGCCGACGCGGCCGAGCGCTACCCGCACGAGTTCTCGGGCGGCCAGCGCCAGCGCATCGCCCTCGCGCGCGCGATCGCGCACCGCCCGGCGATCCTCGTCGGCGACGAGCCGCTGTCCGCCCTCGACGTGACGGTGCGGGCGCAGATCCTCGACGTCCTGCGTCGTCTGCGGGCGGAACAGGGGATGACGCTGCTGCTGGTCTCGCATGACATCGGCGTGGTCCAGAACCTGTGCGACGACGTCGTCGTGATGACCGAGGGGCGCATCGTCGAGGAGGGGCCGACCGAGAAGGTGCTGCTCCAGCCCCAGGCCGCCTACACGCGGCGCCTGCTCGCCTCGGTGCCCGTGATCGACCCGCATCGCGCGCAGGACTAGACGTCACCTTCCGCACCCGATGTCGGTGACCGCCGCTACCGTAAGGCCATGCGCGCGATCATCCCCCCGTATCTCCTCGCCCGCGTGGCCTCCGCTCGCGAGCCCCACCTCGCGCGGGCCGCGGTCGCCGCGCGGACCACCCTCGCCGCGCGTCCGTCCGATCTCGCCGGACGTTCGCAGCTGCGTCTCTCCGTCGAGCCGGGCGGCACTCTCGTCGCCGAGCGCATCGCCGCAGCCGACCGGGCCGTATCCGACGCGCAGGGCCGCGAAGAGCTTCCGGGCGTCCTCGTCCGTCGTGAAGACGATCCGCCCACCGGCGACCGTGCGGCAGACGAGGCGTTCGACGGACTCGGCGCGACGTTCTCGTTCTTCCTCGACGCCTTCGGCCGCGATTCGATCGACGGTCGGGGTGGTGTGCTCGCCGCCACCGTCCACTACGGCGAGGCCTACGATAACGCGTTCTGGAACGGCGAGCGCATGGTGTTCGGCGACGGCGACGGCGAGGTGTTCACCGGATTCACCGGGTCGCTGACCGTCATCGCGCATGAGCTCGCTCACGGCGTCACCGAGTTCTCGGGAGGCCTGACCTACGCGGGCCAGTCCGGTGCTCTCAACGAGTCGCTGTCCGACGTCTTCGGCGCACTCACCGAGCAGCATCGACTCGGACAGAGCGCCGAGCAGGCATCGTGGCTCATCGGTGCGGGCATCTTCACGGATGCCGTCCAGGGGCGCGCCCTCCGATCGCTGGCCGAGCCCGGGTCGGCGTACGACGACGACGTGCTCGGACGCGACCCGCAGCCGGGACACATGCGCGACTACGCCGTGACGACCAGTGACAACGGCGGGGTCCACATCAACTCGGGCATCCCGAATCGGGCGTTCCACCTCGTCGCGACGCGGCTGGGCGGCTACGCCTGGGAACGCGCGGGACTCATCTGGTACCGCACGCTCACCTCGGGGGCGCTCTCCCCCGACGCCGACTTCGCTGCGTTCGCCGCCGCCACGATCGACCAGGCCGCCGACGAGTACGGTGAGGAGACGGAGGAGGTCGCCGCCGTGCGTGCCGGATGGCAGGGCGTCGGCGTGCTGGAGGATGCCTGACACCCGTGACGATGGTTCCACGGCCGAGCTGCGGATCGTCGTGGAGCGCACCGGCGGTTTCGCCGGCCTGACGCGGACGTGGCGAGTCGAGCCGGCGCCGGCCGAAAGCGCCGGCTGGCGCGAGCTGGTGGGGCGGTGCCCCTGGCAGGAGATCGACGCGTCGGCACCGGCAGGCAAGACCGGATCGAGCGGGGCCGACCGCTTCCATTGGCGGATCGCGGTCACCGACAGCGAGACGACGCGTCAGGCCGAGTTGAACGACCACCTCGACGAACCGTGGCGTTCGCTCGTCGACGCCGTCCGGACGGGACGCTCGGCGACGCCGGGGGGCGTGGCCGAGGAGTGACGCCTCAGCCGGACTTCTGCGCGAAGAGTCCGCGCAGTCCCTTCTTCGGCTGCTCGAGCGACTTCTGCAGGTAGATCGTGCCCAGCCAGCGGCCGAACTTGTGACCCACGCGCCCCATCCGGCCGACCTCGACGAAACCGAAACGCTCGTGCAGGGCGATCGACGCCTCCGCGCCCTTGTCGCTCACGACAGCGACGATCTCGCGCAGTCCGAGCAGCTGGCAGGCCTCGATGAGGGCTTCGAGCAGCGCTCGTCCGAGCCCCTTCCCCGTCGCCGCCTGGCCGAGATAGATGGACGTCTCGGCGGTGTAGCGGAATCCGGTCTTGCCGTTCCACGGCGACGCGAGGGCGTATCCCAGGATCTGCCCCGTCGGCGAGACCGCGACGAGGAACGGAAGCTTGAGCTTGGTGAGATAGTCGTACTTCTCCCGCCACTGCGCCAGCGACCACTTCTTCTCGTCGAAGGTCACGACCGAGTTGGTCACGTAGTAGTTGTAGATCTCGCGGATGTCGGGAAGGTCGCCGGGCTGCGCCGGCCGGATCTCGTACGAGAAGGGCCGCTCGGGTTCGGCCGGGCGACGCAGGTGCCGCGGAAGGCGTCGACGGTCGCGGTTGGAGTCCTCCTCGAGCATGCAGCAACTCTACGGGGCGCACGTTTCACGCCGATGACGACTGCCGGTCAGAGCGCCGGAATGCGCCAGTCGATCGGCTCGCCGCCACGCTCGGCGAGCAGCTCGTTCGCGCGCGAGAACGGCCGCGACCCGAAGAAGCCGCGGCTCGCGGACAGCGGCGACGGATGCGGCGACGCGATGATCGCAGCATCGCCGAGGAGCGGCCGCAGGGTCGCGGCATCCTTGCCCCAGAGGATCGCGACGAGCGGACGCCGGCGAGCCACGAGCGCCCGGATCGCGTGCTCGGTGACGCGCTCCCAGCCCCACCCTCGGTGCGAGGCGGGAGCACCGGGGGCGACGGTCAGCACGCGGTTCAGCAGCAGAACGCCCTGATCGCTCCACGCGGAGAGGTCGCCGTGCGGCGCGGGGGCGATGCCGAGGTCCGATTCGAGCTCCCGGTAGATGTTTCCGAGGCTCCGGGGCAATGGCCGCACGTGTGCGTCGACCGCGAAGGAGAGTCCGATCGGATGCCCCGGGGTCGGGTAGGGATCCTGACCGACGATCAGGACGCGGACGTCGGCCATCGGCCGCTGGAACGCTCGCAGCACGCGGTCACCGGCGGGCAGGTAACCCCGGCCCGCAGCGGTCTCTGCGCGCATCCGGTCGCCGAGCGCGGCGATGTCGGCCGCAACGGGCTGCAGCGCCTCGGCCCAGTCGGGTGCCACCAGTCCGTCGGCGGCGAGGTCGGTGAGGGAGCGCGGCGTCACACTCCCAGGGTAGGCCGGTCGCGGCGGTATGCTCACCCCGTGTCGACGACGCTGCGCACCTCCGCCCTGGGCGTCACCGCGGGTCTGATCGGCTGGTTCATCCTGGTAGAGATCGTCAGCGGCATCCTGCAGGGCTACTACGTCCCGCTCTTCAGCGACATCGTCGCCGAGCTCGGGATCCACGACTCGGACGTGAACTGGTTCGAGGCCGCGCAGCTTCTGCTCTCAGCGCTCGTCGTGCCGGTGCTGGCGAAGCTCGGCGACATGTACGGGCACAAGCGGATCCTGCTCGTCGCGGCCGTCCTCACCGCCGCAGCGACCTGGTGGCTCGCGTTCGCGGCATCCTTCTGGACCTTCCTCATCGCCTGGGCGCTGCAGGGCTTCTACGTCGTCTGGCTCCCCCTCGAGATCGCGCTCATCTTCGAACGCGGCAGACGGCAGAGCCGCGGGGTCTCGCTCACCCGCCGTGCGGCGGGGCTGCTGGTCGTCGGGCTCCAGGCGGGCGCCATCATGGGCGCTTTGGCCGCGGGCCGGATCTACGCCGCCACGGCCGGCGACATGACGTTGACGCTGATCGTGCCGGCCGTGGCGGTGACTCTCGTCGCCGTCGTCATCTGGCTCTGGGTGCCCGAGTCTCAGCCCGAGCCGGGCCGGCGGCAGCTGGACTCACGCGGCTTCGCGCTCCTCGCGGTCTCGTTGCTGTTCGTCACCAGCGCCCTGACGTTCCTCCGCTTGAACGGCCCCGCGGCCTTCTGGGTGTGGGCGCTGCTGCTCGCGGGAATCGTGGGTTTCGTCGTCTTCGGACGGTTCGAGCTGCGCCAGGCCGACCCCGCGGTCGATGTGCGGATGCTCGCCCGACCGGAGATGTGGCCGGTGCAGGCCACCGCGTTCCTGGTCGGTATCAGCCTCCTCGGCGCGCAGGGCCCGCTGTCGACCTACGCGGGCACGGACCCCGCCCTCGGATACGGGCTGGGGCTCGACGCCACCGACAGGTCGAACATCATCGGGGTCTACCTCGTGTCTCTCATCGTCGGTGCCGTGCTGTTCGCGGTCACCTCGCGCCGCGCGAGTCCCCGCATCGTGCTCATCGTCGCGGCGCTGCTCGTCGGCGTCGGCTATGCGCTCTTCCTGCCGTTCCACCGGGAGCTGTGGCAGGTGCTGCTCAACCTCTGCATCGCGGGCCTGGGCTGCGGCGCCCTGGTCGGGGCCATGCCGGCGGCCGCCGCCGCCGCAGCACCGCGCGGACAGACGGGCGTGGCGTCGGCGATGACCAACACGACGAAGACCATCGGCGGAACGTTCTCATCGGCGGTCTTCGGCGTCGTCCTCGCCGCCGGTGCGGGTGTCGTCGCGAGCGAGACCGCCGCCTCCCTCGGCGGTTATCTCACCGTCTGGGCGATCTGCGCCGCCGGCGGCTTCGTCGCGGCGGCTCTGCTGTTCGTCGTGCCGCGCGTGGCGTTCGCCGATGCCGACGAGCCGCCGGTGGCGCGAGCCGCGGACGGGACGGGCGACGCGGTCGCTCAGCCCCGCGGCTGAGCGGGGACGCCCCCTCAGGCCTCGGCGGATCGAGGACGCAGCGGTCCCCGCGCCAGCAGGTGCTGCGCGGACTGCGCGACGGGACGCATCGTCACCAGATCGAGGTTGACGTGGCCTGGTGCGTTCAGCGCGTAGGCTGCGACATCCGCCACGTCTTCGGCGACGAGCGGCTGCTCGACGCCCTCGTACAGGCGATCGGTCGCTTCCCGGTCGCCGCCGAGACGATTGAGGGTGAACTCCTCCGTGCGCACCATGCCGGGGGCGATCTCGACCACGCGGATGGGCTCACCGTTCAGCTCGAGCCGGAGCGCGTGGACGAGCATCGATTCCCCCGCCTTCGCCGCGTTGTAGCCGGCTCCGCCGGGGTAGGCCGTCTGAGCTGCGGTCGAGGTGACGTAGACGGTGTCGGCATGGCCGGCGCCTGCTGCGACAGCGCGTCGGAGCAGCGGGAGGAGAGCCGCGGTCAGCCGCTGCGCCGACAGGACGTTCGCCTCGAACATCCACTGCCAGTCTTCGGCCGCACCGTCTTCGACGCGGTCGGTGCCGCGAGCCCCGCCCGCGACGTGCACGAGGGCGTGGACGTCGCCGGAGGCGGCGAGGTGCTCGGTGAGCGCGGCGACATCCGCCTCGCGGGTCAGATCCGCGGCGAATGACGCGGAGCCGACCTCGGCATCGAGCGCCTCGAGCCGTTCGGCCCGGCGGGCGACGCCGACCACCTCCCATCCCGATGCCCTCAGCGCGCGGACGACCGCCTCGCCGATTCCCGAACTCGCACCTGTGACCACTGCACGTCGCGTCATCCCTCCACCGTAGCCGTCAGGTTACGCAGCGTGTCCCGCGCATTGTCGGGCACATCCGGTTTCCGTACGCTCGACCCAGGCCGGCGACCGTCGCCGCTTCCCGACCCGATGGAGCCACGCATGTCCGCATCCGAGAACTGGCGCTTCGAGACGAAGCAGATCCACACCGGAGCCGCACCGGACCCGGTGACCAAGGCACGGGCGACGCCGATCTACCAGACGACCTCGTACGTGTTCGACAACTCCGACCACGCCGCGAACCTGTTCTCGCTGGCGGAGTTCGGCAACATCTACACGCGCATCCAGAACCCCACCCAGGATGTCGTCGAGCAGCGGCTCGCCGCACTCGAGGGCGGCACCGGCGCTCTCCTCGTCGCGTCGGGTCAGGCCGCCGAGACCTTCGCGATCCTCAACATCGCCGAAGCCGGAGACCACTTCGTCGCCTCGAGCTCGATCTACGGCGGCACGTACAACCTGTTCAAGTACACGCTCGCCAAGCTCGGCATCGAGGTCACGTTCGTCGAGAACCAGGACGACCTCGAGGAGTGGCGCCGCGCGGTGCGCCCCAACACGAAGCTCTTCTTCGCCGAGACGATCGGCAACCCGCAGATCAACGTCCTCGACATCCGCGGCGTCTCCGACGTCGCCCACGAGGCCGGTGTGCCGCTCATCGTCGACAACACGATCGCCACGCCCTACCTCATCCGCCCCTTCGAGCACGGCGCCGACATCGTCGTGCACTCCGCCACGAAGTTCCTCGGCGGGCACGGCACGGTCATCGGCGGCGTCATCGTCGACGGCGGCAGCTTCCCGTGGTCCGAGCACTCGGAGCGCTTCCCGGGCCTCACGACGCCCGACCCCTCGTACCACGGCGCCGTCTACACCCAGGCGGTCGGCGACGGCCTCGCCTACGTCATCAAGGCCCGCGTGCAGCTGCTGCGCGACCTCGGCGCCGCGATCTCGCCGCAGAGCGCCTGGCTGCTGATCCAAGGCATCGAGACGCTGTCGCTGCGCATCGAGCGCCACGTGCAGAACGCGCAGGAGATCGCGGAGTGGCTCGAGAACCACGACGACATCGCGTCGGTGAACTACTCGGGCCTGCCGACCTCGCCCTGGTACGCCGCTGCCAACCGCTACGCCCCGAAGGGCGTCGGCGCGGTGCTGTCGTTCGAGCTGAAGGGCGGCGTCGCCGCCGGACGCGCGTTCGTCGACTCGCTCCAGCTCTTCAGCCACCTGGCGAACATCGGCGACGTGCGCTCGCTCGTCATCCACCCCGCATCCACGACCCACTCGCAGCTGACCCCGGAGCAGCAGCTCACGACCGGTGTCACCCCGGGCCTCGTCCGCCTGTCGGTCGGTCTCGAGAACATCGACGACCTCAAGGCCGACCTCGAGCAGGCCCTCGCGGCCGCGCGCAACGTCGTCGAGGCGGCGCGCGCCTGATCGTTCCTCCTCAGAACGACCGGATGCCCCGGCCCACCGTGAGCGGTGGTGCCGGGGCATCCGTCGTTCGCGGGGCCGTCAGTCGGCGTCGGTGGCCGTGGTGATCTCCTCGCCCTGAACCTGCTCGCGGTCGTTCTTCGCCTTGTCGCCACGGGTCTTGGCGAGGCTCGCTACGGTGGCGACCGCGACGGTGGCGGCGATGAACAGCAGCGAGAACCAGATCGGGATCTCAGGAACCCACAGCAGCGGCTCGCCGCCGTTGATGAACGGCAGCTCGTTGACGTGGAGCGCGTGGAAGACGAGCTTCACACCGATGAAGGCGAGGATGACGGCGAGGCCCTGCGCGAGGTAGACCAGACGCTCCAGCAGACCGCCGATGAGGAAGAACAGCTGGCGCAGGCCCATCAGGGCGAAGGCGTTCGCCGTGAAGACGATGTACGCCTCGTTGGTCAGACCGTAGATCGCGGGGATCGAGTCGACCGCGAAGACGAGGTCGATGAAGCCGATCGCGATGATCACCAGCAGCATCGGGGTGACGAACCGCTTGCCGTCCTTCTTCACCGTCAGCTTGTCGCCGTTGTACTCGTCGGTCACGGGGAGGTGGCGGCGGACGAAGCGCATGAACTTGCCGTTGGCCGGGTCGGAGTCACCGTGCGAGAAAGCCTGACGGTAGGCGAGGAACAGCAGCAGCGCGCCGAAGATATAGAAGATCCACGAGAAGTTGTCGATGAGGGCCGCGCCGATGGCGATGAACGCGCCGCGCATGATGAGCGCGATCACGATGCCGATCATCAGCACCTTCTGCTGGTACTTCTTCGGCACCGCGAAGCCGGTCATGATGATGAGGAAGACGAAGAGATTGTCGATCGACAGCGCCTTCTCGGTCAGGTAGCCGGCGAAGTACTCGCCCGCGAACACCCAGCCCCAGCCCGGCACGAAGCCGATGACCACGCCGAAGATGAGCGCGAGGCCGATGTAGAACGCCGACCAGCGCGCGGATTCGGCGATCGTCGGCTCGTGCGGCGTGCGCACGTGCGCGAAGAACTCGTACACGAAGAAGGCGATGGTCACCGCGATGGTGATGATCCACACGAGCGGAGTGATGTCCACGAAGGCTCCAAGGGGTCGACAGTAGCGAACGGCCAGGTCTCCTTCATCCCCGGAGGGACCGGCGTCCCGGAATCCGACGTCGGATCCGTAATGACGAGAGCGCCGCAGGCGGAAGTACTCCCCTTGCTTCGCGGTATCTTACGCGACGATCGTGACGCCCAGCGCATCTACTCTGAAGCGATGGACGCCGCTACCTCCCGCCGCTACCATTCGTTCGCCGACTGGGCCCGGGACAGCTCGCCGATCTACGCCGAATGGGCCACCGGGATCGCGGGCGACGACGAGCTCACCGAGCGGATCGCGCTGCTCGGCGAGCGCCGCGGTCAGCCGAACCTCGTCTTCGCCGCCGCACGCTGGGCCGGCTGCGGACTCGAGCCGTTCGCCGCGTGGCGCGAACGCCTGGTCTCGGAGTGGGAACGGGTCGCCGCCATCACGGCGGAGCGCCGCACGCAGACCAACGAGGTCGGACGCTGCGCCACCCTCCTGCCTCCCCTTTCGCGCATCGACGGCCCGATCGCCCTGCTCGAGACCGGCACCGCCGCCGGCCTCTGCCTCTATCCCGATCGGTACGCGTACGAGTACTCGTCTCCCGGCGGCGAGCACCCCCGGACCATCGTGCCCGCGGGACCCGATGCCGCTCCGCGCCCGCTGCTGCGCTGCCGCATCGACGATCCCGACGCCGTGCCCGACTCCCTCCCCGACGTCGTCTGGCGCGCCGGCATCGACCTCGCCCCGATCGACGTGCTCGATACGGACGCGGTCTCCTGGCTCGAGACGCTCGTCTGGCCGGGCTCCGTTCACGACGAGCGCGTCGGTCGGCTGCGGGCAGCGGTCGAGGTGGCCCGGGCCGACCCGCCGCGCATCGTCGCCGGCGACATCCTCGACCGCCTCCCCGCGGTCGCGGCCGAAAGCCCTCCCGACGCGACGCTCGTCGTGTTCCACAGCGCGGTGCTCCTGTACCTCGACGCCGACGAACGGCGCCGCTTCGCCGACCTCGTGAGCACCCTCGGGAAACGGGTGAACCGCCGCGTCGTCTGGATCTCGAACGAGACGGCGGGCACCCTGCCGGAGATCGACGGACGGATGCCGCGGGGCGTCGACACCACCGGCAGCTTCGTGCAGACGGTCGACGGGGTGCCCGTCGCGCTCGCGGGCCAGCACGGCGCGACCTACGAGGTGTCTCCGTTCCGGTCGTGACGTAACACGCGAGCAGCGTGCGCCCGCACCCGGGAGAATGGCTCGCATGGACTGGCAGACCTCCGAGGACACGGTGCCGAGCGCGCCGATCACGGAGGCCGATGCGCGCCTGCTGCGCGGCCGCCCGCCCGCCACGGGCGCCTGGCGCGACGGCGACCCCGTCGGCCATCGGAGCTTCGGCGCGTTCGGCCCGCTCGCCACCGAGAGCGGTGAGCAGCTGCCGAGCTTCCGCCTCGCCTACGAGACGTGGGGCGAGCTCTCACCCGAACGCGACAACGCCGTGCTCGTGCTCCACGCCCTCACCGGCGACAGCCACCTGCGCGGCGAGGCGGGCCCGGGGCACCCGACGGCCGGCTGGTGGGAGGACATCGTCGGTCCCGGTCTGGCGATCGACACCGACCGCTGGTTCGTGGTCGCCCCGAACATGCTGGGCGGGTGCCAGGGCTCGACGGGCCCCTCGTCGATCTCGTCCGACGGCTACGAATGGGCGGCTCGGTTCCCCTACCTCACGATCCGCGATCAGGTCGCCGCGCAGGTGCGGCTGGCCGACGCCCTCGGGGTCGAGGTATGGGCCGCGGTCGTCGGCGGATCGATGGGCGGCATGCACGCGCTCGAGTGGGGCGTGGGTCACCCCGACCGCCTGGAGCGACTCGCCATCCTCGCCGCCCCGCCCGTCAACACCGCCGACCAGATCGCGCTGAACTCCGTGCAGCTCGAGGCCATCCGCATCGACCCGCGGTTCCAGGACGGCGAGTACTACGACGCTGCCGACGGCGACGGCCCCCACCGCGGCCTCGCACTCGCGCGCCGCATGGCTCTGCTGAACTACCGCAGCCCGACCGAGCTGAATCTGCGCTTCCAGCGAACGTGGCAGTCGGGCAAGAGCCCGCTCGGCCTCGGTGGACGCTTCGCGGTGGAGAGCTACCTCGACTTCCACGGCAACAAGTTCACGCGACGCTTCGACGCGAACAGCTACATCACGCTCGTCGAGGCGATGAACTCGCACGACGTCGGTCGTGACCGCGGCGGGATCGAAGACGCGCTGGCACGCGTCACCGCGCGCACGCTCGTACTGGGCATCGACTCCGACCGGCTGTTCCCCGTCGAGGGGCAGCACCGCATCGCCCGCGGCATCCGATCGACGATCGACGACGCTGCGGTGGTGATCTCGAGCGACTTCGGTCACGACGCGTTCCTCATCGAGACACCGGTCGTCGGCGCCCATCTGCGACGGCTGCTCGAGGGCTGACGCCTCAGCGCGTCGGTGCGGGCGCGTCGGGCCGCGGTGCGCGGGACGACGTCCGCCGTCGCGCACGAGCCTCGACGGCGAAGCTCGTGCAGGCGACCCCGAATCCGGCGAGGGCGAGGACGACCCCCACCCATACCGGCGCGACGTATCCGAGTCCGGCGGCGATCGCGGCCCCTCCGAGCGCCGCGCCCAGCGCGTTGCCCATGTTGAGGGCCGAGTGGTTCAGCGCCGCAGCGATGGACTGATTGTCGCCCGCGACATCCATCAGGCGCGTCTGAATCGTCGGACTCAGCGCCGCGGAGAAGAACCCCACGAGGAAGACGAACAGGCCCACGGTCACGATCCAGCCGGCAGTCAGTGCGAGGAGCGCCTGGATCAGGGCGAGGGCGACGAGACCGCCGAGGAGGCTTCCGCGCAGGTCGCGGTCGGCGAGCCTGCCGCCGACGAGGTTTCCGATCGTCATGCCGACTCCGGCCACGACGAGCACGATGGGCACGGCCCACTGCGGTGAACCGGCCGCCTCGGTGACGAGGGTCGCGACGTAGCTGTACACCGCGAAGAAGCCGCCGAAGCCGATCGCGCCGATACCGAGGGCGAACCACACCTGACCGATACCGAAGACCCGCAGTTCGGCGCGCAGGGTGCGCGACGGCTCCCCCGCGTGCTTCGGGACCGTCAGGGCGATCGCGACCGTGGCCAGCGCGAAGATCGCCGCGACGACGAGGAACGCGGCCCGCCATCCGAACTGCTGACCGAGGAACGTGCCGAGCGGAACGCCCACGACGTTGGCGATGGTGAGGCCCGTCAGCACGAACGCCACGCCCTGCGCACGCTTGCCCGGCCCCAGGACGTCGGCGGCGACGAGCGCGCCGATGCCGAAGTAGGCGCCGTGCGGGAGCGCCGCGAGGAACCGGGATGCCGCGACGAGCTCGAACGTCGGCAGCACGAGCGTCAGCGCGTTGCCGAGGGTGAGGGCGAGCGCGAGGAAGACCATGACCCGGTGGCGCGGGTACTTCGCCACGACACCCGCGATGGTCGGAGCGCCGACGACGACGCCGGCGGCGTAGAGCGTGATGAGCCACCCCGCCTGGGCGATCGCCCCTTCCGGATCGCCCGCGTAGACGGAGGGCAGCAGCTCGCCGGCGATCTCGGGCAGCAGGCCCATGACGACGAACTCGGTCATCCCGATGCCGAAGCTGCCGATCGCGAGCGAGAGCAGGGCCCGGCGGGCGGTCGGGCGAGAAATGGCGGGCGTCGTCACTCCGGGAGCGTAGCGCCGCCCTCGCCCTCGCGTCGAATCGATTCGAGTGCGCCCTCGAGGCGCTCGATCTTGCCGTCGAGCTCGCCGCTGTATCCCGGCCGGATGTCGGCCTTCAGCACGAGCGAGACACGCGACCCGAACGGGAGCACCGCCTCGGTGGCCCGCTTGACGACATCCATCACCTCGTCCCACTCCCCCTCGACCTCGGTGAACATCGAGGTGGTGCGGTGCGGCAGGCCGGATGCCCGCACGACGGCCACGGCCGCGGCGACGGCATCGTGCACCGAGCCGTCGGGATTGCTGCCGGTGCCACTGGGAGCGACGGAGAAGGCGATGAGCATGATGGACCTCCGGATCAGGCGGGAACGGACGAGGGCGTTCGGACGGGAACGCGGACGAGCCGCACCACCATCCAGACGCCGAGGACGACGAGCAGGACGTTGCGCACGGTGAGGATGCCCACACCCAGGAGATGCGCCGACAGCACCTCCCCGTAGAACACCGGGTAGACGAGCTGCGTGAGCGCACTGAGGACGAGCACCAGGATCGCCGGGCGCGCCCAATCGCGGCGCGCGACGACGAGCCCGAGCACGACGGGCGGGACGAGCCAGCACAGGTACTGCGGCGACCCGACCTTGTTCAGCACGATGAACACGGTGACGATCGCGAGCGCCGCGACGGGCAGAAGATCCTTCACCGCGGCGCCGCGGCGCACCTTGACGGCGGCGACGACCGCCACGGCCCCCACGCCGATCATGAGGATCGGAGTCATCGCCGCGATGACCGGATCGATCTCGGTGCCGGTCACCTGGAACGTCAGGATCTCCGTCGAGTAGTAGACGAAGAAGCCCGGGATGCCGAGCATCTGCCCCCACAGGTAGAACATGCTCACGGGCGCCTCGACCTGCAGCCCGCGCCCGGTCTGATCGCCGATGAACCCGAGCGCATGGTCGAGCCCACCGGCGACGACGACGGCCGCGAGCGTCGCGACCGAGACGACGAGCCCGGCACCGACGAGCGCCCACCGCTGCCGGAGCGCCACGACGGCGGCCGCGATGATCGCCGCCGGCCAGACCTTGATCCACGTCGCGACCGCCAGCAGGATGCCGGCCAGCCACGGCCGGCCGCGTAGCCACAGGCAGCCCATGACGGCGAGCGCGACGGTGACGGCATCGAGCCGGTAGAGGCCGACCGGGCCGAGGAGCAGGATGGCGGCGAGCCAGAACCACGCCGCCGTCACGCGTCCGCGCGACCGCGCGCGCCCCACGAGAACCGCGAAGGCGAGGGCGTCCAGCGCCGTGACGAAGATCGCCCAGCCGACCGTGTAACCGGCGATCCAGGCGAACCCGTGGGCCAGGACGAGCGGGATGAGCGCGAGCTGGGGATAGACCCAGTCATCGTCGATCCCGACGATGCCCTCACCGGAGAGCGCCCGCTGGGACCAGGGTTCGTAGACGAGGTAGACATCCCCCATCGGCTGGTTCGGCAGCACGAACCCGAGCACCGAGACCACGACGTGGACGAGCGCGAACGCGACCCACAGCGTTCCCCGTCTCGACACCGTCACATCCTACGGTGAGCGCCTCGCAGCCCGCCGGTGGCGTCAGCGCGCGGCCGGGTCTCCTCCGGAGAGCAGCTCGTCGATCACGGCGGGTACGGCCTCAGCGACGTCCAGCGCTGTGATGGGGCCGGGACCGGCACCGCGACCGGCATGCCCGTGGATGTACGCTGCCGCGGCGGCGAGCGGACCCAGGGCGGCGGCATCCAGATCGTGCTGAGCACCCCGGGCCGCCACGACCGCTCCCAGGATGCCGCCGAGCACGTCACCGGTGCCCGCGGTGGCGAGCCACCCCGTGCCGGCCCGGACGACGGCGGTCCATCCGTCGGGAGCCGCGACGACGGTCTCGGCCCCCTTGAGCAGCACGGCGATGCCCGCCGCGGCCGCAGTCTCGCGGGCGGCAGCGATGCGGTCGGCGAGTGACGTCGGTGTCACCTCGTCGAGGCCGAGCAGCGCACGCAGGCGCGCGTGCTCGCTCTGGTGCGGGGTGACCACGAGCGGGGCGGTCGCGCCCGGGACCAGGTCGAGGGCCCCGGCGTCGACGACGACGGGGAGGTCGCCCTGCAGCAGCTCCCCCAGCCGTGCGGTCTCGGCGGCGGGCCGGGTCGCGGCATCCGTCCCCGAACCGATCAGCCACGCCTGCACGCGTCCGGGCGCGGTCACGGTCTCGGGTCGGCGCTGCAGCACGAGGTCGGCGGGACGCTCGGGGCCCAGGTAGCGGACCATCCCGATGCCGGTCCGCCACGCGGCCTCGACGCCGAGCACGGCGGCTCCCGGATACTCCTGCGATCCGGTTCGCACACCGAGCACCCCGCGGGAATACTTGTGGTCGTCGGCAGTTGGCTTGCGCAGGAGCGCGACCGTGTCGCGCGCATCCCATTCGTGGATCTCGACCATGGCGCCACCCTATCGGCGCCCCGAAGGAGCCCGGCGTGAGCCAGTTGTTCAGCCCCCTGACCATCCGAACCGTCGAGGTGCGCAACCGCCTCTGGGTCGCCCCCATGTGCCAGTACTCGGCTGAGGACGGCATCCCGAACGACTGGCATCACGTCCACCTCGCGCAGTTCGCGTCGGGCGGTGCCGGACTCGTCATGGCCGAGGCCACCGCGGTCGTGCCCGAGGGGCGCATCACCCCGGAGGACACCGGCATCTGGAACGACGAGCAGCGCGACGCCTGGCGCCCGATCGTGACGGCGATCCACGACCGCGGGGCGGTGGCCGCGATCCAGCTCGCGCACGCGGGCCGCAAGGCGTCGACCTATTCGCCGTTCGCCGCCGAGCGCGGGACCGTGCCGGAGGCGGAGGGCGGCTGGCAGGCGCTCGCCCCCTCGGCCGTCGCCTTCGACGGCTACGCCCGGCCCGACGAGCTCGAGCGCGCCGAGATCGACACCCTCGTCACCGCGTTCGCCGACGGAGCACGCCGTTCGATCGAGGCCGGCTTCGACGTGCTCGAGATCCACGCCGCGCACGGCTACCTGCTGCACGAGTTCCTGTCGCCGTTGTCGAACCGGCGCACCGACGAGTACGGCGGCTCGCTCGAGAACCGCGCACGGCTCCTGCTGCGCATCGTCGAGGCGGTCCGCGCCGCGGCACCCGACGCTCCGCTGTTCGTGCGCTTCTCGGCGACCGACTGGGCCGAGGGCGGCTGGGATGTCTCCGGCACGGCGACGGTCGCGGCCTGGGCGCACGTGCGCGGCGCCGACCTCGTCGACGTCTCGAGCGGAGGGCTCGTCGCGCACCAGCGCATCACGACGGGGCCCGGCTACCAGGTGCCCTTCGCCCGAGAGATCCGCGAGACCACCGGCCTCCCCGTCAGCGCGGTCGGCGAGATCACGACCGGGACCCAGGCCGAGGAGATCCTCGCCGCCGGAGCGGCCGATGCGATCATGGCCGGCCGCGAGTGGCTGCGCGATCCGCACTTCGGGCTCCGCGCAGCCGACGAGCTGGGCGAGGACGCCGCGATCTGGCCGCCGCAGTACGTCCGCGCACGGCGCCGCTGAGCTCGCGTCGCCGACCCCTCCCGGCTCAGGCCCAGCGAGGTGCGCGGCGCGTGGCGTCGTGCACCTCGCCGATGAGCTCCTCGATGATGTCCTCGAGGAACAGCACCGCGGTCGTCCGCCCCTCGGCATCCCGAACCTGCGCGAGGTGGCGGCTCGACCGACGCATGAGGGCCAGTGCGTCCTCGAGGTCGGTCGTCTCGGCGACCGGCACCATGAGGTGGATGCGCTTGGACTTGATCGGCCGCGACGCCGCGCCGTCGGCATCCTCCGCCTCTCGCAGCACGTCCTTGAGGTGCACGTACCCGACCGGCTGGTCGGTGTCATCGACGATGACGTAGCGCGAGAAGCCGTGCCGCGCGACAGCACGCTCGACGTCCTCGGGGGTCGCCGTTTCGGGCAGCGTGACTAGCTCACCGAACGGCACGGCGACATCCGCCGCCTTCTTATCGGTGAACTCCACGACGGCTGCGACCGTTCCCGACGCATCGTCGAGCACGCCTTCGATCCGGGATGTCGCCACGATGGTGGCGACCTCGTCGAGCGTGTACGTCGAGGTCGCCTCGTCCTTCGGCTCGACCCGGAACAGCCGCACGGCGTGATTGGCGATCCAGTTCAAGGCGACGATGATCGGGTAGAAGACCCGCGAGACCCAACGCAGCGGCGTCGCCAGCAGCAGCACGGCACGGTCGGGCAGCGAGAAGGCCAGGTTCTTCGGAACCATCTCGCCGAACACGACGTGCAGGTACGACACGACGATGAGGGCCACGGCGAAGGCGACGACGTCGACGACGGCCTCGCCCCACCCGGTGAGCCCGAGCGGCACCGCCAGCAGGTGGTGGATCGCCGGCTCCGAGACGTTGAGGATCACCAGCGAGCAGATCGTGATGCCCAGCTGGCACGTCGCGAGCATGAGGGTCGCGTGCTCCATCGCCCACAGCGCGGTCTTCGCCGAGCGCGACCCCTTGTCGGCGAGGGGCTCGATCTGCGAGCGGCGCGCCGAGATGACCGCGAACTCGCTCGCGACGAAGAACGCGTTGAAGGCCAGCAGCACGACGAGCCAGGCCAGTCCCGCCCAATCGTTCATCGACGATCACCGTCCTCGCGGCGCGGGGCCGGCCGCATCGGCTCGACCGCGGAGGCGGTCGGTGCTTCCTCGGACACGGGGGTGGGCTCGAAACGCACGCGGTCCACCCGTCTGCCGTCCATCCGCTGCACGGTGAGCGTGCCGTCGTCGATATCGACGGTGTCGCCGACGACCGGGATCCGCTCGAGCACGCTCATGACGAAGCCGCCGACGGTGTCGTAGACGTCGCCCTCGGGAACCCGGATGCCGGTGCGGTCGAGCACCTCATCGGGACGCAGCTCCGCGGGGAAGACGATGCCTCCGGCGACCCGCAGGACGCCGGCGCGGTTGCGGTCGTGCTCGTCGAGCACCTCGCCGACGATCTCCTCCACGAGATCCTCGAGGGTCACCACACCGGCTGTGCCGCCGTACTCGTCCACGACGATCGCCATCTGGTAGCCCCGGGCGCGCAGTTCGCCGAGGACGGCGTCGAGGTGCACGGCCTCGGGCACCCGCAGCGGCTCCTCCGCGATGGCGGCGGCAGGGACGTCGGCGCGGCGCTCGCGCGGGACGCTGACCGCCTGCTTGACGTGGACGATGCCGGTGATGTCGTCCATCGAGTCGCCGAACACCGGGAATCGGCTGTGGCCCGTGCGCCGCGCGAGCTGGATGACGTCCTCGACGCTGTCTCCCGCGGCGACCGCATGCAGGCTCGGACGCGGCGTCATGACGTCGGCCGTCGTCAGCCGGGCGAAGGTGAGCGAGCGATCGAGCAACGAGGCGGTGTCCTTCTCGAGGACGCCCGCACTCGCCGACCGGCGCACGAGGCTCGACAGCTCCTCCGCCGAACGGGCACCCGACAGCTCCTCCTTGGGCTCGACGCCCATCGAGCGGAGCACCCCGTTCGCGCTTCCGTTGAGCACCGTGACGGCCGGACGGAACACGGTCGTGAAAAGGGTCTGGAACGGGATGACGAGCTTCGCCGTCTGTCGCGGGATCGCCAGGGCGAAGTTCTTCGGGACGAGCTCGCCGAGGATCATCGAAAAGATCGTCGCGATCGAGACGCCGACGACGGCGGCGACGGGGCGCGACACGGTCTCGGGCCAGCCCCACGCCTCGAACACGGGTGACAGCAGGTTCGAGATCGCCGGTTCCATCGTGTAACCGGTGAGCAGCGTCGTCAGGGTGATGCCGAGCTGCGCGCTCGACAGGTGCGTCGAGGTGATCCGCAGCGCCGCGATCGTCATCGACAGGCGCGATTCACCCGCCGCCTGGCGCGCCTCGAGATCAGCTCGATCGAGGTTGACGAGCGCGAACTCGCTCGCGACGAACAGACCGGTGCCGACGGTCAGCAGGAGCCCCACGCCCAGCATGACGAAATCCATCAGGCGTCACCCCCGATCGGTCGGGGTCGGCGGGGCGAGGGTCGGCAACTGGGAGGGTCGTCCATCGTGCGCCCGATCTTACGCCTGTCGGGCCTGCCGGGCGCAGCCGCGAGAATCGACCCATGACGGATTCGACGAGCGCGCTGGGGAACGTGGAAGACCGAACGACGGGTATCGGCGAGAGCCGCGGCATCCGTGTGCGTCCGTTCGTGCCAGCCGATGTCGAGTCGTACCGGAGATGGCTCCAGCCCGATCAGGACTGGCATCGCTGGGACGGCCCCTACTTCCCCAAGCTCGACGGCGCGGGGGTGGATGCCGCGTGCGCGCGGCTCGCATCCAGCATCGCCGACGGATCGTACGCCGCGCACGCCCCGTTGACGCGGGCGGTCATCGTCACGACGGACGATCCGGCGACGATGCTCGGCACCGTCTCGTGGCACTGGGAGTCGGAAGCCTCGGATTGGCGTCGGATGGGCCTGACGGTCTACGACCCGGGGCAGCGCGGCCGCGGGGTGGGTACCGCGGCCCTGCGCATCTGGACCGACTACCTCTTCCGCACCACCTCCGTGGTCCGGCTCGACTACGCGACCTGGTCGGGGAACGAGCGGATGCTCGCTGTCGGCCGTCGTCTCGGTTTCGCCGAGGAGGCGCGCTTCCGCGACGCCCGCGAGGTGCGCGGCCGACGTTACGACTCGGTGGTCATGGGTGTGCTGCGCGACGAATGGGAGTCGTCCGGCCGCGGGCCGTCGCGGGCGGCGAGCCCTACCAGCTGACGGGGAGCGCCTTGCCCTCTTCGTAGCCGGCGGCCGACTGGAGGCCGACCGTCGCGCGCTCGTGGAACTCTGCGACCGTCGCGGCTCCCGCGTAGGTGAACGACGAGCGCACGCCCGAGGTGATCATGTCGAGCAGATCCTCGACGCCCGGGCGCAGCGGGTCGAGGTAGATCCGCGACGACGAGATGCCCTCGGCGAACAGCTCCTTGCGGGCTCGCTCGTAGGCGTCGAGGCGTCCGAACCGGCCGACGACGGCCTTCGTCGAGGCCATGCCCCACGATTCCTTGAACGCGCGCCCCTCCTCGTCGAGCTGCACCTCGCCGGGCGACTCGATCGTGCCGGCGAACCACGAGCCGATCATGACGGATGCCGCACCCGCGGCGAGCGCCAGCGCCACGTCTCGGGGATAGCGGACTCCCCCGTCGGCCCAGACGTGGGCCCCGCGCTCCGCGGCCGCCTGGGCGGTCTCGAGCACGGCGGAGAACTGCGGCCGCCCGACAGCCGTCATCATGCGCGTCGTGCACATCGCCCCGGGCCCGACGCCGACCTTGAGGATCGTCGCTCCCGCCTCGACGAGGTCGGCGACGCCGTCGGCCGTGACGATGTTCCCCGCGACGATCGGCAGACCGAGGTCGAGCGCTGCGACCTCGCGCAGCGCGCGCAGCATCCCCTCTTGATGCCCGTGGGCGGTGTCGACCACGAGCACGTCCACGCCCGCGGCGGCGAGCGCCTGTGCCTTGGCCGCCGCGTCACCGTTGATGCCGATCGCCGCCGCGACGATGAGACGCCCGTCGCCGTCGACGGCGGGGCGGTAGATCGCGGTGCGCAGTGCGCTGCGGCGCGACAGCGTGCCCACGAGCGCTCCCTGGTGGAGCATCGCGACGACGGGGACGTCCGCCGCGTCGATGAGGTCGAAGGCGGCGCGAGGATCGGAGACGTCGTCGGCATCGATCGCGGTGGCGCGCCCGCGAACGAGGTCGCCCAGGCGGGCGTCCGGCAGCGCGGTGGCGAGGCGGGCGGCGGGAACGATCCCGGTGATGTCGTCGATGCGCAGCGTCGCCGCCGACGGGTCCGCGACGACGATCCCGTGCCCGTCCAGCGCGGGAAGGATGCGGGATGCCTCGGCGACCGTGGCATCCGGTGAGAGCACGATCGGGGTGTCCCAGGCGACCGGCTGGTCCTTGACCCAGCGGATGGCGGCATCGAGGTCCTGCAGCGGCATGTCCTGCGGCAGGACGCCGAGCCCGCCCCGGCGCGCGAGCGTGGCGGCCAGGCGGGGACCGGTGACGGAGTTCATGTTCGCCGACACGATCGGCAGTGTGGCGGCGGTGCCGTCGCCGGGAGCGAGGTCGACGTCGAGCCGACTCGTGATCGCCGATCGGCGGGGCACGAGGAAGACGTCGGAGTACGTCAGGTCGACCGTGGGCTCAGCACCGGAGAAACGCATGCTCCCTACGCTACGCCGCTGACCCGGCAGACAGCCGGGCATGCGCCGGGGCGGCCGCGGCCGGTCGTCGGCGGGCTCGATCACGATGCGATACCACGGGCGCCGTCGCGGCATCCGGCCCGTTGATCTGGGCTACCCTAGGAGACTGTGCGCGGCGGCGGACCACCGCCGTGAGAACTGATCTTCACCGATGAAAGCAGGCGATCTGCCGTGTCCAGCCAGGCGACCGGAATCGGAACCTCGAACGACGGAGAGTTCGGGGCGAACGAATGGCTCGTCGCGGAACTGTATGAACAGTTCCGCGAAGACAAGAACTCGGTGGACAAGGAGTGGTGGCCGACGCTCGAGGCCTACGCGGCTCACATGAACGGCGCCGCCTCCCAGCCCGCCGCATCCGCACCGGCGAAGCCCGCCGAGGCCGCTCCCGCGCAATCGGCCCCCGCGCAGCCCGCCGCGGCCTCCCATCCCGTGACGGCGCCCGTGCCGACGGTCGGCTCGCAGCCGGTCGCGCGCACGACGGCCCGTCCCGCCGCCGCCCAGCCGGTGCCCGCCCAGGCTCCCACGACGCCCGCCGCCGAGGTGGAGCAGCGCGAGGATGTCGTCACCCCGCTGCGCGGTATGCCGAAGACTCTCGCCGCCAACATGGACGACTCGCTCACGGTCCCCACCGCGACGAGTGTGCGCACGATCCCCGCGAAGCTGATGATCGACAACCGCATCGTCATCAACAACCACATGGCGCGCACGCGCGGCGGCAAGATCAGCTTCACCCACCTCATCGGCTGGGCGCTGATCCAAGCGCTCAAGGCCTTCCCGAGCCAGAACGTCTCCTACGCCGAGGTCGACGGCAAGCCGTCGGTCATCGCGCACGCGCACGTCGGCCTCGGCATCGCGATCGACCTCCCCAAGCCCGACGGCACCCGCGCGCTCATGGTGCCGAGCATCAAGCGCGCCGAATCGCTCAGCTTCGGCGAGTACCTGGCCGCCTACGAGGACCTCGTCAGCCGGGCCCGCAAGAACAAGCTGACCGCGGCCGACTTCCAGGGCACCACGATCTCGCTGACCAACCCCGGCGGCATCGGCACGGTGCACTCGGTTCCGCGGCTCATGCGCGGTCAGGGCAGCATCATCGGCGCCGGCGCGCTCGACTACCCTGCCGAGTTCCAGGGCTCGAGCGAGAAGACGCTCGTCAACCTCGGTATCGGCAAGACGATCACGCTGACGAGCACCTACGACCACCGCGTCATCCAGGGCGCGGGCTCGGGTGAGTTCCTCAAGACCGTCCACGAGCTGCTCATCGGCAAGAACGGCTTCTACGACGAGATCTTCGCCGCGCTGCGCATCCCCTACGCGCCCATCCAGTGGTCGACCGACATCAACGTCGACCTCGCCGAGCGCGTCGACAAGACCGCGCGTGTGCAGGAGCTCATCAACTCCTACCGCGTGCGGGGCCACCTCATGGCCGACATCGACCCGCTCGAGTACCGCCAGCGCACGCACCCCGACCTCGAGATCGAGCAGCACGGGCTGACCTTCTGGGACCTCGACCGCGAGTTCGTCACCGGCGGGTTCGGCAGCAAGCGCGTCATGAAGCTCCGCGAGATCCTGGGCGTCCTGCGCGACTCGTACTGCCGCACGATCGGCATCGAGTACATGCACATCCAGGACCCCGAGCAGCGCAAGTGGTTCCAGGACAACGTCGAGGTCAAGTACCAGAAGCCCGGTCACGACGAGCAGCTGCGCATCCTCGGCAAGCTCAACCAGGCCGAAGCGTTCGAGACGTTCCTGCAGACCAAGTACGTCGGTCAGAAGCGCTTCAGCCTCGAAGGCGGCGAGTCGCTCATCCCGCTGCTCGACGAGGTCCTCCAGGGCGCGGCGCGCACCGGACTCGAAGGGGCCGCGATCGGCATGGCCCACCGCGGCCGCCTCAACGTCCTGACGAACATCGCCGGCAAGACGTACGGACAGGTCTTCCGCGAGTTCGAGGGCTCCGTCGCGATCGGCTCGAAGAGCGGCTCCGGCGACGTCAAGTACCACCTCGGCACCGAGGGCACCTTCGTGGGCGACGAGGGCGACGAACTGCCGGTGTACCTCGCCGCGAACCCGTCGCACCTCGAGACCGTCGACGGCGTCCTCGAGGGCATCGTCCGCGCCAAGCAGGACCGCGGTCCGATCGGGTCGTTCTCGTGGCTCCCGATCCTCGTGCACGGCGACGCGGCGTTCGCCGGCCAGGGGGTCGTCGTCGAGACCCTGCAGATGTCGCAGCTGCGGGGCTACCGCACCGGCGGCACCGTCCACGTCGTGGTCAACAACCAGGTCGGCTTCACGACGCTCCCCCTCGACGCCCGCACCTCGGTGTACGCGACCGACGTGGCCAAGACCATCCAGGCGCCGATCTTCCACGTCAACGGCGACGACCCCGAGGCCGTCGTCCACGTCGCCCAGCTGGCGTTCCGCTACCGCCAGGAGTTCAAGCGCGACGTCGTGATCGACCTCGTCTGCTACCGCCGCCGCGGCCACAACGAGGGCGACGACCCCTCGATGACGCAGCCCCTCATGACGAACCTCATCGAGGCGAAGCGGTCGGTCCGCCGGCTCTACACCGAGTCGCTCGTCGGACGCGGCGACATCACCGAGGAGGAGTACGAGCAGGCCAAGCGCGACTTCCAGGATCGCCTCGAGGTCGCCTTCGCCGAGACGCACGCCGCCGAGACCGGCGCGTCCGGCCCGGTGGGTCTGTCGGGCCCGATCGACCAGGCCGTCGGCGCCCCCGAGACGACGGGTGTCGGCGAAGACGTCATCCGGCAGATCGGCGACGCGTTCGTCAACGCCCCCGAGAACTTCACCGTGCACGGCAAGCTCAAGCAGCTGCTCGACAAGCGCCACGACATGAGCCGCAACGGCAACATCGACTGGGCGATGGGCGAGCTCTTCGCGTTCGGATCGCTGCTGATGGAGGGCACCAACGTCCGCCTCGCCGGGCAGGATGCGCGTCGCGGCACGTTCGTGCAGCGCCACGCCGTCCTGCACGACCGTGCGAACGGCCAGGAGTGGCTCCCGCTCGCGAACCTGTCCGAGAACCAGGGCCGCTTCTACGTCTACGACTCCCTGCTGAGCGAGTACGCGGCCATGGCGTTCGAGTACGGCTACTCGGTCGAGCGCGCGGATTCGCTGGTGCTGTGGGAGGCGCAGTTCGGCGACTTCGCCAACGGCGCCCAGTCGGTTATCGACGAGTTCATCTCCTCGGCCGAGCAGAAGTGGGCGCAGCAGTCGGGCGTCGTCCTGCTGCTCCCCCACGGCTACGAGGGCCAGGGACCGGACCACTCGTCCGCTCGCATCGAGCGCTACCTGCAGATGTGCGCGCAGGACAACATGACCGTCGCTCGGCCCTCGACGCCGGCGTCGTACTTCCACCTCTTGCGCCGCCAGGCGTACGCGCGTCCGCGTCGCCCGCTCGTGGTGTTCACCCCGAAGGCGATGCTGCGCCTGCGCGGCGCCACGAGCCCCGTCGAGGACTTCCAGAAGGGCAAGTTCGAGCCCGTGATCGACGACACCGCGATCTCCGACAAGAGCGCGGTGAAGCGGGTGCTGCTGCACTCGGGCAAGATCCACTGGGACCTGAAGTCCGAGCTCGACAAGAAGCCGAACCCCGCCATCGCCCTGGTGCGTCTCGAGCAGTTCTACCCGGCGCCGATCGACGAGCTGAAGGCGGTCCTCGCGGGCTACCCGAACGCCGAGGTCGTGTGGGTTCAGGACGAGCCCGAGAACCAGGGAGCGTGGCCCTTCATCGCGCTCGAGGCCGCCGCGAAGCTCGACGGCCGCGCGGTGCGCGGCATCACCCGGCCCGCAGCGGCATCGACGGCGACCGGTTCGCCCAAGGTGCACGCGGTCGAGCAGGCCAAGCTCATCGAGCAGGCGCTCACCCTCTGACTCAGGGGTTGACGAAAGGGGCGGACGTGCGAAGAACGTCCGCCCCTTTCACGTTGCCCGTGGCGGCGTGATCGGCCGATCGGGCGGGGTCAGCGCCGCTCAGACGTGCGCGGCCTCCTGGGCCTGCCGGAGGCGTGCCAGCACCTGGTCGCGGAGCTCTTCGGGGGCCGATTCCCGGCAGGCGCGGGCGACGACCTCGGTGAGCGTGCGCGAGACCAGAGCCTCGTCACGACATGCCGGGCACGACTCGAGGTGCTCACGGATGTCGGCGTGCTCGGTCTTGCAGACCTCGTTGCGCAGGTACTCTTCCAGGTCGCGTCGCGCCTTGTCGCAGCCGCAGTCACTCATTTCTTGCTCCTCGTGGGGGGCGTCGCGATGCCCCGCTCCTTCGCGTAGTCGGCCAGCAGGTCACGTAGGAGGCGTCTGCCACGGTGCAGACGGCTCATGACCGTGCCGATCGGGGTTTTCATGATGTCGGCGATCTCCTGGTAGGCGAAGCCCTCGACGTCGGCGAGGTACACCGCCAGCCGGAAATCCTCGGGGATCGACTGCAGAGCATCCTTCACCGCGGATGCCGGCATGTGGTCGATCGCTTCGGCCTCGGCGGAGCGACTGCTGGATGCGGTGGTCGATTCCGCACCGCCCAGCTGCCAGTCCTCGAGGTCGTCGATGGTGCCCTGATAGGGCTCCCGCTGCTTCTTGCGGTAGGTGTTGATGTAGGTGTTCGTCAGGATCCGGTACAGCCACGCCTTGAGGTTCGTCCCTTGCGTGAAGGAGGACCACGAAGCGAAGGCCTTCACGAACGTCTCTTGGACCAGGTCTGCCGCGTCGGCCGGGTTGCGGGTCATCCGCATGGCCGCCGCGTACAGCTGGTCCATGAACGGGAGCGCCTGCTCCTCGAATTGGGCGCTCGGATCCGTGACCGCTTGCTCTTCCATCAGCGGCCAGTCTACGTGGGCGTCCCACGGCACGACTGTGGGATCGGCGAGTGCGATCATGGACTCCCTTCCTCCGTGTTTCGAACATCCTCGACAGGACGAACGGGTTCGATACTGTGGAAACCCATGACCCCCGCCGCGTATTCCCCCCGTCCCGCCGACATCGGCGCGCCGTGGCGCGCTCCCGTCGCCGATGCCCCCGTCCGAGCCGAGGTCGCCGTCCCCGGGTCCAAGTCGATCACCAACCGCGAGCTGGTGCTCTCCGCCCTGGCCGAGACGCCCTCCCGCCTGATCGCGCCGCTGCACTCCGACGACTCCGCACGCATGATCGACGCCCTGCGGGCTCTGGGAGCCCACATCGAGGCCGTGCCCGGCGATGGCCGATTCGGCCCCGACCTCGTCGTGACGCCGTTCGGCGAGGAGGTCAGCGACGCCGTCGTCGACTGCGGTCAGGCCGGCACCGTCATGCGCTTCGTCACTCCCCTGGCGGGCCTCGCCCGCGGTGAGGTCACCGTCACCGCTCACGAGAGCGCGCTGCACCGCCCGATGGCCGAGATGATCCGCAGCCTTCGCGAGCTCGGCGTCGACATCGACGACGGCGGCCGGTGGACACTGCCCTTCCTTGTCCACGGCCACGGCCACGTCCGCGGCGGCGAGGTCACGATCGACGCGAGCGGGTCGAGCCAGTTCGTCTCGGGCCTCCTGCTGGCCGCGCCTCGCTTCGACGTCGGCCTGCGGCTCGTGCACGACGGCCACCGCCTGCCGAGTCTTCCCCACATCGACATGACGGTCGAGGCCCTCGGCCACCGCGGGGTCGTCGTCGAGCGACCGAGCGAGCGGGAGTGGCTCGTGCCGGCCGGTCCGCTGCGCGGCAAGGAGCTCACGATCGAGCCCGACCTTTCCAATGCGGCTCCGTTCCTGGCCGCCGCCGTCCTCACCGGCGGCCGTGTCACCGTGCCGCACTGGCCCGTGCACTCGACCCAGCCGGGTGCCCTGCTGGCCGACATCCTCACCGAGATGGGGGCGCGCGTCACGCGACGCAGCGGCGTGCTCGCCGTCACCGGAACCGGCGAGATCCGAGGAGTCGATCTCGACCTGTCCGCCGCGAGCGAGCTGACCCCGTCGCTGTTCGCCCTGGCAGCGTTCGCGGATTCGCCGAGCACGCTTCACGGCATCGGGCACATCCGCGGCCACGAGACCGACCGCATCGCCGCCCTCGTCGGCAATCTGCGTGCGCTCGGCGGTTCGGCTGAAGAGCTCGAAGACGGCATCCGGATCACGCCGGCGCCCCTGCGCGGCGGACTCTGGCGGGCTCACCACGACCACCGGATGGCGACCGCCGGTGCCATCATCGGACTGCGCGTGCCGGGGGTCGAGGTCGACGACATCGGCACGACCGCCAAGACGATGCCCGAGTTCCCCGAGCTGTGGGCCGAGATGCTCGCGGACGACGTGCGGGTCGACGGGTGAGCTGGCTCGGCGGCGACGACGACCTCGACGAGGAGTACGACGAGTCCGATATCCGGATGCGTCCGAATCCGAAAGCGAACCGACCCCGCACGAAGCGGCGCCCTGCCCATAGCGACGCGCAGGTGGCTCGCGTCGTGGGCGTCGACCGCGGCCGCTACACCGTGCTCATCGACGAAGACGGCGACGACGAGCACACCGCTCTCGCGGTGCGCGCGCGTGAGCTGCGCAAGCAGCCGATCGTCAGCGGCGACCGGGCACGAGTCGTCGGCGACGTCTCGGGAGACGAAGGCACCCTCGGCCGCATCGTCGGCATCGAACCACGCACGACGCTGCTGCGGCGCAGCGCGGACGACACCGACCAGGTCGAGCGGATCGTCGTGGCCAACGCCGACCAGATGGTCATCGTCGTGGCCGCAGCCGACCCCGAGCCGCGCCCGCGACTGGTCGACCGCTACCTCATCGCTGCGCTCGATGCCGGCATCCACCCCCTGCTCGTGGTGACGAAGACCGACCTCGCCGACCCCTCGGCGTTCCTCGCGCACTTCGAGGGCGTCGACGACCTCGAGGTCCTCACGAGCGGACGGGGCCGGATGCCGGTGGCCGAGCTCGGGGCGAGGCTCGTGGGCCATGCGACGGTGTTCGTCGGCCACTCCGGCGTCGGCAAGTCCACGCTCGTCAATGCCCTGGTGCCGACCGCGGCTCGGGCGACCGGGCACGTCAACGAGGTCACCGGGCGCGGCCGGCACACGTCGAGCTCGACGGTGTCGCTACGCTACCGCGGGCCGGAGGGACGCGGGTGGGTCATCGACACGCCGGGCGTGCGCTCGTTCGGCCTCGGACACGTCGATCCGGCCAACATCCTCGCCGCCTTCACCGACCTCGCCGCCGTCGCCGAGGAGTGTCCGCGCGGATGCACCCACCTGTCCGACGCACCCGACTGCGCCATCATCGAGGCGGTCGCAGCGGGGCGGCTCGGAGAACGCGGACCGGCCCGCCTCGATTCGCTGCAGCGTCTGCTCGGCACGTTCTCGGCCGGTGTCGACCCAGCCGTACGTCGTTCTAGGCTGGATTCATGACGCGTCTGGAACCGGGCGACCTCGCCCCCGCATTCACCCTCGACGACCAGGACGGATCGGCGCTGTCGCTGGCGGACCTGCGCGGACGGCGCACGGTCGTCTTCTTCTACCCCGCGGCGATGACCCCGGGCTGCACGCGCGAGGCCTGCGACTTCCGCGACAGCGTCGAGTCGCTGCGAGCCGCGGGCATCGAGGTCATCGGGATCTCGCGCGATGACGAGGCGAAGCTGCGGCGCTTCCGCGAGCAGGAACAGCTGACCTACCCGCTGCTGAGTGACCCCGACCACGCGGTCCACGAGGCGTACGGCGCGTGGGGCGAGAAGATGAACTACGGCAAGACCGTCGAAGGCGTGATCCGCTCGACCTTCGTCATCGACGCCGACGGCCGGATCGAGCACGCGCTCTACAACGTCAAGGCCACGGGCCACGTCGCCCGCGTCCGGACGCTGCTCGGCCTGGCCTGACGGAGGCGGGCCGGCCTCAGGCTTCGCCGCGATCGCGCGCCGCGCGCCGCGTGGCGGCCACGAGGAGCACGAAGCCGACGATGCCCGGTACCGCGATGAGCACAGCGGTACCGGCGTCGGCGTACTGTCCCGTGGCAGCTCCGAGAGCGACAGCCAGGATGAGCAGCTGCGCCACGATGCCTCCGGATCGGCCCCACGAGACCCGGCGCCAGACGGAGACGGCGAAGGCGACGAGGGCGGCCGCACCGATCGCCGTCAGGACGATGAGCGCCACCGAGCTCGGCACGTCGATCGTGTCGCCGCCGACGAGAGCGACGATCTCCCATCCGACGACCGCCAGCAGCGCGACGGCCTCGGCGGCGAGCACAGCTCCCGCGATGCGTTCGACAGCAGAAGGGGCCATGGCATCCGACCTTCGGTCCGGGCCGCACGAAACCGATATTCACGGCCCGGCGGCGAGCAAATACGCAGTTCACCCTTGATTCATCTGTCCGGGCTATGGGACGATAGACCAAGCCGTGTGCTCCCACAGCGAAGTGGGGCGAGCATCCGCTCGCACACTTAACCAGGGTACCGGACTACCCGAGTCCGGCCTGACAGAATCACCACCCCAAGGAGCACCACATGGATTGGCGCGATAAGTCTGCCTGCCTGACCGTCGACCCCGAACTCTTCTTCCCCGTGGGCAACACCGGCCCCGCCGTCGACCAGATCGAGAAGGCGAAGGCCGTCTGCGCCCGTTGCACGGTCACCGAGATCTGCCTGCAGTACGCCCTCGAGACCGGCCAGGACTCGGGCGTCTGGGGAGGCCTCTCCGAAGACGAGCGCCGCGCACTGAAGCGCCGCGCCGCACGCGCACGCCGCGCCTCCTGAGGCGCTCTCCGCTCTCGGCGTCGCCGACGCGGCGCCGAGACACCGCGGTCGGCGAGACCGACCGCCCCGCTCAGCTCGCGTCTCGCTCGATGTAACGCAGCGGGATGTCGATGGTCACCTCGGTGCCGCTCCCGACGAGCGTGTGCCAGTCGATCGTCCCGCTGAGCTCGCCCTGGATCAGCGTGCGAACGATCTGCGTGCCAAGGCCGCGCCCGACCTGACCCTCCGGCAGTCCGCTTCCCGAGTCGCGTACCTTGACCTCGAGGCGCTCCGCCGAACGTTCCGCGACGATCTCGACGTCGCCCTCGGTGCCGGCGAGCCCGTGCTCGACGGCGTTCGTCACGAGCTCGGTGAGCGCGAGAGCGAGAGGTGTGGCGTACTCGCTGGGCAGGGTCCCGAAGCGGCCGGTCGACCGGGTCCGGGCGCGGGTGTTGGGGGCTGCGGCCACCTCGGCGACGAGCTTGAGCACCCGTGCGAAGACCTCGTCGAAATCGACGTTCTGCGCGAGTCCCTCTGAGAGGGTGTCGTGCACGACGGCGATGGCCGAGACGCGACGCATGGCCTGTGTCAGCGCGTCGCGCGCCTCCTCCGAATGCGTCCGGCGGGCCTGGATGCGCAGGAGCGACGCGACGGTCTGCAGGTTGTTCTTCACCCGGTGGTGGATCTCGCGGATCGTCGCGTCCTTGGTGATGAGCTCCTGCTCCTGATGACGGATCTCGCTGACGTCACGGCACAGCACGATCGCACCGATGCGGGTCCCGTGGTCGCGCAGCGGGATCGTCCGCAGCGAGACGGTCACTCCGCGCGCCTCGATGTCCGCGCGCCATGGTGCACGGCCGGCCATCACGATCGGCAGCGACTCGTCGAACTCGCGTTTGCTGGGGAGGATGGCCGTCGCGACCTCGATGAGGGGCTCCCCCTCGAGCTCGTCCTCGAAGCCCAGCCGGTTGAAGGCCGACAGCGCGTTCGGGCTGGCGAAGGTCGTCATGCCGTCGACGTCGAGCCGGATGAGTCCGTCGGATGCGCGCGGCGCACCGCGACGCGGCGCGGTCGGGGCATTGAGGTCGGGGAAATCGGACGAGGCGACCATTCCGAACAGGTCGTCGGCGCAGTCGTTGAACGTGATCTGCTGACGCGACGGCGTCCGCGCCTCACCGAGGTTCGTGTGCCGCGTGAGCACACCGACGACGTGCGCGGGGCGCCCCTCGGCGGCCCGTTCCCGCACGATGGGCACCGCTCGCACGCGCGTCGGAGTCTCTTCGAACCAGTCGGGCGAGGCGGAGTCGACGATGCGCGCCTGGGTGAAGGCGTCCTTCACCTGCGTACGCCACTGCGGCCGCACCCGATCGCCGACGATGTCGCGGTAGAACAGCGTCGCCGCTCCCCCGGGCCGGGTGTGCGCGACCGCGATGAACGAGTCGTCCGCCGTGGGCACCCAGATGACGATGTCCGCGAACGCGAGATCGGCCAGCAGCTGGCCGTCACCGGCGAGGCGGTGCAGCCACTCGACATCGGCGTCGGTGGACAGTCCTTGAGCATGGACGAGATCGCTGAGGGTCGACACCATCCCAGACTAGGGGGCCGGCCCCGCCGCCGCGGCGCCCGCCGTCACACGCTGCCGCCGGCGGGCCTCCTCGGCCGGGCGGGCGGGTGGCGAGATCACCTCGCCGACGAAGCGACGGACGGCAGCCGGGATCGATCCCCGTCCGTTGCCTTCCCCGACGGGCCGGGCTGCGAGAAGCGCGGCGTCGGTGGCGCGGGGGTCCCAGGGGACGAACCAGCATCGCTCGATGCCCGCGTAGCGCTCGAAGCTGCGACGGATCTGACCTCGCGGGTCGATCCCGAGCGGGCCGCCGCGGAGCTTGTTGACCACCACGTGCACGGGCACCGCCCCCACGATCGACCGCAGGTCCGGATACACCCGCAGGAAGCGCGAGAGTCCCACCGGGTCGGCGGCAGCGACGGCAACGACCGCGTCGGCCGCTTCGAGCGCGGCGAGCGTGGCCCCGTTGCGGCGGGGTCCGTCGAGATCGCTCACGATCTCTTCGTCGCGCTCGAGAGAGGCGGAGACATCGACGAAGACGTCATCGACCCAGTCACGGCACGTCTCGAGCACGCGGGCGACCCGGTCGAACCCGAGTTCCGGCCAGCGTGACGGGCGGTTGATGCCGGCGAGCACCTCGACGGCGCCGGCAGGCTCGGCGATGCGCGCCAACTCGCCGGGCGTCAGCTCGCCCCGCGATGCCCGGCGGCACGCGGCCGCGAGGCCTGGTCCCTCGTCGGGGACGCCGAGCGCGATGGCGATCGCGGGTGCGTGGGTGTCGGCATCGGCGAGCGCGACACGGCGGCCGTCGCGTGCGGTCTCGCGAGCGAGCTCGATCGCCAGCGTCGTCCGCCCCGGCGCGCCGAACGCGCCCCACACCACGATTACCCGTCCGCGCGACGAGCGGGCCTGCCCCGCGGCAGGCACCGCTGTGACGGCATCCAGGGCATCCGTCCCCGCATCGACGACCGCGATCCCGAGGATCTCCGCGGCGCGGCGCTCGGCGGGACCTCGCGCCCAGGCGACGATCCGGGTCGCCGTTCGGTCGCACAGTTCCACGACCTCGCGCGTGAGCCACGATCGGGATGCGGCCAGGATCAGCACGTCGGCCCTCGCCACGGTGTCCGCCGCGCCCGGCCGTTGGACCGACCCCTTCACCGCTCCGGCACCCGAGAGGCCGCGTGCTGCAACGGCCACGTCGTCGGCGGCCAGCACCGCCACGTCCGCGAGGCCGCCCGCGCGCAGTCGCTCGACGAACGGCGCGTGCTCCGGGATCGCCACCACGACGCGCATCAGCGTCCGCCGCCCGTGGCGGGGATCACGGAGATGGCATCCCCCGAGCCGATCGCCGCGAGCACGGCGGCGACGTCATCACGCGGAACCACCAGCTCGACCGCAGCGGAGCGCTGCTGCGCGACGATCCCTTCGCTGCTCTGCAGAGCTCGCACCGTCGCGTCGGGGACGAGGATGCGGGGGTCGGCGAACACGTCGCGTTCACGCCGGGGTGCGCTCCACACCTCGACGCGGGTACCCGCCGTCACCGAACCGGGTACGGCATTCGTCGTCTGCACGACGACCGTCGTGGCGTCCACCTCCGCGGGAGAGGCCACCGCGGCGCGCGGCACCAGTTCGCCGGCCGGAATCGTCCGCGACGCGACCCCGCCCGGCTCGAGGGTCCCCGGCGCGGCGTAGAGATCGCCTGCCGGCCCCAGCACCACCTCGACGACCCGCAGATCCGCGGCGTCGACCGGTTCGCCGACGACGATCGTCCGGGCCGCGCTGAGAACGGTCGAGGTCTGCCGTGCCGCAGACACGACGGACCAGACTCCGGCGATGGAGACCAGCACGAGAACGACGCCGATGATGACGCGTGCGTCGGCCCGTCGGATGCGGCTGCGGAGGGAGGTGCGTACGGCCATACCCCCATCGTGCGCGAGCGGAGGAGACGACGCCCGCCGTTGTCCACAGGGGTGTCAAGGGCCGGGCAGAGGAACGAGCGCGCGCGGATAATGGAGGCATGCCCGCCATCCCCGACAGCGCGCGCTTCCTGACCCCGTCCCAGGTCGCCGAGACGCTGCAGATCGAGGTCGACGAGGTGATCGCGCTCGTCCACGAGGGCCGGCTCGTCGGGGCCAAGGTGGGAACGCCCGCCCGCTGGCGCATCGAATCGGCGAGCGTCGAGGATTACCTCGATGCCCAGGTCGAGGATGCTCGTCGCGCCGCGCTGTGGCAGCAATCGCAAGTCGCCAGCTTCCCCGAGCTCTGGGCGCGGCAGCGACGGCCGGAGTGACCCCTCACCCGGCGGATCCGTCGAGGTGCACGGTCCGCAGCGCCCGATAGCCGATGATCCGGTGCCCGGTCACGGCGCTCGCGCGGCGGGGCTCCCCCGCGTCGTGGAGGGCGAAATCGACGTGGTCCGCGCCCGCACGGTCGATGGTGCCCGTCCAGCTCGTCCCCCCGGCCACCACGACGCGGACGCCGACGCGACGACGCGCGAGATCGCGCAGCATGAAACCGAAGGTCATGCGTTCGGCGAGCGCGGAGTGGCTCCGGGTGGGGCGAGCGCTGCGGAGCAGATCGGGTTCTGCCGCGGCGATCGAGGCCACGGCGTCGAGGGGGACCACCGCGGCTCGGGACCCGGCGGTGTTCTCGACAGCGATCCAGTCAGATCCGACGCCGGTCAGGCGACCGCGAACGGCATCCGCGGCGATGACATCGACCGCGATCTCGAGGCCGACCAGCTCCACGAGGCGCTCGCGGAGTGTGAGCCGCGAGAGGCGCAATCGTTCGGCCTCGGTGTCGAGCGCGGCACGCTCGGCCTCCCACTCGGAGTCGAGCTGGTGTTCGAGATCTTCGAAGAGGCGCTGCCATCGCACCCCGCGAGGTTATCGGCAGCGCACCGGCCCGAAGCAGCCTGTCCACAGGTTGGAGAATTCTCATCCGGCCGGATTCGGCAGTGTGCTGTACTCATCGGCGTTGACAGAGCCGATGGAAGGAGGTTCGCGCGATGACGTCGATGAGCGCCGGTGAACCCCGCCGGTACCCCCGCATCGGGTCCTCGCTCGACATCGCGGAGTACTTCGCCGCGCAGCCGACCTCGACGGCCGATCTCCCGGATCCCGAGCCGTTGGTGCGCAACCTGACCCGCGGTGTCCTCGAGGTTCTCGCCGGAGTCCGTGAAGTCGAGCAGCTCGCCCGGTGGCTGAGCGAGGATGCCTTCCGGGTGCTGGTGACACGCGCGAACCTCGCGGCGCGCGCACGCAGCGCCCGGCAGGTCACCCCGGCGCGACCTGTCTACTCGATCGTCAGGGTCCGGATGTGCGAACCGGCCGACGGCGTCGTCGAGGGAACGGTGATCGTCACCACCCCGCACCGCACGCGCGCGGTGGCGCTCCGGCTCGAGGGCCTCGACGGCCGATGGCGGGCGACCTCGCTCGCCCTGCTGTGACCGGCTCCTACTGCTTGTACGACGACAGGAAGTTGCCCAGGCGCTCGATCGCCTCGGTCAGCACGCGCGCCTCGGGCAGCGTGACGATGCGCAGGTGGTCGGGGTCGGGCCAGTTGAACCCGGTCCCCTGCACCAGCAGCACGTGCTCGGCCACGAGGAAGTCGTAGACGAGCTTGCCGTCGTCGTGGATGTCGTAGACCTCGGGATCGAGGCGTGGAAACGCGTACAGCGCCCCCTCGGGCTTGTGACACGTCACGCCCGGGATGCTCTCGAGCCCCTCCCATGCGGCATCCCGCTGCTCGTGCAGCCGCCCCGTCGGCGCGATCAGCGCTTCGATCGACTGCACGCCCGACAGCGCGGCCTGCACCGCGAACTGCGCGGGCACGTTCGGGCACAGGCGGGTCGAGGCCAGCAGCTGGATGCCCTCTAGGAAGCCCTTCGCGTGCGCCTTGGGCCCCGTGATGACGAGCCAGCCCGAGCGGTACCCCGCGACGCGGTACGTCTTGGAGAGGCCGTTGAACGTCAGACAGAGGAGGTCGGGCGCGAGGGTCGCCAACGGGATGTGGGTCGCCTCGTCGTAGAGGATCCGGTCGTAGATCTCGTCCGAGAGCAGGAGGAGCGAGTTCTCGCGGGCGATCTGCACGATGCCCTCGAGAACCTCGCGGCTGTACACCGCGCCCGTGGGATTGTTCGGGTTGATGACGACGATGGCCTTCGTCTGCGGAGTCACCTTCGAGCGGATGTCCTCGAGGTCGGGCTCCCAGCCCTGCGTCGCATCGCACAGGTAGTGCACGGGCTTGCCGCCGCCGAGGCTCGTCATCGCCGTCCACAGCGGATAGTCGGGCGCAGGGATCAGCACCTCGTCGCCCTCGTCGAGGAGAGCCTGCATCGTCATCGTGATCAGCTCGGATACACCGTTGCCGAGGTAGACGTCGTCGGGGTCGACGTGAGGGAACCCCGGAACCTCCTCGTAGCGCGACACGACGGCGCGCCGTGCGGAGAGGATGCCCCGACTGTCGCTGTAGCCGTGCGCGTTCGGCACCGACTCGATCATGTCGCGGACGATCTGGAAGGGCGCCTCGAACCCGAAGATGGCGGGGTTGCCGGTGTTGAGCTTCAGCACGCGATGCCCGTCGGCCTCGAGTCGGTCGGCCTCGGCCAGGGCGCTGCCACGAATTTCGTAGAGGACGTCCTTGAGCTTCGATGACTGATCGAGGATTCGGCGGTTCATCCGATCAGGATATCCGGCGGTCGAGCGGGCCGATCGACGATGCGTGGCCCGCTCGCCGGATCACTTCTTCTTGCCCGCGGCCCGCCGCGCCGCACGGTTGCCCGCGTCGCCGGCATCCTCGTTCGCGCCCATCTTCTGCCCGAACGCACCGCGCGGTGCGTCGGCGGGGGCCTCCTGCTCGGCCGCCTGCTGACGCGCCTTCGCGGTCGCGGTCTTCTGAACCTGACCGCGATCGTTGCGCACCTCGACCTCGCCCGACCCGGTGTCGCTCGGGGCGGAGTACTCGAGCTTCTGCGTCTCGACGGGCGTCGGGGTGAGCCCCTTGGCGTCGACGTCGCCGCTTTCGGCGGAGCGGACCTCGACCTCGAGGTTGTAGAGGAAACCGACCGACTCCTCCTTGATCTGGCTCATCATCGACTGGAACATCTCGTACCCCTCGCGCTGGTACTCGATGAGCGGATCGCGCTGTGCCATCGCACGCAGGCCGATGCCGTCCTTGAGGTAGTCCATCTCGTAGAGGTGGTCGCGCCAGCGGCGGTCGAGCACCTGGAGCACGACGCGGCGCTCGAGTTCGCGCATGGCCGGCTCACCGAGCGTCTCCTCGCGCTTCTGGTAGGCGATCTTCGCGTCGGAGAGCAGCTCGCGCTTGAGCACGTCGGCGGTGATGCGTCCCTTGTTCCCGGCCTCGGCCACGACCTCGTCGATCGTGACGCCCACGGGGTAGAGCGTCTTCAGCTCGGTCCAGAGGGCGTCGAAGTCCCAGCTCTCGGTGTGACCCGACGACGTGTGGTCGTCGATGACGGCGCTGATGGCATCCTCGATGAAGTGCTGCACGCGCTCCGACAGGTCGTCGCCGTGGAGCACCTGGCGGCGGTCGGCGTAGATCGCCTCGCGCTGGCGGTTGAGCACGTCGTCGTACTTGAGGACGTTCTTGCGTATCTCGGCGTTGCGCGCCTCGACCTGCGCCTGCGCGCTCTTGATCGCCCGCGAGACCATCGACGACTCGATCGCAACGTCCTCGGGGAAGTTCGTCCGCGCGAGGATCGCCTCGGCCGCGCCCGACTGGAACAGGCGCATGAGGTCGTCGGTCAGCGACAGGTAGAACCGGCTCTCACCGGGGTCGCCCTGACGACCCGAACGTCCGCGCAGCTGGTTGTCGATGCGGCGCGACTCGTGACGCTCGGTGCCGAGCACGTAGAGTCCGCCGGCTGCGACGACCTTCTCGGCCTCTTCGGCCACGGTCTCGCGGACCGATGCGAAGACCTCGTCCCACGCGGCCTCGTACTCGTCCGGCGTCTCGACGGGGTCGAGCCCGCGCGACTTCATCTCCTGGACGGCGAGGAACTCGGCGTTGCCGCCGAGCATGACGTCGGTACCGCGACCGGCCATGTTGGTCGCGACCGTCACGGCGCCCACGCGACCGGCACGCGCGACGACCTCGGCCTCCCGGGCGTGGTTCTTGGCGTTGAGGACCTCGTGCTTGACGCCCTTCTTCGCGAGCAGACGCGAGAGGTACTCGCTCTTCTCGACGCTCGTCGTGCCCACGAGCACCGGCTGGCCCGTCGCGTGGCGCTCGACGATGTCTTCGACGACCTGCGCGAACTTCGCGGTCTCGTTCTTGTAGACGAGATCGGGCTGGTCCTTGCGGATCATCGGCTTGTTCGTCGGAATCGGGACGACGCCGAGCTTGTAGGTCGACATGAACTCGGCCGCCTCGGTCTCGGCGGTACCGGTCATACCCGAGAGCTTGTCGTAGAGGCGGAAGTAGTTCTGCAGCGTGACGGTGGCGAGGGTCTGGTTCTCGGCCTTGACCGGAACGCCTTCCTTCGCCTCGATGGCCTGGTGGATGCCTTCGTTGTAGCGACGGCCGACGAGGATACGACCCGTGTGCTCGTCGACGATCATGACCTCGTCGTTCATGACGACGTAGTCGGTGTCGCGCTTGAACAGGGCACGCGCCTTGATCGAGTTGTTCAGGAACGAGATGAGCGGGGTGTTCGCCGACTCGTAGAGGTTGTCGATGCCGAGGTAGTCCTCGACCTTCTCGATGCCGGGCTCGAGCACACCGACAGTGCGCTTCTTCTCGTCGACCTCGTAGTCGACACCCGGTTCGAGGGTGAGGGCGACGCGCGCGAACTCGACGAACCAGCGGTTCGCCTCGCCCGACGACGGCCCCGAGATGATGAGGGGGGTGCGGGCCTCGTCGATGAGGATCGAGTCGACCTCGTCGACGACGGCGAAGAAGTGGCCGCGCTGCACGAGGTCCTCGCGCCGCCAGGCCATGTTGTCGCGCAGGTAGTCGAAGCCGAACTCGTTGTTCGTGCCATACGTGATGTCGGCGGCGTACTGCTCACGGCGGACCTCGGGGGTCTGACCCGAGACGATCGTTCCGGTGGTCATGCCGAGCGCGCGATAGACGCGGCCCATGAGCTCGGACTGGTACGAGGCGAGGAAGTCGTTGACGGTGATGACGTGGACGCCCTTGCCCGCGATGGCGTTGAGGTAGGCCGCGAAAGTCGCCGTCAGCGTCTTTCCTTCACCGGTCTTCATCTCGGCGATGTTCCCGAGGTGAAGGGCCGCGCCGCCCATGACCTGCACGTCGTAGGGACGCTGACCGAGCGTGCGCTTCGCAGCTTCGCGAACGGCGGCGAACGCCTCCGGCATCAGGCGGTCCAGCGTCTCGCCGGCCTCGTAGCGCGTGCGCAGCTCGGCGGTCTCGTTCCGCAGCTCGTCGTCGGTGAGCCGGGCGTAGTCCTCTTCGAGCGCGCCCACG
This sequence comes from Microbacterium sp. TS-1, assembly GCF_000509385.1. Lineage (NCBI taxonomy): Bacteria > Bacillati > Actinomycetota > Actinomycetes > Micrococcales > Microbacteriaceae > Microbacterium > Microbacterium sp. TS-1. The sequence continues at coordinate 428,559 of NZ_BASQ01000002.1, forward strand.
GCCTTGACGATCTGCTGCAGACGGCGCAGCACGCGGCCCTCACCGGCGCGGAGCAGTTTCTCGAGAGGGTTGGCCACAGCGGATCTCCATCTGTCGGGTGCGCCGACGCCACGTCGGCCGCGCCCGCGCGTGCGCACGGGCATATGGAGCCCATGTTATCGGCCCGTGACCTTGGCGTCGCCTGCGAGAGACGACGACCTCCCGTCCGGCGACGACCGCGAGACCTAGGATCGGAGCATGGCTGGATTCTGGGGCAGACGCAAGCGGGAACAGCAGGATGTCGCGGACGCGGACGCGAACCTCGCACGCGAGGCGGACATCGCCCTCGTCGGAGCGGACGAGCGCCTGCGTGTCACGAGCGACGAGATGGTGTTCGCCGAGGCCGAGCTCGGCGACGAGGCCACTGCTCCGCTGCGCGAGGCGATCGCCGCAGTGCGCCACCACCTCGGCGAGGCGTTCCACCTCAAGCAGCTCAACCACGACGAGATCCCCGACACACCTGAAGAGGTGCGCACGCGGAACGCGCGCATCGTCCAGCTGTGCGAATGGGCCCAGGACCTGCTCGACGACCGCGTCTCGGCCCTGTCCGAGGCGATCGAGCGCGCCCGGCGGGCACCCGAGATCCTCGCCGGCATCCGGGCCGACGTCGCGGCCCTGCGCGAGCGCATCGCCCCCGCCCGCGCCGTCATCGACCGGGTCTCGAGCCGCTACCACCCCGACGCGCTCAACCGGGTCAGCGGGAACGCGGATGAGGCCGCGGGACTGCTCGAGTTCGCTGAGCACGGGGCGGATGTCGCCGAGCGCCGGCGCGCTGCCGGCGAGCGCGGTCCCGCGAACATCGCGCTCGAGACCGCCACCGAAGCGGTGCGCCGCGCGCGCACCCTGCTCGACGCGGTCGACGACTTCGAGGTCGAGGCTCTACGGGCGCAGTCCACGCTCGCCGACGTCGTCGCCGACTCGCGCGACGACCTCGTCGCGGCGCGCACGGCTCCGCAGACCCCGGCGGTCACCACGGCGATGGCGGAACTCCAGCAGGCGCTGACGCGCGTCAGCCCCGCCGGCACTCCGGGCGACCCGTTCGCGGAGCTGTCGATGCTCCGCGAGAAGAACGCGGCACTCGACGTCGCCGTCGACACCGCCCGCGAGCGCGCTGCCCGCCCGATCCCGCCCGAGAGCCACGTCCGGCACGCGATCGACGACGCCGATCGCCAGCTGTCCGTCGCGCGGAGCGTCATCGCCGGTCACCGCGGGTGGATCGGCGCCGACGCGCGCACGCGGCTCGCCGAGGCCGAGAGTCTGCGCCTCGGGCTCGCTCCCGTCGGCCCGATCCCCGAAGACGACCGAGAGAAGGCACTCGCCGATGCGCGGCGGTGCGCCGCCCTCGCGGGCGAGGCCTTGCAGCTCGCCCAGCGCGACATCGACGGCTCGCGTCCGAACGACGGCTGGGGCGGCCCCGGCGGATACGGCGGCGGCTGGGGCGGCCGCGGCAACGGCGGCAACATGGTGGGCGGCATCCTGGGTGGTCTCGTGATCGGCAGCATGCTCGACGGCATGTTCGACTGACAGCCCCGGCTTCGGCCGGCACACGACGGGGGCGGATGCCGTGATGGCACCCGCCCCCGTCGTCGTCGTCAGATCAGGACGCGAGCTCGGCCTCCGGCGGAGCGGCCGCGGTCAGCGAGATGACACCGTAGTCCCACCCCTTGCGGCGGTACACGACACTCGGGTGGTCGGTGCGGGCGTTGATGAACAGGAAGAAGTCGTGTCCGACGAGCTCCATCCGGTCGACGGCTTCCTCGACGGTCATCCACTCTGCGCCGAACTCCTTGGTTCGGATGACGACGGGCGTGTAGTCGTCCTCATCGGCGGAGTCGCCGACAACGGGCACTTCGCCCGTCGCGACGGCACGCAGGACCTCGACCGATGCGGGTTCGACGTCGATGCCCTCGAGAGCGCCGGTTCCCTTGTCGAGCTTGGCTCCTCGAGGGTGGTTCCGCGCATCGACGCGCTTGTCCTTGGCGCGGCGAACCTGCTCGACGAGCTTGTCGACCGCGAGATCGAGCGCGACGAACTTGTCGCCGTCCGTGGCCTCGGCCCGGACGATCGGTCCCTTTCCGGTGAGGGTCAGTTCGACGGTCTCGTCATCCATGCGCCCGTTGCGGTAGGCATGATGCGTGACCTTGATGTCGAGGCGCTGCGCACGAGGTGCGAGCGTCTCGATGCGACTGGACTTCTCTTCAGCCACCGTGCGGAAGCGATCCGTGATCCCGACTCCCACGCCGACGATGCTGGTTTCCATCCTGACCTCCTTGCTCCGGTCCGCCCGGTTCAAGGGCGGACCTTCGTTCGCCTTGGTCTCCCCCACGCTAGTGGGGTGAGCGAGCATTGTCACTCATGAACCGCCGGGAATACCTTCAGCGCTCACCCGGAGCGGGGTGTCGGCCAGCACGACGGCGCCCACGACCCGCCGGCCGGCGGCGCTGAGCGCGTTTCGCGCCGCACGCAGCGTCGCTCCCGTGGTCATCACGTCGTCGACGATGACGACGGCGCCCGCTCCCGGACGCGCGAGGAACGCGCCCGCGACGTTGCGCTCTCGCTCCGCGCGGCCGAGCAGACGCTGGTCGAGAGCGCGGCCACGCGAGCGGAGCCACCGCCCGACACGGGCCTCGCAGCGCCGCGCGAGCAGCTCGGGCACGGCGTACCCCCGACGGCGCAGCGCCGCCCGTGACGGCGGAACCGGGACCAGCACGGCATCCGCCCACCCCGCTTGGCGGACCAGGTCCGCCATCAGGGCGCCGAGCGGGCGGGCCAGGCCGGTGCGGCCGTCTTCTTTGAGAGCACGGACGACACGGGCGGCCGTGCCCTCGTAGCGCGCGACGCTGCGGACCTCGAGCCCGTCGGCATCGTGCCGGTGCGGTCGAGCGATCTCCGCGGCGCAGATCTCGCAGAGCGGTCGGCCCGGCGCGTCGCATCCCGCGCACCAGACGGGCATGAGCAGATCGAGCGCGTCGGCGAGGTGCTCACGCCACGGCCCGCGACGAAGGGGATCCGGGTGCACGCCCCCATGCTGTCGACACGTCGCCGTCAGCGGCAGCGTCATCCCGCCACTGTGGACGACGGCGTCGGGCCCATCGCCGGGGAGAGGTCAGCGCGGCGCGCCCTGCTGGGTGGCGAGCACGCGGATGCCGCCCGCGACCGTCGGCCAGGCCTGCCCCTTCTGCGCGTAGAGGACGCCCTCGCCGTCGAGGAGACGGACGGCACGCAGCTGGTTCGTGGCGGCGATCGCGACGGGACCGGCCGGCGCGACGATCTCTTCGCCGAAGCCGCCGACCGACTGCGAGATGACGACATCGGCATCGCCGTCCTCCGCGAGGACCGCGATGGTCGATCCGTCGACCCAGCTCGCGTCGATGCCCGTGCCGGGAAGCAGCGCCACGGTCTCGCGATCCCCCAGTCCCGCCGGAGCACCGTCGTCGTCGCGGAGGATGCCCGCGATCCACAGCGCCGGACGCGAGCCGTCGCGCACCAGGGCGGCGATGCGCGTGCCGTCGCGCGACACCTCGATGCTCGAGATCTGCGATGCCCCGGGCCACGCATTGGCGATCGAGACGACGGTGCCGTCGGGGCCCGTCGCCGTCAGGCCCGACGGCTCACCGGACGGCACACTCCAGATGAATCCCTGCGGATCGATGGTCGGGTCGATCAGGCCCGTCCGCTCATCGACGATCTCGAAAGTCGCGTCGTCGCGCACGCGCACGACAGCGCCCGCTGACGTCCGAATGGCGGCCGTGCTGCGATCCGCCCCCAGCTGGATCGACTCCGGCCCGAGATCGGGGAGGACGGCGGACAGCCCCGGCAGCGGCTCGATCTCGGAGCCGGAGAGGAATCCGAAGGCGTCCTCGGTCAGGACCGCCGGCCGGACATCGACGCGGATCGGTCGGACGTCGACCGCCTGGGCGGCGACCGGCTCGCCGTCGACCGACATCTGGGCGCCGCGGATACCGGCTGACTGCAGGCTCGCGTCCAGCTGCGCCTGCATCCGGTTGCGGGTCTCGGGCACGATCGCCAGCGCCGACTGCGACAGCGGCACCTGGGCCACTCCCCCCTCGAGCGGAACCGCGCGCGTCGCGAGCTCGAGACTCTCGGGAAACGCCGAGTAGACCGCGCCCGACAGCCAGGGGCTGGGGTCGCCGTCGATGAGGGCCTCGGTGATGTGGGTGGCGGCGTTGGTCGCGGGGAACCAGCGACGGTCGGGAACGAGGTAGGTCCAGGACCGGTCGAAGTACATGACCGAGTACTCGCGGAAGACCGCCTGGAACCGGGCGCGGTCGAGCACGACGCCGTCGGGCGCGTTCGAGATCCGCCACTCGCCCTCGACCTCGACGAGGGAGAAGTCGAGCGGCATCGAGCCGCCGTCGGTCACCGACATCGCCCCTGTGGCGTCGACGGCTGCTTCGGGGGTGATGGCGACGGTGACGGTCCCGTCGCCCGCGACGGTGTACACGCGTTCGCCCGGGAGGTCGATGGTGGCCCGGGCCGTCGGCTGCCACGACGAGCGGAAGTCCGGCGCGAGGAACTGCCGAGCCGTCCCCCAGTCGTCACGGGGTCCCGACCCCGCCGCGAGGAATCCTGCCACGATCTGCTGCGGTGTCGCCCCCGGCGGCGGATCGTCGGGGAGGAAGGAGAAGTCGACCGCGCCGGCCTCCTGGTCGATCGGCGCTCCCGCGACGACGGGGCCCGAGGTCGGCAGCCCCGTGCAGCCGGCCAGCAGCAGGGCGAACAGCATCCCGAGGACGGCGGCGACCGAGCGCAGACGCTTCACGACGAGCCTTTCGCGGGACGGGGAAGGGAGATCGGCTGGGTCAGCCCCAGATCGTCGAAGGGTACGCCATCCTCCCCCGGGTCCACCGGAAGGGGCGAGTGACCGTCGAGCGGCTCGCTGCGCCGGGGAATCGTGAGCACGAAGTTGGTTCCCCGCCCGAGCTCGGACCACACCGCGAGGGTGCCGCCGTGCAACCGCGCGTCGCCGAGGGCGATCGAGAGTCCGAGCCCCGTGCCACCGATGGTGCGCTTGCGCGAGGGGTCGGCGCGCCAGAAGCGATCGAAGACGCGCTCGGCGTCGGCCGGCCGCATCCCCAGACCGTAGTCGCGCACGCCGATCGCGACCGCCCGCGCGTCGCTGTCGACGCTGACCACGATGGGCCGTCCCTCGCCGTGCTCGATCGCGTTGCCCAGCAGGTTGCGGACGATCCGGCGCACGCGCCGCGGGTCCATCTCCACGGGCGAATAGCCACCCGGAGCGACGAGTCGCACATCGCTGCCGTGCTGCTCGGCGAGCTGAGCCATCGAGGCGATGACGTCCTCGGCGAGCTGGGTCATACTCGTCGGCTCGCTCTCGAGCTGCACCGAGCCGGCATCGTAGCGGCTGATCTCGAGCAGGTCGGTGAGGAGCACCTCGAACCGGTGCACCTGGTCGTGCAGCAGCTCCGCCGCGCGTGCGGCCACGGGATCGAAGTCCTCACGCCGGTCGTTGAGCATGTCGGAGGCGAGCCGGATCGTCGTCAGCGGCGTCCGCAGCTCGTGCGAGACGTCGGAGACGAATCGCTGCTGGACCTGCGACAGCTCGGCGAGCTCCTTGATCTGCGCCTCGATGCTGTCGGCCATCGCGTTGAACGACCGTCCGAGGGTGGCGAACTCGTCCTCGCCGCGCACCTGCAGCCGCACCGCGAGGTCGCCCGCCGCCAGCCGCGAGCTGCTTTCGGCCGCCTGCGCGATCGGCTCGGTCACCGAGCGCAGCACGATCCACGAGATCGCGCCGATGAGGACGACCAGCCCGACGCCGACGATCCACAACGTGATCTGGACGAAGGCGAGGGTCTGCGCCTCACTGGCCAGGTCGTAGCCGAGGTAGAGCTCGTAGGCCCCCACCTCGGGGAGGACGATCTGCTGCCCCACGACGATGCCCGGCACCTGACCTCCTGCTGACGCGGCGAAGCCGACGGGCTGCCACCACTGCAGCTCGTCATCGCTCTGCACCTGCGCGCGCAGCTCGTCGCTGATCCGGTCTGCGGGGAGACCCGCCGAGTCGAAGTCCTGCGGCGCGATGGCCGACGGTTCCGACGAAATCCGGAACGCGGCGATGCGGTCGGTCGAGGACTGGCGCTGAATAGAAGTGCGCACGCTCTCCATGAGGTTGTCGACGGCGACCACGTCGCCCCCGACCTCGGCGGCATCCAGCGTCGCCTGCGCCGACTGCGTCGCCCGCTGCGCCTCGGCGAGCAGCTGGGAGGTGCGCGACTCGAAGAGGTCGTTCTGAATCGCCAGCGACATCCACACCAGTGCCACGGTGATCGTCAGCGCGGTCGCGCCGAGCGTGATCGCGACGGTGCGGAACCGCAGCGATCGCCGCCAGGTGCGGGCGAGCCGACGCCCCCACGATCGCCACCCGCGCGTCGCGACCGTCGCCGTCGTGACGGTGCGGATGGGCATCGGAGCGTCAGATGACGGCGCCGGCGCGATAGCCGACGCCGCGGACGGTCGTCACGATGCGCGGGTTGTCGGGGTCGATCTCGACCTTCGCCCGCAGCCGCTGCACGTGCACGTTCACCAGACGCGTGTCGGCCTTGTAGTGGTAGCCCCAGACCTGCTCGAGGAGCATCTCGCGCGAGAAGACCTGCTGCGGCTTCGATGCGAGCGCGACGAGCAGCTCGAACTCCAGCGGCGTCAGCGCGATCACGTCGGCTCCGCGACGCACCTCGTGGCCCTCGACGTCGACGACGAGATCGCCGATGCGCAGCGACTCCGATGCCGACGCGACCGCGGGACGCAGGCGGGTGCGGATCCGAGCGACGAGCTCCTTGGGGTTGAACGGCTTGACGATGTAGTCGTCGGCTCCCGACTCCAGCCCGCGCACGACATCCGCGGTGTCGGTACGCGCGGTCAGCATGATGATCGGCACGCCGGACTCGGCGCGCACTTGCGTGCAGATCTCGATGCCGTCCACGCCGGGCAGCATCAGGTCGAGGAGGATCAGGTCGGGCTTCTCGCTGCGCCAGGTCTCGACGGCCGCCGCGCCATCGGCGCAGAACACGGTGTCGAACCCCTCGGTGCGCAGCACGATGCCGATCATCTCCGCCAGGGCGGTGTCGTCATCGACCACCAGGATGCGAGAAGTCATGGGCGGCGTTCGTCTTTCGGCTCGGGCTCGCGCGCGACGTGCGCGTACTCACCGTACCCGACCCACGCACCGTCGACTCCGGACGCCGCGCGCTCGTGTGACACGATGGGTTCGACCGAGCCGACTGTTCCAGGAGTGCATCGTGACGTCATACCCCGCGTGGACGCCGGCGCCGCGTCCCGGCATCATCCCGCTTCACCCGCTCTCGTTCGGAGTGATCCTGGGGCGTTCGTTCTCGGCCCTGCGCCAGAATCCGAAGGTGCTGCTGGGCTTCGCCCTCGTCGTGCAGACCGTCGCCATCCTCGTCGCGACCGCGGGCATCGTGGCCGTCGGCTTCGCCACATTCGGCCGGCTCGCGTCGCTCCGGCCCGGCACCGACGAGTTTGAGACCGTCCTGGCCGGCTCGATCGCGATCAGCGGGGCGACGGCGCTCGTGCTGTCCCTGGCCGCGGGGGCGCTGGGCGTCGTCGTTCAGGGGGTCGTGGTCAGTGAGGTCGCGCACGCCGTCGTCGCCGAGAAGCACACCCTCGGCGGTCTGTGGCATCGCGTGAAGCCGGTGGCCTGGCGCCTCATCGGGTATTCCGCCCTGGTGTTCCTCATCGTCGTGGTCGTCATCGGCATCCTCACCGCGGGTGTCGTCGGGCTTGCGATGAGCGTCGGTCCCGCGGCCATCGTGCTCGCCATCATCCTGGGACTGTCGGCGATTCCGTTGAGCCTGTGGCTGAGCACGAAGCTCCTGCTGGTGCCGTCCGTCATCGTGCTCGAGCAGGCGACGGTCTTCGGGGCCGTCGCGCGATCGTGGCGACTCACGCGCGGCCGGTTCTGGCCGACGCTCGGCATCATCGTCATCATCTCGATGAGCTTCGGCATCCTGGCCCAGGTGATCAGCGTTCCCTTCTCGTTCGTCACGATGGGCCTGACATCCGTCATCACGCCGACCGGCGACCCCGAACCCGGCCAGATCATCGCGCTGCTCGTCGGCACTCTTCTGGCGCAGGCGTTCGTCACCCTCATCCAGACCATCGCCGTCATCGTGCAGTCGACCGCGGGAGCGCTGGTCTACATCGACTGCCGCATGCGGCGCGAAGGGCTCGACCTCGACCTGTCGTCGTACATCGACCAGCGGGACGCCGGAATCGCAGCCCCCGACCCCTATCGACGCAATGTGGGGCGCGTGCTGGACGGCCGCTGGCAGCAGCCCCCGGCGTACGCCGGCGCACAGTCCGGTGCCGCCTACCCCGGGCAGCCGGGTTACGCCGGACCGGCGGGCTACGCAGCACCGGCGGGGTATGCGGCGCCGTCGGGGTACGCGACCCAGCCCGGGTACGCCGCGCCGGCCGGGTATCAGCCGCCGTCGCCCGGCGAACCTCCGGCTCCGGCTCCGGCTCCGGCTCCGGCTCCGGCTCCGGCTGAAACCTCCGGGGAGACCCCCGCAGCCCCGGCGGATCGCCCGTCATCGACCGACTGGACCGCTCCGGGCGCTGACCGCGCATGAGGTTGCTCGCCACTCCGGTCGCCCCCGACCCCGACGAAGCCCGTCGCTGGGCTGAGGAAGAGCTCTCGAAGGCCGCCTACCGAGAGGCCGAGCCGACGCCCATCGACCGCTTCGCGCGTGGCGTGGTCGACTTCCTGGCGGCTCTGTTCAACGGGCAGGTTCCGGCGACGCTCGGCCCTTGGCTCGCGGTCGGAGCGATCGTGGTGCTGCTGGTGCTGGTCGCCGTGGCGATCCTCATCTGGGGGCGTCCGCGCACCGTCGTGCGCTCGCGGGCGAGCGTGCCGCTCTTCGGCGAGGACGAGACACGCAGCGCCGACCAGATGCGCGCGGAAGCGGCGGATGCCGCGGGCCGGGGCGCCTGGGACGAGGCGATCGTCCTGCGTGTGCGGGCGCTCGCCCGCGGCCTCGCGGAGCGCACGATCGTCGACCCCGCCCCGGGCACGACGGTGCATCGGTTCGCCGCCGACGCCGGACGCATCTTTCCCGCGGAGAGCGAGGAACTCGACCGCGTGGCCCGCGTGTTCGACGACGTGCGCTATCTGCGGCGACCGGGCACGGCTGAGGCATACGCCACCGTGCGGGCTCTCGACGAGCGGCTTGCGGCAGCGCGAGCGGAGGTGCCGGCATGAGCACGGCCCCCGCACCATCGGCTGCCCGTCGACGATCGCGCTCGGTACTCGGCTGGGCGGGAGTGGGCGCCGGCCTCCTCGTCGCGGGCATCGCGGTCGCAGCGATCGCCGGCATCAACACGATGCCGGCGCAGGGGCTCCTCGACCCGGAGGCCGCCGGCCCCGAGGGATCGCGGGCGCTGGCCGAGCTGCTGCGCGACCGAGGCGTCGAGGTCGAGATCGCCCGTGACCGCTCGGCGGCACTGCGTGCCCTCGACGGCAGCGACGCGACGCTCGCGATCGCCGACACCGCACCGCTCGACGACGACGACCTCGTGGGCCTGCGGGATGCCGCCTCCGGCGTCGTCCTGCTCGAGCCGCGCACGCGCGATCTGCGGCTGCTGCTCGGCGCCCCGCGCAGCGCGGGCTTCGCCGACGGCGCCACGGTGGAGCCCGACTGCGACCTGCCCGCCGCCGCCGTCAGCGGGCCCGTCGGCCCCGGCGAGGTGTTCACCGCCGACGGCGCCGACCACGCGTGCTATCCGGCCGCAGCGGGGTACGGGCTCGTCGCCTCCGGCGAGGGAGCCGACCGGGTCGTCGCCCTGGACGCGACCGCGCTACTGGTCAATCAGCGGCTCGCCGACGACGGGAACGCCGCGCTCGGGCTCAACCTGCTGGGCTCTCGCGACACCGTCGTCTGGTACCTGCCGTCGATCGGCGACGGCTCGCTCACCGGCACACCCTCGCTGGGCGAGCTCACTCCCCCATGGGTGACCCCCGCGATCCTGCTCCTGCTCGGCTCGGCCGTGGCCGCCGGGATCTGGCGCGGCCGCCGCTTCGGTCCGCTCGTGGCGGAGAACCTGCCGGTGACCGTCCGCGCTTCGGAGACCACCGAGGGCCGGGCGCGCCTGTACGCGGCGTCGGCCGACCCCGTGCACGCGCTCGACCAGCTCCGGCGTGAGACTCTGCGCCGCATCTCGCGGGCGCTCGGGCTCGGCTCCGCCGATGCCGGGGCCATCGCCGATGCCGCGGCGAGCCGCATCGGCGACGATCGCACACGCGTTCGCGGCATCCTGATCGACGACCTCCCCCGAAACGACCGCGACCTCGTCGACGCCGCCGACCGGCTGCGCGATGTGGAAGCCGCCGTCCTCCGATCCGTCCGTCCCGAAAGGAACACCCCATGAGCGAGACCGCACCCGGCGACCTGCGCGAGGCGATGAACCGTGTCCGGCTCGAGGTCGGCAAGGCCGTCGTCGGCCAGGACGGCGCTGTCACCGGCCTTCTGATCGCGCTCCTCGGCCGCGGGCACGTGCTGCTCGAGGGCGTGCCCGGCGTCGCGAAGACCCTGCTCGTGCGCACCTTCAGCCGGGCGGTGGGACTCGACACCGCCCGCATCCAGTTCACTCCCGACCTCATGCCGGGCGACGTCACCGGATCGCTGGTCTACGACGCTCGCACCGGAGAGTTCGAGTTCCGTTCCGGGCCGGTCTTCACCAACGTGCTGCTCGCCGACGAGATCAATCGGACGCCGCCGAAGACCCAGGCCGCTCTCCTGGAGGCCATGGAGGAGCGCCAGGTCTCGGCGGACGGCGTCTCCCGACCGCTGCCCGACCCGTTCCTCGTGGCGGCGACGCAGAACCCGGTCGAGCACGAGGGCACCTACACCCTCCCCGAGGCGCAGCTCGACCGCTTCCTGCTGAAGCTCGTCATCGACCTCCCCGCCCGGGACGACGAGATCTCCGTGCTGCGTCGCCACGCAGACGGCTTCCGGCCCGGCGCGCTCGAGACCGCGGGCGTATCGGCGGTGGTGACGGTGGCCGAGATCCGCGCCGCCCAGCAGGCCGCCGCCGCCGTGGAGGTCTCGGACGACGTCCTCGGCTACGTCGTGGATCTGGCCCGGGCGACCCGCCAGTCCCCGTCCGTCCAGCTCGGCGCGAGCCCGCGCGCCGCCACCGCCCTGCTCGCGGCCGCCAAGGCGTGGGCGTGGCTCGGCGGCTACCCGGCGATCACACCGGACCACGTCCAGACGATGCTCGTGCCCGCGTGGCGCCATCGGCTGCAGCTGCGCCCGGATGCCGAGATCGAGGGCGTCTCCGCCGACACGATCCTGACCTCGGTACTGCAGCAGACGCGCGTCCCGATCTGAGCCGCCGTGTACCTCTCCGGCCTGTTCGTGCTGCTCGTCGCCGTCGGCGTCGTGCCCGTCGTGCTCGCTCCCGCCGCGGGACTGAACGCGGCGTGGACGGCGCTCGCGTGGCTCGGGCTGTGCCTCATCCTCGCCGCCGTCGACCTCGTGTTCGCGGGGCCGCTGCGCGCCGCCGAGATCGAGCGGCGCATACCCTCCCGCGCACGGGCCGGCGAATCGGTCGAGACGACGCTCCTGCTGCGCAATCGCGGCGGCCGCCGCATCCGCGGGAGCCTCCGCGACGGGTGGCAGCCGACCGCGGGGGCCGGCGAAGCGCGTGCCGCCGTCGACATCCCGGCCGGCGAGCGCCGAGCCGTACCGATGCCGCTCCTCCCGCGGCGCCGGGGCGAGCTGCGCTCGGCGTTCGTCGCGCTGCGCAGCCGCGGACCCCTGGGGCTGGCCGGGAGACAGCGCGTCATCCCCGCCCCGGGCGCCCTGCGCGTCCTACCCCCGTTCGCCTCGCGTCGGCATCTTCCCTCGCGGCTCGCGCGCCTGCGCGAGCTCGACGGCAACACGAGCGTTCAGGTGCGCGGGCGTGGGACCGAGTTCGACAGCCTCCGCGAGTACGTGCGGGGCGACGACGTCCGCTCCATCGACTGGCGCGCGACCGCCCGCGCGGGAACGACGATGCTGCGCACCTGGCGCCCGGAGCGCGACCGCCACGTCGTGATCGTCATCGACACGGGCCGCACGAGCGCGTCGCGCGTGGGGGATGGTGTGCGCCTGGATGCCGCGATGGAGTCGGCGCTGCTGCTCAGTGCTCTCGCCGCGCGCGCCGGCGACCACGTGCATCTGCTCATGTTCGACCGTGCGCGTCGCGCGCGGGTCACGGGCATCGACGGGCCGCGGCTGCTGCCCGCCCTCGTCGATGCGATGGCGCCGGTCGAGCCGACACTCATCGACACCGATTGGAACGCCGTCCTCACGGAGGTCCGTGCCCTGACCTCGCGGCCCTCGCTCGTGGTGCTGCTGACGGCGCAGGACGCCCCCGACGCGGCCCGCGGCTTCCTCGGAGCCCTTCCCTCGCTCACCGAACGCGCCACCGTGCTCGTCGGCTCGGCGCAGGACGCACCCGAGCCGGCGCCCGTGCAGCGCACCGCGGAGGACGTCTACCGCGAGGCCGCCATCGCGCACGCCACCCGCGACGCCGAACTGGTCGCCGGGGCGATCCGCCGGGCCGGGGGCGAAGCTCTCAGCGCGACCCCCGATGCTCTGCCGCCCGCCGTCGCCGACCACTACCTCGCGCTGAAGGCCGCCGGCCGCCTCTGACTCCGCCGTGAGCGCCGGCGGCTGCCGACCCGACTTCGCACCCCAGCACCGCAGCACCCCAGCACCACAGCACCCCAGCACCCCACGCTCACCTGGCAGCTCACGCCCCCACCCGGCCCGCAAGGGGCCACAACTGCCCATCCAAACCCGCGCCTCACGCTCACCTGGCAGCTCGCGCCCCCACCCCAGCCCGCAACGGGCCATAAGTGCCCATCCAAACCCGCGCCCCACGCTCACCTGGCAGCTCGCGCCCCCACCCCGGCCCGCAAGGGGCCACAACTGCCCACCCAAACCCGCGCCTCACACTCACCCGGCAGCTCGCGCCCCCACCCAGCACCAAAAGAGGCCACAACAACCAACCCAAAGGCCCGCAACCCTCGCCCAGCCCGGGCCGCAGCACCCCACGCTCACCTGGCAGCTCACGCCCCCACCCCGGCCTGCAAGGGGCCACAACTGCCCACCCAAACCCGCGCCTCACGCTCACCTGGCAGCTCGCGCCCCCACCTCCCCCGAAGGGGCCAGAACAACCAACCCAAAGGCCCGCAGCCCTCGCCCAGTCCGGGCCGCAGCACCCCACGCTCACCTGGCAGCTCACGCCCCCACCCCGGCCTGCAAGGGGCCACAACTGCCCACCCAAACCCGCGCGTCACACTCACCTGGCAGCTCGCGCCCCCACCCAGCACAAAAAGGGGCCACAACTGCCACCCCAAGGCCCGCCAACCCAAAGGCCCGCCAACTCGAAGGCCCGCCCACCCGAGCCCCGCAGCACAGCGCCCATCCCACCAGCAACGGCGAAGGCCCGCCCCGGGTATCGGGACGGGCCTTCGCACGGATGCTGCGGGTCAGCGCAGGTCGAAGCGGTCGAGCTCGGTGACCTTGGTCCAGGCGGCGACGAAGTCGCGCACGAACTTCTCGCTCGCGTCATCCGAGGCGTACACCTCGGCGATGGCGCGCAGCTCGGAGTTGGAGCTGAACAGCAGGTCGACGCGCGTGCCGATGCCGATCTCCGACCCCTCGGCGTTCACGCCGCGGAAGGCGTGCGAGCCGGGGTCGAGCGGCTTCCACGTGGCGCCGAGGTCGAGCAGCTTCACGAACACCTCGTTCGTCAGCACGCCCGGGCGCTCGGTGAACACGCCGAACGACGATCCGTCGTAGTTCGTTCCCAGGGCGCGGAGGCCGCCGACGAGCACGGTCATCTCGGGGGCGCTCAGCGTCAGCAGGTTCGCCTTGTCGATGAGGTGGTGCTCAGCCGGCAGGAACGCGTTCGGGCCGTAGTAGTTGCGGAACCCGTCCGCGACCGGCTCGAGGTGGCTGAACGACAGCTCGTCGGTCTGCTCCGCGGTGGCGTCGGTGCGGCCGGGACGGAAGGGAACCGTCACCTCGACGCCGCCGTCGCGCGCGGCCTTCTCGACACCGGCGTTGCCCGCCAGCACGAGGAGGTCGGCCAGCGACACCTTCTTGCCGTCGGTACGGCCGTCGTTGAACGACGCCTGCACGCTCTCGAGCACGCCGAGCACGCGCTGCAGCTGGGCCGGGTTGTTGGCCTCCCAGTCCTTCTGCGGGGCGAGACGGATGCGGGCGCCGTTGACGCCGCCGCGCTTGTCGCTGCCTCGGAACGTCGAGGCCGCGGCCCACGTCGTCGAGACGAGCTCGCTCACGGTCAGGTCGGTGGCGAGGATGCGGGCCTTCAGGTCGGCGGCATCCGCGTCGTCGATCAGCTCGTGGTCGACGGCAGGCAGCGGGTCCTGCCAGATGAGCTCCTCCTGCGGAACCTCGGGGCCGAGGTAGCGCGCGATCGGGCCCATGTCACGGTGCGTGAGCTTGAACCAGGCGCGGGCGAACGCGTCGCCGAAGGCGACCGGGTCGTCCTTGAAGCGACGCGAGACCGCGTCGTAGGCGGGATCCATGCGCAGAGCCAGGTCGCTCGTGAGCATGCGCGGCTCGCGGCGGCCGTTCGAGTGCGCGAGCGGCACCATGTCGGCGCCGGCACCGTTGACGGGACGCCACTGGTGTCCGCCGCCGGGGCTGCGCATCAGCTCCCAGTCGTAGGCGTAGAGGATGTGGAAGAACTCGTTGTCCCAGCGGGTGGGGTGGTAGGTCCAGGTGACCTCGAGGCCCGACGTGATGGTGTCGTCGCCATGGCCGGTGCCGAAGTTGTTCTTCCACCCCAGGCCCTGCATCTCGACGCCCGCGGCCTCGGGGTTGTCCTCGAGGTTCGAGTCGGGAGCTGCGCCGTGGGTCTTGCCGAAGGTATGACCACCGGCGATGAGGGCGACGGTCTCCTCGTCGTTCATGCCCATGCGACCGAACGTCTCACGGATGTCGCGCGCCGACTTCAGCGGGTCGGGCTCGCCGTTCGGGCCCTCGGGGTTGACGTAGATGAGGCCCATCTGCACGGCGGCGAGGGGCTTCTCGAGGTCACGGTCGCCGGAGTAGCGCTCGTCGGCGAGCCACGTCGTCTCCGGGCCCCAGTACACGTCGTCGTCCGGCTCCCAGACATCGGGACGGCCACCGGCGTATCCGAAGGTCGAGAAGCCCATGGACTCCAGCGCGACGTTTCCGGCGAGGATCATGAGGTCGGCCCACGAGATCGACTGGCCGTACTTCTTCTTGACGGGCCACAGCAGGCGCCGGGCCTTGTCGAGGTTGACGTTGTCGGGCCAGCTGTTGAGGGGGGCGAAGCGCTGCTGGCCGGCCCCGCCGCCGCCGCGGCCGTCGGTGACGCGGTACGTGCCGGCCGAGTGCCAGGCCATGCGGATCATGAGCGGACCGTAGTGACCGAAGTCCGCCGGCCACCAGTCCTGCGACGTGGTGAGGACCTCTTCGATGTCCTTCTTCACGGCGGCGAGATCGAGCGACTCGAAAGCGGCCTTGTAGTCGAAGTCCTCGCCGACGGGGTTGGCCACGGCGGGGTTCTTCTTCAGGATGCGCAGGTTGAGCTGGTTCGGCCACCAGACGTGGTTGGCGTTGCCGACCGTCGGGTGGGGCTGTCCGCCGTGCGAGCCGTGGCCATGCCCCTGTCCCTGCTCGCCGCCGTGGATGACGGGGCAGCCGCCGGCGTCGTTGGAACGCGGCCGGGTCTCGCCGTCGGCGCGCTCGTCCTCGGGTGTGTCGATGGGGGTGACCGCCTGGTCGGTGTCGGTCACGTCCTCGCCGATGGGCGCGGACTGCTGGTCGCGATCGCTCATGGGGATCCTTCCGTTGGGGGTTTTCGGGAGAGAGAGAAGGTCAGGATGCCGCCGGGGCCGCGGATGCGGCGCACGCCGCACACCGCCCCCAGTAGGTCACCTCGGCCGAGGCGACCTCGAAGCCGTGGTCGTCGGACGGGTGCAGGCACGGCGTGTGCCCGACGGCGCAGTCGACGTCTTCGACACGCCCGCACGCGGTGCAGACGAGGTGGTGGTGGTTGTCGCCGACGCGCAGCTCGAACAGCATGGGGCGACCGGCGGGCTCGATGCGGCGTGCGAGGCCGGCGTCGGCGAAGTCGTTGAGGGCGTTGTACACCGACTGTCGACTGGTCTGGGGCATCCGTTCCGCGACAGCCGCGTAGACCTCGTCGGCACTGGCGTGAGGCCGCGCGCGCAGAGCGGCGTAGACGGCGGAGCGGGACTCGGTCACACGCAGACCGGAGGCGCGGATGGCCTCGGGAGCGGTCGCGATCGTCATGCCTCGATCGTATCCCGCATTTTTGATCAGATCAAATTAAGCAGTGGTGAACGGCTACGTCAGCCCGCAACGAGACGCGGGGTTCCGGCCTCGTACTCGGTGAGGTCGCCGGTCTCCCCCCGACGTGCCGCCGCGCGGCCGAGCACCAGCATGTAAGCGAGGAACACCGCGAGGGCCAGCGCGCCGATACCGATCTTGATCGGCCACGGCCAGGGCTGACGCGTCACGAACCCCTCGACGAGACCGGAGAGCGCGAGAGCGAGAATCAGGCCGATCGCCACCGTCGCGAGCGAGCGCCCTGCGGCGGCGAGCGCCTCGCCGCGACTGCGCCTGCCGGGGGCGATCCACGCCCAGAAGATGTGGAGTCCCGTCGCCCCGGCCACGAAGATGCAGGTGAGCTCGAGCAGGCCATGCGGTGCGATATGCAGAAGGAAGACGTCACCGCGGTCGAAGGAGATGAGGATCGCCGCCGCCTGACCGATGCTCACCGCGTTCTGCATGAGCACCATCACGGGCCACAGGCCGGTGATCCCGAACAGCACGCACTGGGCAGCGATCCAGGCGTTGTTCGTCCACACGGTGCCCGCGAACACCGCGGCGGGATTCTCGCTGTAGTAGGCGGTGAAGTCGTTCTTCGCGTACTGCTCGAGCTGCGCCTGCGATCCCAGCGCCGCCACTGCGGCGGGGTCGCCCGAGACCCAGAACGCGACGAGCGAGCTGATCACGACGAAGGCGACGGCGACGGCGAGCGTCGTCCAGCGGACGCGATACAGCGCAGCCGGCAACTGGTGCACGAAGAAGCGGGGCAGCTGCCGGAGCACGTTCTCGGGGGCTCCGGTGAGCCGTAGCCGGGCGCGCGACAGGATCATCGAGAGCCGGTCGCCCTCGACGCTGCGTCCCGCGGAGGTCTTGATATCGGCGAGGTCGGCGGATGCGGCGCGGTAGCGCGTGACCAGCTCGTCGACCTCGTCGCTCGACAGGCGGCGTGCGCGACCGAGCGCGTCGAGCCGATCCCACTCGGCGCGACGCGCGGCGACCAGGGCGTCGAGGTCCATTTGCTTAACTGTACCCATGACCACGCCCGCTCCCCCGGTGCAGATCCGCCAGGACGAGATCCTCACCGGCGAGGCGGTGGCGCTCGACGTTCAACCGCTGGGCTTCTTCCTCCGCGCCCTCGGCGCGCTCATCGACGTCCTCTGCGGCATCGCGCTTCTGCTGCTGTTCTTCTTCGTCGGAGGCTTCGTGGTCGGAGGGCTCGGCCTCGAGAGCTTGTCGGGGATTCTCGTCGTGTCGGCACTCGTCCTGGTGCTCGTCGTCATCCCGACCGCCGTCGAGACCCTCTCTCACGGCCGCAGCCTGGGCAAGCTCGCGGTCGGTGGCCGCATCGTGCGCACCGACGGCGGGGCGACCGGATTCCGCCAGGCGTTCATCCGCGCTCTTGTCGGCGTCCTGGAGATCTGGTTCACCTTCGGCGCGCTCGCGGGCGTGGTCGCGGCCTTCACCCCGCGTTCGACTCGACTGGGCGACATGGTCGCGGGGACCTACTGCGAGCGCACCCGGGCCCCGCGCCTCCCACCGCCCGCCGGACCGGTCCCGATCGAGCTGCGGGAATGGTCGGACGTCGCCGACGTGGCGCGCCTGCCCGACCGCGTCGCCCGACGAGCATCCCAGTTCGCGCGCTCGGCCGAGGGCATGGAACCGGCGGCACGACTGCGCTCCGCGACGATGATCGCCAGCGAGGTCGCGCCCTTCGTCTCGCCGCTGCCGCAGACGGACCCCGAGACGCTCGTCCGCGCGGTGGTCGCGGTCCGGCGCGACCGCGAGTACGCCGCGATCCAGCGGATCGACGACCGGGCGCGTGCCCTCGTCGGCGCGGCTCCCGAGACACCGCGCGGATTCCCCGTCAGACCCGAAGCGTCTCGTGACGGATGACGACCCACCCCTTCGGCACCGAGAGGCGCTCGGTGTGGATGGCGCACAGGTCGTGCGCGTGCGGGTCGGTTCCGCCGCCCAGCGGGCCGAGCGCAGCCATCTGGTCGCCGTAGTCGAAGGTCAGGGTCGTCACGGCCTCGCGGGCGCAGCCCACCTTCGAACACAGTCTCTCGCGCATCCCGTCCACGGTAACGCCGCGGACGCTGCGTGAGCGGATGCCGCGCCGGTGCCTCATCCGGCGGCGCATAGGATGGCCTCATGATCCGGCGTCGTTCCCGACCCGTGCCGCCCCGGCGGAACCGGCCGTCGCGTCACGGCCGTCACGGCCGCGATGACAGGAGCCCCGTCGTCCGGCCGCCGCTTCCGCCCCTCGAGACCCGCTCCGAGCGATTCGATCTGTCGGTGGGCACGGCCGCCGAGTTCCTGCGCAGCGCCTGGCCCGAGCTGCGGGAGGTCCGTTTCGAGGTCGCCGGGATGCCCGCGGCCAGTGACGAGGACGGCATCCCGCGTTGGCAGGTCTTCGCGGCCGAGAAGCGGATCGTGCTGTACCGGCTGCCGATCGAGCGCCTCAACCGGCTGCACCGCAACGACGATCTGCACCGCCGGATGATGGTCGAGAGCTGCGTCTTCCGCGCGGCGGCCGAGTACCTCGACCGCGATCCCTGGGACCTCGGGCCCGACCGGTTCCGCTTCCTCTGACCGAGAGGTCAGGGATACACGGTGAGCTCGGCCGCTGCGGCGGCCGAACCCGTCACGGGATAGGTCCCGAGCTGCCCGGCACCCGAGAAGCCGACGGAGCCGCGGATGCCGCCGGGACCGGGATCGAGGCGGTAGACGGTCCCCGCCGCGACATCGATCGTCCGCGACTGCCCCGCGGCCAGCTGCACCGTCTGCGACTCCCCGCCGGACACGGGCGTCAGAGTCGCGGCGGTCTCCTGGTCTGCGGTGAGCGTCAGTGTGGGACCGGGGCCCGGAGCGACGGCGACGAGGGTCGGCGCGTCGACGAGGGGGGCACCGACAGCCCAGGCGAAGTCGGCGGGGGTCGCCTGATCGGTCGAGGTCCACGCCGCCGCCACGAGCGGATCGGCCGCGGTCGCGGTCACGGTGTAGTCGCCGACGGGCATCCCCGTCACCTCGAGCTCGAGCGGGCGTCCCGCGGCGAGCGCGATGGCGTCCTGCTGCGACACCACGCTGCCGTCAGCGACGGAGCGCACCGTCACACTCGCCAGGGTGTCGGCGGCCGTCGCCATGAGGCGTACCGACATCCCGCCCGCTGAGGCGACGGAGTCGGGCGCAACGGTGACGTCGACCGCGGGGATGACCTGCTGCGTCGCGGGAAGGGCGCTCGCCCCCACCTGGTCGACGCCGCCGGCGATGAGGGTGCGCGTGAGCGCGGACTGCAGGGATGCCCGCACCGGGGCACCTTGTGCCGTGACCTGCACCACGGGGCTCTGCTCACCGCGGCGGAGCGCCGCGAGAGGGATGGCGCGCTGCGAGCGGGCGGCGACGACGATGTCGCGGCCCGCGACGGGGTCCTGAGCTCCGTCGGCGCCGAACACGCGCAGGTCGACAGTCGCCGCGACATCCCCCGGGTTCGTCAGCAGGACGAGGTCGCTCGCGCCCGTCGCAGCCGATCCACCGACGAGCCACGACTCCATCGCGGGCCGGGTGCATGCCGAGACCGCCAGGCCGCGCAGGTCCGGGTCATCGAGCGAGGCCGAGGATGCGGCGCCGAGATCGGTGGGGACACCGCCCGTGGGCTCCGCCGAGAACGCCGCCGGCGGTGCGCCCTCGTCGGCGCGGTCGGGTGTCGCGAGGGTGTAGGAGGTCGGGTCGCCGCTGTCGGCGGCGGAGACGACGCTCGAGGGCGCAGCCGCGGTGATCGCCCCCGCCGCCGTCGCGTCTCGCCCGAGCGCGAGGAGCGGACCGTCGCACGCCGCGACCGAGCGCGCGGCCTCGGGTACCACGTCCAGGGACATGGGCTCGCGGGCGAGGGTCGGCCACGGCGCGGCGGCCGCGACGATCACGCCCCCTCCCACGACGGCAGCGGCCACCGCTCCCGCGGCGAGGCGGGTCACGAGTGCGGTTCGCGTGTTCATCGGTCCCTCCGGCGAAGCGGTCGGATGCCCACGAGGCGCGGTGCCGCTCGCGAGGCCGAGCGGCTCCCACGTGTCGGCAGCGCCAGGAGGAGGGCGATCGCGAAGACGGCTGCGATCCCGCTCCATGCGGCCGACGCGACGGCGCGAGCCGACGTCGCAGCCTCAGCGCGGGGAGCGATGTCGCCCGACAGGCGCCATAGCTCGCCTCTGTCCGTCGACCCGACGGCGTCGAGCCCATCCCGGCCGCCCAGGGCCGTCGCCGCCGCGAGCCGCGTGCTGCGGGCCGCGGCCGACTCGTCGTCCCCGGACGACGCGAGCAGGATGAACGCGACCCCGTGGTCTCGCAGCTCCGCGACGACGTCGTTCGCGGTATCGGCGACGAGGTCGGCAGCGACCTGGGCCGCTTCTCGGTCCGCATCGGTCAGCTCGGTGCGCGCGGTCACGAGAGTCGACTGACCACCGAGGGTCGCACTGCCGCCCCACACGACATCCACGGCGACGCCGTCGTCGGTGGGCGTGAGGACGATCGTGCCGAGCCCCGGCGAGTTCGCCCCCTCGGCGGCGACGAACGCAGGGAGGGTGCTGGTCGCACCGCGACCGACGACCGAGGCTTCCCGGGCATGGGAGGTCAGCATCGGAACGGCGGCGACGACGAGCCCGGCCACGGCGAGCCCGGCGGCAGCGGCGCGGACGACGCGGGCCGGCACGACGCTGTCGAGCGTCAGCAGGGCACCGCCGGCGACTCCGACCCAGGCGAGGCTGAGCGCCGCTCCCGGCCACAGCGCGATCGCGGTCGTGCCGTCGATGACGACGGCCACGCCGGCCGCGGCGAAGGCCGTCGCCACACCGAGCCCCGCGATGGCGAGAAGCACGATTCCGACGAATCGCCGAGCCGACATGGCGGCGGCGAGAGTGAGCGCGAGCAGCGGCGCCGTGAACAGGATGAGCCACCAGAGTGGCCCCGCGGCACCGGTGAAGGCGGCCCAGCCCGCGTCGGCGGGGAAGCCTGCCGCGAGCAGGAACCTCCCGAGGACGTCATCGGCGAACCGCGGGCCGCTCCATGGCACGCCGGGGTCGGCAAGGAGCGACCAGGGGTCGCCGACGCGCAGCCGCGCGAACACGAGCGGTGCCGACAGCGCCACGGACGGGACGATGATCCAGAGCCACCGGAACGCCGCACGTCGGCCGCGGAGCACCATCGACAGCACGACCGCGAACACCCAGATGACCACGACGGGGGCCGCGAGCACGGGCGAACATGCCAGCACGACGGCGAGCAGGATCGAGGCCGTGCCGGCGTTGCCCCACGACCGGTGCGCCGCGGCCGCGGTGAAGGCCAACCACGGCAGCACGAGGTGGACGATGACGGCTGCCGGCCGCCCATCGCCCAGAGCCACGAGGAACATCGGCGCGAGCGCCCACGTCA
This sequence comes from Microbacterium sp. TS-1, assembly GCF_000509385.1. Lineage (NCBI taxonomy): Bacteria > Bacillati > Actinomycetota > Actinomycetes > Micrococcales > Microbacteriaceae > Microbacterium > Microbacterium sp. TS-1. The sequence continues at coordinate 450,419 of NZ_BASQ01000002.1, forward strand.
CCGCCCCGACGATGCGCAGAACCGGGCGTTCGGTGATGCGGGTCGCCGCGAACCAGCCGCCGAGTACCGCGAGTGGAAGTGCGAGCAGCCAGAGCACCACCAACGCGCGCGACGGGTCCGCCGGCGACAACGATGCGAGCACGGCGAGGACCGCGCTGAACGGGTCGGCCGGCCCGACGGCATCCCAGCCGAGCGGGCGCTGCGCACCCGTCGCTTCCGACCAGGCGCGCGCGGCGCTGGCGGCGAGTGGGGCGAGCGCTCCCCCACCGATCGAGGGCCAGCTCAGCGCGGCGGGCATCGACGCGATCGAGACCACGAGCGCGGCGAGCACGGCCCAGGCACCGCCTCCGGAGAAGAATCCGAGCTCGGTGCGGCGGGGACCGTCGCCGGCGGGCTGGTCCTCGATGAGCCGCTGACGCATGACGCGCGAGCTCACGCGCAAAGATGCCAGCTGCGACCACGATGCACGCCGGTGACGCGCGATGCGACGCCGGGTCCGGGTCACTGCCGGCAGACGCACCATCACGACGGCGGCCGCCGACCATTCCGGGCCGATCCGCGCGGGCCGCTTGCCGACGAGGTGGAGGATGCTGCGCCAGAGCGCGAGCGGGAGGAGCGAGAGCCAGTGCAGCACAACCGCCGGCGGCGGGGCGTAGACCAGCCTGCGGTGCAGCTGCGCGACACGGGCGGCGTGGACGGCGCGAGCCCGCGCGGCGGTCGTGCGCGGTGCGGGCGCACCGGCCACGCCATCGTGGGCCACGGCGATGCGCGCGCCGGGGGCGAGCACGACACGACCGCCGGCCAGGCGCACCCGGACACCGAGATCGAGCCCCTCGTCGGCACCGGCGAGCGCCTCGTCGAGCCCCTCGAGCTCGCGCCACGCCGCCGTGTGGACGAGGAGCCCGCGCACGTCGCCGCCCAGGACGTCGTCCGTGCCGTCGTGCTGCCCCTGGTCGTGCTCGCCGTCGGCGAGCCCGACGGCGGCGCCGAACCTGGTCATGGAGCGTCCGAGCGAGACGATGCGGGTGTTGTCGTCCCACTCGACGAGCTTGGGGACGGCGATGGCGACGGACGGGGCCGTCTCGAGCGCGGCCGCGAGGCGCTGCAGCGCCTCAGGTTCCGGCGCGACGTCTTGAGCCAGCAACCAGATGGCGTCGCCGTCGATCCGACGCGAGGCGAGCCGGAGCGCCGCGGCGAAACCCGTGCGCGCGGGCGCTGAGATCACCGCTTCCGCGCCCGACTCCTCGGCGAGAGTGCGCAGGCGTTGGTCGCCGCCGCAGAGCACGATCGTGAGGGCGTCGACGGCGCGCGTCTGATCGCGCAGCGCGGCGAGCGTGCGCATGAGATGGAAGGCCGCCGGTGTGCGTCCGTCGGGACGCACGACCAGGAGCGCGTGAACACGGGCGGGCATGACGGAGCAAGCCTAGGCGGCGATTCTGAGCGCCCCCGGCAGCAGCGGGGCGGTTCGCCGATATCGGTGGAGGCTGTCGCCGTCCCTCGTCAGACCGCGCGGCGCTTCAGCTTGCGACGCTCGCGTTCGCTGAGACCGCCCCAGATGCCGAAGCGCTCGTCGTTCTGCAGGGCGTACTCCAGGCACTCCCCCCGCACGTCGCACGACGTGCAGATGCGCTTGGCATCACGAGTCGAGCCGCCCTTCTCGGGGAAGAACGCCTCGGGATCGGTCTGCGCGCACAGTGCATCGGTCTGCCAGGCCAGAGCGTTGTCGTCACCGTCGGTATCGACGCGCCGCACTCCGGGCACACCCAGGTTGACCGGGTCGACGAACCAGTTGTCGGGAACGCCCGAACGGTATGCCGTCATATCGTGTCCCCTCCTCGCCGGCCGGCACGCGAGCCGCGTGTCTCGCATTAATTACACCCGTGTCATTCCCTCGGGTCAAGTCGCGGATCGTAAACCCTCAAGCGCATGTTTAAGCTTCGCGGCGGTTCGTCGGCGTGTCGCGGCTCACTCGCCGCCCGGCTGAGCGACGAACGCCTCCCCCGCGCCGCCGATCGCGACCGACGCCGCCGAGACCACGGCCGCCGTGCCGGGAACGAGCTCCACGCGCTCTCCGTCCGCTTCGACGACGATGTCACCGCCGGTCGCGAGCACGACGGCCGGTCCCGCGAGCGCGATCTCGGTAACCGCTTCGAAGGTCGTCTCGACGCGCGCAAGACGGAAATCCGGTACGCCGACGTCGTAGCCGAAGACCCCGGGCGCGACCTCGACCGGCTCGACGATCGGCGCGGGACCGCTCGCGGTGCTGACCACCTGCAGCAGCTCCGGCACATCGACGTGCTTGGGGGTCAGCCCCCCGCGGAGCACGTTGTCGCTGGCCGCCATCAGCTCGACGCCGAGGCCGTCCTGATACGCGTGGAGCACGCCGGCCGGAGCGAAGAGCGCTTCTCCGCGCCGCAGCTCGACGAGGTTCATGAGGGTCGCCACGATGAGGCCGGCATCGTCGGGGAACGCCGCTGCGATCTCGCGGAGGACGCGGCGCTCGGCCGCGAAGTCCGAAGCATCCGCAGCGTCGCCCGCCGAGCGTTCCAGCGCGGCGGAGAGGTCGGTCACGACATCGGCCGCCTCGCCCGAGAGGGCCCAGCCGATGACACGGCGCAGCGCAGCGGGCTCGTCCTCGGCGTCGGTCGGCGTGAGAGCGGCCGACAGCGCGCCGACACCGCCGCCTGCGCCCAGCGACGCGAGCAGACGCTGCGTGTCGACGACGGGCCGCAGCCCGACGAGCGCGCGGAAGCTCTCCGACAGGGCGACGATGATCTCGGGCTTGTGATTCTCGTCGCGGTACAGCCGCTCGGCCGCATCCCGGGGGATGCCGGCCGCCTCCTCGCGCGCGAACCCGACGGCCGCCTGCTCCCGAGACGGGTGCGCCTGAATCGACAGCGACGTCGCCGCGGCGAGGATCTTCAGCAGATACGGAAGAGGCGGTATCCCCGCCTCGGACAGCGCGAGGTTCAGCGGACGTCCGGTGCCGTCGTCGACGCGCGACGGGCTGCCCGGGTGGTCGCCGAACCAGATCTCCGCTTCGGGTGCCCCCGAGGGCTCCCGCCCCTGCAGCTCGGCGATGAGCGTCTCGGAGCCCCATGCGTAGTCTCTGGCGATGTTCGAGATCGGAATCAGCACGGACCCAGCCTAGGACGCAGGGCCGTGAGACCCGGTGCCGAGACGCGACGCCGCGGTAGCCTGTCTGCACCATGGCCGTCTACTCCCGACATCCCGTCTCGGCGCCGCCCACGGCTCCCGCGCGCGAGACCACGGGCCACCTCCTGCTCCGCGCCTGGTGCGTCTTCGTCATCGCCGCTTCCATGGCCGGCACGAGCTGGTTGATGGCCTTCGGCTCGGCGGGCGCAGCGGTCGTCGTCGTCGGGACCGGCATCGTGTCGGTGATCCTGTGGGTGTCGCTGCGACCACGGGTGCAGTGGCGCCGGCTGCCGTGGTTCGCGCTGGCCTATGTCGCGTGGGCGGTGGCTTCGATGCTGTGGTCTGCGTGGCTGGGCGCAACCGAGCTGACGCTCCTCCTGCTCGTGTCGACGACGGTGCAGGCCATGTTCGTGGGGGCCGTGCTGACGTGGCGCGAGATCCTGCGCGCGGTCGCGGCGGCGCTCAAATGGATGCTCGGGCTCTCGATCGTCTTCGAGCTGTGGGTCGCAGTGATCTGGCGCGGCGACATCCTTCCCGGCTTCGTGCGACCGGGCGAGGACTACACGGGTCACGCCATCACCCTGTGGTCGCGTGACAACCTCTTCAACGGAGGCCGACTGCAGGGCATCTTCGGAAACGCCAACCCCCTCGCCTACATCGCGCTCCTGGCGATCATCGTCTTCATCGTGCGGATCGCCTCCGGAGCACCGCGACGATTCCTCCTCGGCCTGTGGACCGTCCTCGCGCTGTTCCTCTTCTGGCGCGCGTCGTCGGCGACCGCGTTCCTCTGCGCCCTCGCCGTGGCGGTCGTCCTCGTGACGATCCTGCTCATGCGCACGGCCCGGCGGCCCGGTGAGCGCACACGGTTCTACCTCATGTACGCGGCGGTCGCCGGGATCGGGGGCGGGGCTGCCTGGTTCGCCCGCGACACGGTCTTCGAGCTGCTGGGTCGGTCCTCCGACCTGACGGGCCGGCAGCGGATCTGGGATGCCGTCGGTGAGCGCATCGCCGAGCGCCCCGTGATCGGGTGGGGCTACTCGACCCCCTGGGTGCCCTCTGACCCTGCCTTCGACGGCTGGATCGTCGACCACGGCGTGAGCGTGATGCAGGCGCACAACATGTGGCTCGATGTCGCCCTGCAGCTCGGCTTCGTCGGTGTCGCCCTCATCGGCCTGGCGCTGCTGGCCTTCGTATGGCGCTCGTGGTTCTTCGCGGTCGACCGACCCCGCTGGGACCTCGTCGCGGATCGGCCGTACAGCGCGCTGACCCTCGTCCCTTCACTCGTCGCGACGATCCTGCTCGTCCAGGGCCTTGCCGAGTCGGCTCCGCTGCTGAACTGGGGATGGTTCCTCATCATCCTGTTCGCGTTCAAGATCAAGCAGGCCCCGCTCGTCGGGCGCGGGCCGGCCGAGCAGCGTCTCGACGCGGAGCAGGGCGACCGCCTTCCCGAGCAGCGGGAGGCGCTCCGCCACGCATGAGTGCTCTCAGGGGCCTCCGGCTACTCTGAGAGCATCATGGCCAGTCATACGCGTGGGGGATCCGGAACGGATGCGTCGGCGACCCCGACCCCCAGGCGCCTCCCCCTTCGGCTCGTGCGCGCGTGGTGCACGCTGGTCATCGCGTCGTCCATGGCCGGCACGGCATGGCTCATGGCGGTCGGCGTCGGCGGTTCGGCCGTCGTCGTGGCGGTCACGACCGCCGTGTCGGCGGCGATCTGGCTGATCCAGCGGCCCCGCCGACGGTGGCGGCGTCTCCCCTGGTTCGCCCTGGCCTATGTCGCGTGGGCGGTCCTCTCGCTGCTGTGGACGGAATGGCCGCGCGCGACCGCGATGACGCTCGCGCTGCTGCTGGCCACGACGGCGCAGGCGATCTTCGTCGCCTCCGTCCTCACGGGGCGCCAGATCATCGAGGCGATCGCCGCGGCGGTGAAGTGGATGCTGGCCCTCTCGCTCGCCTTCGAGCTCTGGGTCTCGCTCGTCTGGCAGGGACCGATCCTGCCGGGATTCGTCCGCCCGGGGCCCGACTTCACCGGCGATCCGATCATGTTCTGGTCGCGCGACAAGCTCTTCACGGACGACCGCATCCAGGGGATCTTCGGCAACGCCAACTCTCTCGCCTACATCGCGCTCCTCGGACTCGTCGTGTTCGGGCTGCAGATCAACACCCGCGCCGGCCGGCGCGGACCGCTCGTGGTCTGGTCGCTGCTGGCCGCGTTCTGCTTCTGGCGCGGCTCATCCGCGACGGCGGCGATGTGTGCGATCGCGATCGCGATCGTCATCGTCGTGGTGCTGCTCATGCGGCGCGCGCGAACGGCACGGACGCGCCGCGTCCTCTACATCGTCTTCACCGTCACAGGCCTCGCCCTCATCACGTCGCTGTGGATCGCGCGAGAAGCCCTCTTCGAGATGCTGGGGCGCTCCTCCGATCTGAGCGGTCGCAAGGAGATCTGGGCGACCGTGGGCGAGCGCTTCGCGGAGAGCCCGATCATCGGCTGGGGTTACTCCGTGCCGTGGGTGCCCACCGACCCGTTCTTCGACGGATGGATCGTCGACCGGGGCGTCACGGTGATGCAGGCGCACAGCACCTGGTTCGACGTCGCGATGCAGCTGGGCATCGTCGGGGTGCTCCTCTTCGCCGTCGCCCTCGGCGCGTTCACCTGGCGTGCGTGGTTCCTCGCGCTCGGCCGCATCCCCCGTCCCGGCGACGCACGGGAGCCCCGGTCGCGTCTGCTGCTCATCCCCGCGCTCGTCGCGACGATCCTGCTCGTCCAGAGCATCACCGAGTCGTCGCCGCTGCTCAATTGGGGCTGGTTCCTGCTCGTCATGCTCGCCTTCGCGATCAAGCAGGCCCCCGCTTCCGTGCGCGGCACGCCCGTGCGACGTCGATCGACGCTGGCCGCCGCGTGGCCGCTCGAAGGCGGGGCCCCGATCGAGCGCGGCGCGCCCGTGGAAGGCGCGGCGTGAAGACTCCGCCGGCGCTGTCCACCTCGTGGATCGTCCGCACCCTCGACTCGGCCGCCTTCGCGCAGGCATTCGCACACACCGCGATCGCCGCGGTCTTCGCGCAGCACCTCGTCGAGCGGACGGCGGGCCGGGTCACCTGGCTCACCGTGATCGCGGGGCTGTGCGTGGTCGGGGCGGCCGTGCTCCTGGTCCGCCGTCGCGAATTCACCCTCGTGCGGCTGATCCCATCGACCCTCGTGATCTTCCTGGGCTGGGCGCTGGCCAGCGTCACCTGGACCACCGACACCTCAGGCACCCTCGCCGGATGGCTCTCGCTCGCGTCGATCGCGTTCCTCGCCGTCGTCATCGCGAACACACGCGACACGCTGCAGACGGTCCGCGCGCTGGCCGACGTGTTCCGCGTGCTCCTGGTGCTGTCGCTGGCGCTCGAGCTGCTCTCGGGCGTGTTCTTCGACATGCCGTTCACCTTCCTCGGCATCGAAGGCGACATCGCCGCTCTCGGACCGGTCCAGGGCATCTTCGGCACCCGCAACTCGCTCGGCTTCATCGCGGTCCTGGCGTTGATCACCTTTTACATCGAATGGCGGACGGTGTCGGTGCGCACCGGCGTCTCGCTCTTCTCGGCGGTGCTGGCCGCGCTCCTCGCCGCGCTCTCGGACTCCCCCACCGTTCTCGTCCTCGCCGTCGCCACGGGGATCGCGACGGCGGCGCTCGGCCTCGTCCGACGCACACGCCGCGGGCTGCGGCGGACGGTGCAGTCCATCCTCGGCGCGACCGTCGTCGTCGGTGCGCTGGTCGGGTACCTCTTCCGCGAACGCATCATCGCCTGGATCGGAGCGGGCACCGACTTCTCGATCCGCGCCGAGCTCTGGGACCAGATCGCTTCGTTCGTCCGGGTCGAGCCCGTGCGCGGGTGGGGCTGGTTCGGCACGTGGTCGCGGACTGACTTCCCCTTCAACGCGATCAACTTCGCGCTCGGGGATCGTCACACCTCGGCGTTGAACGCCTACGTGGACGTCGTCCTGCAGCTCGGGTGGGTCGGTCTTCTCATCTTCATCGCGTTCGCCGGCCTGGCTTTGGGACGCGCCTGGCTCGTCGCGAGCGAGCGTCGGTCGATCCTCTACGCCTGGACGCCGCTCATCCTCGTGACGGTGCTCGTCGATGCCCTGTTCGAGAGCTTCCCTCTCCACGGGTACGGCTGGCTGATGCTCGTCCTCTGCGCCCTGCGCGCCGGGCAATCGAGGTCCTGGCGGGAGAACATCCGGGAAGCCGCGCGGCCGGCATCGCCCGCGAGCGGACTGCCCGACGACACCTCGACGGGAACGCACGGCATCGCACGGTAGGATCGGGCCGGTGAGCGCGCAGGTTTTCGACCCGACATCGGCGAGCATCGCCATCGTCACTTTCAACCGCTCCGCGCTCCTGTCGCGGCTGCTCGAGAGCATCGTCCGGATGGATCCGAAGCCCGGGCGCGTGGTGATCGTCGACAACGCGTCGACCGACGACACGACATCCGTCGTCGAGTCGTTCCGCGATCGGCTGGGGACCCAGCTGGAGTACCGGCGACTCGAGACGAACACGGGCGGGTCCGGCGGATTCAGCGAGGGCGTGCGCGTGGCGTACGAGCTGGGCTCCGAGTGGATCTGGCTCATGGATGACGACGTCGAGGTGCTTCCCGACGGGCTCGCCAAGATGGGTCGCTGGGCGCCGCGCTTCCGCAGCATCCAGGGCCGCCGGTACGACTACGACGGCAGCGAGTTCTACTGGCAGTACCGCATCGCCGAGCGCATGGGCATCCCGATCCCCTTCGCCCCCGCCGGGTTCGGCGAGTCGGGATACAAGGAGATGAACTCCGGTTGCTTCGAGGGGATGTTCATCCACCGCGACATCGTGGCCCGCATCGGCCTGCCCGATCCGCGCTTCTTCATCTACTGGGACGACCAGCTCTACGGCTGGCTCGCCTCCCGCATCACGACCTCGGTCATCGTCGACGAGTTCGTCCTGCGCCGCACGCGTGAGATCCGCCAGTGGGACATGGGCATCCGGCACATGAACGCCTCGAGCAACGCCTACCGGTACTACATCATGCGCAACCGCGCGCACATCAAGCAGTACTACCGGACCAAGGGCGTGTACAACCCGGTGCTGTTCGGTCTCGGGACGACGCTGACCTTCGGCAAGGAGCTCATCCGACTCTTCCTCGTCGAGCGCACCGTGCGCGGCACGTCCAACCTCTTCCGCGGCCTCCGCGACGGCCGGCGCATCTCGCGCGACCGTACCTGGCAGCCGATGCAGCCGCTGATGGATCAGCCGGCCCGTCCCTGACGAACTACCGAGACTGCGCGAGGTTCCACGCCCACGCGTCCGCAATCGCGTCATCGACGGTTCGTTCCGCTCGCCAGTCCAGCAGCTGATGCGCGCGGTCCACGATGGCGTACGACCCCGCGGAGTCGCCGGGCCGCCTTGCTCCCACGCGGATGTCCACATCCACGCCGGTGACGCGTATGAAGGCGTTCACGAGCTCGCGAACGGTCGTTCCCGTTCCCGTGCCGATGTTCAGGACCGCCGAAGGCAAATCGGCACCGACGACGTCATCGAACCGACGAACGGCATGAACGTGGGCCCGGGCGAGGTCCCATACGTGAATGAAGTCGCGCAACCCCGACCCATCGCGGGTCGGCCAATCGCGGCCGTTGATCGTGAAAGCGGATCCCGCATCGGCGGCTGCCATGATGCGACCGAGAACGTGTGAGGGGTAACGCGAGGTCGGGCCGGTGCGCAGGCGCGGATCGACCCCTACCGGGTTGAAGTAGCGCAGGCTGATCGCGCGGATCTGGCCCGCTGTGGCGGCATCCGCGAGAATCTGCTCCGTCATCGCCTTCGTGCGAGCGTACGGGCTGGCCGGGTGCAGCGGAGCATCCTCCGTCACGCCCCCCTCCACCTCTGCGTATACGGAAGCGGACGAGCTGAATATGACCCGTCGGATACCGCGGTCGCTCAACCGCTGCAGCAGTGCGACGCTGGAAGCCACGTTCGAGGCGTAATAGGTCAGAGGATCCGCGACCGATTCGGGCACGATGACGCGTGCGGCGCAGTGAATGACCGCGTGGATGTCTCCATGCTCGTCGAGCACCCGATCGACGAGCGCGTCGTCAGCGATATCGCCGCGGTAGAAAGTGCGGGCGGCGACGTGCTGCGCCGAGCCCGTCGACAGATCGTCGATGACGATCGGCACGAACCCGGCATCGATGCAGGCGGTCGCGACGGTTGCACCGATATACCCGGCCCCACCTGTGATGAGCACTTTCGGAGCATCGAGCCGCATCGAACGATCCTACCGGTGTCGGCAGAGGATGCCTCAGAGCCTGGCAGGGTAGGCTCACGAGGTCGTCCCCACCCTCGTCGTTCGGAGTTGCCTTGCCTCACGTTCTGCAGAATGTCGTGCTTCCGCTCGAACGGGATCCCGATTTGATTCCGCTCTACGTCGACCCCGAGACATGGACGGAGATCGACGAGGAAGCCGTGCGCGTCTCGTCTCGTGCGCAGCTCGCGAACATCATCGATCGGCGCACCGCTCGCATCGTTCCCGGTCGGCGCGTCTCGTTCGGCACGTACTTCAACGCCTTTCCCGCCTCGTACTGGCAGCACTGGACCGCCGTACGCGAGGTGACCCTTACCGTCCGCACCTCGGGACCGGCCACGATCCTCGTGTACCGTTCGAACGGCGGCGGCGTCAAGCAGCGCCTCGAGACGCGAGAGGTGGTCGGCTCTGTTGCGAGCGACTTCCATCTCACACTCGATCAGTACAGCGATGGCGGCTGGATCTGGTTCGACATCGTCGCAGACGAGGAGGCCGCGCAGTTCCAGGGCGGCGAGTGGACGACCGCGGATGCGCCGGTTCGACGAGGGAAGGCCTCGCTCGGCATCACGACCTACAACAAGCCGGATTACTGCGTACAGACGCTCAGCGCGCTGGCCGCTTCCCCTGACGTCGTCGAGCTGATCGACCGGATCTTCCTCGTCGACCAGGGCACCCAGCTCGTCTCCGAGGAGGCTGGCTTCGACGAGGCTTCAGCCGCGCTCGGGGAGACCCTGCAGCTGATCGCTCAGCCGAATCTGGGTGGATCCGGCGGTTTCGCGCGTGCGATGTTGGAAACCCTCGATCGCCCGGAGAGCGACTTCGTCCAGCTGCTGGACGACGATGTGCGCCTCGAACCGGAGTCTTTGCGGCGATCCATCATCTTCGGCCGATACTCGACGACGCCCACGATCGTCGGGGCGCACATGTTCGACCTGCTCGATCGACCGAAGCTGCACGCGTGGGCGGAGGTCGTCGACGACAAGCCGTTCATGTGGCGGAATCTTTTCCAAGAGAAGATGCCTCACGACTTCTCGGTCACGAATCTTCGCCAGTCGCCCATCCTCCACATGCGGCTGGATGCGGATTACAACGGCTGGTGGATGTGTCTGATCCCCAAGGAGATCCTGCGAGAGATCGGGTTGGCTCTTCCAGCATTCATCAAGTGGGACGACGCCGAGTACTGCGTGCGGGCACGCGATGCCGGTTATCCGACGGTCTCCCTCCCGGGCGTTGCACTCTGGCATGTCTCATGGGCGGGCAAGGACGACTCCATCGACTGGCAGGCGTACTTCCACGCTCGCAACCGCATCGTCGCAGCGCTCCTGCACTCGCGTTCCGCCGGCGGCGGCACTCTGCTCCGTCACAGCAGACGGGTCGACCTCAAGCATCTCCTGATGATGCAGTACTACCCGGTCGCACTCCGCAACCGAGCACTCCGCGACGTTTTGCGCGGACCGCGCCATATGGGGGAGAACATCGCCACCGCGATGCCTGATGCGCGGGCACTCGCGGCGCGGTTCCCCGAGACCGTCATTCACCGTGAAACAGGTGTTCCGCTGCGCTCGCGACGGGGCCGGCAGGTCTTCCGCCGATACCGTCGCAATGTCTTCGACAGCCCGAAGGGCCTGGCCCTTCGGTGGTTCACGCTGAGCACGGTCGTGGCGCACTGGTTCCATGAGCCGCGCCCGGAGAATGTTTCGCAGCCCGAGGTGGAGTTCGGAAAGGGTGACGCCAACTGGTGGCGCGTGCCCCGCTACGACAGCGCTCTCGTGAGCGCGGCCGATGGCTCCGGCAAGAACGTCTACACCCGGGACCGGGCGCGATTCCGAGGGCTCCTCGTAGACAGCATCCGCTTGCACGCTCGGCTTCGGCGCAATTGGGCTCGTCTGGCCGCCGAGTATCGAGGCGCGCTCCCCGAAATCACGTCTGCATCCAACTGGGAGAAGATCTTCGGGCGCGACGCGCGGGACTAAACCCCGCCGTTGTGGTCCGCGTTGTACCGGTCGAGCACGTCGCCGATCGGCCCGTCGAGGACCAGAGCGCCCTTGTCGAGGTACAGGCCGCGCGTGCAGAAACGTCGCAGGTCCTTCTCGTTGTGGCTGACGAAGAACAGCGTCCGCCCCTCGGCGAGCAGCTCGTCGATGCGCTTGTAGCACTTGGCGCGGAATGCCCGGTCGCCGACCGCGAGCACCTCGTCGACGAGGAGGATCGGTTCGTCGAGCTGCGACACCACGGAGAACGCCAGGCGTACCTTCATACCGTTCGAGAGATGCTTGTACGGGGTATCGACGAAGTCCGCGATCTCGGCGAACTGGATGATGTCATCGAATCGGCGGTTGACCTCGGCCTTCGACATCCCGTGCAAACCGGCTGTGAGGCGGACGTTCTCCCGCACGGTGAGGTCGCCCACGAAGCCGCCCGTGATCTCGATCAGCGGTGCGACGCCGCCGTGCACCTCGACGCGCCCCTCATCCGGCAGCAGGACGCCGGCGACGAGCTTGAGGAGCGTGGACTTGCCCTGCCCGTTGCGCCCGACGACGCCGATCGACTCGCCCGGCTCGACCGAGAACGAGACATCCCGAAGCGCCCAGAACTCGCCCGGTCTGCTGCGGCGGGACGCACCGCCGAACAGATCCTTGACGTTGCGTCGCCCGCGCCGGTTGCGGCGGAAACGGACGCCGAGGTCGCGCACCTCGATCGCGAGTCCCGTCATCACAGCTCCTTCAGCACCGGACGCTCGAGGCGTGAGAACACGAGGAGGCCGAGCCCGAAGATCAGGATGCTGGTGACGGCGCCGACGATCACCGACAGCGTGTCCCATTGATCGGGGAAGAACCCCACGCGGTAGAGCGTGAAGATACCGGCCAGCGGATTGAACGCCCCGAGTTCCTTGAAGACGCCGGGCAGGTCGGCCACGCCGTAGATGATCGGCGACGCGTAGAAGAGCGCACGGAGGACGAGCCGCGTGGTGCGCTCCAGATCGCCCCAGAGGACGCAGAGCGGGGCGACGATGAGCCCCAATCCCAGCAGCAGGATCACCTGCAGCACGACGGCCACCGGGAACAGCAGAAGAGCCGGGTTCACCGTCGCACCGCCGAAGATCGCGAACATCGCGAGCACCGGGAGCGAGAAGAGGAACTCGATGCCCTTGCTCAGAACGATGCGTCCCACCCAGATCGAGCGAGGGATGGAGGTCGACCGCACCAGTCGCGCGTCCTTGTTGAAGGCGCGCGTGAAGTCGGTGACCGCCGAGTTGAACCACACCCAGGGCAGCAGAGCGGTGATGAGAAAGACGATGTACGGGTTCTCGCCGACATCCCGATGGAAGACCTGCGTGAAGACGAACCAGTAGATTCCGCTCATGACGAGGGGATCGAGGACCGACCACAGGTACCCGAGCGCGCTCGTGGAGTACCGCACCCGCAGGTCGCGCGCCGACAGCAGCCACAGAGAGTGGAAGTAGCGCCGCGGCGATCCGGGGGCGCCGACGACGGCGGGACTCACGCGTTCGATCCTACGGCGCCCACTTCACCCGAGCGGAACACCGGGCATCCCTCGGAATGCGGCGAGTACCGCGGGGGCGAGCGACTGCGCGTACGACGCAGTCAAGTGATTGTCGTCGATGTAGACGGCGACGTTCCCGATGGCAGGCAGACACACTCCATCCGGGCACAGGTACTCGGACAGATCGAGCACGTAGACGCTGCCCGCCTCGGTGAGTCCGAGGGCCGGGTTCTCCGGGCTCATCACGGCGTCAACCGGCATGGCGCAGTCGGAGACGGACGCCGAAGCCTCGAGGCATCCGTACATGTCGAAGTCGTAGCGGGGGTTGTCGCGCACGAGCAGCACCTGGGAGCCGCTGGCGGCGATACTGGTGACCGGGCGTTCGAGGCCGAGGGGCCGACGTTCCCCGGGCGACGACGGCGACGCTTTCGTGCCCATCAGCATGACGACGTCCGCGGGCTGGCTTTCGGCATACGCCCGGGCTTCCTCACGCCACTGGGCACATTCATCGTTCGCGTCCTCATCAGGCGCGAACGAGCATCCCCCTCGCAGCAGAGCGACGATGTTCCACCCGGCGTCCTCCAGGACCGGGAGGATCGCCCCCATCCACTGCTGCGCGTGGGAGTCCCCGACCACGAGGAACAGGGGCGCGTCCGGGTTCGTGCCCGTCTGAACGCACGTCGCTGCGGCCAGCGCGCCGGCAGGCCGGATCGCATCCGTGCAGGGGCCGTCGAGCGCGACCCATTCCTCGCTCAACCGCGTGCTGACCGGCCGGACCGGAGCCCCCTCGACGGCCGTCACGCCGAGCCACGGCATCAGCACGTGTGCACCGGGGTTCTCCTGCGGATCGTACGAGGCGACCCGGATGCTCTCACCCGCCTGCCAGGTACCCAGAGGGAGGGCGACGGCGAGAACCGCTGCGCCGATGACGGCGAGGCTTCGCCGCCCACTGGTCAGCAGGCGGGCGAGGGGTCGCTCCACGCCGTAAGCGAGGAGCACAGCAGCGGCAACGGAGGCGACGATGACGACGAGCCCGCCGACGGCGTCCACGGTCGTCGCGTCGGTGAGGGTCATGTACGCCACAAGAATCGGCCAATGCACGAGATAGAGCGCGTAAGCGATTCCGCCGATCCAGACCATCGGACGGGAACCGAGCCACCGCGAAGCGGAACCGGGGCGCCGCGACTGCCCCGCGACGATGATGAGGACGGCCGCCAGTGTGGGCCACAACGCGGCGACACCCGGAAAGCCCGCACCCACGTCGAGGACGATGCCGCAGGCAATGAGCGCGCCGATCCCGATCCAGCCCACGACGCCGGCCCACGACCGTGGCAGCCGGACCCGCGGAAGCAGGAGAGCGGCCAGTGAGCCAAGCGCGAACTCCCACAGCCGGGCCGGCACGCTGAAATAGGCAGCCTGCTGGTCCGACGCCGTCAGGTGCACCGAGTATGCGAGTGAGACGCAGAAGGTCAGCCCGAAGCCGGCGATGAGAATCGGGCGCACCGGACGGCGGATCCACCGCGCGACGACGACAGCGAGCAGGACGAGAACGGGCCAGAGGATGAACACCTGGCCCTGGACCGAGAGGGACCAGAAGTGCTGCAGAGCACTCGGGAAGATCGACGTCCTGGCGTAGTAGTCCACGGCGGACGCCGTCAGTGCGCGGTTCTGGACATAGAACAACGACGACCACGCTTCGGTCCAGATCTGACGCCATTGCGAACCAGGCAGGACGACGAAGGTGAACAGCAGTACTCCGAGGATCGTCACCGCCGCGGCTGGCAGGAGGCGCGCGAAGCGACGCGCCCAGAATCTCAGCAGATCGATCGGTGCGAGCGATGTTGATCGCGCCACGAACGACGCGGTCAGAAAGTACGCCGAGATGAGAAGGAAGACGTCGACGCCGCCCGAGACCCGCCCGAGCCATACGTGGTACACGACGACCAGGACGATCGCGAAGGCCCGTAGTCCATCGATGTCGCGTCGCCGCCTGTTCGCAGCGGAGGCGGCTCTCCGCGTCGTCGGCGACGGAGCGTCGACCGCGGTCACGCCAGCTGGTTGTTCCACATCGACAGCGCCGAGCCGATGGCCATGTGCATGTCGAGGTACTGGTAGGTGCCCAGGCGGCCGCCGAAGAGGACGTCCTGCTCCCCCTTGGCGAGATCGCGGTATGCCAGCAGCCCGGCGCGATCCTCGGCCGTGTTCACCGGATAGTACGGCTCGTCGGCGCGGGTCGCGAAGCGCGAGTACTCCCGCACGATGACCGTCTTGTCCGTCGGGTACCGGTCGGCGCGCTCCGGGTGGAAGTGCTTGAACTCGTGGATGCGGGTGTACGGCGCATCGGCGTCGGCGTAGTTCATCACGCTCGTGCCCTGGAAGTCCGGGATGTCGAGGACGTCCTGCTCGAAGTCGAGGGTGCGCCACGACAGCTCGCCCTCCGTGTAGTCGAAGTAGCGGTCGACGGGGCCGGTGTAGACGATCGGCACCTGGCCGACGGTCGCCTTCTTGTTCAGCGGCTGCGACTCGTCGAAGAAGTCGGTGCTCAGCTTTACCTCGATGTTCGCGTGGTCGGCCATGCGCTCGAGCCAGGCGGTGTAGCCGTCGACCGGAAGGCCTTCCCAGGTGTCGTTGAAGTAGCGGTTGTCGTAGGTGTAGCGGACCGGCAGGCGCGAGATGATCTCGGCCGGAAGCTCCTTCGGATCGGTCTGCCACTGCTTCGCGGTGTAGTCCCGGATGAACGCCTCGTACAGCGGACGGCCGATCAGACCGATGGCGCGTTCCTCGAGGTTGTTCGCCTGCTTCGGGTCGAACTCGCCCGCGAGCTCCTGGATGAGGTTGCGTGCCTCACCGGGCGTGTACGCCGCCTGGAAGAACTGGTTGATCGTTCCGAGGTTGATCGGAAGCGGGTACACGACGCCCTTGTGGGTCGTGTAGACGCGGTGGACGTAGTTCGTGAACTGCGTGAAGCGGTTGACGTACTCCCACACCGTAGCGTTCGAGGTGTGGAACAGGTGGGCCCCGTACTTGTGGACCTCGATGCCGGTAGTCGGCTCGTTCTCGGTGTAGGCGTTGCCGCCGATGTGGTGACGTCGGTCGATGACCGTCACCTTGCGACCGGATGCCGCGGCACGCTCGGCGATGGTGAGACCGAAGAATCCGGAACCGACGATGAGGAGATCCATGAGGCGCTTTCGTAGGGCGGGCAAGTGATGGCAGAGGATCCAGCCGGAGAACGAGTCTATCGGCGCCGCGTTCCGTAACCTGGACGAGTCATGACTCTCGAGATCTTCATCCCCTTCTGGGGAGACCCCGCGCTCCTCTACCAGACCGTCGACTCCGTCCGGGCGCAGAACAACCCGGACTGGCGTCTCACGATCATCGATGACTGTTACCCGGACCCCTCGGTGGCCCAGCACTTCGCGCATGAGACCGATGACCGGATCTCCTACGTCCGCAATGAGAAGAATCTGGGCATCACGGAGAACTTCCGCGAATCGGTGCGGCGCGCCACCGGGACTCACCTCTCGATCCTCGGGTGCGACGATCTGCTTCTACCGACGTACGTGGACGTGGTGACCCGCACCATCGATGCCGTACCCCATGCCGACGTGATCCAGCCGGGCGTGGATGTCATCGACGAGAACGGCGAGCTCGCTTTCCCACTCGTGGATCGTGTCAAGCAACGACTCCTGGCGCCCCGCACATCTCGCGGCATCGCTGTGCTCGCGTCGGAGCACATGGCGACGAGCCTCATCCGCGGCGACTGGCTGTACTGGCCCTCCCTGACATTCCGCGCCGAGACGCTGCGCCGCATCGACTTCCGCGACGGCCTCCCCGTGATCCAGGATCTGGGCCTGCTCATGGACATAGCTTTCGCGGGGGGGACTCTTGCATACAATCCAGCGCCCGCGTTCCAGTACCGCCGCCACGATGCGTCTGCGTCGCAGCGGGCGCTTCTCGACGGCGAACGATTCCGCGTCGAGCGGGAGTACTACCGCCTCGCCGCCGATCTCGCCGGAAAGCAGGGGTGGCTCCGCACACGCCGCGTCGCCAAGCTTCGGTTCATCTCACGACTGCACGCCGTCGCAGCGCTGCCGGCCGTCGTGGCGAAGGGTACCGCGGCGGGGACGCGCTCGACGCTGGCACACGTGCTGGCCCCCTGACGCGATTCCGCGGGCAGAGACCAGCTTGCTAACCTGACCTGTCATGCCCCTCGTCCTCGTCGATCTCCTGTCTTACACCGGCACCAAGGGAGGTATGGAGACATACGCCCGCGAGCTGTACCGGGCCATCGGTGGAATGAGGCGCGACTTCGAGTTCATCGCGTTCGCGAGTTCGGAGGGCGCGAGACTCGACATGTCGTGGTTCCCGGGCGAGGTCATCGACTCCGGTATCAGCGGCGAGAACCGATTCGCGTGGGCCCGAGGCGAACTGATGGCCGTCGGCCGCGCCGCGAAGGCGCATGGCGCGGACCTCGTACACGCGCCGGCATCGCTCGGACCACGCAAGACGACGATGCCCACCGTCCTCACCATTCACGACATGCTCTACTGGAGCCACCCCGAGTACATGTCGACTCCGCTTTACACCGGCCCCGTGAAGTGGATGGAGAAGGTTGCTGCTCGTAACGCCGAGCGAGTGATCACCATCAGTCCTGCGTCGGCAGATGAGATTCAGAAGTACCTTTCCGTCCCCTCCGACCGACTCGACGTCATCCCGCTGGCCGGGCCGCCTCCTCGCGCGACGCCGCGACGCCCTGTCCCCGAGGGACGCCCGCTGATCATCGCTATGGGAAACCGGCGTCCACACAAGAACTGGGAGGCGCTGATTCACGCCGTGGCGCTGATCGATGAGCCCCGCCGGCCCCGGATCGTGATCACCGGCGGCCGCGGAGAGGACCCCCTCGCCCCCCTCGTCCAGCGCCTCGGTGTTACCGCCGATGTCGAGCTTCGCGGCTGGGTCGACGACGAGGAGGTGGCGCGCCTCTATGCGACCGCCGCGGCCCTGGCGATCCCGTCGCGCGCGGAAGGATTCTCTCTCCCCACGCTCGAGGCGATGGCGCAGGGGATCCCCGTCCTGCTGAGCGACATCCGCGTCCATCGGTACGTCGGTGGGGAGGCTGCGCTCTATTTCTCGCCAGATGACCATGCGGGGCTCGCCGAACTGATGACCCGGGTCAGCGGCGACCCTGACATCCAAGCTGGGATGTCAGAGGCGGGAAGGGCGCGCGCGGGCGAGTTCACCTGGGTCCGCAGCGCCTCAGCAACCCTGCAATCGTTCGACCGAGCGCTCGGGCGTCAGTCGCCCGCGGTCTGAACCGGAACCGGGGCACCGCGAAGCGCCCACAGGTGGATGGCGACGCCGATGACGGGTGCGGCGGCTATCACGCTGACCGTCGCGCCCACCTGAGAGGGTACGACCCCGAGGCCCAGGAGCAGGACGAGGGACGACACACCCCACCCCGCCACGTAGAGACGATGACGCCCTCGGGCCAGGGCCGCAGGCCCGGTCAGGCATAGCAGTGCGGTCAGGCCTGCGCTCGCGATCACGAGGCTGTACATGGCGGGCGCCAGGCTGTATCTGCCCTGGTAGAGCAGCTCGATCACCCACGGCCCCACGACGACGCTGGCCGCGGACAGAAGAACAGTCACCACGATCAGGACGGCCCCCCATGCCAGCGTGCGACGAGCGGCGAGGTCGGGACGATCGCGAAAGGTGACGACGAGGTAGCTCTGGAGAGCCATCAGCGGAATCACGAGCGGCGCGCGAGTGAGCGTTATGACCAGGATCAGCGCCGCGAGATCGCGTGCCCCCAAACCGGACGAGGTGACGCCGAGTACGAGTGGAAGCCCGCTGATCATGACGCCCGTAGCCAGCGCCGCGCCGACGGTGCTCACGCTGTGACGTCCCAGCTGCATGACGGAGCCGTCGATACGTACGGACTGCACGGCACGGCGCCCGTCGAGGAACCACAGAAGCACGAACGCAGCTGCGAAGGGTAGCGCTATCGCCCAGGCGTACGCGGCGCCGGAAAGCCCCATCAGCATGACGGCGAAGACTGCGACGAGACGCAGGAGCGAGTCCGCCACTGTCATTCCGGCCGCGGAGCGCCACCGGCGAGCGCCGTAGAAGACGCCGCTCAGCACCGCGACGAACGTGTAGGCCGCGGTGCCGACGAGGATGCTCGGAACGAACTCCGCGGCACGCGCGCCGAAGGCGCTCGGCGCCCAGAAGAACGAGGACCCCAGTACGAGAGCGACGAAGACACCGGCCGCGCCGAGCGAGAACCGCGTCAGCGCACGAGTCGCCGACGGCGCTTTTCCACGCGGAGATGCCGCACGGGTAATCTCCTGCTGCACACCCGCTACACCGGCGGCGATCAGAAACATCGCCGACCATGCGATGCCGAAGGTGATGTAGTCGTCCCGCGAGCTCAGCGCCGGGACGACGGCCTGGATCCCATAGCCCGCCGCGCCGGCGATGACAGTCGCAGCGAGGATCAGCGTGAGGCCGGAACGCGCCGTCGCAGGTACCTCAGGCTCGGTCATCGCTGACGGGAGCCCCGCTCCCGCGTCCATCGAGGCGATCCAAACGGTGATCGACCGTCTCGAGCTGGGCGCGCAGGATGGCGACCTCTTCGGCCGTTCGACGGATCTCGTCCTCAGCCTGAGAAAGCTCCCAGGACAGATGCAAAGAGACGCCGAGGAGGAGCACGATCGCCATGGCGAAAAGGAGGTTTGCCGGCACTTGAACGCCGAGGAGATTCGTCAAACCGTCGAGCAGCTGAGGGAAGATTCCGAGAATAAGCACCGCGAGGGCGATCACAAGCCAGAGCGCGGCGTACTTCTCGCGGAGCCGGCGTGTGAGCAGCATCCACGTGACCACGATCACGATCACGATGGCCAGAGCGATCCCGAAGATGACGATCATGTCAGGCCTCCTGTTCCGGATTGGTCATACCCGGCCTGCGCATGATCGCGAGCTGCAGCGCGAACACAGAGCGCAGCAGGTAGACGGCCGAGCCGACGGGGCCCTGACTCGGCTTACCGTGACGGCGGGGGCGCATGGCAACCGGCACCTGCGTGACTGTGAGTCCCGCGTGGCAGGCCGCCACGAGAGAATCGAGGGTGTCCCCGAGATACTCGGCGGGATAGTAGCGGACGTACTGATCGATCGCTCGCGCGTTGGCAGCACGGAAACCGCTCGTGACGTCCGTCAACCGGGTCTTGGCCACGCGGGAGAGGACGCTCGCGAGGAATCGCATCGCCCACTTGCGCGGGCCGCGTACCTCGTAGTCGCCGACATCGCTGAAACGCGCGCCGATGGATATGTCGGCCTTCTCGAGCCCCTCGAGCACTCGCGCGATGTCTGCCGGATTGTGCTGACCGTCAGCGTCCACCTGGATGGCGCGTTGGAAACCCTGCCGCTGCGCATAAGTGAAGCCGGCTCTCATGGCGCCGCCGACGCCGAGGTTGAAAGGGAGCGTCAGAACTGTGGCGCCGGCCGCGCGTGCGACCTCACCAGTGCGGTCGATGGAACCGTCGTCGATCACTGCCACGTGATATTTGGCATCCGCCTCGCGGATCTCGCGAACGGTGTCTCCGACGTTGTGCTGCTCATTCCATGCGGGCACGATGACCAGCACGGACTCGGATTCAACCGTCATAGTCCACCCAGTCTACCGACACCCTCAGGACCGTCCGCAGGCGACGACCTGGTAGAGACGAGCATCTCCCTCTTCATCGACGAGCTTGACCGCAGACGAATCCGCGAGGTCGTCCAAGCCCGGGAAGTCGTGCTGTCCGCCGTGTATCTCACGGCTCCCGAAGTCGAGCACGAATCCGACGTCGAGGGCCTCCAGCGCTTGGCAGACGGGGTCGCCGGGCTCCGCGTCCCGCAGCCCGTCGTTGATCGTCGCGACCTCCTCCGATATCTGCATCAGCGTGTGCGGCATCAGCACCGGACGATCCGCCAACGCCGAGGCGAGGGATGCCCCCGTCCAGACGCTTCCCGCGACCGCCACGCCCGGCGGGACCTCCTCGGGCAGACGCTCGAGAAGGGCGTACTCATCTGATGACAGAAGCGGCGACGAGTCGTCCACGCGATAGAGCGGCGACGCCCACTCGACGGCGCGGTTCATCGCGCCATCCATCTGTAGGCCGAGCAGAAGCGCAGCGGAAGCGGCGAGAGCCAGCAGTGGACGGAGCGTGGGGGCCGCACGGCGCCCGTCGAGCACACGGCCCACGGCCGTCCAGGAACGGGCCGCACCGAACGCGGCGAGCGGGAGGAGAGCGACACTGAAGACCGCGACCAAACGCGGCAGATTGTTGTACCAGCTGCCCGTCAGCAGGTCGCGGACGTCTGCCCATGGCAGAGACGCGACCGTGAAGAACAGTCCGAAGCCCACGAGGTACATCGCCAGGGCGACGATGGTTGGCGCGGTTCGGTCCACGAACGCCCAGACGATGCCCGCGACGACGCACAGCGCGGCAACGACAGCGGGGAGCAGGTACCACATCGAGATCGTCGCCCCCTGGAAGACGGCGTCACGCATCCTCATCTGCAAGGGCCACCCGCGAGCCTCCTCCGGGGGCCGCAGGATGTTGAGCAGGAGGATGCACACACCCACGTAGGCCACCGCCAGGGCGACCACGCCAGCGCGTCCCGCCGGGGTCGTGCTACGACGCGCACGACGGACGACCGCCACCGCCACGGCTGGGCATGACAAGACCATCCAGGCGACGAAACCCCCCGGGTGCGCGAGTGTCAGACCGGGCAGGACGCCGACGAGGATGAGCACCCACCAGCCCCATTCGAATGGCGGGCCCCCGCTGACGATGCCCAGCGCCCTGACGGTCGCCGCGAGCGCGACGGGCAAGAGAGCCAGACTGAGCTGCAGCGGATAGAGCACGCCGTAGTCCATCAGGAGAATCGGAAACCCCGGCAGCGACGCCGCGATCAGCGCAGCGGCCACGCTGTAGCGCGCGGCCGGGCCGAAGAGCGTCCGGACCAGGCCCACCGCTGAGATGGGCCAGATGACGGCGCTGATGATCAGGGTCGTCGCAGTGACGCTGACCGGGATCGATGCGCCGCTGATCTGTACCGTCAGCGCGACCAGACCATGCCACGCAGCGGGGTAGAACGGCAACGAGCCGTCAGGGCTGGTCATGTAACCCAGACGGAGCGAGGACGCATCGTTCTCGGTAAGGACGTACCGCACTCCGTTGAGGTGGAAGATGTTGTCGAACGTCTGCGAGATGTTCTCCGGCGCCTGGACGATCTGCATCACCCGTATCGAGAGCACGACGACGGCGACAGCGACCGCGACGACGGTCATCGTCGCGGCGCGGCGGCCGGGAGAGCTCGCATCATGCGCAGAGGGACGCACGTCCGCGGCCCGCGCGCGCAGCATGCGGCGACTGGCGACGATAGCTGCTCCGACGATGCCCGTCATGACCACGACCGGAAGCACTGAGAAAGGCACGCCGACCCACGACGCCACAACGGCGGTGCCCGAGATGAGGGTCGTCGCAAACGCCGGGGCTGCGGCGACGGCCCAGAAGCCGCGCAACCCCACGGACCAGGAGAGGAAGCCACCCACTGCCCAGAGCACGAAGAGACCCGCGAGGACGGGAGGGATCAAGGCTAGGAAACTCAAAACGTGGTGCCTCTCGACTGCGATTACCTCCCAGATGATACCTTCGGCATTCTGTGAGCTCTGGGGCTCAGGGCACCTATGCCACGATGGTCGGGTGAAGGGCATCATTCTCGCCGGCGGCTCAGGCACGCGGCTGCATCCGATCACCTTGGGCGTCTCGAAGCAGCTCATCCCGGTGTACGACAAGCCGATGGTCTACTACCCGTTGTCGACGCTGATGCTCGCGGGGATCCGCGACATCCTGATCATCACGACACCGCATGATGCGCCGTTCTTCGAGCGGCTGCTGGGAGACGGGTCGCAGCTCGGGATCTCGCTGACGTTCGCGCAGCAGCCCTCCCCGGACGGGCTGGCGCAAGCGTTCACGATCGGCGCGGATTTCATCGGCGGAGAGAAGGTCGCCCTCGTCCTCGGCGACAACCTCCTGTATGGCCCCGGCCTCGGTTCGCAGCTCAAGCGCTACGCGGACGTCGACGGCGGCGCTGTCTTCGCGTACTGGGTGGCGGAACCGGCGGCGTACGGTGTCGTCGAGTTCGACGGCACCGGGCGTGCTGTGTCGTTGGAGGAGAAGCCCGCCGCACCCAAAAGCAACTACGCGGTGCCGGGTCTGTACTTCTACGACAACGATGTGATCGACATCGCCCGCAACCTCGAGCCCTCGCCCCGCGGCGAGTACGAGATCACCGACATCAACAGCGCCTACCTCGAACGGGGCAAGCTGCAGGTCGAGGTCCTTCCCCGCGGCACTGCCTGGCTCGACACGGGCACCTTCGACCAGATGACCGACGCTGCCGATTACGTCCGGACGATGGAGCGGCGGACGGGTCTGCGCATCGGCGTTCCCGAGGAGGTCGCATGGCGGCAGGGGTTCCTCACCGACGATGAGCTGCGCGAGCGCGCGACGAAGCTCGTGAAGTCCGGGTACGGCACATATCTGTTGGAGATTTTGGAGAGGGGACGCTGATGGGAACGCTTCTCGTGACCGGCGGTGCCGGGTTCATCGGTTCGAATTTCGTTCACCACGTCGTCGGCAACACCGACCACTCGGTGGTCGTGCTCGACAAGCTCACCTATGCGGGCAACGCCGCATCCCTGGCGGGCCTGCCCGAGGACCGGGTGCGGCTGGTGCAGGGCGACATCGCCGACGCCGCGCTCGTGGACGAGCTGTTCGGGCAGGTCGACGCGGTCGTGCACTACGCGGCCGAGTCGCACAACGACAACTCCCTCCACGACCCCCGCCCCTTCCTCGACACGAACATCGTCGGCACGTACACGCTGCTCGAGGCAGCGCGCAAGCACGACAAACGCTTCCACCACATCTCCACCGACGAGGTGTACGGCGACCTCGAACTCGACGACCCGGCACGGTTCACCGAATCCACCCCGTACAACCCGTCCTCGCCCTACAGCAGCACCAAGGCCGGTTCCGACCTGCTCGTGCGCGCATGGGTGCGTTCGTTCGGGGTGAAAGCGACGATCAGCAACTGCTCGAACAACTACGGCCCCTACCAGCACGTCGAGAAGTTCATCCCCCGCCAGATCACCAACGTCCTGCGCGGCATCCGCCCCAAGCTCTACGGCAAGGGCGAGAACGTCCGCGACTGGATCCACGCCGACGACCACTCCTCCGCCGTGCTGACGATCCTCGACCGCGGCGTCATCGGCGAGACGTACCTCATCGGCGCCGACGGCGAGAAGGACAACAAGACCGTCGTCGAGCTCATCCTCGCCCTTACCGGCAACCCCACCGACGCGTACGACCACGTCACCGACCGCCCCGGACACGACCTCCGCTACGCGATCGACTCCACCAAGCTCCGCACCGAACTCGGCTGGACACCCCGCTACCAAGACTTCGAAGCCGGCCTGAAAGCCACCATCGACTGGTACCGCGACAACGAGGACTGGTGGGCGCCCGCAAAAGACGGCGTCGAAGCCTTCTACGCCTCGAAAGGCCAGTGACCCCGTGCCCATCGAGTTCGGAAAGACGCTCACGGTCACCGAGACCCCCATCCCGGGGCTGATCGTCCTCGATCTGCCCGTGCACGGCGACTCACGGGGCTGGTTCAAGGAGAACTGGCAGCGCGAGAAGATGACCGCTGCCGGCATCGACCTGCCCGACTTCGGCCCGGTGCAGAACAACATCTCGTTCAACGACGCGGTGGGCACGACCCGCGGCATCCACGCCGAACCCTGGGACAAGTATGTGTCCGTCGCCACGGGCCGCATCTTCGGCGCTTGGGTCGACCTTCGCGAGGGGCCGACCTTCGGGGCCGTCTACACCGCTGAGCTCGACCCCTCGCGAGCGATCTTCGTCCCGCGCGGCGTCGGGAACTCGTATCAGACGCTCGAGCCCGACACCGCTTACACGTACCTCGTGAACGACCACTGGTCGCCCGATGCGACCTACACCTTCCTGAATCTTGCCGACGAGACCGCCGCGATCGAGTGGCCGATCCCGCTCGATCAGGTCGAGATCAGTGAGAAGGACAAGAACCACCCGCGTCTTTCCGATGTGGTTCCGATGCCGCCCAAGCGCATCCTGGTGACCGGAGCGAACGGCCAGCTCGGCCGGGCACTGCGCGCCGAGTTCGGCGATCACCCCTGGATGGAGTACGCGGGACGGGACGAGCTCGACCTGACGTCGCCCGACCTGGTCTCCGCGCGTCGGTGGCGCGACTACAGCACGATCATCAACGCTGCCGCGTACACCAAGGTCGACCTCGCCGAGACCCCCGAGGGGCGCGTCGACGCCTGGGCGGCCAACGTCACCGCGGTCGCCGCGCTGGCGCGCATCGCGACGGTGAACGGCATCACTCTCGTCCACGTCTCGAGCGACTACGTGTTCGATGGAACGAAGGACGGCGCCTACACCGAGAACGATCCCGTGTCACCCCTCGGCGTCTACGGGCAGACGAAGGCCGCCGGGGATGCCGTCGTATCGGTCGTTCCCCGTCATTACATCGTCCGCACCAGCTGGGTGATCGGCGACGGCAACAACTTCGTGCGCACGATGGCCTCGCTCGCCGAGCGGGGTATCGACCCCAAGGTCGTCGACGACCAGATCGGGCGCCTGACGTTCACCGATGACATCGCGCGCGGCATCCGGCACCTCCTCGAGACGGGTGCTGAGTACGGCGTCTACAACCTGTCGTCGAGCGGCGACGCGCTGAGCTGGTTCGACGTAGCCCGCGAGGTGTTCGTGGCTTGCGACGCGCATCCGGATCGCGTCTCGCCCGTCTCAACCGACGACTACTTTTCCGGATCACCTGGGCCCGTCGCGCCGCGCCCGAGGAACAGCACTCTCGATCTTGATCGCTCCACGGCCCGGGGACTCATCCCGCCCGCGAACAGCCGAACAGCCGCTGGCTTTCTCTCGAACGGTTGACGAGCTCTCCGCTCATGCGGTCGACGCGGCGCCGATCACGATGCGCGGCACGCCCGCCCATCGAGCCGGGTCGGTCGCGTTCCGACCGTCCACCAGCAACCGGATGCCGGGAAGGTCGCGCGTCGAGAGCTGGCGGTACTCAGCGTGGTCCGTCTGAAGGATGGCCATGTCGACCGGCGCGCCCGGCGAATGAGGCGTGAGACCGAGCTGAGCGAGCTCCTCATCGTCGTAAAGCGGGTCATCCACCGTGACGAGGGCGCCGCGCTGCTGCAGGGCCTGCACAGTCGGGAAGACGCCTGAGAAGGCGGTTTCCTTCACGCCGCCGCGATAAGCCGCGCCCAGGACGACGACGCGCAGCCCGTCGAGGGAGCCCAACATGTCTTCCGCCCGCGAGACCAGACGTTCGGGCATGGAGGCGTTGAGCAGCCGCGCAGTGCGCACGATGTCGGCATCGCGGTCCGTTGAGAGGTAGAGGCGCGGGTAGACCGGGATGCAATGTCCGCCTACAGCGATTCCGGGCCGGTGAATGTGGCTGTACGGCTGTGAGTTGCATGCCTCGATGACCTGGTAGACATCGATACCCTGCTCGCCCGCGAAGAGCGCGAACTGGTTCGCAAGACCGATGTTCACGTCGCGGTACGTCGTCTCTGCGAGCTTCGCCATCTCTGCAGCCTCGGCGCTGCCGAGATCCCACACCCCGTTGGGACGGGGCAGGTCCGGGCGCTCGTCAAACTGCAACACCGCCTCGTAGAACTCACGAGCGCGTGCCGCGCCGGCCTCCGACAGACCGCCGATGAGCTTGGGATAGCGGCGCAGGTCGGAGAAGACGCGACCGGTCAGCACTCGCTCAGGGGAGAAGACGAGGTGGAAGTCCTCGCCCTCGGTGAGGCCAGAGCCCTCCTCGAGGAGTGGCTTCCACCGGTTCCGCGTCGTGCCCACCGGGAGGGTCGTCTCGTAGGAGACGAGGGTGTCAGGAGTGAGGTGCTGCGCAAGAGACCGCGTGGCCGCGTCCATCCATGCGAAATCGGGCTCCCACGTGCTGTCGTCGACGAACAACGGCACGACGAGGACCACGGCATCCGCCGAAGGGACGGCTTCGGCATAATCAACGGTGGCCCGCAGGCGCCCGTCTGCGACCAAACGCTCCAGTTTCTCCTGCAGGTGAGCTTCACCGGGGAACGGCTCGACGCCCGCGTTGATGGACGCGACCGTTCCGGCGTTGACGTCGACCCCAATGACCTCGTGGCCCGACTCGGCGAACTGAACGGCGAGGGGCAGCCCGATTTTTCCCAGGGCTATCACGGCGATGCGCATTAGCTCAGTCTACAAGCGGGCTAGTGGTCCTACCTCCGGCGGAGGGTCAGCGCGAGGATTGTCACGAGCATCAGGCCAACACCGACGGCCGTGTTCCTTGCCAGCGGCAGGAAGCGGGAAGCCCCGACCTTGATCAAAGCGGATGCCGCAACGTACCGCGGCTGCGCTTGCGCATGGAGGAAGGCTGTCAACCTCGCTGGCCGAACCATCCCCCACTGCCGAGGATTCGCCATCTGCTCGCTCAACCGGTGCACGGTCTCGAAATCGGGCTCGTCTCGGCGCAGCTCGTCGACGGTGAGCCGGTGGATCGATGCGATGTAGCCGAGGCTGCGGGGCGAGATCGACTCGATCATGTCGACCACTTCCCGGAAGGCATGCACGTCATCGCGAGTGAACCCCCGCCCGCCGTCGCGGATGCGGAGGGTGTCCATGAGGTTGCGGCGCAGGAGCTTGGTAGCGAGCGCGTCACGGTAGCCCGGAACCAGGGAGCGGATGAACCCGCTCCCCAGCACCTCACGGATGGCGGAGAGCTCCTGCCGCACCGGTTTGGGATCCCACGTGACGCGTACTGGCGCGTCGGCGTGCTCGATGTACGCCGCGACTCCGGCCGCCGGCACGACGCGTCCGAGCGCCCACAACCGAGTGACGAACGGCAGATCGCCGCCGCTGCGGGCACCGTCCATGAGTCGCAGTTGCAAGCGTTCCACAGCATCTCGCCGCATGAGTCCGAGTGGCGCACTGCGGTACGGCAAGCGGTCCTTCGCGAAGTCGAGGACCCCTGACTTCCAGACGCGCTTCGCCGGTGAGCGGACGAGCGCACGCCTGTCGCCGCGCACGACTTTGGCGATGACGGCGTCAGCTCGGAAGCGCTCCGCGGTGGCTCGCCACTGAGCCGCCGCGCCGGGATCCAATTCGTCGTCCGAGCCCATGATGCCCACGTAGTCCGCATCCGAGGCCGCAAGTCCGAGGTTGAAGGGACCCGACGGACTCGGGATTCCGTCGTCCAGCTGAAGAAACCGCACCCGTTCAGGTGCCCGCCCGATCACGTCGGCGAGCTCAGCCCTCACATCCGTCTCCGGCAGGTTGTGGCACACGATCAGCACACGGATCGATGAATCGTCGTCGCTGAGCACCGACCCCACGGCCCGCCGGATGTTCCGCCTGACATCGTGGACGGCGATGATGATGTCTACGGTTCGCTCAGTCACCGGCATGCCTCTCATAGATCTCACGGTATGCCCGCAGGAAGACATCCTCACTGAAACGAGCGCACAGCGCGCGCCCGTGCTCGCGCACTCTGGCGCGGTCGCGTCTTGCTGCCCGGAGGATCGCCGGCGCTATCGCTGCGGCGTCTCGGGACACGATCTCCCCCACGGCCGAGGTGACGAAGGCGTTGTGCTCTCCCGGCCCGGTCACGACGGCGGGCGTTCCCATCGAGAGCGCCTCCACCGTCGCCAGTGAGAACGTCTCGCCGTCGGAAGGCAGGAGGAAGACATCCGCATCCGCCAGCGCCCGGGCGACGGCGGAGCGGTCTTGGTGGCCCGGCGCGCGGCGCACCACGTCCGCGGACTCCGACAGGAACTGCGCCCGGTCGGGACCGTCACCGATCCAGTCGAGCTCCACGCAGACGCCTCGGTCGCGCAGGCTGCGGATCGCGTCGATCGCGATCCGCCATCCCTTACGTTCGACGAGCGAGGCGACGACGACGACGCGGATGGTCGTGTCTCGCCGCCCTCTGCGCTCTACGCGCGGGTCGGGCAAGGGATCGACGATGTTGCCGACAACCGACACCGGACGCTTGCGCACTGCTCTGATGCGCTCGGCCAGATGATCTCCGACCGCCACGACCTCATCCGGACCACGAAAGAGCACCTTCAGAGCGGCGCGGCAGATCGCCGGCCCCTCGTCGACGAGACGCGGAACGGCGCTCCAGTGCTCCGTATGCACCCAAGGCGTCCGAGGGGCACGCAGCGCAAACGGCATCGCGGCAGGTGCCGCCATGGTGTGCACGATGTCGACGCCAGCGTCGATGGCGCCGAGGCGGCGTTGCACAGAAGCCCACCCGCGAGGTGAACGAACATCGACGGGAATTCGGTGCACGCGTGCAGCGCCATCCATGAAGGACCGCCGTCCGTCATCGAGGCCCTTCCCGACGAGATGCAGCACCTGAATGTCGTGTTCTCGAGAAAGCGCCTGAACATCCCGCGCGATGAAGGAGCCGGCACCAGGGTTGCGTCGTGTCGGGTACCAAGACGTCACCACTCGCACGCGCACCACCCGAGGATAACAGTGGCAAAGCGCCTGCCACCGGCTACCCGCATAGCATGGTGGGATGCCTGGCTCCTCGCGCGTTCTGCACCTTAACGACTGTGCTTTCGTCGGACGGCACATCGTGACCGCTGCACGCGAGACCGGGCGCTCTTGGCGCTTCATGCCGCCGGAGCAGGCGTGGGCTCCGGTGCGCGCGGGCCACCGGAAGCCCACGAAGCTGGCACAAGCCGCGACCTTCGCCCGTATCGACGTCAATGTCGCTTGGGCGCAGGTCGTGCACGCCCACTTCGCGACAACGGCGAGCCGGCTGACTCCGTGGTTCGTACCGTCTCGCCCGTACGTTCTTCACTTGCACGGTACGGACATCCGAACCCGCTGGGCATCCTCCGCTGAGCACGACAAGATTCAGCGGTTCATCGACGGTGCTTCACACGTCTATTATTCGACCCCCGATCTCCTCGAGAACGCCACAACCGCACGGAGCGACGCGGAGTACCTTCCCATCTTCGTCGACCCGCATCAGCTGCCCGACTGGCGTCCGCAACCATATGTCGCGGTGGTCTCCCGTTGGGAAGAGGTGAAAGGCCATGTCGAGATGCTCGCCGTGGCTCGCGGCCTCATCTCAGCGGGTATCGAAGT
The DNA here is from genome assembly GCF_000509385.1 of Microbacterium sp. TS-1. NCBI lineage: Bacteria > Bacillati > Actinomycetota > Actinomycetes > Micrococcales > Microbacteriaceae > Microbacterium > Microbacterium sp. TS-1. The sequence continues at coordinate 480,673 of NZ_BASQ01000002.1, forward strand.
GCGAGGCTTGAACTGGGGTCCCGGCGCCGCTGAGGCCGCCGCCATCGGCGTGAAGCTTCAGCCACGGATGTCGCACCCGGACTTCCTGGATTTCTTGTCTCACGCGTCTGCGGCACTGGGGCAGTCGAGCTCGATCCTGAGCGTGTCAGAGGTCGAGGCGATGGCCATCGGCGTTCCGCTCTCCGCGGTGGGAACGCACCTACCCGGACCGGACGGACGCCCCCTTCCGATCCGGGAAGGCTCACCGGACGAGGTGACGGAACAGCTCCTCGCAGACCTCGAAGACCCCGCCGCCGCCTCGCATCGACTCGACGTGGCGAACTGGGCGCGCACCTGGCATACCGCTCACCGGTATCTGCCTCAGCTCGACGAGATCTACCGGCGGGTCACGAGCGACAGCTGATCAGGTCAAGCCCGCGAGCCGCGCCTGAGCGGCGAAGTCTGGAGCCTGGCGGACCACCTCGTCGAATGTGCCGCGTGCGACGAGTCGGCCGTCGGCGAAGAAGCACACCAGGTCGGCGCGACGCACCGTCGCGAGCCTATGCGCGACCGTCACCACGGTCACAGACCCTCGCAGACGCTCCATCGCTGCGGTGACAGCGTCTTCGGTCGTCGTGTCGAGAGCCGAGGTCGCCTCGTCCAACACCAGGACTACCGGCTCGGGATAGAGTGCCCGGGCGATGCCGAGACGTTGCCGCTGGCCGCCGGAGAGCGCGAGTCCGCGTTCGCCGATTCGCGCATCGAGCCCGCCCTCTCGCGCCTCGAGGAACGGTCCCAGCTGGGCTCGGTCGAGGGCGGACGCGGCAGCGGCCCGGTCATATTCCGTGCTCCACGTCAGAGCGACGTTCTGACCGATCGTTCCATCGAAGAGAGCCACGTCCTGCGGGACATACCCCACGCGTGAGCGCCACGTACCGAGAACCTCTCCGAGATCCTGGTCATCGACACGGATAGAGCCCGTCGTCGGGGTGATGAGTCCCAGGAGCAGATCCACCATCGTCGATTTTCCCGCGCCGGATGCACCGACGAAAGCGACGTGTCCGCCGAAAGGGATCTCCACGTCGATCTCCTTCAGCGCGGGCAGCGCGCTCCCCGGGTATGTGAAGGACACCCCGCTCAGGACGAGCTTCTGCGGCTGCGGCGCAAGAGAACCGTATCCGATGGATTCCGCGTCACGGACGTACGCATCCGCCGCACGGATGTCCCGCATAACCGCGCGGGCATGAGGCATGGTCGACGCCGTGGAGGTCATCACCCCCTGGAACTGCAGCATCGACGGCACCATGCGGAAGCTCGCCAGGCCGAAGAGCGCGATAGACGTGAAGGCGGTCTCGATCCCCCCGGTCCAGTAGCCCACGCCTCCGATCAGGAGAAAACCCAAGATGATTGCTGAATCCACGACGAATCGCGGGATGGCACCGAGGAAGCCGATGGTGGCGCGGGCACGCACTGCCTCGGCCCGATTGGCACTCACCAGAGCGGCGACCTCTTCCGCTTTGTCGCGCAGCGTGATCTCCTTCAAAGCCTGCACCATCTCGGTCATGAGCTGAGCGGTCTTGAACGAGTAGTCGCGGTTGATGCGTCCGTTGCGCACGGCGCGACGCGATACCCAGCCGTAGAGGAGCGCCGCGACGAGCCCGAGATAGGCGAGTGTGACGGCGGCGATCAGCGGCTGCGACACGACGAGCACCAGCAGAACGGACAGGAACGTCACGACCTGCGAGGGGAGCGAGGCGGCGGGAAGCAGGAGACCGGACGTCGTGTTGGCGATGCCGACATCCGCCATTCGCACCAGCTCGGAGGAATTGCGCTTCAGCCGTTCGAGCCAGGGAGCCCGGATGTACGCCTCGAAGAGCCTGTTGCCGATGGTCAACTCGAACTCGGCCATCCGCCGAGTCACAAACCACTGCTGCGCCAGGGCGATCAACGACTTCACGACCATAAGCGCGCAAGCGCCGATGAGAAGCCAGATGACTGCCGACGAGGGCATCTCCCCGAAGATCGGAAGTGTCACCGGACGCCCGACTGCGAAGGAACCAAGCACGAGTGCGAGCAGCCCCAGGGCGACGATGTCGATCAGCGCCAATGCCGACGAACTGAGAGCGTAACGCGCAAGGAAGCCACGCGCGTTGGCGGGAAGCAAGCTGAGGAGCTCGCGTAACGAAGACCAGAGTTCCTTCACGCGCCCCTCCCGGCCTGCGCCACCGACTGAGCAGTCAGAGTACGGCCGCCTTCCCAGTCGCAGCGGCAGCAAGCGCTGACTCGACGACGGATAGGGTGCGCAGCCCGTCGGCCATCGTCACGATGTCGTTGGACCGTCCCAGTACCGCATCGCGGAAAGCCTCGTGCTCGACGCGCAGGGGCTCCCGCTTCGGGAACGCGAACCGGACGACGTCGCCCTCCGACACACCTCGAAAACTCGACACTGATTCCCACTCGAGAGGGATAGTCCCGTTGGCATAGAAAGTGAGATCGCCCGTCGCAGTGTCAGCGACGAAGGCGCCGCGCTCCCCCGTCACGACGGTGACTCGCTCTTTCATCGGCGAGAGCCAGTTGACCAGGTGGTTCACGATGACACCGGACGCCAGTCGCCCGGTGATCGCGATCATGTCTTCGTGCTCGCGGCCGCTGCGGTGCGCGGTTTGGGCGAAGACGCGTTCATAGGTGCTGTCGCCGACCCACGCGGTCAGGTCGATGTCGTGCGAAGCGAGATCCTTGGTGACCCCGACATCGGCGATACGGGCCGGGAAAGGCCCCTGACGACGAGTCTGGATCTGGTAGACCTGACCGAGCTCGCCCTCGCGAAGACGACGCCGCATCTCCTGCAGCGCAGGGTTGAACCGCTCGATGTGGCCGACCGCGCCGACGAGGCCGGCGGCGTCGAAGGCTTCGACCATCCGCGCTCCAGCCTCGACCGTGTCGGCGATCGGTTTCTCGACGAGGGTGTGCACGCCCGCCGCGCTCAGGCGCAACGCGGCGTCCTCGTGGAACCGGGTCGGGACCGCCACCACCGCCATATCGATCCCCGCGGCGATCAATGCGTCGACGTCGTCGAGCACGGGCAATGAGCCGGCGACGCCGAACGGATCGCCCGCGGGATCCGCGATCGCGGCCAGCTCGACGCCGTCGATCTCTCGGAGGACGCGGGCGTGATGGCGTCCCATCATGCCCACGCCGAGCAGCCCCGCTCGCAGCGTCATGCGGCACCCGCCGATGCCACCGCATTGACCGCCGAGACGATGCGCTCCAGATCATCGTCGCTCAGCGACGGGTGCACCGGCAGCGAGATGACCTCCGCTGCGGCGCGCTCCGTCTCGGGGAGCTCCAGGCCTGGTGCGAACGACGCGAGCGAGGGCAGACGGTGATTCGGGATCGGATAGTAGACGCCCGATCCGACGTGGTGCTCGTCCCGGAGCGCCCGGACGAAACCGTCACGGTCCTCAGGCACTCGGATCGTGTACTGGTGGTATACGTGGCGGGCACCCTCGGCCACCGGCGGGACGACGACACCGCGGAGGTTGTTGTCGAGGAACCGGGCATTGGCCCGGCGCGTCTCGGTCCACGCCTCGACCTTGGTCAGCTGCACCCGCCCGATGGCCGCATGGATGTCGGTCATCCGAGCGTTGAACCCTACGACCTCGTTCTCGTACTGGCGCTCCATCCCCTGGTTGCGCAGAAGACGCACGCGGCGGGCGAATTCCTCGTTGACGGTCGAGACCATGCCGCCCTCGCCGCTCGTCATGTTCTTCGTCGGGTAGAGCGAGAACATCGCGAACGCCCCGAACGTGCCGACGGGGCGGTCCCCGAGCGCCGCGCCGTGGGCCTGCGCAGCATCCTCGAAGAGGGCGATGTCGTGGCGCGTCGCGATGTCGGCCAGCTCGCCCATCCGAGCCGGGTGCCCGTACAGGTGGACCGGAAGGATGCCGCGGGTCCGCGGCGTGATAGCGCCTTCGACCGCCGCGGGGTCGAGTGAGAAGGTGTCGGGCTCGATGTCGGCGAATACGGGCGACGCTCCGGTGAGCGCCACGGAATTCGCCGTGGCCGCGAAGGTGAACGAGGGGACGATCACTTCGTCGCCTGGTCCGATCCCGGCCGCGAGGAGTCCGAGGTGCAGGCCCGAAGTACCCGAGTTCACGGCGACCACGGGCCGCGACTCGACGAAGTGCGCCGCGAACTCCTGCTCGAACGCCGCCACCTCGGGACCCTGAGCGATCATGCCCGAGCGGAGCACGCGGTCGACGGCGGCGCGCTCCTCGTCGCCGACGATGGGGCGAGCAGGCGGGATCATTTCAGTCATCGCGACTCCTTCAGCGTTCCGGCGGATTCGGTGTAGCGCTCACCCGTGCTCGGGCAGACCCACACCCCCTCCTCCGCTTGTTCGAGGCGCATCCCGCTCTTCCCCACCCAGCCGATGCGCTTGGCCGGAACTCCCGCGACCAGCGCATGATCCGGGACGTCGCGCACGACGACCGCTCCGGCTGACACCATGGCCCAGCGGCCGATCCGCACGGGAGCAACGCAGGTCGCACCCGCACCGATGGACGCGCCGTGCTCGATCTCAACGCCGACGGGGGTCCAATCGTCCGCGCTCTTCAGCTCGCCCTCGGGGGTGATAGCGCGGGGGTATGTGTCGTTCGTCAGGACCGCGGCCGGGCCGATGAACACACCGTCGGCCAGGCGCGCCGGTTCGTAGACGAGCGCGAGGTTCTGGATCTTGCAGTTGTCACCGATTGTCACCCCGGAGCCGATATAGGCGCCTCGGCCGATGACGCAACGGCGCCCGATGCGCGCGCCCTCCCGAATCTGGGCCAAGTGCCACACCGCAGTACCCGCCCCCAGCGAGACATCACCGGCGACGTCCGCCGAGTCCACCACGCGGGTGTCATGTGAATGGATCATCTCAAACTTCCCGTGCGCACCGAGAGAGGGCGCACACCGTTTCCATCCTAACGAGCCCGGCCGCGACGGCCCCGTGCAAATCTGGGGCTGTCAACGGCGGCGAGCGTCGCGTCGGCTGCCCGGCGGGCGACGGCGCGTCCGGAGAGGTTACGCGCCGCCCAGGCCGCCACTCCGGCGCGGCGCTCTGCAGAGGGCTCGGCCGACGCCGTCTCGATCAGAGCGGCGGCGACCGGCTCGACATCCCATGCGGTGCCGGCGCCCAGATCGTTGTCGATGACGAGCGAGCGCACGGGATCCGGACCGGCGTAGATGACGGGCGTGCCCACCGCGAGTGCGGCGTACGCCTTCGTCGGCACGGCGAAATCGTAACCGCCACCTTCTCGGATCGAGGCAAGTGCCGCGCGCGCTCCTCGGATCAATCGAGCCGCCACGGGAGCCGGCACCTGGTCGCGGAAGCGCACGAGATCGTCGAGGCCGAGCTGCCGAGTGCGCTCCTTCAGCTCATCCCATTCACCGCCCTGACCGACGAAGAGAGCGGTGATCGCGTGTCCCCGAGCACGGGCGATCGCCAGCGCGTCGATGAACACGCCCGCGCCGTGCCACTCACTGGCGGTGCCGATGTAGACGACGTGAGCGGCGGGCTCGGGCGCCACCGCCGGGTTGAAGGTCTCGTCATCGACACCGTGGCCCACAGCGGTCACGCGCGCGCCGGGGCTCAGGGCACGCACGGTCGTCGCGACGCCCTCGGTCACCGCGAGCACCGCGCGCGCTCCGCCGAGCGACCATGCCTCGAGGGCGCGCACCAACCGCACCACGATTCGCGGCGCGCTCGTCGCCTCGGCCGCGACGGAAACGAGGTCGGCCGCGTAGTAGACGTACGGGACCCGACGGATGGCGCAAGCGACGCGCACGACGGTCCCGGTGGTCGGCGGAGGCTCCACGACCGCGACATCCGCTCGCGGGCCGAGCAGCACGCGGAAGAAGGCGGGGATGTCAAAACTCAGGTAGGGCAGGTAACCGCGCACCTGCCCGGAACGATCCCGGAGCACCGGCCAGCGACGCACCCGTCCCGCGGGACGTAGCGTCGTCGCGGACCGCGGTGCGCGACTGGTGAGAACTTCGACATGGTGTCCACGCTCGTGGAGTTCTCGGACGAGGAGCGATAGCCGCAGACTCGCTGCCGCGGGCTCCGGCGCATAGATTCGTGAGACGATCTGAATGCGCATGACCTCTCGATCCTAACCGCCCCGACCCTCGCGCCCGCGTCTGCGAGAATGAGACCGTGTCCCCCGCTACCCCCGCCGTCGATCGTGTCGACGCCATCACCTGGGTGGTGGTTCCCCTCTATAACGAGATGACGGTCATCGGGGATGTGGTCCGCGAGCTCACCGCGCACTTCCATCACGTCGTCTGCGTCGACGACGGCTCCCGCGACGACTCGGTCGCTGCTGCCGTCGCCGCCGGAGCCACCGTCGTGCGGCATCCGGTCAATCTGGGGCAGGGCGCGGCGCTGCAGACGGGAATCGAGTTCGCTCTCTCGCACCCGCAGGCGGAGTACCTCGTCACCTTCGACGCCGACGGGCAGCACCGGGTCGAGGACGCAGTAGCCATGGTCCGTCGAGCGGACGAGGAGAATCTGGCCATTGTCTTCGGTTCGCGGTTCCTGGATGACCGTACGCGGCCCGGATGGGCCAAAAAGGTGGTGCTGAAGACCGCGGTCTGGGTCACGAACATGACGACCGGCACCCGCCTCACCGATGCCCACAACGGATTGCGCGTGCTGCGGCGCGATGCCGCCGCGCGTGTCGATCTGCAACAGGACCGCATGGCGCATGCGACAGAGATCGTCCTGCAGCTCAATCGCACGGGTCTCCCGCACGCCGAACATCCTGTGGAGCTGCGATACACCGACTACTCGAAGGCGAAAGGGCAGAGCCTGCTCAACGCCGTCAACATCCTCGTGGACCTGGTGGTGAAGTGATCATGGGTATCCAGATCCTGCTGATCGGGTCGATCCTCGTCCTGGGATTCCTCCTCCTGCGCAAGCCCGGAAGCGACACCCATCAAGCCTTGCGCCGTATGCTCTTCGCCGCGTTCGCCCTCGTGGCGATCCTGTCCGTGCTCTTCCCGCAGTGGCTGACCTGGGTCGCACAGCTCATGGGCGTCGGACGCGGTACGGACCTGCTCCTGTACGCGCTCGTCGTCGTCTTCCTCGCGTTCGTCTACGCGCAGTACCGAGCTAACGCCGGCTTGCAGCGTCAACTCACCCGGCTCGCGCGCCGCTTCGCCATCCAAGAGGCGCTGCTGGCCGAGGCGCGGCAGCTCCACACGGACGGGGAAGGGGCGCCCGGATCGCCTCCGGACAGCTCGGCGGGGCCCGCCCCCGAGTTTCCCGCGCTGCAGAACCGAACCGCCCTCGACGACGACCGCGGCGAAGGACCTACCGCCTAACAGGCGATGACACGCCAGAGCGACGCGTCTCCCTCGCGGTCGACCAGCTCGAACCCCGGCCGTTCGTCGATCTCTGCGAAGCCCGGCATCATCCACCGTCCCGGATACCACTCCCCGGGCCCGAAGTCGAGCAGATACTCCGCCCCGAACGCGGCGAGCGCGCCGCAGACAGCTGGGTCGTCACTGACGTTGCGCAGATTCTCGGCGAGCAACCAGTACTGTTCGGAGGACGGAGGCGCCCACGTGCGCGGAATCACATCTCGCCCGCTCAGCGCGTAACCGAATGACGCTCCCGTGCTCGGGTTGGCGATCACGACGGCGTCCTCGGGGAGGACATCGTCGAGACGTTCGAGCAGGGTGAGCTCGTCCTTCGACACGAACGAGGTCGCCGATACCTCGTAGGCATGCGGATCGGTGTCGCCGGCGAACACGTCTCGCCGCTCGACGCGGGGCATCGCGACGGTCTGGACGATCACGGGGACGCACACCAGCAGCACGACTGCGCCGGTCACGAGCGCGAGCGGGGAACGCCCGCTGCTCCGGCGCTGCGCGAGTATCGAGACCCGGTCCGACACAGCGGCGACTCCCGCACCGGCGAGCACGAGCCCGAAGACGGGCACGATGGCGGCGAGCCGGTACGGGTCCTCGTACCACGGCCCCACCAACGCCGCTCGTAACCGATCCGACCCCACCGCAGCGGCGACGACGTAGAGCCCGGCGCTCACCGCCCACGCGGTGGCGATCGCACGGATCCGCCATGAGCTCGCGGCCATGCCTGCCACCATGCCCGCCAGCATCGCGATGCTGACGGCCAAAGCCGCTGGGTAACCCAGGAAGCTGTTCGCGACGACCTCGAGGCCTGCTGAGCGGATGCCGGTGTGCGGCTCCCAAGCGGCGGAGACGCTGACGCCGAAATACCACCACACCCAGCACAGCACGCCGGCCGCCGCGACGGCTGCGACCAATCCGTTCAGCCCGCTGCGCCCGCTCCGGGCGAAGTGTCCCGGCAACGACCACAGCAGCGACGCGAGAGCGGCAACCCCCCACGCGAGCGCGGTCGAGGGCTGCGACACCAGGACGGCACCGAGCGGCAGCAAGACGACAGCGATCCCGCCTACCGCTGCGCCAACCGATGCGCGCCGGTCGGCCGCGCTGGTATGGCCGACGATCTGCTTCGGAACGCGCGCGGGGATGATCGTCGCGATAGCGGCGGGAAGGAGCGCGCCGGCGAGCAGCTGCGGATACAGGACGCCCCACTGCACGAGCCCGAGCGGGAATGCGATGACCGAACCCGCGAGCGCTGCCGCAGCACCGGCTGCGACGGGGCCGGCCACGCGGAAGGCGAGGAAGGCGACTCCGAGAGGCCAGACCACGACGCCGATGACGAACGTGAGGGCATTCGCTGCGAGGGGGATGGACGCGCCGGTCAGCGGCGGGATCAGGGCTGCAAGCGTATGCCAGGCGGACGGGTAGAAACCGCGGGCGCCGATGACCTCGGTGATACCAAGCGGCGAGGCGACGCCGGACTCGATAGCGAAGCGCACCGCGCTCAGGTGAAAGGCCGCATCATTCGTCTGCGAGATGGCGGCAGGCGTGCCGAACTCGCTGACAAACCGGATGCTCAGGAGCAGACCCCCCAGGACAAGCCCGGCCAGGATGATGGCTGTATCCGCGCCACGCCGAGGGCCGGCCCCGTGGAGACCCGGCCAGGGCAGAGCCCGACGAATGCCCCAGACCGAGAGCAGAAGGCCGGCGAACGCGACGAGCGCGCTGACGGGCGACCACGGCACGCCGATCAGATCGAGCACGAGAGCCGAGCCCACGGCCATGACCACTGTGAGTGCAGGGGCGAGCGCCCACAGCGCCACCGACCGGAGCCGCAGTATCGCTCCCATCCCCAGCCCGGGCAGCAGGACGACGATCGCCGCAACGATGTACGCCGGGCTGCTCGCCAGCCATTCGGTCACGCTAGTCGCCGATCTGGGCGATCGCTTCCTCGACCGGCCCGTCGAACACGACCTCGCCCTTCTGGATGACGACGCCACGGCTGCAGAGCTCGCGCACCATCTCCATATCGTGCGACACGACCACCAACGTCTTGCGCTGCTCGATCAGTTCGGCGAACTTCAGCCGGCACTTCTCCCGGAACGGGGCATCGCCGACCGACAAGATCTCGTCGACCAGCAGTACATCGAGCTCGACGTGGATCGCGACGGAGAAAGCGAGCCGCATGAACATGCCCGACGAGTAGTGCTTGACCTCCTGGTCGATGAACTCGCCGATCTCGCTGAAGGCGACGATGTCGTCGTATCGCGCCTCAATCTCCTTCCGGCTCATGCCGAGGATCGCCGCGTTGAGGAACACGTTCTCACGGCCCGAGAGCTCGGGGTGGAAACCTGCACCGACCTCGATCAGACCCGCGACGCGTCCTCGCGTGAGGACCTCTCCGCCGTCGGGCTGCATGACGCCGGAGATGAGCTTGAGGAGCGTTGATTTGCCCGACCCGTTGTACCCGAGGATCGCGACCGACTCGCCCTCATCGATGACGATGTCGACCCCGCGCAGCGCGTGGAAGACGCTCGTCGTCTTCCGGCCGCGGAGCCACGAGACGACGCTGTCCTTCAGGGAGAATGCGTGATTGAGCAGGAAGGTCTTCTTGACGCCGTCGATGATGATGCTCGGCCGGCGTGTGGCTGTGGTGGTCATAGGTCTTGCGCGAACCTTCCCTCGAGCCGGCGGAAAACACTCTGTCCGAGGAAGAGGAACGTGAAGGAGATCACGAATGCCCAGAGCGTGTTGATCCCGAGAGCGGGCGGCATTTCGAGCGCACTGTCGCTGATCGGGAACCAGAACGCGTAGTGGAACAGCTGGACGGCCTGGGTGATGGGGTTGAGCAGATACACCTCAAGCAGCCACGAGGGCAGCCCGAGCGTCGTGAGCGCATCGCGGACCATCGTCCAGAAGTACAGGACCGGCGACGCCCAGGTAGCAAGCAGCAGGAGCAGCTCGACAACGTTCTCGGCATCACGGAAACGGACGTTGATCGCGCCGAAGAGAAGCCCGAGTCCGAGCGCGAAGATGAGGATGATGGCCACAGCCGCGACCACGGCCAACGCGGACAGCGCCGATGCCTGCGCGAACAGACCGAGGAAGCCGCACACGATCAGCAGCAGGGCGAGCTGCGGGAGGAAATGGACGAAAGCGACGGCTGCTGCGGAGATCGCAAACAGCTGCCGAGGCAGGTAGACCTTGCGCACCAGGGGCGCATTGCCCACGATCGAGGTCGTCGCGTTCTTGTAGGCCTCCGAGAAGAGGTTGATGACGATGATCCCTGAGAAGAGATAGACGGCATAGTTCGGGATGCCGCGCTCAAGGCTGAGGAAGAGCCCCAGCACGACCCAGAAGACGAGGAACTGCGCAGCGGGGCGCACGTACGACCAGGTCCAGCCAAGGACAGAGTTCCGGTAACGAGTGGTCACGCCCGTCCGGATCAGCAGCCTCAGCAGATAGTGCCAGCGCACCACGTCGAGAAGCCCTCGCCCGGAACCGGGCCGGGCGAACTCGCTTCGTGGAACAGCGGCGAAAAGGGAAGATGTATCGGTCACGTTTCGCTATTCGGGTCTCTGCGCGGGGGCGTCCGCAACCGGTTCATCATAGCCGCAGCGGGCTGTGCGCTCGCCCACGGCGGCTCTCACCCGAGCTGTTCGAAGCCGGCCCAACCGCGGCCGATCTGGCGAGAGCCGGCCCAACCGCCAGCGCCGTTGCCTTGGTAAAGGAGCAGTCCGCCTGCCGCCGTCCGGGCGATGAGATCCGGATTTCCGTCGCCATCGAAATCGCCGACCCCGACCAGGGCCGTCATGCCGGACCACCCGGTACCGACGACCCGAGCCGCTCCCCAGGCGCCGTCGCCCGCTACGGGATACAGCCAGAGCCGACCGTCGACCCCACGGGCGAGCACGTCAGCACTGCCTTCGCCGCTGAAGTTGCCGACGTGTATCAGGTCGACGAACCCACCCCAGCCGCGTCCGATCTGCTGTGCGCTTCCCGACCACCCTCCGGCACCATTGCCGCGGTAAAGCCACAACCGCCCCTGGGCGTCGCGCGCGATGACATCGACGTGACCGTCACCGTCGAAGTCGATGCCGCCGACGACGGCCGTGAATCCCGCCCAACCGGTTCCGATGACGCGAGCAGCACCCAGAGAGCCGTTCCGTGATCCTGGAAGGAGGACAAGACGACCGTTAGGGTCGATGCGCGCGACGTCGGCGCGACCGGATCCCGAGAAGTCGCCCATGTTCACGAGCGTGCCGCCCGCAGGCCAGTCGCGGGTGAGGCTCGTCGACCCCGACCAACCTCCCCGTCCGTCCCCGCGGTACAGGGTGAGATCCGTGGAAGCGACAGCGAGGACGTCGGCATTGCCGTCTCCATCGATGTCACGGACGTACGGCGTCTTCGCGACCGGCGCCCCGGGGCCGGCGAGCGCGATCATGCGGCCCCAGCCGGTGCCAACGGGGGCGACATAGGCCAGCCCGCTCCCCGTGCCTCGATAGAGGTGAAGTGCTCCATCGTTGTGCCGCGCCAGAAGGTCGGCTTTGCCGTCACCGGTGAAGTCCCCCACCGCAGCGAAGGCCGCCATCGCGGACCAGCCCCGGCCGAGATCGATGGCTGCGCCCCATCCGCCACTGCCGTTACCCGGGTACAGGCGCAGAACTCCAGCGTTATCGCGAGCGATGAGGTCCAGGTTGCCGTCGCCCGTGAAATCCGCCCCGCCGACGAGGGCGGTGATGTTCCCCCAGCCGCGGCCTACGCGTTCCGGGTCGTGGAAGCCCCCCGCACCGTCGCCGCGCCACAGCATGAGGGACGAGTCCTGAACACCGATGAGGTCCTGGATGCCGTTCCCGTCCACGTCACCGGCAGCGGACAACAGCCGGGCCGAACGCCAATCGCCGGGGATGCGTTTCGGAGTTCCGAGCGTCGCCCCGTCACCCCGATAGAGCCAGAGATCGCCCCTGGCATCGACGCCGACCAGGTCGCGGTGCCCGTCCCGATCGAAGTCGCCGATACCCAGGATCGACCGCACGCCGGTGCCCTGCGCCAGCGCAACCGGTGCACCCCACCGAGCAGGAGCCGTGTATGGGTAGGCCCAGATCGTGCCGTCCGTTCCGGCCGCGTACATGTGAGTCGTGCCGTCGACGTCCAGGCTCGGCTCCGGTAGAGAATTCACGGTATCGATGAAGCGTGAGTGAACCCACGCGATCCGCCCGTGCGCATCGACACGGACCCAGTCGCCGTACGTTCCCAGACGCAGCACCATCTCCCCCCGAGAGAGCGTGACAGCGCCTGCGCTGCACCGCTCGTCGGGAGCGCGGCGAGCATTGAGCGCCTCGGCCGTCACGAGATAGATGCCCGCCGCTGCCGCCACGTCCTCCGTTCGCGGGGGCGCACACACGTCGGGCTGGGTGCCGCCGAACCACTGCTGGAAGAAACGGAAGAAGTTGCGGTTGCCGTATGACGAGCATCCGTCACCCTCGCCGGAGACCGCGCGGAGCGACGCGGCGTTGGGCTGATAGGGCGTGTAGTAATACAGCGCTGACGTCGCCTTGTTTTCGATGTACACCGGCGACGATCCGCACTGATCGACCCACTGGCCGTTCACCAAGGCCGGGGGGTGGTACAGGATGTTCCAGGTGCGGCCGGGAGCGTACCAGGTGAAGAAGTTGCTGGTGCCCGGAGGGTTCTCGTAGCGGCGAAGCTGGCGCGCTGCCCCGTACACCTGGTTGAAGAAGCCATAGTACGCCGAGTCGCAGCCCGAGGTATCGGGGCATCCCTGTCCCATCGCAATGCGGTATTGCGAGTCGTACGGGTACGTGTCTGTGACCAACCTCTGCTCTTTTTGGAGCATCACGATCAGGACCTGCGGATTGATGCCGCAGGCCTGGGCGACCTTCATGATGATGCGCGCGGCGCTCTCGACACCGCCGCCTTGATAGCTGTTGCACATCGGATCGGCTGCGATCCACCGCGTCTGATCGGTCTTGTCCTTGAGGCAGACGTAGCCAGACCTGCACGCGGTCACCTGCGAGTTGAGGAAGTCCTGGATCTGACCCTCGTTCATCGTGGCGGCGTTGTAGAAGATGGCATCCGAGATGATGTTGCCGGCACGGAACTGCGACATGTCGACAGCCGTCGGCGCAGATCGACCCGACGCACCCGCCGAGACGGCGCCGTCCGCCCACTGACTCGGCTGAGCCGCCGCAGGGGCAGTGACACCGATACTCACCAGCATTCCTGCGGTCACTGCGACAGCGACGAGAGGCGAAAGCAATCGCCGCGTCAGGTTGCTCCACCTTCGACTCATGTGAACAGTGTGACCGATGTTGTTCGACCTGCGAAACGGAATCGGACGTTCTCGCTCAGATAGTCCTTCACAGCTCGGCGTGGAGCGCCCAGACGCGCTCGGCGTGATCGCGCCACGAGAACGCGCGGCCGCGGTCCCCGGCGCGCACGGCCCACCGATGGAGCTCCTCCGGCGACGCCAGCACCTCGCCCGCGGCATCCCGCAGCTCGTCGAACGGGGCGATGCGCGCACCGTCCAGGAGCACCTCGCGATGGACGGGTGAATCGCACGCCACGACGGGGATGCCCAGCACCATCGCCTCGACGGCCCGCCAGGGGAAACCCGATCCGTCGGAGAGCGCGATCAGCAGCACGGCCGCGTCGAGCACGGCGGCGCGGTCGGCGGAGTCGAGCCCGCCCGGCACGATGACGCGGTCGCGGTCGATGCCCGACTCGGCGATCGCCCCGGCGACGTCGGCGGGCGCGTCGAAGACGACGACGCTGGAGGTCTGCTCCCCCGCGATCGAGGCCAGCACGGCGCGCAGCTGCTCCTCGCTGCCGCCCGCGACGACGGCGACCCGGTCGGGCACACCGAGTTCACGACGCCGCCCGACGGCGTCGGTCGGCACGCGGAACTGCGCGGGGGCGGCACCCGGGATGACGCGGATCCGGCCGCTGAGCTTGGGCGCGATCTCGGCGAGGCGATGCGCCGTCGCGTGCGCGGGGACGACGACGGCATCCGCGTGCTTCTCGGCACGCTTGAGCAGGGCACGATGAGCCAGCAGAGTCGCCCGCGGGAAGAGCGCGGGGGCGTCCCACACGGCGAGGTCCCAGAGCGTCACGACCGTCTGGTCGTTGTCGTGTGCGCGGTCGTGCTTCACGAGCGGCGCGAGCAGGGTCGGCGCGTGCATCAGCCCACCCGCGACGCCTCCCGAGATCCCCATCGGCCAGGAGGCCAGCAGGCCGGTCCGCGGGAACGGGGCCCGGATGGTCTGCGCCAGGCCGTCGACCGCGGCGGCGGCGTCGACGGCATCCGAAGGAACGACGGCGGCGACCTCGCACCGGGCGGGCGCGGTCTCGATGAGCGCGCGCGCCACCTCGAGGGATGCCTCGGCGGAGTCGGCGTCGACGACGTCGATCAGCTGGTCGAGGACGACCCGGAGAACCGTGCTCATCGTTCAGCCCTCCGGCTCGGGGGTCGGGGTCTGCGGGTGGAGTGCGTCCTGCACCATCTGCTGGACGAGGGCCCAATCGGGGTCGGCCTCCTCGATGCCGTTCGCCGGGGTGAGTTCGATCGTGGTGACCGGCTGCTCCTTGGCCTTGATGGCGATGTCGGCGAGGAAAGGCAGCAGATCGGCGGGGATGTCGGTCTGCACGAGCACCTGGCCGGCGTCGGCGATCTCGGTGAACCGGTCGAGTACGTTCTGCGGGGTCATCTGGGCGAGGATCGCCTGCTGCAGCTCGCGCTGGCGGCGCATCCGGTCGAAGTCGCTCGTCGTGTAGCGCGACCGGGCGTACCACTGCGCGGTGTCGCCGTCCATGTGCTGCTGTCCGGCCTCGATCCACCCCTCGGCCCAGTCCTCGGCGCTCTGCCCCTCATACCGCGGGCCACCGCCCTTGGGCAGGCGCTCGACGACGTTGATGTCGACACCGCCGAGGGCGTCGACGAGGTCGGCGAAGCCCTTCATGTCGATGAAGACGTAGTACGGGATGGTGATGCCGAGGATGCCTTCGACGGCGTCCTTGGTCGCTTCCACACCCGGCGACGAGCCGTTGTTCTTCGCATCCGGGTAGAGAGCGTTGCCGTCACGGCAGATCTCGACCTCGGTCTGCAGCTGGTTGATGCCGCTGCTCCACCCGCAGTCGGGGTCGAGGCGTCCCTCGTGGATGTCCGGGTAGAGATCCTTCATCGGCCCCGGGGCGAACGGGAAGTGTCCCATGTCGCGCGGGACGCCGGTGATCGTGGTCGCCCCGGTCTCCGCGTTCACGGACACGACGGAGATCGAGTCGAAGCGCATGGAGTCACGCCCCTCGCCGCTGTCGGCACCGAGCAGGAGGATGTTGTAGTAGCCGTCCGACGGCGGAACGCTCGGCCCGCTCGCGCCGAAGACGGTGCTGAGCGTCTCTCGCACGGAGTTGACCCGATCGAATGTCCAGGCCGCCGCCGAGGTCGACGCGACGGCGAGCACGATGGCCAGGAGCGGTACGCCGATGCGGGCGACGGTTCCCGCCCGCACGAGCCGCACGAGCCGCAGCGTGTCGACCGTCAGCACGAGCCACAGCACCGCGTAGAACGCGATGACGGCCTGGACGATCACCAGCACGAACCAGTTGGTGGCGAGCGAGAGGAGCAGCGGACGCCACAGCAGTCCGGTCAGCACGGTCAGAAGCGCGAGGACCCACATCGTGATCGTCGCCGCGAGACCGAACCGCCCCAGGCGCCGGTTGCCCGCGAGCACTTGGGCCGACCCGGGCAGCAGGAAGTTGAGCACGACGAGCCACCAGCCGCGGCGACCCATGACCTCGGGCGACGAGGTGTCGGGATGCCGGAGCGGACGTTCCTCGATGAGGTTCGAGCGAGGCGGCCGCGCGGAGCTGCGCGGCGGGGCGCTGACGCTCACAGGGAGTCCTTGAGGCGACGGTTCTTCTCTTCGACCTGCTGCTCGAGCCCGCGTGCGTACTCCTCCAGCCGGTCCGCGAGTGCCGGATCCCCGGCTCCGATGATGCGCGCGGCGAGCAGGCCGGCGTTCTTCGCGCCGTTGATCGAGACGGTGGCGACCGGGATGCCGCCCGGCATCTGCACGATGCTCAGCAGCGAATCGAGTCCGTCGAGGGTCGCGAGCTGGACGGGGACGCCGACGACCGGCAGCGGCGTCAGCGACGCCAGCATCCCCGGAAGGTGCGCCGCTCCGCCGGCTCCGGCGACGATGACGCGCAGACCGCGCTGTCGCGCCTCACGGCCGTAGCGCAGCAGCTTGTCGGGGGTGCGGTGAGCGGAGACGACTTCGACCTCGTGGGCGACGCCGAGATCTGTGAGCGCCTGCGATGCGTCGCTCATGACGCGCCAATCGGAGTCCGAACCCATGACGACTCCCACGAGCGGGGCGTCCGATGAATGCAGCGGCGAGGATGTCACCGACCCAGGTTAGGTGTGCGACCTGAGGAAATCCCGGAGCGGCGCGGTGCCCCGCCGGGCTCAGTCGTCGAAGTGAGCGGCCACCACGCGGGCGTCGCCCACGACGGCGTCGAGGTCGTCGCCGGAGAGGTTCACGTGCCCGACCTTGCGACCCGGCCGCGGCGACTTGCCATAGGTGTGCACCTTCGCTCCGGGGTGGGCGTCGAGCGCGGCGGGGATGCGGGCGGCGAGCGAATCGGAGACCGGACCGCCCAGGATGTTGATCATGACCGACCACGGCGCTCGAGGAGACGTGTCGCCGAGCGGCAGGTCGAGCACGGCGCGCAGATGCTGCTCGAACTGCCCCGTGACGGCACCGTCCTGACTCCAGTGGCCGCTGTTGTGAGGGCGCATCGCCAACTCGTTGACGAGCAGACGCTCGTCGGCCGTCTCGAAGAGTTCGACGGCGAGCATGCCCGTCACCCCCAGCCCCTCTGCGATCGCGACGCCGATGTTCTCGGCGACCTCGATCAGGCGCTGGCCCGCGCGCGGAGCCGGGGCGATGACCTCGGCGCACACGCCGTCGCGCTGCACGGTCTCGACCACGGGGTACGAACGCCACGCTCCGGAGGGCCGCCGGGCGACCTGCTGGGCGAGTTCGCGCGTGAACTCCACGAGCTCCTCGACGAGGAGCTGTCCGCCCGGCTCGAGCGCGGCGAGCCAGTCGGCGGCTTCCTCGGCGGCACCGACGACCCGCACGCCCTTGCCGTCGTAGCCGCCGCGCGGGGTCTTCACGACCGCGCGCCCGCCGTTGTCGTCGAGGAACGCCTGCAGGCCGGCGGCATCCGAGATCGCGGCCCACTCGGGCTGCGGCATCCCGAGTTCGGCGAGTCGAGCGCGCATGCGCAGCTTGTCCTGCGCGTAGAAGAGCGCGTGGGGGCCGGGGTGGACCGCGACGCCCTCCTCGACGAGGGCCCGCAGCACGTGCTGCGGAACGTGCTCGTGATCGAAGGTGATGACGTCGACGTCGCGCGCGAACGCGCGCACCGTGTCGAGGTCGCGGTAGTCGCCCGTTGCGGTCGCCGCGATCGCGGCGGACATCCCGGCCTCCTCGGCCAGCACGCGCACGTCGATGCCCAGCTCGACCGCCGGCGCGATCATCATGCGGGCCAGCTGCCCTCCGCCGACGATTCCTACTCGCAACGACATAGCGCCTCCTCCGGGTTCGCATCCATCATCGCGCACCCCGCCAGCCGGCCGCACGCGCGATCGGACTCAGGCGCTCAGGAATCGGAGCCGACGACGGGCATGCTGTGGGAGTCGCGATGCGCGAGGATCTGGCTCACCTCGACCTGATCGGCGAGCACCTCGTGGACGAGCGCGACGGCCGGGATGCTCCGCAGCCGCATCGAGGGGTCGACGCCGTTCGAGAGCGTCAGAGTGCCCGTGCCGTTGAGACGTTGCAGCGGACCGCGCGATTCGTCGATGCCGTAACCGCGGATGTGGCTGAGCTCGGCGCGGCGACGGACGATGAGTCCCGAGGTCTCGATGACCCGGCGGGTCGTGATCGTGTAGGAGTGCGCGAGCCAGCGCAGGTAGGGCAGCACCACGAGGAGCACGACCACGAGGCCCGCGGCCGACCAGAGCATGACGTCGGTGAAGGGCTCGGGGAGGTTGTCGGTGAAGTACCCCGTCACGCCCGCCACAACGATCAGCAGCAGCGCTGGCCACAGCAGGGGTCCCGCGTGCGGGCGCAACCGCGCGACGCGCAGCTCGGGAGCGGCGGCACCGAGCGCAGGCGCGACGGGTCGGCCGAACGAGGCTGCGGGCTGAGTCACAGCACCATCATGACGCGCGGGTACGACAACGCGGCGGCGGCACGCCCGGATGCCGCCAGGGCTCAGCCGACTCCGCGCACGTGCACGACGTCGCCGGCTCCGACGACGCTCTCGACCGCACCGGTGCGCACGACCAGGCGACCGTCCCCGTCGAGGCGCTCCGCCGTTCCCGTCAGCGTCTCGCCGCCGGGGAGCGAGACGACGACGTCCTCGCCGATCGTGACGCAGGCCGCAGCGACGCGCTCGCGCAACGACTCGTCCGCGCCCGACACCGCGAGGTGCGCGATGTGATCGCGCAGGCCCGTGAGATAGTCCGCGAGCAGCCGGTCCTCGTCGACGGGAGCGCCGAGCGCCGCGAACGACGTCGCCGTCGCGACCGGCAGATCGACCTCGGCCATGGTGGTGTTGACGCCGGCGCCGAGGATGACGTCCCCGTCCTCCCCCGGAAGGACCTCGGCGAGGATGCCGCTGATCTTCCGCCCGTCGACGAGGACGTCGTTCGGCCACTTCACGCCCACCCGGCGGTCGCGCAGCTGTGCGGAGACCGCGTCGCTCATGGCGAGACCGGCGACCAGCGGGATCCAGCCGCGCGAATGCACGGGCACGGCCCCCACGCGCAGCAGCACCGAGATCGCGAGCGCGGTGCCGGCCGGAGCCGTCCAGCTGCGGTCGAGGCGGCCGCGACCGGCGCGCTGGTCGGTGGTCAGGAGGACCGAGAGGTGCGGATGGGCATCGGGGTCGGCCTCGACGTCGCGACGGAGATGGGCGTTCGTCGAATCGGTGTGGTCGACAACGTGCACGCGGGGCGAGACCGCCGCCGCGCGGGGATATCCGTTCTCGGGGATGCTCATGGCGTCACCCTACGACGTCGGATCCGAACGCGGCGAGGGGTTGCGCCCGAGGGTTTCCACAGGTGATCCGCGCCGTCGTTGTGGGTGTGCTCCAACGGCTGCGGGGCGTCGCTGGATAGGGTGGAACGCGTGACCGACCAGCCCGACCTGTCCACGACCGCCGGCAAGATCGCCGACCTCCGCGCCCGCTACCAGACGGCCGTCGTCGACGCCGAGACCGTGGCACGCGAGAAGCAGCACAAGAAGGGCAAGCTCACCGCGCGCGAGCGCATCGAGATGCTCGTCGACCCGGGATCGTTCGTCGAGCTCGACGAGTACGTGCGCCACCGCACCACGGCGTTCGGCATGGATCGCTCCCGCCCGTACGGCGACTCGGTCGTCTCAGGAGTCGGAACCATTCACGGCCGCACCGTCGCGGTCTACTCCCAGGACTTCACCACGTTCGGCGGGTCGCTCGGCGAATCGGCGGGCGAGAAGATCATCAAGGTCATGGAGCTGGCCCTGCGCGGCGGGATGCCGATCATCGGCATCCTCGACTCGGGCGGCGCGCGCATCCAGGAGGGCGTCGTCGCTCTCGGCAAGTACGGCGAGATCTTCCGCCTGAACACCGCGGCATCCGGCGTCATCCCCCAGATCTCGCTCATCATGGGGCCCGCCGCGGGCGGCGCGGTCTACTCCCCCGCCCTCACCGACTTCGTCATCATGGTCGACAAGACGAGCCAGATGTTCGTCACCGGTCCCGACGTCATCAAGACGGTCACGGGCGAGGACGTGGGTATGGAGGAGCTCGGCGGCGCGCACACCCACAACACCCGTTCGGGCGTCGCGCACTACCTGGCCGAGGACGAGGACGACGCGATCGACTACGCGCGTTCGCTGCTGAGCTTCCTGCCCGACAACAACATGTCGGACGCCCCGGTCTACGAGACCGGCTTCGAGTGGGAGACCACCGACGACGACCGCACCCTCAACGCCGTCATCCCGGACTCGCCCAACCAGCCGTACGACATCCACCAGGTGATCGCGGGCATCGTTGACGAGGGCGACTTCCTCGAGGTGCAGCCGCTCTTCGCTCCCAACATCGTCGTCGGGTTCGGTCGGGTGGAGGGTCGCACCGTCGGCATCATCGCCAACCAGCCCTCGCAGATGGCGGGAACGCTGAACATCGACGCAGGCGAGAAGGCGAGCCGCTTCGTGCGCTTCTGCGACGCCTTCTCGGTGCCGATCGTCACGCTCGTCGACGTTCCGGGCTACCTCCCGGGCACCGACCAGGAGTGGACCGGAGTCATCCGCCGCGGCGCCAAGCTGCTCTACGCCTACGCCGAGGCGACCGTCCCGCTCGTGACCGTCATCCTGCGCAAGGCCTACGGCGGCGCGTACATCGTGATGGGCTCGAAGCAGCTGGGCGCCGACGTCAATGTCGCCTGGCCCACCGCCGAGATCGCCGTCATGGGCGGGCAGGGCGCCGTGAACATCCTGTACCGCGGCGAGATCAAGCGTGCCGAGGAGGCGGGCGAGGATGTCGCCGCCGTGCGGTCCCGCCTGGCCTCCGAGTACACCTACAACGTCGCATCCCCGTTCCTCGCCGCCGAACGCGGTGAGCTCGACGGCATCATCGAGCCCGCGCAGACGCGCGTCTACATCGCGAAGTCGCTGCGCGCGCTGCGCGGCAAGCGCGCCGAGCTGCCCGCGAAGAAGCACGGGAACATCCCCCTGTGACCGGCCCCGAAGACGCTCGAGACGAGGCGGCGCACACCGAGCGCCCCCTGCGCATCGAGGTGCGCCGCGGCGCCCCGACGCCCGAGGAGCTCGCCGCCGTCATCGCGGTCGTGAGCGAGTCGTACGCCCAGGAGGCCGCCGAGGCTGTCGCCCCCGAGCCGGCACCCGAATCGGCGTGGCGGCGCTCGGCGCGCGCGCTGCGGACGCCGCTGCGCCGCGGCTTCGGCTGGGGCCGGTTCACCGGCTGACGCGTCGGCCGGCCCGGTCCGCGCGGCCGCGGTTTTGTCCCCCGAAATACCTACAGACAGATCCGGCACACTCTCGCAGACTTGATGTGCTGGAACGCTACTGCGTT
The DNA here is from genome assembly GCF_000509385.1 of Microbacterium sp. TS-1. Classification (NCBI taxonomy): domain Bacteria; kingdom Bacillati; phylum Actinomycetota; class Actinomycetes; order Micrococcales; family Microbacteriaceae; genus Microbacterium; species Microbacterium sp. TS-1. Next base: position 502,237 of record NZ_BASQ01000002.1, read on the forward strand.
CGGTCACCTCGGCGTCATGCCGGTGACTGCTGCGAGTCGGTTTTCGGGTAACCACTCGCATGGCGAGGGGCGGGCGGCTTCGCCGCCCCTCGCCCCCAGCACCTCACGGCACGTCAAGGACGCGGACGCGGGCGGGCGATCTCTCGCCAGAGGTCCACCGTCTCGTCGGACCCGTCGTCGTGGCGCGACCGCCCGACCACTGTGACTGCCGTGTCGGGATGCGTCGAGGTACGGATGTAGAGGCGCTCCGACCGGACGCCCTCGAGCACCTCGGCGAGCTCGGCCCGGATGCCGGCGAGCTCCCGGTCATCGAGACCGTCGAGGCCGCCCTCGTCGAGGAACGTCACGTGGGAGCCGGCCCGGCGGACGTCCTCCAGGACGCGGCGCACGGCGTCATCCAGCAGACGCGGCCCCCGCAGCTCATCGCGCAGGCGCCCCTCGGCGAGCCTGGCTTGCAGCCGCTCGTCGTCATCGAGGTCGCCGTCGGCCTTGATGGTTCGCGAGAGCACCGGCCCGGCCACGGCGAGCGCGCGCTGCACGCGCACCCGTCGCTCCCGTCGGCGTCCCTCCTGGGTCGCCAGCCACTCCGACGCCTCGCGCTGGAGCGCGGTCAGCTGCGCGGTCTCGACGGCCGCGCGGTCGATCAGGAGCACGATGACCTGGGCACCGCCCACCCAGAGCGCCGAGCCGACGGCGCCGAGAGAGAGGGTGGGCTCGGGTCCGATCCAGATCACCGACTGCAGGAAGAGCATCGCGATCCCCGACCACGCGACGATCGATCGCCGGCGGACCACGAGGATCGCCATCAGCGCCCCGAGGCCGCCGAGACTCCAGGTCGCGAAAGGCTGCAGCCGCCCCGCCTCCCCCGCGGCCCACCACGTTGCGGACGGGATCACGACCGTCACGGCGAGGGCGAGCAGCGCGATCCACAGCGGCAGCGGCGCCGGACGGCTCATCCCCGCCGTCACGGCGCTGACCGCCGGGGCATCGGCGCCAGGGCGAGAGGGAACGCCCATGGGCCGCGTCGGCCAGAAGATGCACATGCCGGTGACGGCAAGGTAGACGACGAGATTCAGGATCAAGACGGCGGGCACGTCGACCGGCCGGGTCCAGATCATCCCGCCCACCGCCAGATAGGCCGTGAACGCGACCCCGAGCGCCGAGAGCACCCAGCGCACCGAACGGTTCATGAGCGCTCCCGCCAGCTGATCGACACGGTCGTCCCCGACCCGTCGGAATCGACCGTGGCCACGCCTGCCACCGCGGCGACACGCGCGATGATCGAGGCTCGGATGCCGAGCCGGTCCTCGGCGACGCGAGCCGCCTCGAAGCCGGGGCCGTCGTCTCGGACCTCGATGCTCAAACCTGCCCCGTCTGCGCGGAACGACACCCGCAGGTTCGCCGCGCCGGCGTGTTCGACCGAGTTGGTGACCGCCTGGGCGGCCGCGAGCTGCAGCGCCCGCGCGACGCGACCCGGGACCGGCCGGGCGTCGGGCCGGACATCCTGGATCACCGCGGCAGCCGGGTGCAATCGCCGCACGGCTGCATCGAGCTCCTCGCCGAGGGTCGCGGCCGCCAATGGCGCATCCGGCCCCTCGCCCGCCTCCTGATCGACATTGGCGAGACGGGTGAGCGCGTCGCGGGCCATGGAGACCGCGAGAGTGCGCTCGCGGTCGGTCTCGGCGCGTTCGGCCGCGATGAGGGCCGCCAGGACGCTGTCGTGCATGAGGGCCGCCACAGCGACGCGTTCCTTCTCGACCGCATCGGCGGCCGCCGCCTGCGCGAAGGAGCGGACGGCCCCCTCGCGCCCGCTGTCGATGCTGGCGGCGAGGGAGCGCAGAATCCACCCCACGACGATCAGGACGCTCGCGAGGATGATCGCGAACGCCGAGTCCAGCGCGACGTCCAGCACGGTAGCCGGCGTGAGCGGCAGCAAGGTCAGCCGCATCGCGCCGTACAGCAACGGGAGCAGGAAAGCCCACACGATCTGCCCCGCGAGCGGCATGCAGAAGACCGCGGCGACCGTCCCGACGTTGATGAGGAACCACAGCCAGGGCTGCTCGTCCACCGTCGCGGGGGTACGGGCTGCGAGCGGCCAGAGCAACGTCGCGATCGGGAAGACGCCGGCGAAGATGCCGGTGAAGACGCGGACGCCGCGCGATGTGATGAGCGAGACGCACATCAGCAGGAGCGAGCCGAGGACGGCGATCAGCAGCGCCGTGTTCCACGTCGAGTGCCCGACCGGGGCGCTCAGGGCGCCCACGAGCGCCTGGATGCCGATGACGGCGCTTCCCGCCCCGACGACGATGCCCAGGATGCGGTCGATGCGCGACTGCGTGAATCGTTGCGTCTGCGCCAGCGCCTCGCGGAACTCCGCGGGCCGGCGGGGACGCGGGATGCCGGCGCCCGCGGGCTCAGCGGGCATCGGAGGCTTCGGCGACGAGACCGTCTTCCATCGCACGGCGGAGAAGATCGACCTTGGTGGGCGCGGGACGACCGACCTCGACGTACTTCACCCGAACGCGGGTGATGTTCTCCTTGGCGGTGGAATACGCGATCCCCAGGCGCTCGGCCACGGCCTTGAGCGGAAGGCCCGCGGCGTACAGGCGCAGAACGTCGCGCTCCCGCGCAGAGAGCTGGGCATCGGCGAACGCACGGTCGCCGTCGACGGCACTCGCCCACTCGACGTTGTCGAGGTGCTCGCCGCGCGCGACCGTCCGGATCGCCGAGACGACGTCGTCGGCGCGCGCCGACTTGCTGATGATGCCGAGCGCTCCGGCCGAGAGCGCCTCGCGCACCGCGACCGGACGGTCAGCGACGCTGTGGATGATCACCTGCGAGCCGTTCCACACGAGTTGCGCGACGTTCTCGGACACCGTCGCGCCGTCACCGAGCATGAGGTCGAGGACGACAACATCCGCGGGTGTCTCACCCGTGTCCTTGCGCCATCGCAGGTACTCGGCGACGGTGCTGCCGGTGAAGACGACCTCGCCGACTCCGGCACGGGAACAGGCGGCGGCGAGCCCGAGTCGGACCGACTCGTGATCGTCGATGAGTGCCACCCGTGTCATGCGCTCAGCCTAGGACAGTGGACCCTCGTCGGTGAGTACCGCGACCGCCTCCATGTGGTGCGAGTTGGGGAACAGGTCCAGCCCCTGCAGCGACACGGGTGTGTAGCCGCCCGCGCGGAGCATGCCGAGATCGCGCGCGAGCGCGACCGGATCGCACGCGACGTAGACGAGCGTCCCGGGGCGCAGCCGCAGCAGGGAGTCGACGACCTCACGTCCGGCTCCCGATCGCGGCGGGTCGAGCACCGTCACTCCGGCGCGCAACCGGGCGCGCTCGGCGTTCGAAGCCGTCTGCTCGGTCCGCAGCAGCCAGCGGTCGACGCGACCCGTCTCCGCGCGCGCCCCCACCCACTCGGCCAGGTTCTCGCCGGCATGGTCGGTGGCACGCGGATCGGACTCGACGCTCGTGATGCGGGTAGCGGGACCACCGAGCTCGGCGACGGATGCGGCGAGCAGGCCGACGCCGCCGTACAGATCGAGGTGCCACGCGTCGGGATCGACCGTGTCGCGCCCCGCCGCGCGCAGCCCGCCGTGGACCGCATCCCGCAGCGCCACCGGCGCGAGCCGGTGCACCTGCCAGAAGCCGCCGGCGTCCACGCGGAAGTCCCGGTCACCGACCCGCTCGGTCACGACCTCGCGCAGAGCCGGGTCCACGGTCGGCCGCGGTCCGCCTCGACCCCGTCGGCGGGGGGTCTCGGGCCGAGGAAGAGCGCGCACGCGCCCGTCGGCGGGCTGAACGAGATCGAGGCGGCCGGGCGCGGCGGAGCGACCGCCCGTGACCGCTTCGGCGATCGCGGGCGTGGCCAGCGGCAGATCGTCGACCTCGACGACGCGGTGAGACCGTGCCGCGAACGGTCCGATGCGTCCCTCGTCATCGACGTGCAGGCTGACGCGCGTACGCCATCCGGTGCCGTCGGCGGTCTCGTCGGCACCGGCGCTCGCCACCACGACGTCGCTGTCGACGCCGCCGAAGCGCTGCAGCGCATCACGCAGGACGCGCTGCTTGAGCTCGCGCTGGTGCGTGAGCTCGATGTGCCCGAAGTCCGCTCCGCCCGGCCGGCTCTCCGGGGCGGTGCCGATGTCGGCCGGAGACCAGACGTGAGGTCGCCGATGCGGCGACGCCTCGAGCACCTCGAGCGCGTCGGCACGCCAGAAGGACGACTTCGCGGTGTCGGTCAGCCGCGCACGCACCCTCTCTCCGGGGATCGCGTCGGGGACGAAGACGACGCGGCCTTCGTGACGGGCGACGAAGACGCCGCCGTGGGCGACGTCGGTGACGTCGAGATCGAGAAGGTCGCCGGACTGCATCCCACGATGCTCGCACACGCGCGCCCGCGGGTAGCGTGAACGGCATGCGCGTGTGCCTGGCCTCGACCTCCCCCGCTCGTCTCATGCTCCTGCGTCAGGCCGGCATCGAACCGGCCACCCGGGCGCCCGAGGTCGATGAGGAGGCCGTCGTCGCCGCGCTCGAGGCCGCGGAGGGCCGGGTCCTGCCGCCGGAGGAGCACGTCCTGGTGCTCGCTCGGCGCAAGGCGGCCGACGTGGTCGCGACGCTCGCACGGGACGAGCCCGACTTCGACGGCATCGTCATCGGGGGCGACTCGATGTTCGCCTTCGACGGCGAGGTGCTCGGCAAGCCGCTGCGGCCGGCGGTCGCGACCGAGCGGTGGGAGCGGATGCGCGGCGGCACCGGAATCCTCCACTCCGGGCACTCCGTCTTCCGTGTTCGTCCGGGAGCCGCCCCGCGCGAGGCCCACGCGGTCGCCGAGGCGGCCGTCACCTTCGCCGACGACATCTCGTCCGACGAGATCACGGCCTACGTCGCGACCGGCGAGCCGCTGCAGGTCGCCGGCGCATTCACCGTCGACAGCCTCGGCGGCGCCTTCATCACGCGGGTCGAGGGCGATCCCTCGACGGTGGTGGGGATGTCGTTGTCGACGCTGCGCCTGCTCGTCCGCGAGCTCGACGTGGCCTGGACCGACCTCTGGAGCAGGCCCCGCACGGCCTGACCGCTACACCCGTTTCGTAGGCATCCGCCCACGTTCAATCGATCACTTTGTGCGAGTGATCCAAAAGACGAGCGCCCGCGCTCGCTAGGCTGGCATTCATGCCTGAGATCGCCAAGGTCCTGATCGCGAACCGCGGCGAGATCGCCGTCCGAATCGTGCGCGCCGCCCGAGACAGCGGGAAGGCGTCGGTCGCCGTCTACGCCGACCAGGATCGCGACGCGCTCCACGCCCGCCTCGCCGACGAGGCGTACGCCCTCGAGGGCTCGACGAGCGCCGAGACCTACCTCTCCATCGAGAAGATCCTCTCGGTCGCTCGCCGCTCCGGCGCCGACGCCGTGCACCCCGGTTACGGCTTCCTCGCTGAGAACGCCGAGTTCGCCCGCGCCGTCATCGGCGCCGGCCTCACCTGGATCGGCCCCTCCCCCGAGGCGATCGAGGCCCTCGGTGACAAGGTCACCGCCCGGCACGTCGCCGAGAAGGTCGGCGCTCCCCTCGCCCCCGGCACCCCCGGGCCGGTCGACGGGGCCGACGAGGTCATCGCCTTCGCGAACGAGTTCGGCCTGCCCATCGCCATCAAGGCCGCCTACGGCGGCGGCGGGCGTGGCCTGAAGGTCGCGCGCGAGCTCGACGAGGTCGCCGAACTGTTCGAGTCGGCCACCCGCGAGGCGATCGCCGCGTTCGGCCGTGGTGAGTGCTTCGTCGAGAAGTACCTCGACAAGCCGCGCCATGTCGAGACGCAGTGCCTCGCCGACGCCGCCGGCAACGTCGTCGTCGTCTCCACGCGAGACTGCTCGCTGCAGCGACGCCACCAGAAGCTCGTCGAAGAGGCGCCCGCGCCCTTCCTCACGGCCGAGCAGAACGACATCCTCTACTCCGCCTCGAAGGCCATCCTGCGCGAGGTCGGCTATGTCGGGGCCGGAACCTGCGAGTTCCTCATCGGCGCCGACGGAACGATCTCGTTCCTCGAGGTCAACACCCGCCTGCAGGTCGAGCACCCCGTGTCCGAAGAGGTCACCGGCATCGACCTCGTCCGCGAGCAGTTCCGCATCGCCGAGGGCGGCACGCTCGACTACGACGACCCGGCCCCGGTCGGCCACTCGATCGAGTTCCGCATCAACGGCGAGGACCCCGGGCGCAACTTCCTGCCGCAGCCGGGCCGCATCCACGTCTTCAAGACGTTCGGCGGTCCCGGCATCCGTCTTGACTCCGGTGTCACGGCCGGCGACTCGGTCTCGGGCGCCTTCGACTCGATGCTCGGCAAGATCATCGTGACGGGCCGCACCCGCGAGGAGGCTCTCGAGCGGTCGCGCCGGGCACTCGACGAGTTCGAGGTCGCCGGCATGCCCACCGTGCTTCCCTTCCACCGCCGGGTCGTGCGCGAGCCCGCCTTCACGGCGGAGGACGGCACGTTCGGCGTGTTCACGCGATGGATCGAGACCGAGTTCGTCAACGACATCCCGGCCTGGGACGGCGAACTGGAGGCTCCCGCAGAACCGAGCGGCCGCCACACGGTGGTCGTGGAGGTCGCCGGCAAGCGCCTCGAGGTGAGCCTCCCCGATCGCGTCGCATCGCCGCCGGTCGCGGTCGGCCGTCCCGCTCAGGTACCGCCGTCGCGCCGATCGCACGCCGCGAGCGCCAGCGCTGCGGCATCCGGAGACGCCGTGAAGTCGCCGATGCAGGCGACGGTCGTCAAGGTCGCCGTCGAGGCCGGCCAGCAGGTCGTCAAGGGCGACCTCGTGGTCGTCCTCGAGGCGATGAAGATGGAGCAGCCCATCCAGGCGCACAAGGACGGCGTGGTCGGCGCGATCGACGCGACACCCGGCACCACGGTCGGCGCGGGTCACCCCCTGCTCACGATCTCCTGAGCCCTAGGGTGGGGGCATGCACCACCCTGTACGTGTTCTTCCCGTCGTCTGTCTGCTGGGGCTCGCTCTCGGGCTGAGCGCCTGCGCTTCCGACACGGTCGACCTCGCGGCGGCGGACGCGTGGCTCGCCTCGGTCGCGGCCAAACCAGCCGGCGCGGATGTCGGCATCGGCGCGGCGAGCGGTCGCACGATGCCGTTCGAGAACTCCAGTGACCGGAGCGCAGGCGTTATCCTGACGCTCGCCGAGCCGGCTCCGGCGAGTGCGGTCGAGGTGCGGTGTTTCGGCGGTCACACCGCGACGGTGTCCGTGGAGGCTTCGACGACGTCCGGCTCGCGCGGCGTGGAGACGAGCATCGATTGCGACGAGAAGCCGCACTCTCTCGAGCTCGTCGACGCCACCCGCACCACAGCCGTCAGGATTGCCGTCCGCGCCGAACCGGAGACGCGCTACTACGCCGATGTGAGGTGACACGGCGACGCATCGTCGCGCGTGCGCGTCGGAGAGAGGCGCGAAATCGGAGCGATCGCCAGGATCACTCCGATTTTCGCGCGATTCTCCGACGCTCGCGCGCGCGGCTCAGGACAGCGGGTCCTCGTCGCGCTGCACCAGGTGCATCGCACGCGCGGCATCCGTGATGCTGCCGGTGAGCGAGGGGTACACCGCGAAGACCCGCGAGACCTGGTCGACCGTGAGCCGACGCTCGACGGCGATCGCGATCGGGTAGATCAGCTCCGACGCGCGCGGGGCGACGATGACGCCGCCGATGACGGTGCCCGACCCCTCGCGCGCGATGATCTTCACGAAGCCGTCCTTGACGCCCATCATCTTGGCGCGCGGGTTCGCGGCGAGCGGGAGCTTGTGAACGTACCCGTTCACGAGACCCGACTCGATGTCCTTCTGCTGCTGGCCCACTGTCGCGATCTCGGGCGCGGTGAAGATGTTCGCGGTGATGCGACGGCGCTCGAGCGGGATGACGGTGTCGCCGAGCGCGTGGAAGACGGCCTGGCGCCCCTGCATCGCGGCGACCGAGGCGAGCGGTACGAAAGTGGTGCAGTCGCCCGCGGCGTAGATGTTCGGCACGGACGTGCGCGCAACGCGGTTGACCTGGATGTGACCCGAGTCGGTGAGCTGGACACCGGCCTCTTCGAGACCGATGCCGGCGGTGTTGGGGATCGAGCCGACCGCCATGAGGCAGTGGCTCCCCTCGACCGTGCGCCCGTCCGAGAGGGTCGCGACGACGCCGTTCTCGGTGCGCTCGACCTTCTCGGCGCGAGACTTCGACAGCACCGTCATCCCGCCGCGCTTGAAGACCTTCTCGATGACGGCCGCCGCGTCGACGTCCTCGCCCGGAAGCACCTGGTCGCGGCTGGAGATCAGCGTCACCTTCGCCCCGAGGTTCATGTAGGCCGACGCGAACTCCGCTCCCGTCACGCCGGATCCCACGACGATGAGGTGCTCGGGCAGGGACTTCATGTCGTAGAGCTGCGTCCAGGTGAGGATGCGCTCCCCGTCGGGCTTCGCACTGGGCAGCTCGCGCGGCGACGCGCCCACCGAGACGACCAGGGTGTCGGCCTCCACGCGGTCGAAGTCGGTGCCACCGGGGCCGGTCGCCGCGATCAGGGCGTGAGTGCCGTCGAGGCGGCCGTGACCGGAGATGATGCGCACGCCCGCTTCGACCAGCTGCGCGCGCATGTCGTCGGACTGCTGGCGCGCGAGGGACAGCAGTCGGCGGTTGACCGCCGCCAGGTTGATCGCGATCTCGGGCTTGAGGGGGGTGCCGGAGTCCGACCGCGCGAACAGCTGGACGCCGAGATCGGATGCCCCGGCGATGGCCACCGCGGCATCGGCCGTGGCGATCAGCGACTTCGAGGGGACGACGTCGGTGATGACGGCCGAGCCGCCCACGCCGGCGCGTTCGACCAGCGTCACCTCCGCACCCTGCTGGGCGGCGGCCAGCGCCGCCTCGTATCCGCCGGGGCCGCCACCGAGGACGGCGACGCTTTGGGTGCGCTCGAAGCTGAGAGGCGACATGGTCTCCATTCTTCCTCAGCCGCAGAGTCGGTCGCGCACACCTGCGTCCGACGGGTCGCGAGTCTTAGAGTGGGGGGATGCTTGACTCCTCCGCGCACCCGCTCGACGATCCCGCTGTCGACCCGCTCGATGTGGCCCGCGAGGCGGCGGCCGACATCGCCCGTATCAGCGGCGTCGAGCGCCACGACATCGCGCTCACCCTCGGCAGCGGCTGGGGTCGCGCGGCCGAGCTCATCGGCGAGACCACGGCGACCATCCCGGCCACCGACGTCACCGGCTTCAGCAAGCCGGCGCTCGAGGGGCACGTCGGGACGATCCGCAGCATCCTCACCCCCGAGGGCAAGCGCATCCTCGTCATCGGCGCCCGCACCCACTACTACGAGGGGCACGGCGTTCGCCGGGTCGTGCACAGCGTGCGCACCGCCGCCGCCACGGGCGCGAAGATCATGGTGCTGACCAATGGTGCCGGCGGTATCAAGCCGACGTGGCGACCCGGCCAGCCGGTGCTCATCAGCGATCACCTGAACCTCACCGCGGACTCGCCGCTCGAGGGCGCCACCTTCGTCGATCTCACCGACCTCTACTCGTCGCGACTGCGCGACATCGCCCGCTCGATCGACCCCACGCTCGACGAGGGCGTGTACACCCAGTTCCGCGGCCCGCACTACGAGACACCGGCCGAGGTCCGAATGGCTCGCACGCTCGGCGGCGACATCGTGGGCATGTCGACGGCGCTCGAGGCCATCGCCGCCCGCGAGGCCGGCATGGAGATCCTCGGCTTCTCGCTCATCACCAACCTCGCCGCCGGCATCCAGGAGACCCCGCTCAGCCACGCCGAGGTGATCGAGGCCGGTCGCGAGGCCGAGCCGGTGATCTCGGCGCTCCTCGCCCGCGTGATCGAGGCGCTGTGACCGGCGCGGACGAGCCCGCCACGGGCGTGACCGTCGACGCGACGACGCCGGCGGTCCCGTGGGACGCGGCGCGAGCCTGGCTCGCTCAGGATCCCGACCCCGAGACCCGTGACGAGCTGACGGCCGTCATCGCCGCGGCCGAGTCGGGGGATGCCGCAGCCGCGGCCGATCTCGTCGACCGCTTCGGCACGCGCCTGGCCTTCGGCACCGCGGGACTCCGCGGCCGGCTCGGCGCCGGCAGCAACCGCATGAACCGCGTCCTCGTCACGCAGGCAGCGGCAGGACTCGCCGCCTACCTGCTCGAGAAGGCCGGGCCCGATGCTCCGCCCGTCGTGGTCATCGGTTACGACGGCCGTCGGGGCTCGGCGCGCTTTGCGCGAGACTCGGCCGAGATCTTCGCGGGCGCAGGGCTGCGCGCCATCCTGCTGCCCCGGCTCCTTCCGACGCCGGTCCTGGCGTTCGCCGTGCGCCATCTCGGCGCCGACGCCGGTGTCATGGTCACGGCGAGCCACAACCCGCCCGACGACAACGGCTACAAGGTGTACCTCGGCGGGGCCGACGACGGCTCGCAGATCGTTCCGCCCGCCGACGGCGAGATCGCCGCGCACATCCAGCGGGTGGCGGATGCCGGCGACATCTCAGCCCTTGCCCGTTCCGAGCAGTACGAGACCGCCGACGACGCGGTCGTCGAGGCGTACGTCGCCGCGACGGCGACCGTCGCGCCGGCTCCCGCAGGCGCGAACGGGATGCGCTGGGTCTACACGGCCATGCACGGTGTCGGAACCGAGACGATGCTGCGCATCCTCGACGCTGCGGGGTACCCGCATCCCGTCCCGGTCGCCGAGCAGGCCGAGCCGGACGGCCGGTTCCCCACGGTCGCCTTCCCCAACCCCGAGGAACCGGGCGCGATGGATCTGGCACTCGAGACCGCCCGCGCGAACGACGCGGAGTTCATCCTCGCGAACGACCCCGACGCCGATCGCCTCGCGGTCGCGATCCCGGATGCCGCCACCGAGGGCGGCTGGCTGCGGCTGACCGGCAACCAGATCGGTCTGCTGCTCGGCTGGCGCGCGGCGCGTCGAGCCGCGGAGGGCGGTGTCGCCGACGGCGCCTCGCTCGCCTGCTCGCTCGTTTCGTCGCCTGCGCTCCAGGTCGTCGCGGAGCGCTACGGCCTCGACTTCCACGCCACCCTCACCGGTTTCAAGTGGATCTCGCGCGCCCCCGGCCTCGTCTTCGGGTTCGAAGAGGCGCTCGGCTACCTGGTGAACCCCGAGACCGTGAAGGACAAGGACGGCATCTCCGCCGCCATCGCCATCCTCGGCCTCGCCGCCGAGGCACGGGAACAGGGCCGGACGCTGGGCGACCTCCTCGCCGACTTCGACGCCGAGTTCGGCAGTTTCGCAAGCGGGCAGGTGTCGGTCCGCGTCGACGATCTCGCGGTCATCGGGCGCATCACCACCGCGCTGCGCTCCGCGCCGCCGACCCGCATCGGCGACGCCGCGGTCGTGTCGTTCGAGGATCTCGCCGCTCCGGTGTCGGGCCCGCCCCTCGGTGACATCCTGCGCCTGTGGCTCGAGGGCGACGCGCGCATCCTGGTCCGCCCGAGCGGCACCGAGCCGAAGCTCAAGCTGTACCTCGACGTTCGCGGAGACTCGGCCGCCGATGCGGCATCGCGGCTCGCCGCGCTCGAGACCGGTGTGCGCGACCTGCTCGCGGCCATCGACTGACACCCCCCTCCGGCCTGCATGGTCCCGCGCTTCTGGCGATACATTCGTCGGACGCGCGGGGCTGATGCCGCCTCGAGGGACCCTGGGCACCCCACCAGCACCACCCGTCCGACGTCTGTATCGCGCATCCGCGCCGCTAGGCTTCGGGAGTGCTGCTGACGGAACCTGTGGAGCTCGCTGACGATCACGTACGGCTCGTGCCGCTCGACGTCGATCATGCCGACGACCTCGCCCGCGCCACGGCCGGGCTGGAATACGCCTGGTACACCTCGGTGCCCGCTTCGGTACCGGCCGACATCGCCCAGCGCCTCGCCTGGCGCGATGAGGGCCACATGAACCCGTTCGCCGTGCTGCGGGACGACATCGCGGTCGGGATGACGACGTTCTGCAACATCGATCAACCCAACCGCCGGGTCGAGATCGGGCACACCTGGCTCTCCCCTGCGGTGCAGCGGACCGCGGTCAACACCGCTGCGAAGCGCCTGCTGCTCGGCCACGCGTTCGAGAGCTGCGACGCCATCGCGGTCGAGTTCCGCACGTCTTGGCACAACCGCCAGTCACGCGCGGCGATCGAACGCCTCGGCGCCAAGCAGGACGGGGTGCTCCGCAACCACCGGTTGGGGCCGCGCGGGACGCTCCGCGACACGGTCGTGTACTCGGTGCTCCCGCACGAGTGGCCCGCGGTGAAGCTGGGGCTCGAAGCCCGACTCGCCCGCTGAGTGCGCGCGATCAGCCGTCGACGACCGCCACGAGCTCATCGAGGAAGGCGCTGAAGGTCGTGCCGCGCCGCACGATCCGCTGCACGCTCTCGCGCTCGCTGAACACCTCGACCAACTGCTCGAACACCGTCTGGAAGGCCGCACGATCCGACTCGGAGAACGCGACCATCGCCACGACCTGCACGCGGCCGTCGCCCCATGCGATAGACGGGTCGGCGATCCCGAGCGAGATCGCCGTCCGCGTCGCGGTCATCCCGATGGCGTGCGGAACGGCGAGCGCGTCGGTGAAGGCCGTGGACGACAGCCGCTCGCGCTCGATCGTGCGCTCGATGTAGTCGTCGTCGATGACGCCCTGACCGACGAGCAGCGAGCCCAGCTGCCGGATGACGCCCTCTTCTCCCCCCTCGCCGTCGAGCCCGCGGATGAAGGCGGACGGGTCGAAGTAGCGCTCCAGCTCGGCGCGCAGGCGGGCCAGGCGCCGGGCCCGGCGGAGCCGCGCGGCGGCGGTCTGCACCCGATCGATGTCGGCGTCGGTGAGGAACGGCTGGATGTGGACGATCCGGTCACTCCCGACGGGCGGGGCGATGGTCGACAGGATGAGGTCGGTGTCGATGGATGCCCAGTCCGGGTCGACGCGCGTCTCGACGCCGACGACGTCCAGCGCCTGGCCCAGCGACCGGTCGACGCTCGAGCGCAGCAGCTCGTGCAGCTCGTAGTAGCCGGGGCACACGATCGTCGCCGTCAGCGCCTGCGCCGAGAGCCGGCTGCGTTCGAGCCGCCCGCCGACGTGCATCGCGATGTAGGCGATCTCGTCATCGAGGAGCGGGATGCCGAGCAGGCCGCGCAGGGCGTCGGCGATGTAGACGGCGACCTCGAAGATCATCGGATACGTCGTCTTGAGCGATCGCGTGAGAGGGTTGCGCGACCACGCCTGCTCTCGCGCCCGATGCTTGAGGTTCTGCACGTGCAGCGACAGCCGCAGCACGAAGTCCTCCTGGTCGATGTCGACGAGGAACTCCGCGGCTGCCCGCCGCACGACGTCGCGCACCGCGGTCGCGACATCGGCGTCGATGCGCTCGCGGATGAGCGCCGCCGGCTCGGTCGCCCCCGGGGCTACGACGCGCGTGAGCACGAGTGCGGCGAGATGCTGGCGGTCACCCGACCCGAGGACGACGCCCAGGTGCCGGCGCGTGAGGCGGTCGAGGATGTCGCCGACCTCAGCTCGGAACGCGGCATCGTCGGCCTCCGCCACCTCGAGCGCCCGGCCCCGCGTGATGCGATCGGCGGCGATGGCGATGTGCATGACGACATCCCCGATGCCGAACTCGTTGACGAAGTAGCCGAGCTCGGTCAGCTCCGAGACCAGGTCGTCTTTGAAGGGACCGAAGGCCACCGCGCCGACCGAGCGTTCGCCGAGAGTCCGGCGGAGGCTGTCGAGATCGAACGAGCCGTCGTCGGTCTCCTCGTGCGCCAGTCGGCTGAGGAGCCGGCGCTGGGCCATCTCGGTACCGCGCAGACGTGCCCGCGACGATGTGCGCTCGAGGCTGAGCTCGGTGCCGCCGAGGAGCCCGCGCACCCGGCCGAGGTCGGCGTCGATCGTGGCGGGGCTGACGAAGAAGGCCTCGGCGGTCTCGAAGACGTCGATCCCGTCGGGAGAGTCCAGCAGTGAGCGCACCAGGCGGTGCAGCCGATCGCGTGGCGTGCCGGCGTCGCCCACGTGCACGGCCCCCGAGCTGTCGGGGCCCGCGCGGTAACCCTGCGGCCCGGACTCGACCACGACGCCGTCGGGAACCCGGGCGTTGAGGGCGGTGACGTAGCTGCGGATCGAGCGAGGCGTGACGCCGATCGCATCGGCGAGCGCGGCTGCGGTCACCCAGTCGCCGTCGCGCGCGAGAATCGCGAGGACGCGGTCCTGCCGGCTCCTGGTCACGTTCCCATTCCATCATGGCCCGGCTGAGCTTCCGCCCCTGCGGAAGCAGGAAGGCCTTGTCGCCTCTGAGACCGCTCACAACAATGGGGAGAGGAGGAGGCGGGTCGATGAGGATCCTGGTCGTATGCGGCGCGGGTGCGTCGAGTACTTTCGTCGCACAGCGAGTGCGCCACGCGGCGCAAGCGCGCGGCCTGGACATCACCGCCACCGCCGGAACCGAGCAGTCACTGCCGATCGATCTCGACGCGGCGGACATCGTCCTCGTCGGCCCCCAGCTCATCCCGAAGCTGGACCGGATCACCGAGGCCGCGGCTGCCCGCGGAACGCGCGTCATCCTGATGCCCGCCGACATCTTCCGAGATCTCGATGGGAGCCGGACGCTCGCGCTGATCACCGCTCCGGCCACAACCACGACACGTTCCAGCACCGACATCCCTTCAACGGAGAGGACCTCCTCATGAGCGAGGCATCGCGTACCGTCCGCATCGGATCGTCCAACGGGCTCCACGCCCGTCCCGCGAAGCTGTTCGCCCAGGCGGTCAAGCAGTCGGGTGCCAACGTCACGATCGCGAAGGGCTCGGGCTCTCCCGTGAACGCCGCGAGCATCCTCGGAGTCATCGCGCTCGGCGTCGAGTACGGCGATTACGTCACCCTCACGGCCGACGGCGACAGCGCCGAGAGCGTCCTGGACGAGCTCGCCGACCTGCTCGCCACCGATCACGACGAGTGACCACGAACGACCATCGATACGAACACGGACGATACGAAGGAGATCGAGCAATGAGTGAGCTTCGCGGAGTGGGCATCGGCCTGGGAGTCGCGCAGGGACCGATCGCACGGATGGCGGAGCCGCTTCCCGCGCCGAAGGACGAGAAGTCGCAGCTGCCCCTCGATGAGGAGACGGCGCGCGTGAAGGATGCCGTCGCCGCGGTCGCACGTGAACTCGAACAGCGCGGTGCGCAGGCGGGCGGCGCCGCCCGCGACGTGCTCGAGGCCCAGGCCATGATGGCCGAGGACCCGAGCCTCGAGGCCGAGGTCGCGACGCGACTGCAGGCGGGCAAGACCGGCGAGTTCGCCGTCTACGACGCCTTCGCCTCGTTCCGCGACCAGCTGTCCGCGATGGGCGGCTATCTCGGCGAGCGCGCCGCAGACCTCGACGACGTCGCGCAGCGCGTCATCGCGCACCTGCGCGGCGTCCCGGCCCCGGGCGTCCCCGAGCCGGGACACCCCTTCGTGCTCGTGGCCAAGGACCTCGCCCCTGCCGACACCGCGCTGCTCGATCTCGACATGGTCCTCGCGCTCGTCACCTCCGAGGGCGGACCGACCTCGCACACCGCGATCCTCGCGCGAGAGAAGTCCATCGTCGCGGTCGTCGGCGTCACCGAGGCGGCCGGCCTCTCCGACGGTGAGACCGTCATCGTCGACGCCGCCAAGGGCGTCGTCACCACCGACCCGAGCGAGGACGAGCTCGCACAGGCTCAGAACCGCGCCGACGAGCGCAAGTCGGCAGCATCCGCCCCGATCACGCCCGGAGCCCTCGCCGACGGCACCGCGATCCCCCTGCTGGCCAATCTCGGCAAGCCGGAGGGCGCGGCGCAGGCCGTCGAGCTCGGCGCCGAGGGTGTCGGTCTCTTCCGCACCGAGTTCCTCTTCCTCAGCTCGGCGCAGGCACCGACCGTCGCCCAGCAGCGCGAGGCCTACACGAAGCTGCTGCAGGCGTTCCCGGGCCAGAAGGTCGTCGTCCGCGCCCTGGATGCCGGTGCCGACAAGCCGCTCGCGTTCCTCAACGACGCGCACGAGGAGAACCCCGCGCTCGGTCTCCGCGGTCTCCGCGCCCTGCGCGCCAGCGAGGACATCCTGCGCGAACAGCTCACCGCCCTCGCCGAAGCGGATGCCGCGACCGAGGCCGACCTGTGGGTCATGGCCCCCATGGTTTCGACCGTCGAGGAGACGGAGTACTTCGTCGGGATCGCCCGCGAGTACGGCATCAAGACCGCAGGCGTCATGGTCGAGGTGCCGTCGTCGGCGCTGCTGGCCGACCACGTCCTCAAGGTCGCCGACTTCGCCTCGATCGGCACCAACGACCTCACCCAGTACACGCTCGCCGCCGACCGCCTGCTCGGTTCGGTGTCGTCGTTCCAGGACCCCTGGCACCCGGCCGTGCTGCGCCTCATTCACGAGACCGGCAAGGCGGGCCAGGCCAACGGCAAGCCCGTGGGCATCTGCGGCGAGGCCGCGGCCGACCCGCTGCTGGCCGTCGTGCTCGTGGGCCTCGGCGCCACGAGCCTGTCGATGGCGCCCACCGCGCTCGCCGACGTCCGCGCCACCCTGCTCCACCACACCCTCGACGACGCACGCCGCATCGCCGAAGCCGCCCTGACCGCGACGGACGCGGCCTCGGCACGTGCCGCCGCGCAGACCGCCGCCGGCATCTGATCAGCACCGCACTCGCACCACACACCGCACCAGAAGGAGAACCAGAAATGACAACGACGTCAACAGTCGATAGGAAGACGGGAGGGGCCCGCGTCGCCGTCCAGCGATTCGGGACCTTCCTGTCGGGCATGATCATGCCCAATATCGCGGCCTTCATCGCGTGGGGCTTCATCACCATGCTGTTCATCCCCGCCGGGTTCCTCGGTGCCGACAGCCCCTTCGGCATCCACTGGTACCCGGTCGCCGACATCATCGGCGGCTCCGGCAACCTCGAGGCGATCGGCTGGCAGGGCGCCATGACGACGCTGGCGGAGAGCGACGGCACCAACGTGATGGCGTACGTCGGCCTCGTCAGCCCGATGATCACCTACCTGCTGCCCCTGCTCATCGCGAACACTGCGGGCCGCATGGTCTACGGCGAGCGCGGCGGCGTTGTGGCGACGATCGCCACGGTCGGCGTCATCGCGGGCACGAACATCCCGATGTTCCTCGGCGCCATGATCATGGGTCCCCTCGCCGCCCTGGCCGTGAAGTACATGGACCGCATCTGGGACGGCAAGATCAAGCCGGGCTTCGAGATGCTCGTCAACAACTTCTCCGCGGGAATCCTGTCGATGATCCTCGCAGTGGTCGGGTTCTTCGCCTTCGGCCCGTTCTTCCGGGTCATCAGCCAGGGTCTCGGCGCGGCGGTCGACTGGCTCGTCAGCCTGAACCTGCTGCCCTTCGTCTCGATCATCGTCGAGCCGGCGAAGGTGCTCTTCCTCAACAACGCCATCAACCATGGTGTGTTCACGCCGCTGGGCGTGCAGCAGAGCGAGGAGTTCGGTCGCTCGATCCTCTTCCTGATCGAGGCGAACCCCGGTCCCGGCATCGGCCTGCTGCTGGCCTTCACCTTCTTCGGTGTCGGCGCCGCCAAGGCCTCGGCCCCGGGTGCCGCGGTGATCCAGTTCGTCGGTGGCATCCACGAGATCTACTTCCCGTACGCACTGAGCAAGCCGATGCTCATCCTCGCCCTCATCGCCGGTGGCGCCACCGGTGTCACCACCAACATGCTGCTCGGCGGTGGCCTCGCGTTCCCGGCGGCCCCGGGGAGCATCATCGCGGTCGTCGCCGCCGCCCTCCCCGGCGGTGTGGGCAACCTGATCGTGGTTCTGCTGTCCGTCGTCCTGGCCGCGACCGTGACGTTCATCGTCTCGGCGGTCATCCTGCGGGCCACCCGCAAGCGCGACCTCGCAGCCGAGGGCTCGGACTTCGAGGCCGCGATCGCTCAGACCGAGGCCAACAAGGGCAAGTCCTCCGCTGCGATGGATTCACTGCGCCGCGCCGGTGGTCGTGATGCCGAGGTGGCCACCGCCGCCGAGGACGCCGCGGCGGGCTCCGCCACCGCTACGGCGACCAAGCCGATCGGATCGATCGTGTTCGCGTGCGACGCGGGAATGGGCTCGTCGGCGATGGGTGCGAGCGTCCTGCGCAACAAGTTCAAGAAGGCGGGCGTCGAGGGCGTCACGGTCGTCAACAAAGCGATCGCCAACCTTGACGGATCGGCGGATCTCGTCGTCACGCAGAACCAGCTCACCGACCGCGCGCGCCAGCGCACACCCGACGCGGTGCACGTGTCGGTGGACAACTTCATGAACTCGCCGAAGTACGACGAGGTCGTCGAGATGGTCCGCAAGCAGCACGACGCCGACGCGTAGGCTCGAAACCCAGACCCGGGGCCGGGGCGGTCCATCCGCCCCGGCCCCGGGTCATCCCCCAGCAACACCATTCGAAGGAGACAGACATGGCACGTGAGGTCCTGAACATCGGTCAGATCCGCATCCACTCCGGAAGCGCCACCCGCGAGGAGGCGATGAAGGAGGCCGCCGACCTGCTCGAGTCCGCCGGCGCCGTGACCTCCGCGTACTTCGACGCCATGCAGCAGCGCGAGCAGACCGTGTCGACGTACATGGGCAACGAGCTCGCGATCCCCCACGGCACCAACGAGACCAAGGATGCGATCCTCGACTCGGCACTGTCGTTCGTCCGCTACGACGGCGGCGTCGACTGGGGCGGCGAGCCGGTCTCCTTCGTCGTCGGCATCGCCGGCAAGGGCGACGAGCACCTCGACATCCTGTCTCAGATCGCTCTGCTCTTCTCCGAGGAGGACGACGTCGCTCGCCTCAAGGCGGCGCAGACCCCCGACGAGCTCTACGCGCTGCTCGCATCGGTGAACCAGTGAGCACCGCGGTCCACTTCGGGGCCGGCAACATCGGCCGTGGCTTCGTCGGTCTGCTCCTGAGCGAAGGCGGCTACGAGCTCGTCTTCTCCGACGTCGCCGCGCCCCTCGTCGATGCCATCAACGCCGCCTCCGAGTACACGGTGCACGAGGTCGGCGAGGGCGGCGTCGACCGCACCGTCACCGGCTTCCGTGCCCTCAACAGCGCGGAGGACCCGCAGGCCGTGGCAGATGCCGTCGCGGCAGCAGACGTCGTCACGACCGCCGTCGGCCCCACCGTGCTGAAGTTCATCGCGCCCCATATCCTCGCCGGCCTCGCCCTGCGCGATCCCGCCGCACCTCCGCTGGCCGTCATGGCGTGCGAGAACGCGATCGGTGCCACCGACCTGCTGCGCGACGAGATCCGCGCACAGGCCGGCGATGCCTGGGAAGCCGTCTCGGGCCGAGCGATCTTCGCCAACACCGCCGTCGACCGCATCGTGCCCGCTCAGCCGGCCGGCGCCGGCGTGGACGTCACGGTCGAGCCGTTCTACGAGTGGGCGATCGAGTCCGGTCCGTTCGGCGGCGAGCTGCCGAACATCCCCGGCGCGCACTTCGTCGAGAACCTCGAGCCGTACATCGAGCGCAAGCTCTTCACGGTCAACACCGGTCACGCCACGACCGCCTATTTCGGCGCGCAGGCCGGTACCCCGACCGTGGCCGAAGCCCTCGCCGTGCCGGAGATCGCCGCGAGCGTCTCGGCCGCGCTCGAAGAGACCTCGGCCCTCCTCGTCCACAAGCACGGTCTCGACGCCGGCGAGCTCGCGGACTACCGCGCCACGATCCTGCGGCGCTTCGCCAACCCCGAGCTGCCCGACACGGTCGGACGCGTGGGGCGGCAACCCCTCCGCAAGCTCTCGCGGCATGAGCGCTTCGTGGGTCCCGCCGCGGAGGCCGCCGAGGCCGGCCTGCCGGTCGACGCGCTGGTCGCGGCGATCGGGGCGGCGCTCGCGTTCGACGACCCGGAGGACCCGCAGTCGGTCGAGCTGCAGCAGCGCCTGCGCGCCGAGGACGCGGCATCCTTCACCGCATCCGTGACCGGGCTCGAGCCTTCGCACCCGTTGTACGCACGGGTCGAGCGCGTGGTCGCCGAACGTCAGGCGGCGATCGGCTCCGACGCTCGATGAGCCGAGACGCTGCGGCGGTGCGGGCGGCCGGTGACGAGCCCGGGCGCCCGCGCCGGCGGTCTCGGGCACGACGGATCGTCGTCATCGTCGCCCTGTCCCTCATCGGGGTCGTCGCGGCGGGTGTCATCGGCATCCTGGTCTGGAGCCAGGTAGGAGTCATGGACGCCGAGGCGGGCCCGCTCGACGCCGTCCACGCCGATGAGCGCATCGTCATGTCCGAGGTCGAGGGCAGCGTCGTGCTCGAGCCCGCCGCCGGGCCGAGCGACGTCGGGCTCGTGTTCATCCCGGGCGCGAAGGTGCAGGCCGAGGCATACGCCGCGATCCTCGCCGACGTCGTAGCGGAGGACGAGGTGACCGTGGTGATCACGCGGCCGTGGCTCAACCTCGCGTTCTTCGATCCCCGCCCGCTGTCGTCGTTCACCGACCTCGTTCCGAGCGTGGACACGTGGCTGGTCGGTGGGCACTCGCTCGGGGGTGTGCGTGCCTGCCAGCTGGCGGAGGATGCCGACGGACTCGTGCTGTTCGCGTCGTATTGCGCCACCGACCTGTCGGCGTCGGGGCTGCCCGTGCTCAGCCTGTCGGGCTCGGAGGACGGTCTGACGACCCCGCAGAAGGTCGATGACAACCGCCACCTCCTCCCCGAGGATGCCGCCTTCGTCGAGATCACCGGCGCCAGCCACGCATCCTTCGGCGACTACGGCCCCCAGGCCGGCGACGGCACCCCCGCCATCTCCGCTCCCGACATGCGCGCCGAGGTCACCGCGGCGCTGTCGGACCTCGTGGGGTCTCTCCCCCGCTGACCCGGCGTGCCGGGGCGCCGAGGTCCCAGTTCGGCCGGGAACTCGGCGGCTATACCCGGCTCAAGTGGGACCTCGGTGACGCCTCGGGGGTCAGGGACGCCAGCCAGCGCGGAGAAGAGCAGACCGGACCATATCGACCGCCCGTCGGCCGTCACCACGCAGGTGGTGGCGCAGGATCCGCACGTGCTCCCAGCCGCTCGCGCGGATCGCGTGCCAGCGGTCGGCGTCTCGCGCGAATTGGGCGTCGTCGAAGGCATGCTGGCGCCCGTCGTACTCGACGGCCACCCGCCATCGCCGATAGGCGAGGTCGAGCCGTGCGATGAAGACGCCCGATGCCTGTCGCAACTCCGGATTCAGCTCCGGCTCGGGGAGCCCCGCCCGCTGAAGGACCAGACGCAGACGCGTCTCCTCCGACGATTCCGAACCGGGCCGGATGTCGGACAGCGCACGGATGAGCCGGCTGCGCCCGCGCGTCGCGTGCAGCTCGACTTCGTCCACCAGCTGGTCGAGCGTCACGAGCCCGCCGCGGCCGACGATGTAGTCACCGGCCGCGACGAGGTCGTCGTGCTGCCAAGCCGCCCCGACATGACGCCACGCACGAGCGGGATGCTCGAACGGGATGCCGCCGACAGCCCACACCGCCGGTGAGCGTTCGCCCAGGCGGTGCCCGACCACCCCCTCGGCTCGCGGCTCTCGGTTCGGCCGATGGGCCGACACGTGCAGGACGAGCGGATCGCTCCTGAGCGGGAGCGGCGCCCCGAATCGGGCGAGTGCGGTGTCGTGGCTGAAGAACTGCCATGGCCGCAGCCTCGGCGCATACTGGGCGCACCGCTCGGCGATATCCGGAGGGCTGGCGCCACGCGGTATCCGGACGCCGCGAAACGGGATCTCGAGATCACTCGCGTCGAGTCGTCCCGCCGTCACACCCATCACGCGTGCGGCACCGACCGAGAACGGCACGCCGCGCAGCGGCTCAGGAAGGGGCTGGGGTCGACGCATCCCGACAGCCTGGACCTCATCGTCGCTTCAGCGGCTCCCCCGCCGCCGCGTCTGTGAGCATCCCGGCGCTCACCGCCCCTGGGCAGGAACCGCGAGGTCCCAGTTCGGCCGGGAATCAGACTCTGAAACCCGGCCCAACTGGGACCTCGCGGAAATCAGGGCGGGGTCAGGAGCCGAAGCCCTCGGCGATGACCTCGATGAGCTCCTCGCGCTCCTCGACCGAGAGGAAGGCCCCGGCTGCGGCGTTGAGCTGGAAGGCCTGCAGGTCGTCGAGGTCGTAGTCGAACGTCTGCGCCAGGGTCGCGAGCTCGCGCGTGAGCGAGGTGCGACTCTGCGTGCGGTTGTCGACGTTCACGGTGACCGAGAAGCCCAGCTGGTACAGCAGATCGAAGGGGTGGTCCTCCCACTGCGTGCCCCATCCGGCGATGGCACCGGTCTGCAGGTTCGACGAGGGCGACAGCTCGAGCGGGATCTCGCGGTCGCGCACCCACCGGGCGAGGTCGCCGAACTGCACGAGCACCTCTTCGCCCTCACGCGAGACGACGTTGAGGTCCGACGCGATGCGGACACCGTGGCCGAGGCGCTGCGCCCGGCCGTCGATGAGCGCCGACCGGATCGAGTCGAGCCCCGCGGCCTCGCCCGCGTGCACCGTCACCGGGAAGAACTCCGACGCGAGGTAGTCGAACGCGTCGCGGTGCTGGGCGGGAAGGAAGCCGTCCTCGGGCCCCGCGATGTCGAACCCCGCGACGCCGCGACCGCGGTTGTCGACGGCCAGACGCGCGATCTCGAGCGAGCGATCGGCCTGACGCATCGCCGAGAGGATCTGACCGACGCGGATGTCGTGACCCTTCGCCTCGGCGGCATCCTCGCCCTCCTCGATGCCCTCCTGCACGGCGTCGACGGCGTCCTGCAGCGACAGTCCGCCGCGCAGGTGCTGTTCGGGCGCCCAGCGCACCTCGCCGTAGACCACGCCGTCGGCGGCGAGGTCGGTCACGAACTCGCGCGCGATGCGGCGCAGGCCGTCGCGGGTCTGCATGACCGCGAGGGTGACCTCGAACGTCTTGATGTAGTCGACGAGCGACCCGGAGTCGCTCTGCTCCTCGAACCAGTCGGCGAGGTCGTCGGCGTCGGTCTCGGGCAGGTCGGTCCCGAGCTCGTCCGCCAGCTCGACGATCGTCGCGGGGCGCACGCCCCCGTCGAGGTGGTCGTGCAGCGAGACCTTGGGCAGCGACCGGACCGAGACGCCCTGCAGTGTGGCGTCGGCGTGCTGTTCGATCGGCATGGCGGGCTCCTCCGGACGGAACGGGCGGGTGGGTCGGGCGGGTGGATGGAACGGGACGGTGGTCGGCACCCGACGAACGGATGCTGCCCGGCTCAGGCCGTGATGCGCTCGAGGACGAGCGGCCCCGCGGGCGGAGCGTCGTCGTCGATCTCCCACGCGCCGTGCAGCGCGTCGAGAGCACGGTCGAACCGGGCACCATCATCGGCCAGCAGGGTGAACAGCGGCTGACCGGCGGCCACCGCGTCGCCCGGCTTGACGTGCAGGTCGATGCCCGCCGCGTGGATCACCGGGTCCTGCGCACGGGCACGACCGGCACCGAGGCGCCAGGCCGCGATGCCGAACGGCAGCGCCTCGAGGCGTGAGACGACACCGGCGGTCGGCGCGGTGATCGTGTGCGTCTCGCGGGGCGTCGGGAGCGCGGCATCCGGGTCGCCGCCCTGCGCCTGGATCATGCGGCGCCAGACATCCATCGCTCGGCCGTCGGCGAGGGCAGCTTCGACGTCGGCATCGGGCTGTCCGGCCAGCGCGAGCATCTCACGCGCGAGGGCGACGGTCAGCTCGACGACGTCGGCGGGTCCTCCACCGGCGAGCACCTCGACCGATTCGCGCACCTCGTTCGCGTTTCCGATCGCGAGGCCCAGCGGCGCGTTCATGTCGGTGAGGAGCGCGGTCGTCGCAACGCCCGAGTCGGCGCCGAGCGCGACCATCGTGCGGGCGAGCTCGCGCGCCTTGTCGACGTCCTTCATGAAGGCGCCGGAGCCGAACTTCACATCGAGCACGAGCGACTCGGTGCCCTCGGCGATCTTCTTCGACATGATGCTCGAGGCGATGAGCGGGATCGCCTCGACCGTGCCGGTGACGTCGCGGAGCGCGTACAGCCGCTTGTCCGCGGGCGCGAGGCCCGAGCCGGCGGCGCAGATGACGGCGCCGACGTCGCGCAGCTGCGCGAACATCTCGTCGTTCGACAGCGCGGCGCGCCAGCCGGGGATCGACTCGAGCTTGTCGAGCGTGCCCCCGGTGTGACCGAGGCCGCGGCCCGACAGCTGCGGCACGGCGACGCCGAACGCGGCGACGAGCGGAGCGAGGGGCAGTGTGATCTTGTCGCCGACACCGCCGGTGGAGTGCTTGTCGACCGTGCGCTTGCCGAGACCGGCGAAGCTCATCCGCTCACCCGAGGCGATCATCGCGTCGGTCATGACGCGGATCTCGTCGCGCTCCATGCCGTTGAGCAGCACCGCCATGGCGAACGCCGCCATCTGCGAGTCGGCCACGTACTCGCGCGTGTAGGCGTCGATCATCCAGCGGAGCGCGTCCTCGGGGACGGCGCCGCCGTCACGCTTGGTGCGGATGACGTCGACGGCGTCGAACGCCTCGACAGCGGATGCGGTGGACTCGGCGCTCATCGGGCGGCCTCCTCGAGGTCGCGGGGCCCGAACGCGTCGGGCAGCACCTCGTCGATCGTGCGGATGCCCGAGACGGTCTCGAGCAGCATTCCGGGCAGGGCGAACTCGTTCAGCAGCTGGCGGCACCGGCCGCACGGCATGATCGTCTGACCGTCGTTGTTGACGCACACGAAGGCGACGAGCTGTCCGCCGCCCGACATGTGCAGGTCGCCGACGAGGGCGCACTCGGCGCACAGCCCGACGCCGTACGACGCGTTCTCGACGTTGCATCCCGAGACGATGCGACCGTCGCTGACGAGCGCTGCCGCGCCCACCCGGTAGCGCGAGTACGGCGCATACGCGCGCGTCATGGCTTCGGTCGCGACGGCGCGCAGCTCGTCCCAATCGATGTCTGTCACAGCAGCGTCACCCCTTGATATACGGCTTGCCGGCGGCGGCCGGCCCACGGATGTGCCCCGCGAACCCGGCGACCGCGAGGATCGTCACGAGGTACGGCAGCATGAGCATGAACTCGCTGGGGATCGGCGTACGCAGCACCGTCAGCAGGTTCTGCAGGTTCGTCGCGAAGCCGAAGAGCAGCGCCGCGAGAGTGGCGCGGATCGGGTCCCAGCGTCCGAAGATGACGGCGGCGAGGGCGATGAAGCCGAGGCCCGCGGTCATCTCCTTGGTGAAGGTCGGCACCGAAACCAGCGTGAAGTACGCGCCACCGGCTCCGGCGATCGCTCCGGCGAGGCTGACGTTCCAGAAGCGGGTCGGGTTCACCTTGATGCCGACGGTGTCCGCCGCTTGCGGGTGCTCGCCGACGGCGCGCAGACGCAGGCCCCAGCGGGTGCGGTACAGACCCCACGCGACGAGGCCGACCGTGACGTACATCAGGTAGACGATGAACGTCTGGTTAAACAGCACGGGTCCGATCACGGGGATGTCGCTGAGCAGCGGGATCGGCAGGCGCTGGAACGTCGTCGCCCGGTTGAGGGTCGCCTCGTTCGGCGCGAGGAGCGCACCGAAGAGGAAGCCGGTGAGGCCCGTGACGAGCACGTTGAGCACGACACCGACGATGACCTGGTCGACGAGGTAGCGGATCGAGAAGACCGCGAGCACCAGGCTCACCAGGACACCGCCGACCATGGCGGCGATCAGTCCGATGAACGGGTTGCCGGTGATGCTGCCGACGACGACGGCGCCGAACGCGCCGAGCAGGAACTGGCCCTCGATGGCGACGTTCACGACGCCGACGCGTTCACCGATGACACCGCCGAGGGCGCCGAAGATGAGCGGCACCGACAGCGACACCGCGCCGAACAGCAGACCGATGACGGGAACGAGGCCCTCCGCTGCCGCCCATACGAGGAAGGCGAACACACCCACGAATCCGGCCACCGCCACCAGCCAGGTGCGCGGACGGCGGTACGAGAGGGCGTCCCACGCCGCGACCGCCGTGATGACGGCCATCAGGACGAGCAGCGTCCAGCTGGTCGGCCCGGTCGGCAGCGCGACGTCGGGGATGGGGATGGTCGAGCCGCCGTCGGCGAGGCGGAACGTGCTCGTGCCGCCTCGCGGGACCAGGGCGAACAGCAGCGCCAGCAGCAGCGTCGCCACGCCCAGGGCGATCGCCGGCTTGAGGTGGCGGACCTTCACCGCGGCGGGAGCCGCGGCGGCGGAGGTCAGATCGGTCGTTGCCATCAGGCACCCGCCTTCACAGCTGCGCGGCGCGACGAGTTCTTCGTGCGGCCCGACGCGCGCTTCTCAGCTTCGGTCTTGGGAAGGAAGAAGATCGTCCGCACGAGCGGCGGCGCCGCGATGAACAGGACGATGAGCGCCTGCACCACGAGCACGATCTCGACGGGGATGCCCTCGGAACCCTGCATCGTGAAGCTGCCCGCCTTGAGCGCGCCGAGCAGGATGCCGGCGGCGAAGACGCCCCACGGACGCGAACGCCCGAGCAGGGCGACCGTGATCGCGTCGAACCCGATACCCGCGTCGATCGAGCCGGTGAAGCCGGTGGTGACCTGGCCCTGCACCTGGTTCATGGCGGCGAGGCCCGCGAGTCCGCCGGCGAAGAGCATCGCGTAGATGTACATGCGCTCGACGGAGATGCCGGCGGCGCGAGCGGCGTGCGGGTTCTCGCCCACGGCACGCAGACGCAGGCCGAGGCTCGAGCGCTCGATCACCCACCACACGACGATCGTCGCGATGATGACGACGACGAATCCCCAGTCCAGCAGCGGGTACTGCGGACCGAGCAGCTCGGGGAACTGCGCGGAGTCCGGGGTGCGCAGCGAGATCGACTGCGTCGTCCCGGGCTGCTGCAGGAGCGCGGGGGTGCGCACCATCCAGCTGACGAGGTAGTAGGCGATGTAGTTGAGCATGATCGTGAGGATCACCTCGTGCGCACCGGTCCGCGCCTTCAGCAGGCCGACGAGCCCGCCCCACAGCGCGCCGCCCACGATGCCGGCGATCAGCGTCAACGGCAGGTGGATGAACATCGGCAGATCGAGGTTGAACGTCACGAGCGCCGCGAAGGCGGCACCGATGAGGATCTGGCCGCGGCCGCCGATGTTGAACAGACCGGCGCGGAAGGCCAGCGCGACGCCGAGCCCGGCGGCGATCAAGGGGGCCGCGAAGCCGAGGGTGTTCGTCAGCGGACGAATCTGCGTCGCGAAGTCGTCGACGCGCGAGTTGAAGACGGCGCCGCGGAACAGCGCGTCGTAACCGCCCGACACCGACTGCCAGATCGCGACGAAGGTGTCTCCCGGACGCGCGAAGAAGTACCCGGATGCCGCTGCCACGCGCTCGTCGGTGACGGCCATCATGATTCCGCCGACGATGAGCGCGAGCACGATGGCGAGCAGGGTGATGACGGCACTGCTGCGCATCACCTCGGTGATGACGCGGTTCGTCGTCGGCGGCGGAGCCACCTCGGGCTTCCCCGTCAGGGGGCCGCCGACGGGCGGCAGCTGCGAGTCCGCGGGCTCGACGGGCACGTCGGGACCGGGACCGGGGGTGGGGGTGGTCATGCTGCTGACTCCTCGGGGACCTCGCCGGCCATCATCAGGCCGAGCACGTCGCGCGGCGTCGTCGCCGGGACGACGCCGACGATGCGACCGCGGTACATCACCGCGATGCGGTCGGCCAGGGCGACCACCTCGTCGAGCTCGGTCGAGACGACGAGGACGGCGACACCGGAGTCACGGGCCTCGATGATGCGCTTGTGGATGAATTCGATACTGCCGACGTCGACGCCGCGCGTGGGCTGCGCCGCGACGAGCAGACGCAGCGGACGGGCCATCTCGCGCGCGATGACGACCTTCTGCTGGTTACCGCCCGACAGGGTGCCGACCGGGGTGTCGGGGCCCTGCGTACGGATGTCGTACTCGGTGATGCGCTCGCGGGCGAACGCTTCGAGCGCCCGGCGGTCGATCGTGCCCGCGCGGCTGAAGGCGCGGTCGTCGGAGCGGTCGAGGATGAGGTTCTCCTGAACGGAGAAGGCTCCGACGAGCCCGTCCTCCTTGCGGTCCTCGGGCACGAATCCGACACCGCGGTCAAGGATCGCGCGGACGCTGCGGCCGCCCAGCTCGTCGCCGTCGAGGCGGATCGAGCCGTGGTCGATCGGCAGCAGCCCGAGGATCGCTTCGACGATCTCGGTCTGGCCGTTGCCCTGCACGCCGGCGACGGCGACGACTTCGCCCGAGCGCACCTGCAGGTCGACGTCGTCCACCACGACGATGCCCGACGGCGTGACGACGCGGATGCCGTCGAGGACGAGTCCCCCCTCCCCCACGTTCGGGGCGCCCTTGGCGACGACCATCTCGACGGGGCGGCCGACCATGAGCGCAGCCAGCTCGGCGTTGCTCGCGGTCGGCGAGGCCTCGCCGACGACCTTGCCCAGGCGGATGACGGTGATGCGGTCCGCGACCTCGCGGACCTCGCGCAGCTTGTGGGTGATGAAGACGATCGAGGTGCCCTCGTCGCGCAGCTGGCGCATGATCGCCATGAGCTCGTCGGTCTCCTGCGGAGTGAGCACGGCGGTGGGCTCGTCGAACACGAGGACCTTCGCCTCGCGCGAGAGGGCCTTGATGATCTCGACGCGCTGCTGCACGCCGACGGGCAGATCGCCGACGACGGCGTCGGGGTCGATCTGGAAGCCGAAGCGGTCGGCGACGGCGCGCACGTGCGCACGAGCGGCGGCGAGGTCGAGGACGCCGAGGCCCTTGGTGTTCTCGTGACCGAGCATGACGTTCTCGGCGACGGTGAAGACCGGCACGAGCATGAAGTGCTGGTGCACCATGCCGATGCCGGCGCTCATGGCGTCGCCGGGCCCGCGGAAGTCCTGGACGACGTCGTCGAGGAGGATGTGGCCCTCGTCGGCCTGATAGAGGCCGTAGAGGACGTTCATGAGGGTCGACTTGCCGGCGCCGTTCTCCCCGAGGAGAGCGTGGATTTCGCCCGGCCGGACGACGAGGTCGATGTGATCGTTGGCGACCAGGGTGCCGAAGCGCTTGGTGATGCCCCGGAGTTCGAGCTTCATGTCGGCCAATCTATGCGACGGATGGTGGGTGGACAGCGGTCGGGGCCGGGGAACTTTCGTTCCCCGGCCCCGACGACTCATGAGCTCACGGAGAGTTCGGCGAGTCCACGGTGATGTCACCGGCGACGATAGCCTCCTGCAGGGCGGTCAGCTCGTCGGCGAGACCGGCCGGCAGACGCGACTCGAAGTCGTGGAAGCTCGACAGCTTGACGCCCTCGTTCTTCAGCGTGCCGACGTACGGGTCGGTCGTGAAGTCACCGCTCTGGGCGGCGACGGTGGCGTCGTAGACGGCGACGTCGATCGCCTTCTGGATCGACACGAGCGTCAGGTCGGCGACGGTGTCGTCCGAGACGGCGAGGTCGCTGTCGACACCGAGCATCACGACATCGCGGTTGCCCTCGCGGATCGCCTGCGCGGCGCTCTGGTAGATCGGGCCGCCGACGGGCAGGATCACGTCGACACCCTGGTCGAGGATGCCCTGGGCGACCTGCTTGGCGGTGTCGTTGGCGGTGAAGCCGCCGGTGAAGTTGCCGTCCTGAGCGGTGATGTCCCAGCCGACGACGCCGACGTTCGCGCCCTTGTCCTCGTTGTACTTCTCGACGCCCAGCTGGAAGCCGTCCATGAAGACGGTGACCGAGTTGAACTTGTCGCCACCGAACGTGCCGACCTTGTTGACGCCTGCCTCGGCCGACCACGAGGCCGCCGCGTAGCCACCGAGGTAGGCGGCCTCCGCGGTGTTGAACACCAGCGGCTTGATGTTCGGCGCGTCGGTCTTGCCGTCGAAGTCGGTGTCGGCGTAGTCGTCGATGATCGCGTAGTCGATGTCGGGGTTCGCCGTGGCCGACGCGACGGTGGCCGGGGCGAGCTTGTACCCGACGGCGACGATGAGGTCGCAGCCCTCCGAGACGAGCGTCTCGAGGTTGGGGCCGTAGTCGTTCTCGGTGGTGGACTCGACCTCGATCGATTCCACGCCGAGCTCCTTGGCCGCGCGATCCATGCCTTCCTTGGCCGACTGGTTGAACGAACGGTCGTTCCAGCCGCCCTCGTCGGAGACGAGGCAGGGGGTGAAGTCCGAGCCCGCCTCGGGTGCGGCGGATCCGCCGGCCTCATCGGGTGCGGCTCCGCAACCGGCGAGGGCGACGAGAAGGCCCGCGGCAGCTGTGATGCCGACGAGCTTCTGAGGGGTCGAGAGTGTCAATGCAGCCTCCACATTGAAGGCGCCGCGGACTTCGCGGCGGCTGGAATGAAGTTACCTACTGTTTCGCCCGGCTTGCACGCCGGACGCACCGCGCCCCGCGAATGGTTACAAAGACGCAATGTGCGCGTCACAGAACGTCGCCGCGGCCCGTCAGCTTGAGGGCGTCGACGACGTGCTTGACCCGCTGGGCGTTCTCGCTCGTAGTCACCAGAAGCGCGTCGGGGGTGTCGACGACGACGATGTCCTTGACGCCGATGAGGCTGATGACGCGCGAGGTGTGGCTGACGACGATCCCGCTGGCGGCGTCCGACAGGATGCGCGCGTTCTCTCCCAGGATCGCGAGGTCGTTCTTGCGCCCGTTGGAGTTGAGCTTCGCGAGGCTCGCGAAGTCGCCGACGTCGTCCCAGTCGAAGTGCCCGGGAACCACGGCGAGCTTGCCCTTCTCGGCAGCCGGCTCGGCGACGACGTAGTCGATCGCGATCTTCTTCAGCTTCGGCCAGATGCGGTCGACGGCGGGCCCGCGCCGGTCGCGATCGTCCCAGGCCTCGGCGAGCTCGAGCAGCCCCGCGTGCAGCTCGGGGCTGTTGGCCTCGATCTCGGCCAGCAGGACGTCGGCGCGCGAGATGAACATGCCCGCGTTCCACAGATACGACCGGTCGGAGACGTAGGCACGTGCGGTCTCGAGATCGGGTTTCTCGACGAATCGCTCGACGAGGGAGGCGTCACGGGCGCCCTCGACGATGAGTTCGCCCCCGCGCTTGATGTAGCCGAAGCCGACCGCGGGCTCGGAGGGGGTGATCCCGATCGTGCAGATGTAGCCCTCGCGCGCGACCTCGACCGCGTCGCGGACCGCGAACTCGAACACCCGGCTGCCGCGGATGACGTGGTCGGCGGCGAACGAGCCGACGATGACGTCGGGATGCCGTCGGTGCAGGATCGCGGCAGCCAGACCGATCGCGGCCGCGGAGTCGCGCGGCTCCGACTCGAGGAAGACGTTCTTGTCGGGGATGCCGGGAAGCTGAGCCTCGACGGCCGCGCGGTGCGCGCGACCGGTGACGACGGCGATGCGGTCGGGACCGGAGAGCGGCGCGAGCCGGTCCCACGTGTCGCGCAGCAGCGAGTGCCCCGACCCCGTGAGGTCGTGCAGGAACTTCGGCGCGTCGGCACGCGACAGCGGCCACAGCCTGCTGCCCACCCCTCCGGCGGGGATGACGGCGTAGAAGTCCGGGATCTCGTCGACCATCCTCCGAGCGTACCGGGGCCCCGGCCCTCGCCCCGGCGCAAGAACCCCGTTTCTTTAGGGTGCCCTTCGTCGCCCCGCGTCATTTTCCCGGCCTAGAATCGTTGTGCGCCCATGTGACGCCGGGGGTCAACCACCCCACCGGGGCATCGATCGCCCCCACGAACCGTGTTCGATCCAGGGAGGACGACCGTGTCTGCACCAGCACGCGTCACACCGTCGGTAGCCCAGACCACCTCAAAGACCCCGCGCGGCACGCTGTACCGCGGCAACGAGGGCATGTGGTCGTGGGTGCTTCACCGCATCACCGGCGTGGCCATCTTCTTCTTCCTCTTGGTCCACGTGCTCGACACCGCGCTGATCCGCGTGTCGCCCGAGGCCTACGACGCCGTCATCGGCACCTACAAGAACCCGATCATGGGTCTCGGCGAGGTCGCCCTCGTCGCCGCGATCGTGTACCACGCCTTCAACGGCCTGCGCATCATCGCGGTCGACCTGTGGCCGTGGGCCACGCGTCATCAGCGTCAGCTGTGGTGGGGCGTGCTGGCTGTCTGGGCCGTCACGATCATCGGCTTCGCTGCCCGTCACGTGCCCATCGTTCTCTCCGAGATTGGAGGGGGTCACTGATGACCGCCGACACCCTTGCCGCTCCCCGCAGCCCGCAGGTCCGCAAGAAGGGCGCCAACCTCGAGAAGTGGGGCTGGGTCTACATGCGCGCCTCCGGCGTGCTGCTGGTCGTCCTGATCTTCGGCCACCTCTTCGTCAACCTGATGCTCGGCGAGGGCATCAAGGGCATCGACTTCGCGTTCGTGGCGGGCAAGTTCGCCAGCCCGTTCTGGCAGTGGTGGGACGTCCTCATGCTGTGGCTCGCCCTGATCCACGGCGCGAACGGTATGCGCACGATCGTGAACGACTACGTCACCGGTGCAACGGCGCGGAAGGTCCTCGTCTGGGCCATCTGGCTCTCGGCCGGCCTGCTGATCCTGCTCGGCACCCTGGTCGTGTTCACCTTCGACCCCTGCCTCGGAGTGACGGCGGACAGCATGCTCTGGGAGACCTGCCAGGGCTGACCCTGCGCTCCGACGACGTGAATCACAGCAACGAAAGGCTCGCCCCGTGAGCACCCAGACCGAAGAGGTCGTCGTCAAGGACGGCATCCACTACCACCAGTTCGACATCGTCATCGTCGGCGCCGGCGGCGCCGGCATGCGGGCGGCGATCGAAGCCGGTCCGGGCGCCCGCACCGCGGTGATCTCGAAGCTCTACCCGACCCGCTCGCACACCGGTGCGGCACAGGGCGGCATGGCGGCGGCGCTCGCCAACGTCGAAGAGGACTCGTGGGAGTGGCACACCTTCGACACCGTCAAAGGCGGCGACTACCTCGTCGACCAGGACGCGGCCGAGATCCTCGCGAAGGAGGCCATCGACGCGGTCATCGACCTCGAGAACATGGGCCTGCCCTTCAACCGCACGCCCGACGGCAAGATCGACCAGCGCCGATTCGGCGGCCACACCGCCGACCACGGCAAGTCCCCGGTCCGCCGCGCCTGCTATGCCGCCGACCGCACCGGCCACATGATCCTGCAGACGCTGTTCCAGAACTGCGTCAAGCTCGGCATCAACTTCTTCAACGAGTACTACGTGCTCGACCTCATCACGGTGACCGCCCCCGACGGCTCGACCCAGACCGCGGGCGTCGTCGCCTACGACCTGGCAACCGGCGACCTGCACGTCTTCCACTCGAAGGCCGTCGTCTTCGCCACCGGCGGCTTCGGCAAGATCTACAAGACGACCTCCAACGCCCACACCCTCACGGGCGATGGCGTCGGCATCGTCTGGCGCAAGGGCCTGCCGCTCGAGGACATGGAGTTCTTCCAGTTCCACCCGACCGGCCTCGCCGGTCTCGGCATCCTTCTCACCGAAGGCGCGCGCGGTGAGGGCGCGATTCTGCGCAACGCGTCGGGCGAGCGATTCATGGAGCGCTACGCCCCCACCATCAAGGACCTCGCTCCCCGCGACATCGTCTCGCGGTGCATGCAGCAGGAGGTCGCCGAGGGCCGCGGCGCCGGACCGCACCGCGACTACGTGCTGCTGGACTGCACGCACCTGGGCGCCGAGGTCCTCGAGACCAAGCTCCCCGACATCACCGAGTTCGCCCGCACCTACCTGGGTGTCGACCCGGTCGTCGAGCCCGTTCCCGTCATGCCCACCGCGCACTATGCGATGGGCGGCATCCCCACCAACGTCAAGGCCGAGGTCCTCGCGGACAACACCACCGTCGTCCCGGGCCTCTACGCCGCCGGCGAGTGCGCGTGCGTCTCGGTGCACGGCTCGAACCGCCTCGGCACCAACTCGCTGCTCGACATCAACGTCTTCGGCAAGCGCGCCGGCCGCAACGCCGTCGAGTACGTCAAGACCGCCGACTTCGTGCCGCTGCCCGAGGACCCCGCCAAGGAGGTCCGCGAGCTCATCGAGGGCGTGCGCAACAACCCCGGCACCGAGCGCATCGCCGTCCTGCGCAAGACGCTCCAGGACGAGATGGACAAGGGCGCGCAGGTGTTCCGCACCGAGGAGTCGCTCCTGCACGTCATGGACGTCATCGCCGACCTGCGCGAGCGGTTCAAGAACATCCACGTCGACGACAAGGGCAAGCGGTTCAACACCGACCTGCTCGAGGCGGTCGAGCTGGGCTTCCTGCTCGACATCGCCGAGGTCGTCGTGGTCGCCGCGCGCAACCGCAAGGAGAGCCGTGGCGGACACATGCGCGACGACTTCCCGACGCGTGACGACGAGAACTACATGAAGCACACGATGGCCTACCTCTCGGGCGACCCCCACTCGTCGCACGCCGAGGACCACATCCGGCTCGACTGGAAGCCCGTCGTGTTCACCAAGAACGAGGCCGGCGAACTGCGGTACCCGCCGCTGGAGAGGAAGTACTGATGACGATCGTCGAAACCGATGCCGCGGCCCCTGCCGAGGCGGCGAACGACACCGGCATCCAGTCGTTCCTGGTCACCTTCATCATCCGGCGCTTCGACCCCGAGGTCGACAGCGAGCCGAGGTGGGTCGACTACGACGTCGAGCTCTACTCGACCGACCGTGTGCTCGACGCCCTGCACAAGATCAAGTGGGACGTCGACGGATCGCTGACCTTCCGGCGCTCCTGCGCCCACGGCATCTGCGGCTCGGACGCGATGCGCATCAACGGCCGCAACCGCCTGGCCTGCAAGACGCTCATCAAGGACCTCGACATCTCGCAGCCGATCTACGTCGAGGCGATCAAGGGCCTGCCGCTGGAGAAGGACCTCGTCGTCGACATGGAGCCGTTCTTCGCCTCCTACCGCGAGGTGCAGCCGTTCCTCATCGCCAACTCGAAGCCCGAGGCCGGCAAGGAGCGCATCCAGTCGATCGCCGACCGCGAGATCTTCGACGACACCACCAAGTGCATCCTGTGCGCCGCGTGCACCTCGTCGTGCCCCGTGTTCTGGACCGACGGCCAGTACTTCGGCCCCGCCGCGATCGTCAACGCGCACCGCTTCATCTTCGACTCGCGCGATGACGCCGGCGACGTTCGTCTCGACATCCTCAACGACAAGGAGGGCGTGTGGCGCTGCCGCACGACCTTCAACTGCACCGAGGCATGCCCGCGCGGCATCGAGGTCACCAAGGCGATCGCCGAGGTCAAGCAGGCGGTTCTGCGCGGTCGTTAAGCCGGGCGGGCCCCGTGCCCGAGCAGCTGACCGTCCCCCGCGGGTAGATTCGAAGGCGTGGATCCCGACCCCTCGGCGACAGATGCGCTTCGCGAACGGTGGGACTCGTCCCGATTGCGCGAGCGCCTCGACCAGCCCATCGAGCGTGCGACGACGATCACCCGTCGCACGCTCGGCTGGTTCCCGATCCGCGTCTGGCGCCACTTCCTGCGCCACAACGGCTTCCTCCTCGCGGCGAGCATCAGCTATCAGTCGCTTTTCGCCCTCTTCGCCACGATCTACACGGCGTTCGCCGTCGTCGGCCTCTGGCTCGGCGGCTCGTCGATGGCGATCGACGCCCTGATCGACGTCGTCAACAGCTACATCCCGGGCCTGATCTCCGGCAGCGGTCCCGTCTCGCCGAGCGACGTCGCCGACATCGCCCGCAACAGCGGCAGCGTCCTGGCGGTGACGGGTGCCGTCGCGCTTGCGGTCGCGATCTGGACGGCGATCGGCTTCGTGACGTTCACCCGCCGCGCCGTGCGCGACATCTTCGGGCTCCCCTTCGACACGCGCAACTACGTGCTCCTGAAGCTGCGCGACTTCGGCGCCGCCCTGCTGTTCGGCCTCGTGCTCGTGCTCGGCGCCGCGCTCGGCCTCGTCGCCGGTGGCATCGTCCGGCAACTGTTCGACCTCTTCGAGATCCCCTACGAGTCGACGACGATCGACGTGCTGAGCCGGCTCGCGTCGGTGCTGGTCGCGATCGTCATCAACGCCGCCGCCCTCACGGCGCTCATCCGATTCCTCACCGGCACCGCGCTGCCGTGGCGGAAGATCATCCCCGGATCGATCTTCGGCGGCACCGCGCTGAGCGTCCTGCAGCTGGGTGCGGGCTTCCTCGCCGTCTACTCCCCCACGAACCCGCTCCTCGCGACGTTCTCGGTGCTCATCGGGTTCCTCCTCTGGCTGCGCCTCGCCGGAATCGTCATCCTCGTCGCGTCCTCATGGGTCGCGGTGTCGGCCGCTGATGACGACATCCCGCTCGAGGTCAAGACCGAGGAGGAGCGCCGCGCCGACGAGCGACGGGCCCTGCGCGTGGTGGCCGAGGCGCAGCTGCGCGACGCCGAGCATGCTCTCGCCGAGGCCGGGTGGTGGAAGCGCGTTCCCGCGCGGCGTGACGTGAATCGGGCTCGCGAGCTGCTCCGACGCCTCGATGCGGAGGAGCGGGCCGCTCGCTGAGCCATGTCGGCGGTCGCGATTACGCTGGCAGACGTGTCACGCCGTCTTCGCATCGCTTCCGTCAACGTCAACGGCATCCGCGCCGCCGCTCGCAAGGGCATGCACGAGTGGCTCGAGACCGCCGACGTCGACATCCTGACCCTCCAAGAGGTCCGCGCCCAGGCCTCCGATCTCGCGGCGGCGCTGCCGGGCTGGCACTTCGTCTCGGACGAGGCGCTCGCCAAGGGGCGCGCGGGCGTCGCGATCGCCGCCCGCGAGCCCCTCGACGTGTGGCGCATCGAACTCGGCGACGACGACCTCGACTCCAAGGGTCGCTGGGTCGAGGCCGACATCGAGGTCGCGGGAGAACACCTCACGGTCGTCAGCGCGTACGTCTTCACCGGCGAGGCCGACACCGAGAAGCAGGTCGCGAAGTACGCCTTCCTCGATGCGATGGAGAAGCGGATGCCGCAGCTCGGCGAGCTCGCCGTCATCACCGGCGACCTGAACGTCGGGCACCGCGAGTTCGACATCCGCAACTGGCGCGGCAACCGCAAGAAGGCGGGCTTCCTTCCGCGCGAGCGCGCGTATTTCGACCGGTTCACCGCCCCCGCGGGCGTCGAGATCGACACCGTCGACGGTGAACGGGGCACGGGTCTCGGATGGGTCGATGTGGGCCGTACCTTCGCCGGCGAGGTCGACGGCCCCTACACGTGGTGGTCCAACCGCGGAAAGGCGTTCGACACCGACACCGGGTGGCGCATCGACTACCACCTCGCCACACCGCAGCTCGCGGAGCGAGTCGCCGACTACCACGTCGTGCGCGCGCCGTCGTGGGACACCCGGTGGAGCGATCACGCCCCCGTCGTGGCGGACTACGTCTTCCCGGGCTGACCCCACGACCGGGGGCGACCGGGACGACAGGGCTGGGGGCGACAGGGCTGGGGAGGACGCCCGTAGACTTCTCTGGTGACCAAGCCCCGCCTGTACTCCGGAATGCAGCCGTCCGCCGATTCGCTCCAGATCGGCAACTACATCGGGGCTCTCATGCAGTGGCGCGACCTGCAGGACACCTACGACGCATTCTTCTCCGTCGTCGATCTGCACGCCCTGACCCAGCCGAACGACCCGGCTGAGCTGCGCGCGAAGACCCGGCGTACCGCGGCCCAGTACATCGCGGCGGGTATCGAGCCTTCCCGCTCGACGCTCTACGTGCAGTCGCACGTCCGCGCGCACGCGGAGCTCGCCTGGGTGCTCTCGACCATCACCGGTTTCGGCGAGGCCGGCCGGATGACGCAGTTCAAGGACAAGTCGCAGCGGTACGGCGCCGACGCCACCAATGTCGGGCTGTTCACCTACCCCGTGCTCATGGCCGCCGACATCCTGCTCTACCAGACCGACATCGTGCCGGTCGGTGACGACCAGAAGCAGCACGTCGAGCTGACGCGCACTCTGGCCGAGCGGTTCAACTCGCGCTACGGCGAGACGTTCCGCGTGCCGATGCCCGTCATCCAGCAGGACACCGCCCGCATCTACGACCTGCAGAACCCGACCGCGAAGATGTCGAAGTCGGCCGAGTCGGATGCCGGTGTGCTGTGGCTGCTGGACGACCCGAAGGTGTCGGCGAAGAAGATCATGCGCGCCGTCACCGATTCGGAGGGCTCGGTGCGCTACGACCGCGAGAACAAGCCCGGCGTGTCGAACCTCCTCGTCATCTACGCAGCACTGACCGGCCGTCAGATCCCCTCGATCGAGGACGAGTACGCCGGTCGCGGCTACGGCGACTTCAAGAAGGGCCTGGCCGAGGTCGTCGTCTCCGAGTTCGGACCGGTCCGCGAGCGGGCCCTCGAGCTGCTCGACGACCCCGCCGAGCTCGACCGGGTGCTCGCGTCGAACGCTTCGCGCGCCGACGAGGTTGCCGACCGCACCCTCGGTGACGTCTACGACAAGTTGGGACTGCTGCGTCGTGTCTGACAACGAATCCACCGAGCGCGACCCGGAGCTGCCTGCTGCGGCCGAGGGCGGCCCGGATGCCGCGACGCCGGGCGGTCCCGCACAGATGCCGGCCGAGCCCGCGCCCGCGCTGATCGAGGCGCTCGACGAGGCTGCGGCCGCGTCGAAGGCCGCCCCCGCCGACGCCGCGGTGCAGGAGCGGCTCTGGCGTGCCGCCTTCGCGCTCGACCGCTGGCTCTTCATCGCCCGAGGCTCCGACGACGAGCCCACTCCCTTCGCCCTGCGCTCCGACGAAGGCGCGGTGATCTTCGCGTTCTCCACAGCCGACCGGGCGCATGAAGCCGCGCTCGGCTTCGGCCTGCCCGAGGAGGAGGCGTCGCGCCTGCTCGCCGTGCCGCTTCCCTCGGCGGCGGCCTGGGTCGCGTCCTACGCCGAGGCCGGCGTCGAGGCGATGGTCTTCGACGCGCCCCGCAACGGTGCCATGGCCCCACTGTCGAACCTCGCCGCGATGGCGGTCTACATCTCGCAGAACCCGTCGGTCTGATCCCGCCTCGGCCGCGTCCTCACTGGCGGGTCAGGCGCCAGCGGACCGACAACGCCGTCTTCGCCGCATCCCTGTTCCGTCAACAGGCTTAGCGCGCGCTCCACGCCTCGACAGCCCGCCGCCAGCCGTTTCAGCCTGCGCACGGCACGCACAAAACACTGGCAATCCGCCCGGCGAGCGTCAGCGCGCGGAAACCGGCCGAATTCCGCGGTTGAGGCCGCCGCGCACGGCTTCGAGGACGCGATCCGGGCGCCACATGATGTCCGACGCCATCGGGCGCAGAGTCAGGTACCCCAGGGCTGCGGCCGCGAGATCGCGGGCGCCGTCTCGTCGCCGCGCGTCGAGCCCAGAATGATGAGCATCGCTGTCGCACTCCACGATCAGCCATCCATCGACCAGCAGATCGACTCGTCCCACTCCAGGGATGCGCACCTGTATCTCGACCGTCTTGGCGATTCCGCGCAGGAGGAGCCGCATGAGCGTCTCCGGTCCGGATTCGGCTCGCGCGTCGATCAGACGCCGGAGAGGGCGGTATCGGAGGGGCAGCGCGGCGAAGACCGTGTCGAGATCCGCGGCATTGAGAAGCCTGAGGTGGAGCGCGCTGTCGAGCGTGGCGACAGCAGCTCGGGGTGACTGGCACTGCACCGCGCGGACCAGCGCGTCGATGATGCTCGAGCAGACGAACCATCTGGGGCGCGGAGCGACGGGAGGTGTCCAGTGCAGCACCGGCCTCGATCCCGCGCCCACCTCAGGCGTCGGCACGCGCGAGGCCGTGCGCGGCAGCTGCACGTGCGGCCCGCTGGGCTCGAGGACGAACACCCCGAGGAGGCGCAACAGGCTCACACAGGTCAGACGGCCGCCGAGCGATACTGCGGCGGCGGCGGATGGTGGCGCATCGGCGACGAGGTACGAGCCCCGCCGAGGCCTCACGAGTCGGCCGGCGGCGACGGCATCCGCGATGTCGCGCTTGCGGAGACCACCCGCGCGCAGATCGGATGTCGACCAGCAATGCA
The DNA here is from genome assembly GCF_000509385.1 of Microbacterium sp. TS-1. Taxonomy (NCBI): domain Bacteria; kingdom Bacillati; phylum Actinomycetota; class Actinomycetes; order Micrococcales; family Microbacteriaceae; genus Microbacterium; species Microbacterium sp. TS-1. Next base: position 542,188 of record NZ_BASQ01000002.1, read on the forward strand.
ACTCCATGATCTCTGAGGGAAGCCAGGCTGACGAGGCGTGAGGGTCCATGCCGACACGGTGTCGTCCGTGGTCCCGTGCGGGGCCGGCGCGGAAGACAATTGTGAACAGTTGAACTCGCCCGCCGCCTGTGCGGAAGTCGTTGATCCGTGCCGCCGACAGGCTCAGGCGCCGCACTCCGCGCGATGAGAGGCACCCTGGCGCCGCCAGCCTGTTGACGGCACGGCTGGGCTCCCCTCGGCACGCGCCCGACGAGGCGTCCTTCATCGCGGCTCGGGATGTCGGCTGATCGGCCCCGGCATCCGCATCAGCTGAAGCGCGTGCCGTCAGCAGGCTGAGGACGGGGCCTGCGGCCGCTCGGCACGGCGACACCGGGATGAGCCTGTTCGCGGCGCAGCCATGGGGCCGGGGCCGGGCCCGACCTCGGTAGGGTCGGGGGATGGAACCGGTGACCCTGCGTACCGCGCGGCTCGAGCTGTCGATCCCCACGCTCGACGACGTCGATGCCATCACGACCGCGGCTCAGGACCCCGAGGTGCCGCGCTGGACGACCCTGCCATCTCCCTATACGCGCGAGCACGCCGAGGACTTCGTCGCGAAGGCCGCAGGCTGGTGGGACGAACAGTCCGAGCTGACGTGGGGCATCCGCCGAGAGGGCGCCTGGATCGGCATGATCGGCCTCCATCGCGTGAGCCCGGGCGGTGCCGCGGAGATCGGGTTCTGGATGAGCGCGCCGGCGCGCGGGCACGGCTACCTGAGCGAGGCCGCCCGTGCTGTCATCGACTTCGGGTTCGCCGAGCCGCTGGCGCTCGCGCGCATCGAATGGCGGGCTGTCGCCGGCAACATCGCCTCGGCGCGGACCGCACGCAGCCTCGGGTTCCGGTACGAGGGGATGCTGCGCCAGGGCCTGTCCGACATCCGCGGCCGCCACGACGGCTGGATCGCCGGCATCCTGCCCACCGACGACCGCGCCCCGCAGCCCTGGCCGATCCTCACCGACTGAACCCCGACCGGCAGCGCCGCCGCGCGCAACCCCGTGCCCGGTGGGGGTGGTGCGTGCCAGGATGACGCCATGCCCGAGATGCCGGAAGTGCAGGGACTCGTCGATTACCTCGGCGGTCGCCTCGCCGGGCGCCGAATCACGAAAGCCCGTGTCAGCGCGATCTCTGCCCTGAAGACCTACGACCCGCCGATCGAGACCCTCGAGGGCACGACCGTGGCCGCCGCAGCCCGCCACGGCAAGTTCGTCGACCTCGCCACCGACAGCGGCACGCACCTCGTGTTCCACCTCGCCAAGGCGGGATGGCTGCGCTGGTACGACGCGCTGCCGTCGACCGTCATCCGCCCCGGCAAGACCCCGATCGCGCTGCGCGTCGGGTTCGACGACGACTCCGGTTTCGATCTGACCGAGGCCGGCACGAAGAAGTCGCTCGCGGTCTACGTCGTCCGCGATCCGGCCGAGGTGCCGGGCATCGCACGACTCGGTACCGACCCGCTGGATCCCTCGTTCGACCGCGACGCCCTCGCGAGCCTGCTGGCGGGCCGCCGCACGCAGATCAAGGGCGTGCTGCGCGATCAGTCGATCGTCGCCGGAATCGGCAATGCCTATTCCGACGAGATCCTCCACGTCGCGAAGTTGTCTCCGTACGCACTGGCGGCGAACCTCGACGACGCCGAGATCGACCGGCTCTATACGGCGCTCAGCGAGACGCTGGCCGAAGCCGTCGCCGCGGCATCCGGCAAGCCGCCCGCCGATCTGAAGGACGCGAAGCGCCGCGGGATGCGGGTCCACGGCCGCCGCGGCGAAGCGTGCCCGGTGTGCGGCGACGAGGTGCGCAGCGTCTTCTTCGCCGACAACAGCCTCGAGTACTGCCCGACGTGTCAGACCGGCGGCAAGCTGCTCGCCGATCGCCGGCTCTCACGCCTGCTCAAGTGACGGCGGAAGTCGGGAATGCCGCGAGCGTCCGCGCGTTGAGTACGATCGGAGTATTGAACGTGCTCCGGGGTCGGTGAGAATCCGAACCGGCGGTGAGAGTCCGCGACCCTCGAGGCCCTCGGGCCGAGAGGTTGATCCGGTGGAATTCCGGGACCGACGGTGATGCGACGCGAGTCGCTAGTCCGGATGAGAGGAAGCACGGCAGCGTTCGCGCTGCGCGCGCCCACCCGCGTCCCCGGAGACTGACCGAAGGACGAAGGATGCCGGGCACCACCGACCGCGAGATCGCCGCGATGCGTCGTGCCTTCGAGCTCGCCGGCAACGGTCCGCGCGGGCTGAACCCCCAGGTCGGCGCCGTGCTCCTGGCGCCCGACGGCTCGGTGCTCGCGGAGGGCTGGCATCGCGGCGCGGGCACTCCGCACGCCGAGGTCGACGCCCTCTCTCAGCTGCCCGCGGGGGCCGCCCGCGGCGCCACCGCCGTCGTGAGCCTCGAGCCCTGCAACCACACCGGCCGCACGGGCCCGTGCGCGCTCGCGCTCATCGAGGCCGGCGTCGCGCGTGTGGTCTACTCGGCGTCCGACCCGGGCGACGCCTCGGCCGGCGGGGCGCAGCGCCTGCGTGATGGCGGGGTCGACGTCGTCGACGGAGTGCTCGCCGACGAGGGCCGAGCCCTCATCCATGACTGGCTGACCGTGCAACGCCTCGGTCGTCCGCACGTCACCGTGAAGTGGGCGCAGTCGCTCGACGGTCGCGCCGCGGCCGCCGACGGCACGAGCCAGTGGATCACCGGCCCCGCCGCGCGCGCAGACGTGCACCGCCGCCGGAGCGAGGCCGATGCCATCGTCGTGGGCACCGGCACGCTCTTCTCGGACGACCCCGCTCTGACCGCCCGGCGACCGGACGGCAGCCTGCACGACCGGCAGCCGATGCCCGTCATCCTCGGCCAGCGTGCCGTGCCCGACGACGCGCTCGTTCGCCGTCATCCGCTGCCGTTCCTGCACCGCGACGGCGAGAACCTGGGCGGCGAGAGCTCCAACGAGCCCTCGCTGATGGCGGAGCTGCGCGAACTCGGTGTGCAGCGCGTGTTCGTCGAGGGCGGCCCGACCATCGCGAGCGCGTTCGTGCGTGCCGGACTCGCCGACGAGATCCTGGCCTACATCGCTCCGACGCTCATCGGCTCCGGCGCAGCCGGCGACGACCGCCCGGCGCTGCGTTCGCTCGGCGTCGAGACGATCGCCGACCAGCGACGTCTGCGCGTGAGCTCGATCGAGACTCTCGGCGACGACCTGCTGGTGATCGCCTCCCCCGTGCCCCCGACATCCCCGTCCGAAGGAGACGCCTGATGTTCACCGGAATCATCGAAGAGATCGGCGAGGTCGTCGCCGTCGAGCCGTCGGGTGACGGCGTGCGGATCACCGTGCGTGCGCCGAAGGCGGTGTCGGATGCCGGCCACGGCGACTCCATCGCCGTCAGCGGCGTCTGCCTCACGGTGGTCGATCAGGGCGACGACTGGTTCACGGCGGACGTGATGCGCCAGACCCTCGACGTGTCGAGCCTCACCGGGATCGAGCCGGGCCGGGCCGTGAACCTCGAGCGCGCGCTCGCGGCGCACACCCGCCTGGGCGGGCACATCGTGCAGGGACATGTCGACGGCCTCGGCCGCGTCCTGGAAGTGCGTCCCGGCGAGCAGTGGCGCGTCCTGCGCATCTCGGTGCCCGCAGATCTCGCCCCGCTCGTCGTCGACAAGGGCTCGATCACGGTCGACGGCGTCTCGCTGACCGTCAGCGACGTCAGCGCCGCGATCGTGCCGGAGGCGTGGCTCGAGGTCTCCCTGATCCCCGAGACCCTCGCCGCGACGACGCTCGGCGACCGGATCGCCGGCGACGCGGTCAACCTCGAGACCGACATCCTCGCCCGACACGTCCAGCGGCTGCTGGCATTCACCACCCTTTCGAACGAAGGAGGCTCCCGATGAGCCTTTCTCCCCTCTCCGAAGCGCTCGACGCGCTGCGGGCCGGAAAGCCGATCATCGTCGCCGACGATGAGAACCGCGAGAACGAGGGCGACGTCATCCTGTCGGCCGCCCTCGCCACGCCCGAGTGGATCGCATGGACGGTCCGTCACTCGAGCGGCTTCATCTGCGCTCCGATGCCCGCCGAGTGGGCCGATCGCCTCGACCTCCCCCCGATGGTCGAGACGAACGAGGACGCTCGGGGCACCGCCTACACCGTCTCGGTCGACGCTGCCGAGGGCGTGACCACCGGCATCAGCGCCGCCGACCGGGCCCGCACCCTCACGGTGCTGGCCGATCCCGCGTCGACGCCGGGCAGCGTCATCCGCCCCGGCCACATCCTCCCCCTGCGCGCCGTCGAGGGCGGCGTGCGCGAGCGCAGCGGTCACACCGAAGCCGCGGTCGAGCTCATGCAGCTCGCCGGTCTCGAGCCGGTCGGCGCGATCGCCGAGATCGTGGCCGATGACGGTTCGATGATGCGGATGCCGGGTCTGCTCGAGCTCGGTGAGCGCGACGGCATCCCGGTCATCACGATCGAGCAGCTCATCGCACACCTCGACGAGACCGACCCGCGTCCCGCCGGCGGTGCCGCATCGAACCGGCGCCGCGTGAGCCTGCGGGCCGAGGCGCAGGTGCCGACCTCGCACGGCGCGTTCCGGTTCCTCGCCTACAAAGATCGCGTCACCGGGACCGACCACATCGCGGTCGTCTCGGGCGACCTGACCGAGGCCGCCCCGCTCGTGCGCGTTCACTCCGAGTGCCTCACGGGCGAGGCGTTCGGCTCGCTCAAGTGCGAGTGCGGACCGCAGCTGGATGCCGCTCTCGACGCGATCGACCGCGACGGCGGGATCGTCATCTACATGCGCGGGCACGAGGGTCGCGGCATCGGCCTCATCAACAAGCTCCGGGCCTACCAGCTGCAGGAGCGCGGGCTCGACACCCTCGATGCGAACCTCGCACTGGGGCTCCCCGCCGACGCCCGCGATTACGCGGCGGCGGCCGGCATCCTCGCGGACCTGGGCGTGGGCAGCATCCGGCTGCTGACGAACAACTCGGACAAGGTGTCGCAGCTGCGCGCGCTCGGCCTCGACATCGCCGAGCAGGTTCCCCTGCTCGTCGGCGTGGGCGCCAACAACCACCAGTATCTCGCCACGAAGCGCGACCGCATGGGGCACATCATCGACGACGCCGAGCTGAGCGCGGCGCTCGCCCGCGGCACGGCCGCAGCCACCGCGGACGAGACCACCGACCCCCGACAGAACTCGGAGAACATCGCATGAGCGGACACGGCGCCCCCGAACGCCAGCAGATCGACGCGAGCGACCTGAAGGTCGTCGTCGTCGCCGGCCAGTGGCACGACGTCATCACCGACGGCCTCATCGCCGGCGCCGAGCGCGTGCTCGAGGAGTCGGGTGCGGCCTGGCGCCTCGTGCGCGTGCCGGGATCCTTCGAGCTTCCGGTGGTGGCGAAGGCCGCGCTGGATTCCGGAGCGGATGCCGTCGTCGCCCTCGGCGTCATCATCCGCGGCGGCACACCGCACTTCGACTTCGTGTCGTCGGCGGCCACCGACGGGCTGACGCGCGTCGCGATCGACACGGGCAAGCCGGTCGGTTTCGGCGTGCTCACCCTCGACGACGAGCAGCAGGGCATCGACCGGGCGGGTCTGCCCGGCTCGAAGGAGGACAAGGGTGCCGAGGCCGCGGATGCCGCGCTGCGCACCGCGCTGACGCTGCGTACGCTTCGCGGCTGACACCGTGTCGGAACCCCACACCTTCAGCTAGGCTGAGGGTATGGAAACGCTCCGCGGAATCGTCCTCGTCGTCCACCTCATCGGTTTCGCCACGCTCTTCGGCGCCTGGCTCGTCGAAGCCCTCGGTGCCCGCCGCATCACGCGGGTCATGAGCTACGGCCTCCTCGTCGCCGGTGTCGCCGGGCTCGCCCTGGCAGCACCGTGGGGAACCGACCACGAGTTCAACTACACGAAGATCGCCGTCAAGCTCGTCATCCTGCTCGTGATCGGTGCGCTGCTGGGCATCGGCTCGGCCCGCCAGAAGCGCACCCGGTCGGTTCCCGCCGCCATCTTCTGGCTGATCGGAATCGGCACGGTGGCCAACGTCGCGATCGCGGTGCTCTGGCGCTGACGACGCGGGCCCCGGCCCACCACGCACGGCGGATGCCGCGACTCGGACGCCGGGTCGCGGCATCCGCCGTAGAATGGACGATCGTGCGTCGCCGACACCGTCGACGCCGCCGGTGATCCCCGCGTCGAGCGTCCGCCGCACCACCCCGCCTCGGACGTCCGCCCACCGGCACGCTCCCACGAGGGCGCTCACCCGTTCTCCCAGACAGGCATCACACCGCACATGTCATCCGCCACCGCGGCCCCCGCCGCGCCCGCGAACCCCCGTTCCCGCGTCATCACCGCCAGCCTCGTCGGCACCACGATCGAGTTCTACGACTTCTACGTCTACGCGACCGCGGCCGTCCTGGTCTTCCCGATCCTCTTCTTCCCGAGCGACGACGACACCGCGTCGCTCCTGGCCTCGTTCGCGGTCTTCGGCGCGGCGATGATCGCCCGCCCCATCGGCGCCGTCGTCTTCGGTCACTTCGGCGACAAGTTCGGCCGCAAGGCGACCCTCGTCGCGTCGCTCCTGACGATGGGCATCGCGACGATCCTCATCGGATGCCTCCCCACCTTCAACGACATCGGCTGGTGGGCGGCCCTGCTGCTTCTCGTGCTGCGCCTCGCTCAGGGCTTCGCCCTCGGCGGCGAATGGTCGGGAGCGGCACTCGTGGCCACCGAGAACGCCCCGAAGGGCAAGCGCGCCTGGTACGGAACCTTCCCCCAGCTGGGCGCTCCGATCGGGTTCATCATCGCGAACTCGGTCTTCCTCGTGATCTACTTCGCGCTGCCCCACCCCGACGGCCCGGCTCAGCGCTCCGAGGAGTTCCTCGCCTGGGGCTGGCGTGTGCCGTTCCTGTTCTCGGCGGTCATGGTCATCGTCGGCCTGTGGGTGCGTCTCAAGCTCGTCGAGAGCGAGACGTTCGCCAAGGCGGAGAAGACCGGCGCCATCCGCAAGTTCCCGCTCGGATCCGTCATCCGCGGCCACTGGCGCGCGCTGATCCTCGGCACGTTCATCATGCTCGCGACCTACGTGCTCTTCTACCTCATGACGAGCTTCACCCTCGCGTACGGCACCAAGCCGACCCTCGAGGCCGCGCAGGCGACCGCCGAGGCGTCGGGAGCGACGTTCGATGCCGCGGCCTACGTCCCGGGCCTTGGGTTCGGGTTCACCGACTTCGTCATCATGCAGATCGTCGGCGTCATCTTCTTCGGCATCTTCACGCTGCTGTCGGGCCCCGTCGCCGACGCGATCGGCCGCCGCAAGCTGCTGCTGTGGGTCACCGGGGTCATCGCCGTGTTCGGCCTGCTGTTCGCGGTGTTCCTCGCGCCGCAGCTCGACCCGAAGTTCACCGGCGCGCTCGTCCAGGCGTTCCTCGTACTCGGCTTCATGCTCATGGGCGCGACGTTCGGTCCGATGGGGGCGCTCCTCCCCGAGCTGTTCCCGACCAACGTGCGGTACACCGGCTCGGCCATCTCGTACAACGTGGCGTCGATCCTCGGCGCGGCCGTCGCCCCCAGCATCGCGACGACCCTGTGGGCGCTCGCGGGCGGATCGACGTGGCTCGTCGGCGTGTACCTGACGGCATCCGCCGTGCTCACCTTCATCGCCCTGTGGCTGTCGAAGGAGACCAAGGACTCCGAGTACGACACCAACATCGGCGACGCGGCAGCCACGCGCTGATCCCGACTCCGGACGAACGGATGCCGCGGGCCTTCGGGCTCGCGGCATCCGTCTTTGTCAAGCTCTCCCCGCCCCCGGATGCGCGGTCTACTGTCTGATTCACATTCAGGTCAGGAGGGTGCCATGAGAAAAGTCACCGAGGCAGCGGTCGTCGAATACGACGCGCCCGGAGGTCCTGAGGTCCTGCGTCTGGTGAAGCGACCGCTGCCAGAACCCGCCGCCGGCGAGGTGACGGTCGAGGTCATCACGATGGGGCTCAACCACATCGACGGGTTCGTGCGCTCCGGTGCCGAGAAGGAGTGGGACGATCCCTATCCGCGCCGCTCGGGCAGCTGCTTCGCAGGCACCGTCATCGCTGCGGGCCCGGGCACCAGCGGGTTCCCCGTCGGCACCGATGTCGTCGGTCATCTGCGGTCGGGTGCGCATGCGAGCCATGTCACGGTCGCGGTGGACCGGCTGGTGCGCAAGCCTCGCGCCGTGACCTTCGAGACAGCAGGCGGGCTGTATCTCGCGGGCACCACGGCCCTCGACATCCTCGACGAGCTGAAGATCGGCGCCGACGACACCGTCGTCATCTCGGCGGCGGCCGGTGGCGTCGGCAGCATCGAGGCGCAGATCGCCATGCACCGCGGCGCGCGCGTCATCGGCACGTGCGGCGAGCGCAACTTCGACTATCTGCGCCAGCTCGGCGTGAAGCCGGTTCGCTACGGCGAGGGGATCGTCGAGCGAATCCGCGCCATCGCACCCGGGGGCGTGACAGCGTTCATCGACAACTTCGGGCAGGACGGGCACGAGATAGCGGAGGCTCTCGGCGTGCCCGCGGGACGGTTCCGGTCGAGCGCCGATCGTCGCGATCGCGAGGTGGCCCTGCTCTCCGACAGCCCCGACGCCGTCGCCCACGGCACGGCGCAACTGCGAAAGGTCGTCGAGCTCGCCGAGAAGCGGGTGGTCTCTCCGCTCGTGTCGGGCTTCTACCCGCTCGCCGATGTCGCCGAGGCGTACGACGACCTTCAGAAGCTGCATTCCCGGGGCAAGGTCGTGCTCGCCACGCACCCCGTGAACCCTCGGCGGATCCGCAAGGCCCGCGAGGTCATCGAGTCGTAGCGCCGATCGCGCCCGGGCACGGTCAGCCGAGGAACAGGGCGCGTAACCGCTTCGTGGTGAAGACGAGACCGAGCGCGATCATGACGACGAAGTAGAGCACGTGCCACAGCATTCCGGCGGAGAGAATGCCGGTCGTCAGGCCGCGGATCAGCTCGACACCGTGCCACAGCGGCAGCGCCTGCACGATCACCTGCACCCACTCGGGATAGACCGTGATCGGGTAGAACGTCGCCGAGAACAGGAACATCGGCAGCAGCACGAAGTTGATCCAGTCCATGTGCTGGAACGTCTTCATATAGCTCGTGACCGCCATTCCGACGCTCGCGAACCCGAAGGCGATGAGCAGCACCGCCGGGAGCGCGAGCACGGCGGTCCACGCGAGATTGAGGCCGAGCACCTGCATGATGATCATGAATCCGGTGGCGTAGACCAGACCGCGCAGCAGCGCGTAGAGGATCTCGCCGAGGGCGACGTCGAGCGGGCCCAGCGAGGTCGACAGCATGCCCTCGTAGAGCTTGCCGTAGTTGAGCTTGAAGAAGACGTTCCACGTCGAGTCGTACACGGCGCCGTTCATCGCCGAGACCGCGAGGAGCGCGGGAGCGATGTAGGCGGCGTACGGGACCGCAGCGCCCGACGAGGTCTCGACCTCGCCGATGAGGGCCCCGAGCCCGATGCCCAGAGACGCGAGATAGAACACGGGCTCGAAGAAGCCCGAGAGCACGACGATCCAGCTCGACGAGCGCGCCGCGATGAGACCGCGCTGCACGACTGCGCCGGGGTTGCCCGCCCACAGCGCCCGCACGCCGCCGCGCCGTCCCGCCGGTGCACCCCGCTCGATCATGGCGCTCATTTCGCGAGCCTCTCGGTGAAGACGCGCCGGCCCCAGAGGTACCCGACGGCGGCGAGCGCGAGCAGGTAGAGCACGTGCACGGCGATCATCCCGGCACCGATGTCGGCCCCGTAGGTCGCCGCGCGCCCCAGCTCGGCGCCGTGCCACAAGGGCGAGATCCACGCGATCCACTGCAGGCCGATCGGCAGGGTCTCGACGGGGTAGAACGTGCCCGAGAACAGGAACATCGGCATGAAGATGAACCGCTGCACGAGAGCGAACTGCCCCTTGTCGTCCTGGATCGACCCGGCGTACGCCATGAGCGGGATGCCGAAGGCGATACCGGCCGCAACGCCCGCGAGGATCGACAGCCACCCCGTGGCGGGATTCGGCACCGCCCCGAACGGCAGGAGCCAGATGAAGAGGTAGTACGCGGAGACGGCGACGATCATCCGCGCCGTGGCACCGATGATGACGCCGTTCGCGATCTGGGGGCTCGACAGTGCCGACGCGTTGAATCCGTAGAAGTAGCGGCGCCATTTGAAGCCCGCCATCACCGGATAGGTCATCTCTTCGGAGGCCACCGCGATCGCGGCGGTGACGAGCAGCGCCGGCGCGACGAACGGCAGATACCCGACCTCCTGCCCGTGGGAGGAGATCGGCGCGGTGATGAGGGCCGCGAGGCCTACCGCGAGCCCGAGCAGATACATGATCGGCTGCCCGACGGCGCCGACCACGATCGTCCAGCCGTAGGCGCGCATGGCGCGGATCATGTGCTCGGCGACGTACCAGGTGCCGTAGCGCCGGGGCCTGCGACCGCCGGCGAGCGCCTCGGCGCGCAGCTCGTCGAGTGTGGGGTGCGCGGTTCGCGTGCTCATTCGATCAGCGACCGTCCGGTCAGGCGCAGGAAGACGTCTTCGAGGCTCGAGCGGCGCACGAGGCTCGTGAGCGGCGTGAGGCCGGCTGCGGACACGCGCTCGAGGGCGGCCTCGCCGTCGTGCGCATAGACGAGGATGCGGTCGGGAAGCACCTCGACGCGGTCGCCGATGCCTCGCAGCTGCACCGCTGCGGACTCGTTGCGGTCGGAGCCGAACCGCACCTCGAGCACTTCGCGACTCGAGTGCTCGCGGATGAGGGAGGCCGGGGTGCCCTCGGCCATGATCCGCCCCTTGTCGACGACGATGAGCCGGTCGCACAGCTGCTCGGCCTCGTCCATGTAGTGCGTCGTGAGCACGAGCGTCGTGCCGCGCTCCTTCAGCCGGAACAGCCGGTCCCACAGCACGTGGCGGGCCTGGGGGTCGAGGCCCGTCGTCGGCTCGTCGAGCAGCAGGATGCGCGGATCGTTGATGAGACCGCGCGCGATCGTGAGGCGCCGCTTCATGCCGCCCGAGAGCTGGTCGACCTTGTTCTTCGCCTTGTCCTCGAGCTGCGCGAAGGCGAGGAGCTCGTCGGCCTTCTCGTGGCACACCTTGCCCGGCAGGCCGAAGTACCGCCCGTAGATGTAGAGGTTCTCGCGGGCGTTCAACTCGCCGTCGAGGTTGTCCTGCTGGGGCACGACGCCGAGCCGCGACCGGATCTCGGGTCCGTATCGATCGGGATCGAGCCCGAGGATCTCCAGGTCGCCGCCGCTGCGGGTGGACACCGCACCGATCATCTTCATCGTCGTCGACTTGCCGGCACCGTTCGGGCCGAGCAGCCCGAAGGACTCGCCCGGCGCCACCTCGAACGACAGGTCGTCGACGGCGACGAAGTCGGGCTTGCCCTTCACGGCATAGGTCTTGCGCAGCCCACGAGCGGAGATGACGGATTCTGGCACGCGACAACACTAGCGATGCGGCCGGACATCGCCGGGGCGCCGGAGACCACCAGCGGACCACTCTTGCAAGATTTTCGTCAACCCCGCATAATTCGAGTTAAACCATCGTGAAGCGGGCCCGCCCGCGGAAGAGTCAAACCAACGTGAAGCGGGCCCGCCCGCGGAAGGGGGGTCGCGTGAGCGAACCGGCGAACCCGCGGTCTCGGGCGATCGACGTGCTGAGCATCGGCGAGACGATGGCTCTCGTCGCCCCGGCGCGAGCCGAGCCGCTCGAGTCCGCCTACGACTTCCGCCTGGAGGCGGGCGGCGCGGAGTCGAACCTCGCCTGCCACCTCGCCGCCGCCGGGCTGAGCGCCCGATGGTTCAGCGCCCTCGGCGACGACCCGCTGGGACGCCGCATCCGGCGTCGGATCGAGAGCCACGGTGTGAGCACGGACGGCGTGGTCATCGACGACGGCGCACCGACCGGCGTCTACATCAAGGACCCCGGCCACGGCGTCCACTACTACCGCGCCGGCTCAGCGGCATCCCGCCTGTCGCCCGCGGCGCTCGATGTCGTGGACTGGTCCACGGTCGACACCGTCCATCTGACGGGCATCACGCTCGCCCTCTCCCCCTCGTGCCGCGATCTCGTCCACGCCGCCATCGACGCCGCGCGCTCGCACGACGTTCGAGTCAGCTTCGACGTGAACCATCGACCCGCCCTGTGGCCCGATGCGGAGGCGGCCGCGCGAACGATCGCCGACGCCGCGGCGCGCGCCGACGCGGTCTTCGTCGGCCGGGACGAGGCCGAACGGCTGTGGGGCACGAGCACGGCGGCCGACATCCGCTCGCATCTCCCGCACGTCCCGCACCTCGTCGTGAAAGACGCCGACGTCGAGGCGACGGAGTTCGGACCGGTCGACGTCGTCACCGTGCCCGCCCACCGCGTCGAGGTCGTCGAGGCCGTGGGAGCCGGAGACGCGTTCGCGGCGGGATGGCTCGGCGAGCTGATCCGCGGCGGCGATGCCCGGCGCCGCCTCGAGAACGGACACGCGACCGCCGCCCGCGCTCTCGCGGCTACATCCGACGTTCCCCAGCCCGATCCGTCACCATCGTCGAGAGGACGAGCATGAACACCCTCGCAGACACCGCCGGCTCGTGGTTCGACCACGCGTTCGCGGGCTCACCCATCATGGCGATCCTCCGCGGGATGGGCGTCGAGCGCAGCCTGCAGCTGGCCGAGACCGCCTGGGACCTCGGTATCGACGCGGTCGAGGTGCCGATCCAGACCGCCGTCGACCTCGATGCGCTGACCGCCGTCGTCGAGGCGGGCCGCGCCCGCGGCAAGCAGGTGGGAGCGGGAACGATCGTCGACGCGCGGACCGTGCGCGACGCCGCGTCGGCCGGCGCGACGTTCACCGTGAGCCCCGGCTGGGACCTCGAGGTGGTGCGAGCCAGCGAGAACGCGGGGATGCCGTCGCTTCCGGGAGTCGCGACAGCGTCTGAGATCCACCAGGCGCGACGCGCCGGTCTGCGCTGGCTGAAGGCGTTCCCCGCGGCCGCGCTCGGCCCGTCGTGGTTCACCATGATGCGCGGCCCCTTCCCCGACGTGTCCTTCGTCGCGACCGGCGGGATGGATGCGCGAAACGCGCCGGCATTCCTCGACGGAGGCGCGCGCGTCGTAGCCGTCGGATCCGCCCTCGCAGATGCTGCCGAACTGGCGCGTCTCGCCGAGGTGATGAACAAGTGAGCGCCCGCACGGTCTCGTGGCGCGACAAGTCGTTCCCGGCCGGCCTCGACGGCCGCCCGATCGACGACCTCGACACTCCCCTCAGCTCGTTCTCGACCCCGCTGTTCGTGCTCGACGGCCCCGCCCTGCAGCACAACATCGACACGATGGCCGCCTGGGCGCAGCGCCGGGGCCTCGAGCTGATGCCGCACGGCAAGACGACGATGGCGCCGGAGCTGTGGCGGCGTCAGCTCGCGGCCGGGGCGACCGGCATCACCGTCGCCACCGGATGGCAGGCAGAAGTGGCGCTGCGCGCCGGCGTGCCGACCGTGCAGATCGCGAACGCGTGCACGGACGGGGCCCTGTTGCGCCGCATCGCGGACTGGCTCGACGAGCACCCGGATCAGGAGGTGGTCAGCTGGGCCGACTCGCGCGAGGTCGTCGCCCGGATGACCGCGGAGCTGCCGGCGGGCGCGCGCTGGGGCGTCCTCACCGAGATCGGCGCAGCGCACGGACGCACGGGCGCCCGAGACGACGCCTCGGCGATCGCGACGGCCGAGGCGATCGCCGCATCCGACCGGCTCACCCTGCGCGGAATCGCGGGGTACGAAGGCGCTCTCGCCCACGACCGCTCGGAGGTCGCCCTCGCGGCCGTCCGCGCCTTCTGCTCGCGCATGCGCGACCTCGTCGAGCGCGTGCGTCCGCTCATGCCCGAGGTGCCCTGGGTGACAGCGGGCGGCAGCGCGTTCTTCGACCTCGTCGCCGAGGGCATCGGCGGGATGCCGGACGCGCGCGCGATCCTGCGCTCCGGCGCGTACCTCGCGCACGACAGCGGCTTCTACCGGTCGATCTCGCCTCTCGACCCCGACCGCGTGCGAGACGACGACATCCCGCTGCGCACCGCGATGTTCGCCTACGCGCGCGTGGTCTCGCAGCCCGAGCCCGGCCTCGCCCTCCTCGACGGCGGGAAGCGCGATCTGCCCTTCGACGAGGGCCTGCCGGTACCCCTCGGCATCGCCGGCGAACTGGGCGCCCCGGAACGGCCGCTGCGAGCCGAGATCAGCGCGATGAACGATCAGCACGCTTTCCTCCGCTGGACGGGTGAACAGCGCATCCAGGTGGGCGAGGTGGTGCGGCTCGGGCTGTCGCATCCCTGCACGGCGTTCGACAAATGGCGACTCGTCCCGGTCACCGACGGCGCGGCGGCGGTGACGGAGGCCGTCGAGACGTATTTCTGAGCGCGGCGGCGGCGTCAGCCGCGACGCACCTCGTCGAGGTAGCCGTACACGGTGACACGCGAGACGCCGAGACGCGACGACACCTTGTCGGCTGCGCGCTTGATGTGGAACGCACCGCGGGTCTCGAGCAGACGCAGCACCTCGATGCGATCCGCCTTCGACATCGACGAGGGCGACTTGCCGACCATGGCGATGGCGTCGGTGATCATCTCGTCGAGGACGCTCGAGACGTCCTGTCCGACGAGCTCCTGGGGAGCCGCGTCGGCAGCGGCGCGGGGCGCGGGCACCAACGACGCCACGAGGTCTGCGGCGCGCTGCATGGGCGTGAGGTCGATGTTGATGCAGAAGGCCGCGATGATGCGCCCCTCGGGATTGCGGTAGTACACCGACGAGCTGAGCAGGTCGCGGCCGTCGTGCGTGCGCGCCCGGTATCCGAACGCGTTGTGATCGGCGGTCTCGTCGTGGAGCACCTCGAGCCCGAGGTTCGTCGACGGGCCGCCGACACCGCGCCCGCTCACATGCCCGTTGACGATCGCGTACACCGAGTGCTCGAGGTCGCCCGCGGTGAGGTTGTGCAGCACGACCTCGCAGTGGTCGCCGACGGCCGCGGCGATGGCGGTCATGAGCGGCGCGAGCGTCCGATGGGCGTCCTCGATGTCGGCGAAGACCGCTCCTTCGGCGGGGAGGAGCTTGTTCACGGTGGATCTCCCGTCTGTCGTGCGCCCATTGTGTCACGGTCGTTACGCGTGTATTAATAATTTCTGCTAACCACATAGAATCGCAGTAAGCATCGTGCTAGCGTTTCGACGCCCGAGATTCGTATCCGGGAAGCTCCACCCCGATGCAGGCCAGCCGCGACGTTGCGGTCATACCGAGGAGAACATGGTGAACACGACACCGACCGCACCGCCCCGCAGCGGCGCGACCCGCACCCGCACCGCCGGACAGCCCCTGACGAAGGCGCAGCGGCGAGCCATCGCCGGCGGATCCATCGGCACTCTGATGGAGTATTTCGACTACTACCTGTACGGTCTCGCGGCCGCCGCCGTGTTCCCCGCGGTGTTCTTCTCGGCGAACGACCCCTTCATCGCCCAGCTCTCATCGTTCGCGACCTTCGCGGTCGGCTTCCTGTTCCGCCCGCTCGGCGGCATCGTCTTCGGGTACATCGGCGACCGCATGGGCCGCAAGATCACCCTCCTCATCACCGTCATCGGCATGGGCCTGACGACCGCCGCGATCGGCCTGATCCCGCCGGACGCGATGATCGGCGCGGCAGCTCCCATCCTGCTGATCACGATGCGGTCGCTGCAGGGTCTGTTCGTCGGCGGCGAGATGGGCGGGGCGGCCACCATGGTCGTCGAGCACGCCCCGGTGGGACGACGCGGCTTCTTCGGCGCCTTCCTCATCACCGGAGCCGGCATCGCGAACGTCGCGTCGGCCGGCGCGATGGCCGCCCTGGGCCTCACCCCCGACTCGTTCTTCATGACGTGGGGATGGCGCATCCCGTTCGTGTTCGCGCTCGTCCTCGCGGTCATCGCGATCCTGCTGCGCCGCAAGCTCGAAGAGTCCGACGAGTTCGCCGAGCACACCCGCACCGTGCGCGCCCAGGGGCTCAAGCCCCGCTCTCCCCTGATCGAGGTCTTCCGTCACCCGAAGAACACCCTGCTCGGCATCCTCATCGGCCTTCCGCAGTCCATCGCGGGTTACATCGTGCTGACCTACGGCCTGTCGTTCATGGTCTCGTCGGGCACGGCGGCGCAGGTCGGGTTCATCGGGACCATGATCGTCGGGCTCCTGCAGGTGTTCGTCGCCCCGGCCTACGGCGCGCTCTCGGACCGGATCGGCCGTCGCACCGTCTACGTCGCCGGCTGCCTCGGCTTCGCCCTGCTGATCTGGCCCACGTTCATGCTCTACGGCACGCACATGCCCTGGCTCATCTGGCTGGGCATGATCATCGGCTTCGTGATCCCCGGTGTCGCGATGCAGGCCACCCTGTCGACGATGCTCACCGAGATGTTCGACGTCGAGCAGCGCACGACCGGCGTCAACATCGGGTACCAGCTCTCCAACACCCTGGGCGGCGGACTGGCGCCGCTGATCGCAACGGCGCTCGTCGGCTGGGCCAGCGGCGCCATCTGGCCGGTCGTGATCTACGCCGCCGTCATCTGCGTCATCGGCGCCATCGCCACCATGACGGCGACGATCCGCCCCGACACCGCCGACGCCGGGCGGATCCACGCACCCCGGAACACCGCAGCATGACCGGTCTGCTCATCACCGGCGGGGTCGTCGTCGACGGATCGGGCGCAGAGCCCGTCCCCGCCGACGTCCTCGTCGACGGGGAGCGCATCCGAGCGGTGACGGCGCCCGGCGCATCCTTCGCGGAGCGTGACGACCTCGAGGTGCTCGACGCCGGCGGACGCGTCGTGATGCCCGGCTTCGTCGACGCGCACTCGCACGCGGAGGGTGCCGTCTTCGACCGGGACGTGCAGCTCGCGCTCCTCCGCCAGGGTGTGACGTCGGTGATCGGCGGTCAGGACGGCATCTCGTTCGCACCCGGCGACGGCCGCCACGCGAGCCGCTACTTCGCGGCGATCAACGGGCCCCACCCGCGCTACCGCGGCGGTGGTGTCGCGGGGCTCCTCGCGTCGTACGACGGGGCGATCCCGCTGCGGGTGGCGTACCTCGTGCCTGCCGGCACCGTGCGCCACGAGGTCATGGGCGACAGCGACCGCCCCGCGTCCGACGACGAGCGGGCGCGGATGGTGGCGCTCGTCGCCGAGGGCATCTCCGAGGGCGCGGTCGGGCTGTCGACGGGCCTGGACTACGTGCCGGGACTGTTCGCGAGCACCGATGAGATCGCCGCCCTGTGCGCGCCGCTGTCCGAGCACCGGCTTCCGTATGTGACCCACATGCGGGGCGGGTACGAGCTCAACTCCGAGGTCGGCGTCGACGAGGCCGCCCGCATCGGTCTCACCGCCGGGGTTCCCGTCCACGTCTCGCACTTCCACACGCCCGCCGACGAGGCGTGGCGATTGATGGCACTGTTGCGAGAGCGGGGCGTCGAGGCGTCCTTCGACGCCTACCCCTACACGCGCGGCTGCTCGCTGCTGGCGATGACGATGCTGCCCCCGTCACTGAACGCCGCCGATCCGGCCGATGCGGTCACCGCGCTCGCAGACCCGGCCGAGCGCGACCGGCTGCGTCGCGAGTGGTTCCCCCTCGTGGCGCGCAACCCGAGCCTCGGCCCCGAGTGGCCCGAGATGATCACGGTCGCCCACACGCCCGCGCCCGAGTTCGCCTGGGCACA
This sequence comes from Microbacterium sp. TS-1, assembly GCF_000509385.1. NCBI lineage: Bacteria > Bacillati > Actinomycetota > Actinomycetes > Micrococcales > Microbacteriaceae > Microbacterium > Microbacterium sp. TS-1. Next base: position 559,947 of record NZ_BASQ01000002.1, read on the forward strand.
CGGTCGCACCCTGGCCGAGATCGCCGCCGAGCGCGGCACGGATGCCGTCGACGCCGCGCTCGACCTGCTTGCCGCGTCGCGGCTCGAAGCGAACGTGATCATGGCCGTCCGCGACCAGCGGCCGGTAGCCGATCTCGGACGGCTGATCGCTCACCCCCACCACATGGGCGGGTCAGACGGCATCTTCATCGGCGCGCACCCGCATCCCCGCGCTCGCGGCACCTTCCCGTCGTACCTCGCGACGTACGTGCGCGAGCACGGCTTCCTCGACTGGCCGACCGCCGTCCGCCACCTGTCGACGAACCCGGTCGACCGGTTCCGCCTCGGCGATCGGGGCCGGATCCGCCCCGGCGCGATCGCCGACATCGCCGTGGTCGACCCCGAGCGCGTCCGCGACGCCTCGACGTACGATGAGCCGCTCCGGCTCGCCGAAGGCATCGACGACGTCGTCGTCTCGGGGCGCACCGTGCTCCGGCACGGCGAGCTCACGGGTGCCACGCCCGGGGGTGGGCTGCGCCACGCGGCCGCTGCCGCGGCGTGACCACGCCCCATCCGAACCCCGCCCAAGAAACGAAAGGGATCCCATGACCACCACCAAGAAGGCCATCCGCACCGCCGACGCACCGCAGCCCGCCGGCCCGTACAGCCAGGGCATCGTCAGCGGCGACCTGCTGTTCACCGCGGGCTTCGGTCCGCAGGACCCGGTGACCGGCGAGAAGCCGGAGTCGGTCGGCGACCAGACCCGCCAGGTGCTCCGCAACCTGCAGGCGGTCCTCGCCGAGCACGGCGCGACCCTCGACGACGCCCTCAAGGTGACGGTGCACCTCGCCGACCTCGCCGACTTCGACGAGTTCAACGTCGCGTACCGCGAGTTCTTCTCGGAGCCGTTCCCGGTGCGCACGACCGTCGGTTCGCAGCTGGCCGACATCCTCGTCGAGATCGATCTCGTCGCACGCATCGCGGGCTGATCCGATTCGTTGCGGGTCCGGGCCTCCTCACGGTCCGGGCCCGCACGGCAGAATCAGAGGATGTCGTCGATCCTCACCACTGCCGCTGAACTCCACTCCGCGCTCGTGGCCGGCCGCTACCCCGACGGCGGCCCCGTGCGCGTGCTCGACGTCCGGTGGTGGCTCGACCGCCCCGACGGACGCCCCGCGTTCCGCGCGGGCCACATCCCCGGCGCGCGCTACGCCGACCTCGACACCCAGCTCGCCGAACACGGCGAGCCGGCGCAGGGCCGGCATCCGCTCCCCTCTCCCGAGACGTTGCAAGCGGCCGTGCGCGACTGGGGCATCGACGGGGGCGACACCGTCGTCGTCTACGACGATGTCGCCAACCTGGCGAGCGGCCGCGCCTGGTGGGTGCTGCGGGATGCCGGCATCGCCGACGTCCGTGTGCTCGACGGCGCCCTGGCCGCCTGGACCGACGCGGGGTTCGACCTCGAGGAGGGTGACGCGCCGGCCGTGCGTCCGGGCACCGCGGTCGTCTCGCCCGGGACGTTGCCGATGCTCGGGATCGACGACGTCCTCGCCTTCGCCCGCACCGGACTGCTGCTCGACGCCCGCGCCGGCGAACGGTTCCGCGGCGAGGTCGAACCGATGGATCCGCGGGCCGGGCACATCCCCGGCGCGGTGTCCGCGCCGACGACGCAGAACAACGACGACTCGGGGAGGTTCCGGAGCCCGGACGAGCTGCGCGAACGGTTTGCCGCGCTCGGTGCGGAACCCGGCGCGACGGTCGGCGTCTACTGCGGCTCGGGCGTCAGCGCCGCGCACGAGGCCATCGCCCTCAGCCTCGCGGGATACCGGCCGGTGCTCTACCCCGGCTCGTGGAGCCAGTGGTCGCAGCATCCCGATCGGCCCGCCGCGACCGGTGCCTGAACTGCGTCGCTAGTCTGTCGGCATGACGACCGCGACCGCCGATCTCTACGACGAACGCGGCGAGGAGCTCGACTCCCTTGCCCTCCCGCTGCTCGATCTCGGCGGCCGAACGACTTTCGACGGCCCCGCCCGCACGATCCGCTGCCATCGCGACAACGCGCTCGTGAAGCGCGTGCTCGCGACGCCGGGCGGCGGGGCGGTGCTCGTCATCGACGGCGGCGGGTCGCTGGAGTCGGCTCTCGTTGGCGACGTGATCGCCGCGTCGGCGGTCGACAACGGCTGGGCGGGCATCATCGTGAACGGGGCGATCCGCGACCGGGTGGCGATCGCGTCGCTCGATCTCGGCGTCAAGGCGCTCGGCTCGAACCCCCGCAAGAGCGCGAAGGACGGCCTCGGCGAGCTCGATGTTCCGGTCACCATCGGCGGCGTCGTCTTCACGCCCGGGCGACACGTCTGGGCCGACGCCGACGGCGTGCTCGTCGAGCGCTGAGCGGCTAAGCAGTCCGCTCCAGCGAGAGCGCGTAGACGGTGGGGTCGCCGACGAGGTCCATGGTGACGCTCACACCCGGCTGCTCGATGGTCACGTCGAAGGCGATCGTGCTGTTGTCGCACGTCACGGGATCGCCCGATGACGCGCTGTCGATCGGGCCCGCGGTCACCGTGATCGTGCCGCCGCCGCGGCACGCGACCTGCGCCTGATACGTCCCGGCGGGGAGCGACGAGAACTGCGAGGTCTGGCGCGGGGACGTGTGCTCACTCAGCCACCCCGACAGCGTCCCCATGCCGGCGGTGTCCGACGACCGGGGCACCGCTGTCTTGGCCCAGTCCGCGATCTCATCGACCGGCAGGGGCAACTGCTGCTCGTCGGTGCGCGCGTCGGATGTCGGCGTGGGAGATGGCGTGGAACCGGCGGATGCCGGCGGCTCTGTCGCTTCGCCGTCTGCGACCGGACCGGTGCAACCGGTGAGGGTGAGCACGACGAACGCGACCGCGGCAAGCGGTGCCGACTGACGTTTCGTGAGCGAACGCATCCGGGAACTCTTCCATCGATACCGCGAACGGACAACCACCCTCGACGAAAGAAAGTACGGTCGAAGGAGAGAGCTTCGACGAACCGAGGGGACCGCATGTCCGACACCCGCAGCCGCATGCGCGGCGGACGCCGCCGTACCGACGACGGCCCCCGCGCCCGCCTCTCGCAGCTGCTCCCCTACCTGTTCGAGCACAAGGGCGTGCTCGTGGCCGTCGCGGTGCTCAGCATCGTCGAGGCCGTGGCCACCCTCGGACAGCCCCTCGTCGTGGGACAGGTCATCGAGCGCGTGCAGGCGGGCGACACCCTCGGCATCCTCGTCTGGGCGCTGGTGATCCTCGTCGTCGTCTCGTCGGCCATCGGAGCCTTCCAGCACTATCTGCTCCAGCGCACCGGCACGGCGGTCGTGTTCTCGAGCCGCCGCCGGCTCATCGCGCGCCTGCTCCGGCTGCCCATCTCCGAGTTCGACGCTCGACGGACCGGCGACCTGGTCTCGCGGGTGGGAACCGACACGACCCTGCTCTACGCCGTGCTCACCCAGGGGCTCGCCGACTCGGTCGGCAATGCGCTCATCTTCGTCGGCGCCATCGTCGCGATGCTCTTCATCGACCCCCTTCTGCTGCTGCTCATCGTCATCGTGATCGGAGCCTCGGTCGCCGTCGTGGTGGGGCTCAGCACCCGCATCCGTCGCGCCACGCGCGAGCAGCAGGAGCGGGTCGGAGAGCTGGCGTCGGGCGTCGAGCGGGCGATCGGATCGATCCGCACCATTCGTGCCGCCGGAGCCACCGAACGCGAGGAGGCCGCCGTCACGGGAGCCGCGCGCCAGGCGTACGACGCGGGTGTGCGCGTCGCGAAGGCGTCCGCCCTGGTCGTTCCGGTCGCCGGCGTCGCGCTGCAGCTGTCGCTGCTCGTCGTGCTCGGCGTCGGCGGATACCGGGTGGCCTCGGGAGCCATCTCGATCGCGAGCCTCGTGACGTTCGTGATGTTCCTGTTCTTCCTCGTGCAGCCGCTGGCGTCGTTCCTCGGGGCGATCACCTCGGTCAACCAGGCGCTCGGCGCGCTCGGCCGCATCCAGGAGGTTCTCGACCTGCCCACGGAGGACTCGACGGATGCGGATGCCGCTGCCGGCGTCGCCGTCTCGGGCGACAGCGACGTCGCGATCGAGTTCCGCGACGTCCACTTCCGTTACCCGGAGGCCGTCGTCGCGGCTCGGCGCTCGGCGTCGGACGAAGCCTTGCGAACCCTCGCGGACGCACGCGTCGACACCTCGGCGGTCGCTGCGGTCACGGCCGATGAGACGGGTTCACCGGAGAGCGGTGCGGACGCCGCCTCGTCTGCAGCGACAGTCGGAGCGACCGCCGTCTCCGAGGGCGAGGTGCTCCGCGGCGTGAGCTTCCGCGTTCCCCGCGGTGCGCGCGTGGCCCTCGTCGGCCCTTCGGGGGCGGGCAAGTCGACGACCCTCGCCCTGATCGAGCGGTTCTACGACGTCACCGGCGGAGCGGTGCTCGTCGGGGGTGACGACATCCGGTCGCTCCCCCGCGCCGAGCTGCGCGCGCAACTCGGCTATGTCGAGCAGGACGCCCCCACGCTCGCGGGCACGATCGCCGACAACCTGCGGCTCGCATCCCCCGAGGCCACCGACGCCGACTGCGAGCGCGTGCTGCGCGCCGTCAACCTCGGCGAGGTGCTCGAGCGCAGCGAGCTCGGTCTTCAGGCGCCCGTCGGCGAGGCAGGCGTCATGCTCTCGGGCGGCGAGCGTCAGCGCCTCGCGATCGCCCGCGCGCTGCTGGCCGCTCCCCCGATCCTGTTGCTCGACGAGTCCACGTCATCGCTCGACGGACTCAACGAGCAGCGGATGCGCGAGGCGATCGACGCCGTCGCGACGGGTCGCACCCTCGTGGTCATCGCGCACCGGCTCTCGACGGTCGTCGACAGCGACGTCATCGTGGTGCTCGACCACGGCCGGGTCGTCGGCCAGGGCACGCACTCCGAGCTCGTCGCCACGGTCCCGCTGTACCGCGACCTCGCGAAGCACCAGCTCCTGGTCTGACGCGGCCGCCCGCTGGCCCGCGAGAACGCACCGTTCTCGTGGCGGAGCGGTGTCAGGCGCGGTGGCCGAGGCGGTAGCGCAGGGCCTCGAGCTCGGCGCGCAGCGCCGCCGGCATCCGCTCACCGAAGGTGTCGTAGAACTCCTCGGTGAGGTCGGCCTCGCGCAGCCACGACTCCGTGTCGACCGCGAACAGCTCGTCGAGATCGCGCTGCGGCACCTCGATGCCGTCGAGGTTGAGGTCCGCCGTGTGCGGCAGCCGTCCGATCGGGCTGTCGACCGCGCCGACCTCGCCGTTCAGGCGCCGGACGATCCAGTCGATGACCCGCGAGTTGTCGCCGAACCCGGGCCAGAGGAAGCGCCCGTCGGAGCCCTTGCGGAACCAGTTCACCTGGAAGACGCGCGGAGCCCGGTCGAAGCGCAGCTTCTGCCCGACCTTGAGCCAATGCGCGAAGTAATCGCCCATGTTGTAGCCGCAGAACGGGAGCATGGCGAAGGGGTCGCGGCGCAGCTCGCCGAGCGTCCCCTCGGCCGCTGCCGTGCGCTCCGACGAGATGGTCGAGCCGATGAAGACCCCATGGGTCCAGTCGGTCGCCTCGACGACGAGGGGGACGTTCGTCGCCCGGCGGCCGCCGAAGAGGATGGCGTCGAGCGGCACGCCCTCGGCGGCATCCCAATCCGACGCGATCTGCGGGCACTGAGCGGCGCTGACGGTGAAGCGAGAGTTGGGGTGCGCGGCCGGCCGGCCCGAGTCGGGCGTCCAGGGCTTGCCCTCCCAGTCGATGAGCTCGGCAGGCGCCACGTCGGTGAGCCCTTCCCACCAGACGTCGCCGTCGGGACGCAGCGCCACGTTCGTGAAGATCGTGTTGCCCCACAGCGTCTCGACCGCGGTGACGTTCGTCGATTCCCCGGTGCCCGGGGCGACGCCGAAGAAGCCCGCCTCGGGGTTGATCGCCCACAGCCGGCCGTCGGATCCCGGACGCAGCCACGCGATGTCGTCGCCAAGGGTCTCGACCCGCCATCCGGGGATCGTGGGGCGCAGCATCGCGAGGTTCGTCTTGCCGCAGGCCGAGGGGAACGCCGCGGCCACGTGGTACGCCTTGCCGGCCGGGTCGATGACCCGGATGAGCAGCATGTGCTCGGCGAGCCAGCCCTCGTCACGGCCGATCACCGACGCGATGCGCAGCGCGAAGCACTTCTTGGCCAGGATGGCGTTGCCGCCGTAGCCCGAGCCGAACGACCACACCTCCAGGGTGTCGGGGAAGTGCACGATGTACTTCTCGTCGTTGCACGGCCACGCGACATCCGCCTCGCCGGGGGCCAGCGGCGCACCGACCGAGTGGACGGTCTTGACCCACGGCTTGCCGCCGGCGATCTCATCGAGCACGGCCGCACCGACGCGGGTCATGATGCCGATGGATGCCACCGCGTAGGCGCTGTCGGTGACCTGCACGCCGATGTGCGAGAGCGGGCCGCCGACCGCTCCCATCGAGAACGGCACGACGTACATGGTGCGCCCGCGCATCGACCCGGCGAACAGGGGCGTGATGGTCGCCCGGATGTCGTCGGGCGCGACCCAGTTGTTGGTCGGGCCGGCATCCTCCTCGCGCTCGGACGCGATGAAGGTGCGCGCCTCGGTGCGGGCGACGTCGCTCGGGTGCGAGCGGGCGAGGTACGAGCCGGGCCGCCACTCGGGGTTGAGCTTGATGAGCTTGCCCTCGTCGACCATCTCGCGCAGCAGCGCGTCGTTCTCGGCCGCCGAGCCGTCGACCCAGTGCACGCGGTCGGGCTGCGTGAGCGCAGCGATCTCGTCGACCCAGGCGACGAGATCGGCGAGCGGACCGGATGCCGCCGAGGGGCGGGCCCCGAGGTCGGGCCGGGCGCGGCGTTGCGCGGCGGGTGCGGCAGCTGAGCCGGTGCTGGCAGGGCGGGTGAAGAGGTCGGCGATGGCCATGTCGGTCTCCTACGTCGGCGGCGAGATCGGTGATACCTGACGATTCCAACGCAGGAAGACCTTGTCTTGCGGGCCGCATCACCTTCAAGAAACACGATTCTTTCCCTATGATCAAGGAATGGCCGCATCCGGAATCGAACTCGCCACCCTCGGGCATCGCATCCGCCACCACCGCGTCGCCCGCGGGATGACGCTCGACGAGCTCGGTGCTCAGGTCGGCGTGGCCGGCAGCCAGCTGAGCCTGATCGAGAACGGTCGCCGCGAGCCGAAGCTGTCGCTGCTGCAGGCGATCGCCTCGGCGACCGGTACCGACGTCACCGACCTCCTCTCACCCGAACCGCCGAACCGGCGAGCCGCGCTCGAGCTGGAGCTCGAGCGCGCGCAAGCCAGTTCCGTCTTCCGGCGACTCGGCATCGCACCGGTGCGCGCGGGCAAGACGATGAGCGACGAGACGCTCGAGTCGATCCTCGGACTGCATCGCGAGCTGCAGCGCCGCGAGCGCGAGGCGATCGCGACCCCGGAGGAGGCGCGACGGGCGAACACCGAGCTGCGCCTGCGGATGCGCGAGGCCGCGAACTACCTCCCCGACATCGAGCGCCTCGCCGAGAAGCAGCTCAAGGCAGCCGGGCACACCTCGGGCGCGCTGACGCACCGCACCGTGAGCATCATGGCCGAGCAGCTGGGGTTCGAGCTGCTCTACGTCGCCGACCTTCCGCACTCGGCCCGCTCGGTCACCGACCTCGAGAACGGGCGCATCTACCTTCCCCCGGCGTCGATCCCGGGCGGACACGGCCTGCGCTCGATGGCGCTGCAGGCGATGGCGCACCGGTTGCTCGGCCACACTCCCCCGAGCGACTACGCCGACTTCCTGCAGCAGCGCCTCGAGATCAACTACTACGCCGCGTGCTGCCTCATGCCCGAGACGGCCTCGGTCGCATTCCTGTCCCAGGCGAAGAAGGACCGCAACCTCGCGGTCGAGGACTTCCGCGACGCGTTCGGGGTGACGCACGAGGCAGCCGGGATGCGCATGACCAACCTCATGACCCGGCATCTCGGCATCCCGCTGCACTTCCTGCGCGTGGACGGCGCGGGCGCCATCACACGGGTCTACGAGAACGACGGCCTGCCGCTTCCGATGGACGTCACCGGCAGCGTCGAGGGTCAGGTCGTGTGCCGCAGGTTCTCGGCGCGGTCGGCGTTCGAGGAGCAGAACCGCACGGTCGAGCACTACCAGTACACCGACACCCCGGGCGGCACCTTCTGGTGCTCGAGCCAGACCGGGACCACGGCCGAGGGCGAGTTCTCGATCACCGTCGGGGTGCCGTTCGACGACGCCCGGTGGTTCCGCGGACGCGAGACGCAGAAGCGGGCGACATCCACGTGCCCCGACGAGTCATGCTGCCGCCGGCCCGACCCCGACCTGACGTCGCGTTGGGAGGGCAAAGCGTGGCCGAGCGCCCGCGTGCACATGCAGATGTTCTCGCCGTTGCCGCGCGGCAACTTTCCCGGCGTCGACGACGGCGAGGTCTACGCCTTCCTCGACCGCCACGCCGGGGGCTGACTCGCCGGCAGCCCTCGAGGTCCCACTTCGGCCGGGAATGACGCCGAGATACCCGGCCGAAGTGGGACCTCGGTGGAGCCTTGCGCGAGCTCAGCCGGCGAGGAAGCGCGAGACCCGGGCGAGTGAGGCCTCGATGGCGGATGCTGCGACCGCCGGGTCTGCGACGATCATGGGGCTGGGTGGCAGATGGTGCCGCCCGGCGGCGATGGAGTGGCGCCAGGTGCCGATGACCCGTCCGCCAGAGACCAGGATCGGTGCGACCTGACCGTTCAGGGTCGGCCCGATCCGAGCCGCGAGGTCGGGAGCGCAGACGGTCGTACGGTCGGCATACGACAGGAAGTACTCGTCGAAGGCGGGGAGGGCGACGACGTCCCCGCTGCCCAGGTCGGGGCTCGGGCCGGAAACGGATGCCGGCACAGCGGGCTCAGCGGCGGCCGGTGCCGCGAACAGTCCGGCCTCGATCTCGACGACCCGATCACCCGCCGCCTCGGCCGCGCGTCGCGACAGCCCGATCGGCAGCCCCGCCCACCAGCGGAAGTCCTCGACGCGCGCCGGCCCATGCGAGCGGATGTAGCCGGTGAACATCTCGGCCAGCGGATCGTCGGGCACCCGCACCGACGACAGGTCGTCGACCGCGACGAGGAACTGGTCACGACTCGGGCCGCCCTCGCGCGGCACCACGGGGCCGAACGCGAGCACGCCGCGGACGGCGAGCGCCGAGAGGATGTGGTTGCCGCGGGAGCGCTCGGTCTCGATGCCGGCGCCGCGCAGGAGGTCGGCGAACTCGTCACGCGTGAGCCGGTTCCCACCGCGCAGCGCGTGTCGGGCCGCGCGCTCGGCCGTCGCCAGCACCGCCTCGTCGATCGCGAGCCCGCGCAGGATGCCGGCCGCCGCGCGCTGCTGCCGGTGGGCGGTCACCGCGAGCATCCCGGCGAGGTCGACCGAGCGCACGATGTGCAGGGTGCCGCGCTGGGTCCACGAGCGCACGAGCGTGCCGTTCTCGAACGCGGCATCCACCGCCCGAAGCGCAGGCTCACCGGCGGTACGGACGGCGAGCGCCCATCGCCCCGACCAGAACTCCTGCGCCTGCACCGCGAGCATGTGGGCTGCGGTCTCGCCGAGTGACGACGCGGGCTCGCTCAGCAGGTGCGAGCGCAGCCGCTGCGCCGCGGTCGGCCCCGCTGCCCTGCATCCTCCCCCACCGCCGTCGTCTCGCACGCCGCCGATCCTGCCCGACCCCGCCCCCGCGGGTCCGGTGGCGGCGTAACACGACGACCCGCGCGCGCCGCGGCATCCGGACCGGGTGAGAATGGATGCAGCCGCCGGTGACAGCACGCCGATGCGCGGCATCCGCACCCGGAGGTTCCCCGATGTCCCGCTCTCTAGTCCGTGCCGCCTCGATCGGCGTCGCCGCGCTCGCGATCGTCCTCGCCGGGTGCTCCTCCTCGCCCGCGCCCGCCGCCTCGGGCGACGCCGCGTCCGGCCCCGCCGCCGAGGACTACGTCACCCCGGGCAAGCTCACCTTCGCCACGGGCGAGACGGCCTACGAGCCCTACTTCGTCGACGACGACCCCGAGTCGGGCGAGGGCTTCGAGGCCGCCGTCGCCTACGCCGTCGCCGACAAGCTCGGGTTCGCCCCGGAGGACGTCGTGTGGGTGAGGACGAGCTTCGAGGCTGCGATCGCGCCGGGTCCGAAGAGCTTCGACATCAACGTCCAGCAGTACACGATCACCGACGAGCGCAAGCAGGGCGTCGACTTCTCCTCGCCCTACTACTCCGCGAGCCAGTCGATCGTCGCGATCTCCGGTGGCGCGGCCGACGGCGTCTCCGACATCGCGGGCCTGACCGACCTGACGATCGGCGCGATGGCCAACTCGACGAGCGCGCAGACCCTCGCAGAGGTCGCGCCCGACGCCGAGGCCCGCCTCTACAACTCGAACGAGGATGCCGTCGCCGCGCTCGGCGCAGGACAGATCGACGCGATCGTGCTCGACACCCCCACCGCCTACCTCGCGGTCAACTTCTACATCGAGAACTCGTTCTTCGTCGGCGAGCTGCCGAAGGCCGGGATCGAGGACGAGTGGGGTCTGCTGCTCGCGAAGGACTCCCCGCTCACCCCGGCCGTGACGGCCGCCGTCGACGAGCTGCGCGAGGACGGGACGCTCGCCGAGCTCGAGCAGACGTGGCTGTCGGGGCTCACGGAGGGCGTGACGCTCCTCCAGTGAGGGCGCGCTAGCGTCTATCCGTGACCACCTCCGTCCCGAGCGCGCTCGAACTCGAGCGCCGAGCGTATCGGCGCGGCCGCGAGCGCCGGTCGGTGCTGATCGCCGTCGCTTCGACACTGGCCTTCGCCGCCGTCGTCTGGGTGACCGTGATCAACACGGAGGGCTGGGCGACCGTCCAGCGGAGCTTCTTCGATCCCGCCGTCGCGCTCCAAGCGCTCCCCGAGGTGTGGCAGGGCTTCCTCGTCAATCTGCAGGTGCTCGCGATCTCGGTCTTCACGGTCGCCGCCGTGGCGCTGGTCCTGGCGCTGCTGCGCACCCTGCGCGGACCGGTGTTCTTCCCGCTCCGCCTCATCGCTGCGGCCTACACCGACCTCTTCCGCGGCCTGCCCTTCGTCATCGTGCTGTATCTGATCGGATTCGGGCTGCCGACCATCCTGAACACCCGCATCGACCCGGTGCTTCTGGGAGTCCTCGCCATCACGCTGACCTACTCCGCCTATGTCGCGGAGGTCGTGCGGGCCGGCATCGAGTCGGTGCATCCGTCGCAGCGTCTCGCCGCCCGCGCGCTCGGGCTCAGCTATCCGCAGACCCTCGTGCGGGTCGTGCTGCCGCAGGCGCTGCGCAAGATGACCCCGCCGCTGATGAACGACTTCATCTCGATGCAGAAGGATGTCGGGCTGATCTCGATCCTCGCGGCGTTCGACGCGATCGCCGAGGCCCGGGGCGTGGTCGCGACGACCTACAACTTCACCCCCTACGTCGTGGCGGGCGTGCTGTTCGTGCTGCTCGCGATCCCGACGATCCGGCTGACGGACTGGTACACCGCGAGGCTCCGCCGCCGCGAGCAGACGGGATCGATCCTGTGACGCAGAACGGCTCCGGCACCGCGCCCGACACCGAGACCGGCAGTGTCACCGACGTGCTGCACGCCAGCGGCATCCGCAAGTCGTTCGGCGACCGAGAGGTGCTGCGCGGCGTCGACGTGTCGCTCGCCCGGAACGAGGTCGTCGCCCTCATCGGCGCGAGCGGCTCGGGCAAGTCGACGCTGCTGCGATGCCTCGGCCTGCTCGAGCCGATCGACGACGGGCAGATCCTGCTCGCCGGGAAGGACATCTCCGACCCCCGGGTCGACGCGAACGCGGTGCGCGCGCGGCTGGGCGCGGTGTTCCAGAGCTACAACCTCTTTCCCCATCTGTCGGTGCTCGACAACGTGACCCTCGCCTCGCGCGTCGTGCACCGCGTGCCCCGGCGCGAGGCCGAGGCGCGTGCGCGTGAGCTGCTCGCGCGCATCGGGCTGGCCGACAAGGCCGGTGAGCACCCCGACCGGCTCTCGGGCGGACAGCAGCAGCGGGCGGCGATCATCCGTGCGATCGCGACGGATCCCGAGGTGCTGCTGCTCGACGAGATCACCTCGGCGCTCGACCCCGAGCTCGTCGGTGAGGTGCTCGAGCTCGTCCGCGACCTCGCGTTGGCGGGCTCGACGATCCTCATGGCGACGCATGAGATGGCGTTCGCGCGGGATGTCGCCGACCGGGTCGTCTTCCTCGATCAGGGAGTCATCGTCGAGGAGGGCGCACCGTCGGAGGTGTTCGGCGCTCCTCGCGAGCCCCGCACCCGGGCTTTCCTGTCCCGCTTCCTCTGAGCCCCCGTCGACTCGCCAGAGAACGCGGATCCGGATGCACCGGCATCCGCAGTCCTTGGCGAGTCGACGGCGGAAGAGCAGGCTCAGGCGGTCGCGCGCTCGGCGGCCTCGACGACGTTGGTCATCAGCAGGGCGACGGTCATCGGGCCGACGCCGCCCGGGTTGGGCGAGAGGAAGCCGGCGACCTCGGCGACATCCGGTGCGATGTCTCCGTAGACCTTCGACTTACCGGTCTCGGGGTCGTTCTCGCGGGTGACCCCCACGTCGAGGACGGCGGCGCCGGGCTTGACGTCGGCGGCGGTGACGAGGTGCTTCACACCCGCGGCGCCCACGATCACGTCGGCCTCGCGCAGGTGCGCGCCCAGGTCGGCGGTTCCGGTGTGGGTCAGGGTCACCGTCGCGTTGATCTCGCGGCGGGTCAGCAGCAGGCCGATGGACCGGCCGATCGTCACGCCGCGCCCGACGACGACGACGTTCTTGCCGGCGAGGTCGTAGCCGTTGCGCTGCAGCAGCTCGATGACGGCGCGCGGTGTGCATGGCAGCGGGGTCGTGATGGGGTCGTTGACGTTCAGCACGAGACGGCCGAGGTTGACGGGGTGCAGGCCGTCGGCATCCTTCGCGGGATCGATGCGCTCGAGGATGCGATCGGTGTCGAGGTGCTTCGGCAGCGGCAGCTGCACGATGTACCCGTGGCACGTCGGGTCGGCGTTGAGGCGGTCGATGACCTCTTCGACCTCGGCCTGCGTCGACTCGGCGGGAAGCTCGATCTGGATCGAGTTCATGCCGATCGCCTCGGACTCGCGGTGCTTCATCCCGACGTACAGCTGGGATGCCGGGTCGGCCCCGACCAGCACCGTCGCGATGCCCGGGGTGATCCCACGGGCCTTCAGCGCGGCGACGCGATCGGCCAATTCGGCCTTGATGGCAGCGGCGGTGGCCCGCCCGTCGAGCTTCTGCGCGGTCATGTCGTTCTCCGTTCGAGGGGTCGCTAGCGTGAAGTCGGTCGCCGAGAACGCACGGCCCCGGCGAGAACGTACCGTGGGGGATGCGTTCTCGCGGAGAGGGTGCGCTCTCGGCGACCGGCGACGCCGGGTTACTGCTGGAGGCCGGGGTAGAGGGGGAAGGCGTCGGCGAGGGTCGCGACGCGGGCGCGCAGGGCCTCGAGGTCGGCTCCGGGCTGCAGCGCGAGCGCGATGATGTCGGCCACCTCGGTGAACTCGGCGTCGCCGAAGCCGCGCGTCGCGAGGGCGGGCGTGCCGATGCGCAGGCCCGAGGTCACCATCGGCGGGCGCGGGTCGTTGGGCACCGCGTTGCGGTTCACGGTGATGTGGATCTCGTGCAGCAGGTCTTCGGCCTGCTTGCCGTCGATCGCGGCGTCGCGCAGGTCGACGAGCACGAGGTGCACGTCGGTGCCGCCCGACCGCACGGCGATGCCCGCGTCGGCGACATCCTGCTGCGTCAGGCGCTCGGCGATGATCGCGGCGCCGCGCACGGTGCGCTCCTGGCGCTCCTTGAACTCGGGCGTCGCGGCGAGCTTGAAGGCCGTCGCCTTCGCCGCGATGACGTGCATGAGCGGACCGCCCTGCTGTCCGGGGAAGACGGCGGTGTTGACCTTCTTCGCCAGGTCGGCGTCGTTGGTGAGGATGATGCCCGAGCGCGGGCCGCCGATGGTCTTGTGCACCGTCGACGAGACGACGTGGGCGTGCGGCACCGGCGAGGGGTGCACGCCGGCGGCCACGAGACCGGCGAAGTGCGCCATGTCGACCCAGAGGTACGCGCCGACCTCGTCGGCGATCGCGCGGAACGCGGCGAAGTCGAGCTGACGGGGGTAGGCCGACCAGCCGGCGATGATGACCTTCGGCTTGTGCTCCAGGGCGAGGCGACGGACCTCGTCCATGTCGATCAGCGAGGTCTCGGGGTTCACGCCGTAGGCGACGATGTCGTACAGCCGACCCGAGAAGTTGATCTTCATGCCGTGCGTGAGGTGGCCGCCGTGGTCGAGCGAGAGGCCGAGGAGCGTGTCGCCGGGGCGGGCGATCGCGTGCAGGACGGCGGCGTTCGCCGTCGCGCCCGAGTGCGGCTGGACGTTGGCGAACTCGGCACCGAAGAGCGACTTGGCCCGCTCGATCGCGAGCTCCTCGGCGACGTCGACCTCTTCGCAGCCGCCGTAGTAGCGGCGACCCGGGTAGCCCTCGGCGTACTTGTTGGTGAGCACCGACCCCTGCGACTGCAGCACCGAGACGGGCACGAAGTTCTCGGACGCGATCATCTCGAGGTAGCCGCGCTGGCGGTCGAGCTCACGCTCGAGGACCTGCGCGATCTCGGGGTCGACCTCGGCGAGCGGGGCGTTGAAGTACGAATCGGTCATGACGATCTCCAGACGACGGCTTTCGGGACGGATTTCACGAGCAGAGAAGTTCCGCATCGGCCCAGGCGTGCGGTCGAATGCCGTGTCGGTCGCTCCCCGGTGGTGGCCCACCTCAACGCCAGTCGCGACGCGTCGAGCATAACGGATGCCGCGCTGGTACGCTGGCTCGGAAGTTTGTTAGGCACCCTTACAGATAGGGGGGCGATGACGTCGCTGCCGCTGGTCCCGTTGCCCTCCTCGGTCACGCCCGCGAAGGGGGTGACGTTCGCCCTGACTCATACCGTTTCCGTGACGGGAGACCCGGATGCCGCGGGGGTCCTGCACCGACTCATCCTGACCCGGACCGGCCTCCACCTCACCGCATCCCCCGGTTCCGCGGAGCCCGGCATCGCAGAGCCCGGCATCGCGGAGCCCGGCACCGCGGAGCCCGGCACCGCAGAGCCCGGCACCGCAGAACACGGCCGCGCCGTCATCGACGTCACCGTCGACGGCGACGGCCCGCCCGAGTCGTACCGGCTGACCGTCGCGGACAACCGCGTCACCGTCCGCGGTGCCGACGCGGCCGGACTGTTCTACGGCGTGCAGACCCTGAGCCAGCTCATCACCGGCTCGCCCGAGGGCTGGGTGATCCCGGGCGTCGACATCGACGACGCCCCCCGCTTCGCGTACCGCGGCGTCATGCTCGATGTCGCGCGCCACTTCCACGACGTCGCGACGGTCACCGCCTACCTCGAGCGGGCGGCGAGCCTGAAGTTCAACGTCCTGCACCTGCACCTCAGCGATGACCAGGGATGGCGGCTCGCGCTGACCCGCCGGCCGGAGCTCACCGCCCGTGCGGCGGCGAGCGCGGTGGGCGGCGGGGCCGGCGGCTTCTTCACGTCCGACGACTACCGCGCGATCATCGCTCACGCCGCGGCGAACCACATGACCGTCGTGCCCGAGTTCGACATGCCCGGCCACACCCACGCCGTCGGCCTGGCCTACCCCGAGGTCGCCGCGCCACCGGCGCTGGACGGGTGGGACGCCGCGGGCGGCCCTACTCCCGTCGCCGGCGAGACGTACACGGGAATGGGCGTCGGCTTCTCGTCGCTGCGCATCGGCGCCCCGGAGACCGATGCCTTCGTCGACGACATCCTGACGGAGCTGGCGGAGCTGACCCCCGGCCCCTACCTCCACTTCGGAGGTGACGAGGCGCACGGCACCCCCGCGGCAGACTTCGCGGCCTTCGTCGCCCGCACCTCGCGAGTCATCGCCGACCTCGGCAAGACGCCGATCGCCTGGCACGAGGCCGGCGTCGCCGCGGATCTCGCGCCCGGAACGATCGGCCAGTACTGGGGCCTCGTCTCGCCGACCGACGGCGCGGACGAACGTGCGCGGGCCTTCGTCGCGGGCGGCGGCCGCGTCATCCTCTCCCCCGCCGACGCCGTGTACCTCGACATGAAGCCGGCTGCCGATTCTCCTCTCGGGCTGACCTGGGCGAACGGTCCGACCAGCCTCGAACGCGCCTACTCCTGGGAGCCGTGCGAGATCGTTCCCGGCATCTCGGAGGACGACATCCTCGGCGTCGAGGCGCCGCTGTGGACCGAGACCGTCCGCGACCTCGACGACATCGATGCGCTCGCCTTCCCCCGCGTCGCGGCGGCCGCCGAAGCCGCCTGGTCGGTTCCGGCGGGCACCGCGGCCGGCCGCACCTGGGAGTCCTTCCGCAAGCGGGTCGGCGGACTCGGACCACTGTGGACGACGCTCGGCATCCGCTTCCCCGCGTCGCCGGAGGTGTCATGGACGTTCTGAACCGCGTCATCCATTCGGTCCGGCTCGTCGACGACGGTCGCGAGATCGCCGATTCCTGGCTCGTCGTGCGGGACGGCCGGGTCGCCGCGCGCGGCACCGGGCCAGCGTGGCGGGATGCCGTAGCCGAGGAACCGGTCGACGAGGTTCTCGACGGCGCCGACGTCGCCGGCCCCGGCGCCACGCTCACACCCGGCTTCATCGACATCCACGGCCACGGTGGCGGGGGCGCGGCGTATGACGACGGCGCCGAGGCGATCCGCGTGGCCCGAGAGCTGCATCGCGCGCACGGCACGACGCGGGCGGTCATCTCGCTCGTCACGGCATCCGTCGACGACCTCGCCCGCCGGGTCGCCGCCGTCGCCGATCTGGCGGAGACGGATGCCGCGGTGCTGGGCTCGCATCTCGAGGGGCCGTTCCTCGATCCCGGGCACCACGGCGCACACGACCCCGAGCTGCTCGTCCGCCCCGCCGCCGACGCCGTGGCCCGGCTGCTCGAGGCCGGTCGCGGCACCGTCCGACAGGTCACGCTCGCCCCCGAGCTGCCGGGCGCTCTCACCGCGATCGAGCGCATCGTCGCGGCGGGTGCGGCCGCCGCCGTCGGGCACACCGACGCCGATGCCGAGACCGCGCGGCGGGCCTTCGACGCCGGCGCGACGATCCTCACGCACGCCTTCAACGCCATGCCGGGCCTGCACCACCGCGAGCCCGGTCCGATCGGCGCGGCCACCGCCGACCCTCGGGTGACGCTGGAAGTCATCGCCGACGGCGTGCACCTGGCCCCCGAAGTGGTACGGATCGCCTTCGCCGCCGCCCCCGGGCGAATCGCGCTCGTGACCGACGCGATGGCGGCCGCTGGATCGGCCGACGGAGACTACGTGCTCGGGGCGCTCGCGGTGCGCGTCGAGCACGCCGTGGCGCGGCTCGCCGACGGCACGATCGCCGGCTCCACCCTGACCCAGGATGCCGCGCTGCGGACGGCCGTCGCCGCGGGCGTGGCGCTCCCGGTGGCCGTGACGGCGCTGACGTCCACGCCGGCGCGCGCGATCGGACGCCCCGACCTCGGCACGCTCGAGATCGGCAGCCCAGCCGATGCGGTCCTCCTCGATGCCGACCTGCGCGTCCGTCGCGTCTGGACCGGTCGCGCGTGATCCGTTCGCCCGAGGTCGCTCCCGGGTCGGCGACGTGAGGCCGGCGCCTAGAATCGGAGGCATGTCCGAACTGCCGAACGTCCGTCCCGCCACCCCCGAGGCGCCGCAGCAGGCGGCCGGCACGCGACGCGCTCTCTCGGCGATCGAGCTCCTCGCCTTCGCCTGCCAGCTCTTCGCCTTCGCGACCTTCGCGATCTGGGGCTTCGCGGCATGGGACTTCCCCCTCAACCTGGTCTTCGGCATCGGCGCTCCCGTCGTCGCGATCCTCCTGTGGGCTCTGTTCGTCTCGCCCCGCGCCGTGCTCATGGTGCACCCGTTCGTGCGCGCTCTCGTCGAGCTGTTCGTCTACGCCTCGGCGACCATCGCGTGGTGGAGCATGGACCAGGCCTGGATCGGCCTGGTGTTCGGAGTCATCGCGGTGACCTGCGGCGTGATCGCCGGGCGCCGGCGCCTGTCATGACCGCTCCCGACGTCGTCGCGCGGCTCGTGGCCGAACTCGGCGACCGCGTCGACGTCTCGGATGCCGGTCGGGCCGCCGCTCGGGCGGACAAGTCGGGCCAGGCGGCATCCGGATCGGCCCTCGCCGTCGTCCACGCCCGCACCGTCGAGGACGTCCAGGCGACGATGCGCATCGCCTCCGCCACCGGCACCCCCGTCGTACCGCGTGGCGCCGGCACCGGTCTGGCGGGCGGAGCGAACACGGGCGCCGGTGAGATCGGGCTGTCGCTGCGTTCGATGGACCGCATTCTCGAGGTCCGCCCCGACGACCTCATCGCCGTCGTCGAGCCCGGCATCCTCAACGGGCAGCTGAACGCGGCACTCGCGCAGCACGGGCTCTGGTGGGCACCCGATCCCGCGAGCCGCGACATCTCCACCGTCGGCGGCAACATCGCCACCGGCGCGGGCGGCCTGCTCTGCGCGAAGTACGGAGTGGTGCGAGACGCGGTCCTCGGCCTCGACCTCGTGCTGGCCGACGGCCGCCTCATGAGTCTCGGACACCGCACCGTGAAGGGCGTGACGGGCCTCGACCTGACCTCGCTCGTCATCGGCTCGGAGGGCATTCTGGGCGTCGTCGTCGCCGCGACGCTGAAGCTCCGCCGCCTCGTCCCCGGCGAGGCGCGCACGATCGCCGCGACGTTCACGGACGTCCGCTCCGCCGCGGTCGCGGCATCGGCGGTCACGGCAGCCGGGATCCAGCCGGCGATCATGGAGCTGATGGACGCGACATCCCTCGCCGCCTCGCACCGCCTCCTCGGGCTTTCCGCCCCCACGCCCGGCGCCTCGCAGCTGACGGTTCAGACCGACGGCCCGGGCGCGACGGCCGAGGCGGAGGCTGTCGTCGCGGTGCTCGCCGCGTCCGGCGGCACGGTGCGCCTCGCCGCCGACGACGCCGAGGCTCAGCAGCTGTGGACGGTGCGGCGGTCGATGCATCCCGCGATGGAGACGCTGGGAACCGCGCTCATCGAGGATGTCTCGGTGCCGCGGAGCGCGCTGCCCGCGATGTTCGACGAGATCGCCCGCATCGAGGAGCGCTTCGGTCTGACGATCCCGACCGTCTGCCACGCCGGCGACGGCAACCTGCACCCGAACTTCATCTTCGACGGCGACGAGGTCCCGGAGGTCATCTGGGAGGCGGCGGAGGACCTCTTCCGGTCGGCTCTGCGCCTGGGCGGCACCCTCACCGGCGAGCACGGCGTCGGCGTCCTGAAGCGACGCTGGCTCGCCGACGAGCTCGGCGACGACCAGTGGGAGCTGCAGCGACGCATCGCGCGGGTCTTCGACCCCGCCGGCATCCTGAACCCGGGAAAGGTGTTCGCGTCGTGACCGGGCCCGCCCGCGAGGTCCACGTCAGCGCGGCGGTCGTGACCGACGGCAACGCGCGCACGCTCCTCGTCCGCAAGCGCGGCACCGAGCGGTTCATGGCTCCCGGCGGCAAGCCCGAGCCGGGCGAGTCGGCCGGCTCCGCCCTCGTGCGCGAGCTGCACGAGGAGCTGGGCGTCGTCGTCGCCGAGCACGACCTGACCTATCTCGGGCGGTTCGAGTCGGATGCCGCGAACGAGCCGGGCTTCCGCGTGATCGCCGAGGCGTTCGCGGTCACGCTCGATCCCGGGTCGGTCAGCGCCGCCGCCGAGATCGCCGAGGCGCGCTGGCTCACGGCCTCCGAGGCCGCGGCGCTGCCGCTCGCCCCGCTCAGCACCGAGCATCTGCTTCCGCTCGCCTGGGCCTGAACGGCGGCGCCGAGCGCTCCTACCGGCACATCGCGGGGCACGAGCTCGACCCGCTCGTCCAGACGCAGCGACCGCAGGAACG
The DNA here is from genome assembly GCF_000509385.1 of Microbacterium sp. TS-1. Classification (NCBI taxonomy): domain Bacteria; kingdom Bacillati; phylum Actinomycetota; class Actinomycetes; order Micrococcales; family Microbacteriaceae; genus Microbacterium; species Microbacterium sp. TS-1. Next base: position 579,903 of record NZ_BASQ01000002.1, read on the forward strand.
GCGATGCGCCGGCGGATGCGGCGAGCGCGGCCCGCACCGGGACGAGGAGCCGGTCGCCGAGCGCGGAGACGCCCCCGCCCAGGACGACCGCGTCGACATCGGTCGTGAGCACCAGCAGCCGGACCGCCGCCTCGACGCCGCGCACCACGTCGGCGCGGATGCCGGCGGCCCGCTCGTCCCCCGCATCCGCGGCGTCGAAGACCGCGAGCACGGGCAGCGGCGCGGAACCGCCCCAGCGCTCGGCGACCGCTCCGCCGCCCGCGAACGCCTCGATGCATCCGCGCTGTCCGCAGCGGCAGCGCGGACCGTTCGGATCGATGGGGATGTGTCCGATCTCACCGGCCGCGCCGCGCCCGCCGCGCCGGGGCCCCGTCTCGTCGACGATGCCCGCGGCGACGCCGGTTCCGAGGTTGAGGTAGGCGAGCGATCCGCCCGCGGGACGAAGCGCCTGCGCCCCGACCGCCGCGTACCGCACGTCGTTGTCGATCGCCGGCCGGACGCCGATCCGCGCCGCCACGGCTCCCGCGAGGTCGTACCGGTCGATCCCGAGGTTCAGGGCATGCTCGACGACACCGCTGCCGGGCCGGATCTGCCCGGGCACGCCCACGCCGACGGCGACCTCCGGCGCAGCCCCCGCGAGGTCGGTGACGACCGCCGCGATACCGTCGGCGACGGCATCCCCGCCCCATCCTGTCGGCCGACGACGGCGGGCGATCTCGCCGCCGTCATCGTCGACGGACACGGCGAGGATCTTCGTGCCGCCCACGTCGACACCGATGCGCAGCGTCATCCCTTCACGGCCCCCGACACGAGCCCGCCCGACATCCGCCCCTGCACGATGAGGAAGAAGATCACGACGGGGATCGAGATGAGAGTGGATGCCGCCATCACCGCGCCCCAGTTCGTCGCGGCCGTCGCCGACTGGAACGACAGCAGCCACGGCGGGAGGGTCAGGTTGTAGCCCTTCATGAGCAGCAGCGCCATCGTGAACTCGTTCCACGACTGGATGAAGGCGAAGATGCCGGTCGCGACGAGTCCGGGCGCGAGCAGGGGGAACGTCACCTTCCAGAACGCCTGGGTGCGAGTGCAGCCGTCGATCATGGCCGCTTCTTCGAGATCGGCCGGAACGCCCGCGACGAATCCGCGCAGCGTCCAGATCGTGAAGGGGATGACGGCGGCGACGTAGACGATTCCGAGACCGATGAGGGTGTTCATCAGACGCCAGTCGTCGATCATGCCGTAGATCGTGAACATCATCGCCTCGCCGGGGATCATCTGCACGATGAGCACCGCGACGATGAACGAGCGCCGCCCGCGGAAGCGGATGCGGGCGACGGCGATCGAGGCGAGGAAGGCCAGCACCAGCGTGATGACGAGCACGCCCACGGTCACGAGGGTCGACGAGAGCAGCCCGTGCACGAAGTCGGTCTGCCCCGGGGCCGCCTCGCGCGTCCACGCCGTGGCGTAGTTGCCGAGCGTGAAGTCGAAGGGGAGGAAGCTCGGTGTGCGGCTGATGATGCTCTCGCCGCGCGTGAACGACATGTTCAGCATCCAGTACACCGGGAACACCGAGCACACGAAGACCACGAGTGCGGCGAGGTTGAGCCCTGCTCGCGAGAGGATGCGGCGTCGCGGCGGTCGTCGGACGGCGAGCGAACGCGGCCGGGGACGCTTCGCCCGGCCCACCTCGCCGACGACCTCGTCGACCCCGATCGTGCCGAGCTGGGTCGCGGGGGTGACCTGGGTGCTCACAGCTCCTCCTCCTTGAGCGTGGTGCGGATGTATCCCCACGAGAGGGCGAGGAGCAGCACGACCATGAGCACGCCGATCGCGCTCGTGACGCCGAACTCCCCCGGTCCCTGCCGGAAGATGTAGGTGCCGAGCACGTTGGTCTCGGAGATGAGGCCGCCGCGCTGCTGCAGCGCGTAGACCTGCGTGAAGATGCGGAGGTTCCAGATGACCTGCAGCACGACGACGACGGTGACGACGTTGCGCAGGTACGGGAACACGACGAGGCGGAACCGCTGCCACCCGACCGCGCCGTCGAGGGATGCCGCCTCGAGCACCTCGGCGGGCACCTGGCCGAGCGCGGCGTACAGGGTGAAAGCGGCGAAGGGCACCCCCTGCCACACGACGATGACGGTCAGGACGAAGAAGAACGACCACGGGTTCGCCAGCCACGAGTGGTTGGTCCAGTCGGTGGATCCCGTCATGGTGTTGAGGGCCCAGTTGACGATGCCGTATTGCGAGTCGAAGATCCACCCCCAGACGGTGGTCGCCGCGAGCGGCGGCATCGCCCAGGCGAGCAGGAGACCGAGCGAGACGAGGATGCGCCAGCCGCGCCGCAGGCGCGTCATGAGCACTGCGACCAGGGCGCCGAGCCCGACGATCAGCACGGTCATCGCGACCATCAGCCCGAGGCTGCGGACGAGGACGGCCGGGAAGTCGGACTGCGTGAAGACCTCGAGGTAGTTCTCGAACCCGATGAAGTCGGGAAGCGTGCCCTGCACCTTGTTGCGGATGGCGTAGTCCGTGAACGACTGCACGAGCATCAGCACGGCGGGATACCCGACCATCACTCCGAGAATGATGAGCGAGGGGCCGAGGAGCGTCAGCGCGCCGACGTTGTCGCGACGGCGGCGAGCCCGCTCCCGCGGGGTCGGCGTGCGCGTGAGGACGTTAGTCATCGTCCTGCCCTCTCTGCGATCGGCGTGGGACGCGGAGCCCGGCCCCGCGCCCCACGACGCTCGACTACTTGTTGAGGATCGCTTCGATCTGGCCGTCGAGCTCGGTCGCAATCGCCGTGACGTCGCCGCCCTGCGCGATCTTCACGAGGGCGTCCTTGATGACACCCGACGACTCGACCTCGGACCAGTTCGGGCTCGCCGGCACGGCCTTCGACGATGCGACGGCCTTCGCGGCCTCGGCCGTGATCTCGTCGTCGGGCAGGAACTCGGCGAACGAGGTCAGGGCGGGGATGAGCCCGTTCTCGGCGAGGATCTTCTGGTAGCCCTCCGAGAGGATGATCTTCAGCGCGGCCTCGGCCTTGTCGGGCGCGTCCGACTTCGCCGCGATCGCGATGTTCGAGCCGCCCGCGAAGACGGGAGCGACCTCGCCGGCGGTCATGCCCGGGAGGGCGAACGCCTTCAGGTCGGCGCCGGCGGTCTCGGGGCAGCCCGGGGCCTTCGCGTCGTCGGCGGGCGCGAGGATCGACCACTTCACCCACGCCGGAGCCGAGAGGAAGCCGATCTCACCGGCGCAGAACGGAACCTGCGGGTCGGTCTCGTCGGCGTCGGCCGGCGCGTTCGTCGCGTTCTGGTAGACGTCCTGGAGCATCGTCAGACCGGCGATGCCGCCCGAGCTGGAGAATCCGCCCTTCCAGGTGTCGCCGTCCTGCGTCGCGATCTCGCCGCCGTTCGCCCAGACGTACGGCAACGCGTTGTACCAGTCCTTGCCGGGGGCGTAGATGCCCGACTTCGTGGCGGTCGTCGCGGCGATGCCGTCGGCGACGTACTCCTCGAGCGTCGTGGGCACCTCGCCGCTGTAGGACGAGGGCGAGTAGAAGACGATGCGCGATCCCGCGTAATAGGGGGCGGCGTACAGGCTGCCGTCTGCCGACCCGAGCTCGACGAAGCTCTGCAGCAGCTCGTCGCCGCCCAGGTCCGCCTCGAGATCGGAGATGTCGAGGAACAGCCCCTGGTCGATGAAGCCGGGCGACTGCGTGTTACCGACCTCGACGAGGTCGGGCGCGTCGTTCGACGACAGCGCGGCCACATAGTTGTCCGCGGTGTCTGCCCAGGTCTTCTCCTCGATCGTGAGCGTCCAGCCCTCGTTCTCGGCTTCGAAGGTCTTCTTGAGGTAGTCGCGCGCATCCTGCGGCGTGTCGGTGCCGACCAGCCACACGGTCAGGTCTCCGGTCTCGGCGCTCTGTCCCGCGTCGCCGCTCGCGCAACCGGCGAGCAGCAGGGCGGAGACACCGAGGAGCGACAGTGCTCCGAGGCTCTTCTTCATGGTGATTCCTTCTTCTCTGGTGTCGACGAGTCGGATGGGCTCGTCCGGGTGTGGAGCGGGTGGTGCAGGTGGGGCTATGGAGCTGTGGAGCGAGGTCAGGAGACGCCGAGGCGCCCTGACAGGACCATGACGGCAGCACCGCGCAGGACGATGTCCTGTCCCTGCTCCGTCATCCGCACCTGCAGCTCGTCGTGGAACGTGGCGAGCGTGCGGGTGCGCACCGTCTCGGCCGCGGCGCTCGCGAGCGCCCCGTCGAGAAGTTCCGCGGGGCCGGAGAGCACGACCTCCGACAGGTCGAGAGCGCCGACGATCGGCGCGAGGGCGATCCCCAGGCGCTCACCGGCGTCGCGCAGGAGTCCTTCGCGGTCGTCCGCGTCGCCGGCATCGATGCGGGCGGAGAGCGAGGGAACCGAGATCCAGGCCTCGAGGCATCCCACTTTGCCGCAGACGCAGTCGGGGCCGCCGTCGGTGCCCACCGTGACGTGTCCGATCTCACCGGCCGCCGAGCGCGCGCCGCGCAGCGGGTCGCCACCCGTGAGCAGGCCCGCACCGACACCGCGGCCGACCTTCACGAGGATGATGTCGTCGCCGGCACCGCCGAACGTGTGCTCCGCCAGCACCGCGGCGTTGGCGTCGTTCGCGACCAGTACCGGCACGCCGACCGCCTCGCTCAGGATGCCGGTGAGGTCGACCTCCTCCCAGCCGAGGCCCGGCGCCGCCAGCACGACCCCCGCGGCGTCGACGACACCCGGGGTGCCGACGCCGACGCCGAGCACGGGAGCGTGCGCGTCGCGCACCAGCGTGCGCGCCAGTTCCACGACCGCCGGCAGGATCGCGGCGCGGTCGCCGGGCACGACGACCTCGTGACGGGCCACGATCTCGCCGTCGAGGGTCATCACGGCCCCCGTGAAGCGGTCGTTGCCCGAGAGATCGAGGCCGACGATGCGGTGCCCGTCGCGGGCGAGATCGACGAGGATGGCGGGCTTGCCCGGGCCCGCGGCCTCGCGCGTGCCCTGCTCGGCGACGAAGCCGTCGCCGATGAGCTCTGCGACGAGGTCCGAGATCGTGACGCGGGTCAAGCCGGTCTCACGCGCGAGGTCGGCGCGGCTCATCGCTCCCCCGTGGAAGAGCCGCTCGAGCACGAGTGCGCGATTGTGCGCCCGAGCGTGCTCGGGCAGGATCTTCGCGCCCGGGCGCCGAGTGCGCGTCGTGCGCCGCGGGGCCTCGGTCTCGGTGTTCGTCATGTTTGTTAGTAGACCTTACGAATGGGTCGCGCACAACCCGCGGGCCGGGGTTTGCTAGTGATGTTTACAAACCTGTTACATCCGCGCTCCGCATCCCCGGCCGATGTCAAGGGGAACGTTCGAGCGCTGCTCCTCCGTAGGGTGGAGGAATCGCCGCCCCGAGGAGAACCCCCATGAACCGTCGCCTGCCCGCCCTCGCCGTCACCGCTCTCGCACTCGTCGCCCTGACCGGCTGCACCGGAGGAAACGACTCTGCAGCCGGCGGCGCGAGCCCCGCCAGCACCCAGTCGGTCGAGGAGGCGTGCACGCAGGTCAACGACGTCATGACCGAGGCGACGCAGGGCATCCAAGAGATCGACCCCTCCGACCCCGCCGCCGCGGCCGGCGCACTGCGGACGATCTCGGACGGCATGGGCGACGCGGCCGCCGAGGTGACGAACGCGGAGGTGTCCGGCATCCTGCCCGATCTGCAGGCCGCGTTCTCTTCGGCCGCCGACTCGATGGAAGCCGTCGCCGCTGGCGACACCGATCGGGCGACCGAGCTCACCACGGCGCTGAGCGACGTGCAGGGCAGCATCGACACGTACACCGACCTCTGCGGCACCAACTGACGTCGGGCGCGATCGGGTTCGCGCCGCTGCATAACGCTCTGGTTTCACTCAGGCCGCTCTCGGACCGGTGTCGCGTACCATGAGTTCCGAGTGCGCGTTAACGCGCAGACGGGGGTACAGCGGTGACGGATGTCGCGTCGAAGCACGATCATGAGAGCACGGCCGAGTCGGACGTGCTCTCGAGCGATCCCGGACAGCGCGTCGAGTGGGCACCGGTCGAGCCGGCGCGCAAGAAGCGGCGCCTCGGCCTGTGGATCGGCGTCCCCGTCGGCGTGGTCGCCCTCGGTGCCGCTGCTGCGTCATTCTTCCTGATCGCCCCCGGTACGACCATCTCGGGGGTCCCGGTCGGATTCATGACGCCCGGCGCCGCGGCATCCGCCGTGCAGGACCGTCTCGACCAGACCACCGTCACCCTCGGAGACGGCGGCGCGAGCATCTCGGGCGCCGACCTCGGAGCGCAGGTCGACGGCACCGCCCTCGCGACTTCGGCCTTCGACGCCCGGCCCGCCTGGAACATCACGCAGTGGTTCGGCGACCCCATCGACGCACCGATCACGCTCGACGAGGCGGCTGCCACCGACGCTCTGCGCAGCGCCGCAGGCGACCTGTACGTCGAGCCCACGCCGGCCTCCCTCTCGTTCGACGGCACGTCGTATGTCGTCAGTCCCGACGTCCCCGGCGCGGGAGTCGATCCCGAGGCGGCCCGCGCGGGCCTGCAGAGCGCCTTCGACTCCGGCACGACCGAGGCCGTCATCGACCCCGAGCTGACCCCCGTGTCCGCACTGACGACCACCGCCGCTGCCCAGGAGGCCGCCGCTTCGCTCAACGGAATGCTCGACGGCGTCGGCTTCTACGTCGGCGACGAGCGCACGGTGCCCGTCGACCGCGCGACGGCCGCGAGCTGGCTCACGATCGGTACGAAGGACGACGGCTCGTTCGAGATCACGGCGGACGCCGCCGCGATCCAGCCCGTCGTCGACACGCTTCCGGGGCTCGTCGATCGCGCGCCGGTGAACGGCGTGGTGTTCGCCAATGCCGCCGGTGAGATCATCGACGACTCCGACGCCGGTCTCGACGGCCGCACGCTGACCTCGACCGACGGCATCGCCGCCGGGTTCGCCGAGCAGCTCGCGACGGGCGATGCCGCCTATCGGTTGCCGGTCGAGGTCGTTCCCGTCACCACCGAGACGATCACCCGCCTGCTCGAGGTCGACCTGAGCGAACAGCGCCTGTACCTCAAGGAGAACGGCGTCGTCGTCGATTCGTGGCTCGTCTCCACCGGCCGCCCCGGCGCCGACACGCAGACCGGCTATTACACGATCGGGTGGAAGACCCCGCGCCAGGACATGCGCGGCACCGCGGCCGACTCGGGCGTCAGCTACGTGCAGCCCGACGTGAAGTGGGCGATGTACTTCAACGGCGACCAGGCGTTCCACGGCGTCTACTGGCACAGCAACTGGGGCAATCGCATGAGCGCCGGCTGCGTCGGCATGCCCGACTCGCGCGCGGCCCAGATCTACGAGTGGGCCGTCGCCGGGACCGACGTCTACGTCCACGCCTGATCGGCGCATCCCGTCTCATCGTCCGATCGACCGATGCGCGGCGGATCGATCACCGTTAGCCTGTGACCATGGCTGACCTCCGAGTGGAAGAACTGTCGGCGTCGACGATCGTCGCGGTGAACAACCTGTCGCTGAAGCCCGGGCAGGAGCGCTTCGTCGTGCCCGAGAGCTACGCCATCGCCGCGACCGTGGTCGACCCGGCGACGTCCTGGCAGCGCGTCATCCTCGACGGCGACGAGGTCGTCGGCTTCGTCAGCGCCGGCTTCGACCCCGACGCGCCGCACGAGCACTTCCGCTCCGTGCTGTGGCGGATCAACGTCGACGCCGACGACCAGGGCCGCGGTGTCGGACGCTTCGCCGTCGAGCAACTGGTCGACGAGGCGCGCATGCGCGGATTCGACTGCCTCAACGTGATCTACGAGGCGGGCGAGGGCGGCCCCGAGGCGTTCTTCACGCGCGTCGGCTTCACACCTGTCGACGAGACCGAGTACGGCGAGGTCGTCGCCGAGATCCGCTTCTGACGGACTCCCCCACGCACGACGAGGAACGCCCCGGACGCCGAAGCGACCGGGGCGTTCCGCCGTATCGAGAAGAGCTCAGAGCCCGTCGATGATGCGGTTGAGCGTCGCCGAGGGGCGCATGACGGCGGCGACCAGCTCGGCGTCGGGACGGTAGTAGCCACCGATCTCGGCCGGCGAACCCTGCACCGCGATCAGCTCTTCCACGATCGTGGACTCGTTCGCGGCGAGAGCCTCGGCGACCGGAGCGAAGGCCGCGGCGAGCTCGCCGTCGACCGTCTGAGCCGCCAGCTCCTGGGCCCAGTACAGCGCGAGGTAGAAGTGGCTGCCGCGGTTGTCGATCGTGCCCAGCGCGCGGCCCGGCGACTTGTCCTGCTCGAGGAACGTTCCGGTCGCGGCATCCAGCGTGTCGGCGAGCACCTTCGCGTGAGCGTTCCCGGTGTACTCGGCGAGGTGCTCGAACGAGGCGGCGAGGGCGAAGAACTCGCCCAGCGAGTCCCACCGGAGGTAGTTCTCGGCGACGAGCTGCTGCACGTGCTTCGGAGCCGAACCGCCCGCGCCGGTCTCGAACAGACCACCACCGGCCAGCAGCGGGACGATCGAGAGCATCTTGGCGCTCGTGCCCACCTCGAGGATCGGGAAGAGGTCGGTGAGGTAATCGCGCAGCACGTTGCCGGTGACCGAGATGGTGTCCTCGCCACGACGGATGCGCTCGAGCGAGTAGCGCGTCGCGTCGGCGGGAGCCAGGATCTCGATCGTGAGGCCGTCGGTGTCGTGGTCGGCGAGGTAGGTCTTCACCTTCGCGATGAGGTTCGCGTCGTGCGCCCGGTTCTCGTCGAGCCAGAACACGGCGGGCACACCCGTCGCACGCGCGCGGGTGACGGCGAGCTTCACCCAGTCGCGCACCGCGACGTCCTTCGTCTGCGTCGCACGCCAGATGTCGCCGGCCTGGACCTCGTGCGACAGCAGGACACCGCCCGACGAGTCGACGACCTCGACGGTTCCCGCGGCGGGGATCTCGAAGGTCTTGTCGTGCGAGCCGTACTCCTCGGCGGCCTGAGCCATCAGACCGACGTTGGGCACCGAGCCGATGGTGGCGGGGTCGAGGGGGCCGTGCTCGATGACGTCCTCGATCGTCGCCTGGTAGACGCCGGCGTAGGAGGAGTCGGGGATGACGGCGATCGTGTCGTCCTCGCCGCCGTCGGCGCCCCACAGCTTGCCGCCGTTGCGGATGAGGGCGGGCATCGAGGCGTCGACGATCACGTCGGAGGGCACGTGCAGGTTCGTGATGCCCTTGTCGGAATTGACGTACGACAGGCGCGGGCCGGAGGCGATGGCCGCTTCGAAGGCCGCGCGGATCTCGTCGCCGTTCGCGAGCTGCGAGAGCCCCGCGAGGATGGCGCCGAGACCGTCGTTGGGGGTGAGGCCGGCGGCGGCCAGGTCGTCGCCGTAGCGCGCGAAGACGTCGGCGAAGAAGGCGCGCACGACGTGGCCGAAGATGATCGGGTCGCTGACCTTCATCATCGTCGCCTTCAGGTGCACCGAGTACAGCACGTCATCCGACGCGGCCTGCGCGACGGTGTCGGCGAGGAATGCGTCGAGGGCCGCGGCCGAGAGGAACGTCGCGTCGACGACCTCGCCCGGCAGGACCTTCAGGCCCGACTTCAGCTCGGTGACGGTGCCGTCCTGAGCCGTGAAGCGGATGGCGAGGACGTCGTCGCCCTCGATGACCGTCGAGGTCTCGTTCGACTTGAAGTCGTCGTGACCCAGCGTCGCGACGCGGGTCTTCGACCCCTCGGCGAACGGCTTGTTGCGGTGCGGGTGCTTGCGCGCGTAGTTCTTCACCGACAGAGGCGCACGGCGGTCGCTGTTGCCCTCGCGCAGCACGGGGTTCACGGCGGAGCCCTTGATGCGGTCGTAGCGCGCGCGGACGTCCTTCTCGTCGACGTTCTGCGGCTCGTCCGGGTAGTTCGGGATGTCGTACCCCGCGGCCTGCAGCTCGGCGATGGCCGCCTTCAGCTGCGGGATCGAGGCCGAGATGTTCGGCAGCTTGATGATGTTGGCCTCGGGCAGCGTCGCCAGGCCGCCGAGCTCGGCCAGGGCGTCGCCGACCTGCTGCTCGGGGGTGAGGTTCTGCGGGAAGGCGGCGAGGATGCGGCCCGCCAGCGAGATGTCGCGGGTTTCGATGGCCACGCCGGCCGCACCGGCGAAGGCCTCGACGATGGGCAGGAAGGAGGCGGTGGCCAGTGCCGGCGCCTCGTCGGTGTACGTGTAGATGATGGTCGAGTCGGGCACGTGTCGTCTCTCCAAAAAGCGCGTCGAGGGTCGATCCTCAGCGTATCGCACGGGCGTGGTTCTCTCGATGTCGAGATATCTCTCACGCCTGCGGGCTTCGCGCTAGGGTGAGCGCGTGCCGCGCTTCGATCTCTCGCTCGCCGAACTTCAGGACTACCGCCCGGAGGTGAGCGAGCCCAGCGATTTCGACGATTTCTGGTCCGCCACGATCGCGGGCTCGCGTGAGGCCGGCGGCGAGGTGACCGTGTCTGCGGCATCCGAGCTGTACGCGACGGTCGACGTGCACGACGTGACCTTCCCGGGGTACGGCGGCGACCCCGTGAAGGCGTGGCTGATCCTCCCCGCGCATCGCGAGGGGCCGCTGCCGGCGGTCGTGGAGTTCGTCGGCTACGGCGGCGGACGCGGTCTGCCGACCGAGCGGCTCGCCTGGGCCACCGCGGGGTACGCCTCGTTCGTCATGGACACCCGCGGACAGGGCAGCGTGTGGGGCAGCGGCGGAGAGACCCCCGACCCCCACGGCTCGGGCCCGGCCGTGCCCGGCTTCATGACGCGCGGCATCGAGTCGCCCGAGACCTATTACTACCGGCGGGTGTTCACCGACGCGGTGCGCGCGGTCGACGCCGTGCGGTCGCTGCCGGAGGTCGACGCCTCCCGGGTCGCCGTCACCGGCGGCAGCCAGGGCGGCGGCATCGCGATCGCCGCAGCCGGCCTGAGCGAGGGTCTCGTCGCGGCGATGCCCGACGTCCCCTTCCTCTGCCACTTCGAGCGCGCCATCGGCTTCACCGGCAGCGACCCCTACCAGGAGGTCGTGCGCTGGCTCGCCGTGCACCGCGGCGCCGAGGCGCGGGCCTTCGAGACACTGTCGTACTTCGACGGCGTGAACTTCGCTCGCCGCGCCGACGCGCCGACCCTGTTCTCGGTCGGACTGCTCGATCCCGTGTGCCCGCCCTCGACGGTCTACGCCGCGTTCAACGCCTACCGCGGCGCGCACAAGGAGATGTCGGTCTTCCCCTTCAACGAGCACGAGGGCGGCCAGGGATACCAGTGGGAGGCGCAGGCCGCCTTCCTGCGTCGTGTGCTCGGCGGCAGCGCATGAGCACACGGCGAGTGCTCGCGATCGACGCGGGACAGAGCGGGATCAAGGTGCGCGCGGCTGCGGCATCCGGCGGCGACCTGCTCTTTCCCGGCATCCGGACCGGCGAGCCGCTCCTCCCCCAGCTCGCATCCGTCGTGGCCGAGACGATCGCACGCACGGGCGCACCGGCAGACGTGGTGGTCGCGGGCATCTCGGGGCTGACCGACGCGAATGCCGACGCCGACGCGATGCTCGCTCTCACGGCGGCCCACGGCGTGCGCCGCGTCGTCCTCGCCCACGACTCGACGACGTCGTTCCTCGGCGCGCTCGGCGACCGGCGTGGGGCTGTCGTCGCGGCCGGCACCGGGGTCGTCACCCTCGCCGTCGGCGCGGAGACCACCGCTCGCGTCGACGGGTGGGGCTGGATCATGGGCGACGCCGGCAGCGGATACTGGATCGGCCGTGAGGCCCTGGATGCCGTGATGCGCGCCTATGACGGCCGGGGGCCGACGACCGAGCTGACGGCGGCGGTCTCGGACCGCTGGCCCGACCTGTCGCAGGCCTACATGAGTCTGCAGGCCGACCCCGACCGGGTCCGCATCGTCGCGAGCTTCGCCGCCGTCGTCGCGCGTGCCGCGGTCGCCGGCGACGCCGTCGCGCAGGACATCTCGGTGCGTGCCGCGCACGAGCTCGCGCAGAGTGTGCGCGCGGCGATCGCCCAGGTCCGCACCGACGAGGAGACCTTCCCGGTGTGCGCGATCGGCGGTGTCTTCGGCTCGGCACCGCTGCTCGAGGCATTCACCGCCGACCTGCACGCGGGCGACGCGTCGGTGCGGCTGGTGGCGCCCGTCGGCGTCGGCATCGACGGGGTGATGGCCCTCGCCGATCTCGACACCTCGCATCCCCTCGCCGCGGTCACCCACCGCGCCGGCTGAGCCGCCGCCACCGAGAACGCACCGCGCCCGCGAGAACGCACCGTTTCGGGTGCGTTCTCGCGACGGCGGTGCGTTCTCGGCGGGCCTCAGACGAGCGACTCGCGCCAGGCGCTGTGCAGCTGGGCGAATTTGCCCGTGCCGGCGATGAGCGCGGCGGGGGTGTCGTCCTCGATGATGCGACCGTGCTCCATCACGAGCACCCGGTCGGCGATGGCGACCGTCGACAGGCGGTGCGCGATGATGATCGCCGTACGGTCGGCCAGCAGCGTGCCCAGGGCTTCCTGGATCTGCCGCTCGCTCGGGATGTCGAGCGACGCCGTCGCCTCGTCGAGGATCAGCACCGCCGGGTCGGCGAGGAAGGCTCGCGCGAACGAGATCAGCTGACGCTGCCCCGCCGACACCCGGCCGCCGCGCTTGTTGACGTCGGTGGCGTAACCGTCGGGCAGCCGCTCGATGAACTCGTGCGCCCCGACGGCCTTCGCCGCCGCCTGGATCTCGTCCATCGTCGCGTCGGGCTTGCCGAGCGCGATGTTGTCGGCGACCGTCCCGCTGAACAGGTACGCCTCCTGCGTGACCATGACGATCGCCCGGCGCAGATCCTTCGGGTGCAGCTGGCGCAGGTCGACGCCGTCGAGCGTGACGCGCCCCTTCGTGGGGTCGTAGAACCGCGCGACGAGCTTGGCGAGCGTGGACTTGCCCGCACCTGTCGTGCCGACCAGCGCGATCGTCTGCCCGGCGGGCATGTCGAGCGCGAAGTCGGGCAGGATCGTCACGGCATCCGAGTACCCGAACGTCACGTCCTCGAAGCGCAGGTGCCCGCGGGCTTCCCGCAGCTCGACCGGATCGGTCGGGTCGGGGACCGTCGGGTCTTCCTCGAGCACACCCGAGACCTTCTCGAGCGCCGCCGTCGCCGACTGGTACGAGTTGAGGAAGAACGCCACCTCCTGCATCGGCGCGAAGAAGTTCCGCACGTACAGGACGGCCGACAGCAGGAACCCGAGGCTCAGCGTGTCGTCGACCACCCGGAATCCGCCCCAGGCCAGCACGAGGGCGAGCGAGACGGATGCCACCGCCATGAGCGCCGGCTCGAACGTTCCGAACAGGCGGATCGAGCGCATGTTCACATCGCGGTAGTCGCTCGAGAGCCCCCCGAACTCGGCGTCGTTCGCGGGCTCCTTGCGGAACGCCTTGACCGCGCGGATGCCGGTCATCGACTCGACGAACTTCACGATCACCTTCGCGCTGATGACACGCGACTCGCGGTAGACGACCTGCGACCGTAGGTAGAACCAGCGCATGAGCAGGAACAGCGGGATGCCCATGACCGCGAGGATGATCCCCGACTGCCAGTCGAGCAGCAGCAGCGCGATGAGCGTGAACCCGCCGTAGAGCAGACCCGAGACGAGCTCGTTCAGGCCGCCGTCGAGCAGCTCGCGGATGGTGTCGAGGTCGCTCGTCTGGCGCGAGATGATGCGTCCGGACGTGTACGACTCGTGGAACTCGAGGCTGAGGCGCTGCGTGTGGCGGAAGATGCGCTTGCGGAGGTCGATCATGACCGCCTGGGTCAGGCGCGCCGCCACCACGGCGTACCAGCCGATGAGCGCGGCACCGCCGAGAGCGGTGACGAGGAAGACGATGACGACCGCGATGGTCGGCATCCAGTCCGCTTCCTGCTGTACGGCGGGCAGGGCGTTGGCGATGCCCCAGCCGACGAGGGCGGGGCCTGCGACGCGCAGCGCCGTCGAGACGACGAGCACGACCGCCGCCAGCGCCAGCTGCATGCGCAGCGGAGAGACCAGCGACCCGAGCAGGCGCAGCGAGCGACGCCGGATCTCGCGGCTCTCCTCACGGGTGTAGTCGGAGCGGTCCTCGCCGCTCGTCCCGGTGACGGTGCTCACAGGGTCACCTCCGTTTCATCCTGTCGTTCCTGGTCGTGTCGGCCCTGGTCGTGTCGTTCCTGCTCGTCCTCGAGGCTCGAGATCACGTGCCGGTAGTGCTCGCTCGTGCGCAGCAGCTCGGAGTGCGTGCCGACGGCGGTCACGCGCCCCTCCTCGAGCAGTGCCACGCGGTCGGCGAGGGTCACGGTCGAGGGGCGATGCGCGACGATGAGCGCCGTCGTGTCGGCCAGCACCTCGCGGAGCGCGTCTTCGACGAGCGCCTCGGTGTCGACGTCGAGCGCCGACAGCGGGTCGTCGAGCACCAGCACGGCCGGGCGGGCGGCCACGGCACGGGCGAGCGCCAGGCGCTGGCGCTGTCCGCCCGACAGGCTCAGCCCCTCTTCGCCGATGACCGTGTCGACTCCCTCGGGCAGCGTGTCGACGAAGTTCGCCTGCGCGACCGACAGCGCCTCGCGCATGACGCGCTCGGCTTCCGCGCTGCCGCGTTCGAGGTCCTCGCGACCGAGAAGCACGTTCTCCCGGACGGTCTGCGAGAACAGCGTCGCGTCCTCGAACGCCATGCCGACGTGACGGCGCAGCTCGTCGAGCCGCAGGTCGCGCACGTCGACGCCGTCGAGCAGCACGCGGCCTCCCGTGACGTCGTACAGGCGCCCGGGCAGGGTCGTCAGCGTCGTCTTGCCCGAACCGGTGAGGCCGACGAGGGCCATCGTCTCGCCCGGTCGCAGCGCCAGGTCGATGCCGTCGAGCAGGTCGCGCTCACTCTCGGGGGCGTCCTGGTACCGGAAGTGAGCGCCTTCGAAGACGAGCTCGCCCCGCGGCTGCGCGATGGTCGTCGGGTTCTCGGGGTCGACGATCGTGTTCTGCTCGTCGAAGACCTCGAAGATGCGGTCGGTCGCCGTCCGCGCATCGACGAGGAACGAGAAGAGGAAGCCGATCGACTCGACGGGCCAGCGCAGGATCGTCGCCATCGCGAAGAAGGCGATGAGCGAGTCGACACCGAGCTCACCGGCCTGGACGAGGTAGATACCCGCCCCGAGGCACAGCGCGAAGGCGATGTCGGGCAGCAGCACGAGCCAGAACCAGATCCAGCCGACCGCCTTGGCCTTCTTCACCTCGGTCTCGCGCAGGGTCTCGGCCTGACGCGTGAACTTCTGCAGGGCGTGTCCGCCGCGGCCGAACGCCTTCAGCACGCGGATGCCGTGCACCGACTCCTCGACGGCCGTGGCGAGGTCGCCCGCCTGGTCCTGGCTCTGCCGAGAGAGCAGGCCGTAGCGGTTCTCGAAGATGAATCCCGCGATCCACAGCGGCGCCGAGACCACGACGAAGATCGTGCCGAGCAGCCAGTGCCACCGGAACAGGATGATCGAGCCGACGACGATGGTCAGCATGTTCACGACGAGCAGGACGATGCCGAAGGCGAGCCAGCGGCGGATGAGGCTGATGTCCTGCATCATCCGGCTGAGCAGCTGACCCGACTGCCAGCGGTCGTGGAAGGCGACCGGCAGTCGCTGCAGGCGCGCGAAGAAGTCGGTGCGCAGCTCGTACTCGACCTTGGTCGCCGGGGCGAGGACGAACCAGCGGCGCGCCCAGACCATGAGTGCCTCGAGCAGACCGAGGGCGAGAACGGCGCCGGCGCCGAGGACGATGAGCCACGGGTCGCCCGAGTTGATCGGGCCGTCAGGCCCGACGATCACCTCGAGGACGAGCGGGATGCCGAGGGCGAGCAGGCTCGCGATGAGCGCGCTGACGAAGCCGAGGCTCAGCCGGGGCAGCACCGGTTTGGCGAAGGGGAGCAGACGCGCGAGCGCGCGCGGCGTGGACAGACGAGGGGGCGTCGAGGAAGTCATGATCCTGAGGTGTGTCGAGCGGATGCCGAAGACGGCGAGGGGCGCGCGCGAGCGCGGCGAAGCGGGACCGGGGCCCCGCGGGAGGAAACGTCGGAAGCGACGAAGCGCTTCCCGGAGCTACCGGGCGATTCCTCCGCGTGCGGGGCGTCCGTCGACCGTGATGAGGAGAGCTACGGACTTCGTGATGACGATGGCCGGGGACATGGCTTCCTCCTGAGGTCGAGCGGACAGAGCACCCGCTGCACACACGGGAGCCCTCCAGGCTATACCTGAGTATTCGCTGAGTGCAAGGACGAATCCGCGCTCAGCCGTTGTGCCGCGCCTCCCGCGCCAGCAGTCGCTGCTTCACCTCGACGCCCCAGGCGAACCCGCCGAGCGCCCCACCCGTGCGGAGTACGCGGTGGCACGGCACGAAGAGGGCCGCGGCGTTGCGCGCGCAGACGGATGCCGCCGCGCGCACCGCGCCGGGCGAGCCGAGCGCCGCCGCGAAGCCGGTGTAGGTCAGCGGCTCGCCCGGCGCGATCCCGCGGAGCGCCTGCCAGCCGGCTCTTTGCATCGCCGTGCCCGACTGGCGCACCGGCACCGCGTCGATCGCCGCGAGGTCGCCGTCGTAGTACGCGGCGACCGCGGCGGCGGCATCCGTGGGGGCCTCGACGACCCGCGCCGGGCGGGCGGCGGGCCGGAGCCGGTCGAGGATCGCGACCGGGTCAGCCGTCCACCCGGACGCCAGCACCGCTCCGCCGGCCTCGAGGATCGTGAAGGGACCGTCGGGGGTCGCGACGGTCTGGATCGAGGCAATTTCGCCCCGCGCGGCCGCGGTCGCGGCAGGCTTGAGCGGCGTGGGAGCGTCGGAGACGGCGGTCATGTGCGGGCCTTTCGAGACGTCGGGAGGGTCGGCTCGGTCGCGCTTTCGCGCCAAGCCTGCGTGACGGGTGCGGCGTACCAGAGATGCGCCATGAGGTAGCTGCGCCAGGGCGCCGTGCGTTCGGCCCAGGCCACCAGCTCGGACGGGCCGGCCGGGATGCCGGCGGCGGCAGCGCCCGCGCGTGCCGCGACGTCGCCGGGCAACAGGATGTCCGGGTCGCCGAGCACCCTCATCCGCACATAGTCGGCGGTCCAGGGCCCGATGCCGGGCAAGGCGAGGAGCGCAGCGCGCTGCTCGTGGGTGTCGTCGCCCGGAGACAGGCGCAGCGAGCCGTCGGCGAGCGCGGTGGCGGCGCCGACGATCGCCCGGATGCGGGCGCCGGGACCGCGCAGGACCTCAGCGCCTCGCTCGGCGATCGCCGCCATCGTCGGGAAGAGGGTGGCGGGGCCGGCGGCGGTCTCGACCGGCTCGCCGAGCTCGGCGGTCAGGCGCCCCTGCACGGTGCGGGCGGAGGCGACGCTGATCTGCTGGCCGATCATCGCGCGGATGAGCATCTCGTCGGGGTCGATCGCCGCCGGCAGGCGCACGCCCGGGATCCGCGCCACGAGAGGCGCGATCTCGGGATGCCGCGCGAGGGCCTCGTCGATGGCCGTCGGATCGGCATCGAGATCGAACAGCCGACGCACGCGGGCGATGAGGGTCGACAGGTCGGCCAGCGAGGCCAGCTCGGCACGCAGGCGCACACGCCCCGCGTCATCCTGGCGAACCTCGAACCACGCCGGCCCGCCGGCGAGACGGATCACGCGGGCGAACGAGCGCTCGTCGCCCGACTCGACGCCGGGGATCGCGTGGGCCCGCATCCATCCGAAGAGGCCCGCGGCGTCGAACGGCTCGCGCACCGGCAGGACGAGGTCGATGCGGCCCGGCATCCGCTCCCCCGCCTGCCGTCGCGCACGCAGCTGGCCGGGAGGCATCGCGAAGACCTCGCCGACCGTCTCGTTGAACTGCCGGACGCTCGCGAACCCCGCGGCGAAGGCGACGTCGGCGATCGGCAGGTCGGTGTCGACCAGCAGCGTGCGCGCGGTGTGGGCCCGGTGGGCGCGGGCGAGGGCGAGCGGGCCCGCGCCGAGTTCCGCCGCGAGGAGCCGGGTGAGGTGGCGCGACGAGTACCCGAGGCGGGATGCGAGCCCCGGAACGCCCTCGCGGTCGACGACACCGTCGGCGATGAGGCGCATGGCCCGGGCTGCGAGATCGCCGCGAAGGTTCCACTGCGGCGACCCGGGGGTGGCCTCGGGCAGGCAGCGCTTGCACGCGCGGTATCCGGCCTCGTGGGCGGCGGCGCTCGTCGGATAGAAGGTCACGTTGGCGGGCCGAGGGGTGCGCGCGGGGCAACTCGGGCGGCAATAGATGCCCGTCGAGCGCACCGCCGTGACGAACTGGCCGTCGAAGCGGCGGTCGCGCGCGTCGATCGCGCGGTACCGCTCGTCGAACGTCATCCCGTCACTGGCCATGCCCCCAGCCTGACATGCCCCGCCGACACCGGCTCGCGGAAATCGGACACGACTGTCCCCGGCTCCCTCCCCCGTCGACTCGCCACAGAATGCGGATGCCGCCCCCTCCGAATCCGCGCTTTCTGGCGAGTCGACGAGGGCGGCGGGTCACGGCGGCGGGAACGAGAACGACGGTTTGGAGGCCGGACCGTCGACGGCAGGGAGGCGGCGCCAGACATCGTCCGGCAGGCGTTCTTCGGCGAAGACCTCAGTCGCGAGATCGTGTGCCGATCCTGGGGCGCACTCTGTCTCGGCCGAAACCCGCACCTGGCCCGTCGCGGGACGGATGCTGACGACCGCCCGCTCGGCCATGCCGCCCTCGGCTACGACGGTCACTTCTCGCGCCTCGCCCTGCCCCCGGTCGGCCATGTGGCTGTCGATTCCCAACGAGGCGAAAGCCTCGACTGCCACCCCGGCCACCTCCCGAGGGTCGCGTCCCGGCAGCTCGAGACCGCGGACGGCGACGAGGCGGTATCCCCCGCCCTCGTTGAGCGCGCGCTGACATCCCGTCGGGTGAGCGCCGTACGACCCGTCCACGACGCGCCACTCGGTCGGCTCGATCGCCATGACCATCGTGTGCACGCCCGTCGCCATCGCGACGAAGCGGTCCCGCGCCTGCGCATACGTCTCGCCGCCTTCGAGCCCGACCGGATTCGCGCATCCGCTCGCCAGCAGCACGGGGAGAATCACGACGGCGGCGATGCCGAGGCGGCCCGCGCTCGTCTCGCGCAACGTCCGCCAGCGGCGCAGGCCTTCATCGCGAGGGGACCGGGGCATCCGTCACGACCGGCTGCGGCTGCACCGGCGTTCCGTCTTCGTTGTAGTAGATCGGGCCGTCGGGCGGGAAGAAGAACTGCGGCACCGACAAGGGGCCTTCCGTTGCGGGGAGCCGCCGCCAGACGTCGTCGGGGTACAGTTCCTCACCGAACATCGTCGTGAGGATGTCCGAGCTCGCGCCCGCAATGCAGGCGGTCTCACCGGAGACGAGCACACGACCATCGAGGGGCCGGATCACGACCACGGTACGGGCGGCGTCGCTCTCACCCACAACCGTCACCTCTCGCGCATCCCCCGAACCGCGCTCGACGGTCTCCGCGTCGATACCGAGCTCGGCGAAGCCCTTTGATGCCGCTGCCGCGATCTCCGCGGCATCCCGATCCGGCAGCTCGAGCGCGCGCACCGCCGTGAACGAGTATCCGGTCTCCGAGCTCACGCCCAGCTGGCATCCGCTCGGGCGCGCTCCGTACTGCCCCTGATCGACGCGCCACTCGGTCGGCTCGATCGCCATGATCACGGTGTGCAGTTCGTCGGCCATCGCCGTGAACTGCTCGCGCGCCTGGGTGTACAGGTCTGCGGCCGGCTGTTCGTCACCCGGTGTCGCCGCACACGAACTCATCATCAACACCAATCCGACAGCGAAGGCCGTCATCGTCATTCGCGAGGTCGATCTCATCAATCACGTCCGGTAAGGGTCAACGGGCAGCCACTCCAGCCAATCGGGCAGATCCCAGAAGCCGCGCTCGCTGCCTTCGCCGTCCATCTCCGTTCCAGGCTCACCGGTCAGGACGATCTGCTGGATGTTGTAGAACGACTCCGATCCTTGCACGAGGTACCCCTCGCCGTCGCCGGAGGGAAGCGGGCCGTTGCCGCCTTCGTGCGCGCCGTGTCCCGGGGTGGGTGCGAGGTGCTCGCCGTCCGCATAACCGCCGTCGCTGCCGAACTCGGTCACGCCGGGGAGCGTCTCGGGAACCGTGCCGTGCGCGCCGCCCCAGCTCGTGTCACGGCCGATCCGGGCCCAGGCGTCGTTCTCCGACAGCGTCGCGTACATGCGCAGGCCCCCGGCGTTCTGGAGGTTCGACAGGATCTGCGGGTCGCTCGGGAACCCGGCCGATCCGACCGCGATGAACTGGTCGACGCCGAGTGCGTCCGGACGCGACCCGATCGCGAGGGCAGCGGTCGTACTGCCGTAGGAGTGCGCGATGACGGCCTTCTCCGCGGTGGGATGCACCGCATCGATCCCGAGCAGGAACGAGCGGAGCGCTGCCGCGCCATCGCGCGCCCGTTCCATCCCGGGCTCCTCGATCTCGTTGGGAGAGTCGTAACCGAACCATGCGATCGTCGCCAGGCCCGGCCCCGCGTTGTTGAGAGCGCGAGCCGAGTCTCCCCACTCGCCGATACCCGCCACGGACGAGTTCATACCGGGGACGAGCACGTTGATGTCGGTTGCAGCAGCGAGATCGCCGTATGCCAACGCCGCGGTGGTCTGCGCTGAGCCGTCGGGATCGAACGAGACGAGGAGCGGGAAGGGAGGGCCATCCGTCAGCTCTTCCCACAACGCCGCGACATCGTCGCCGAGCGCACCGTCCGGGTTCGTGGCGCGCAGCGCCTCCAGGCGCTCGCGGTTGATCCGTCCGCGGACGTCGTAAGGGATGCCGTCGAGGTTGCCGATGATATCGGGATGCGCTCGGGCGATCTCATCCTGCAGCTCGGGATGCGCGAGCCACAGCTCGAGCACGGCCTGCGGGGTGTCCGCCGCGAGCAGCTGGTCGAGCAGGTTCTGCGCCTGCGACGTCATCGCCGGCCCCGCACCGCCGGCGAGCTCGGCGAGCGCCGCGTCGTAGGCCGCGTCCCATGCCGAGTAGTGGCTCTCGAACTGCTCCCACAGATCGGCGAGATCCCGCGCCGCGGCATCCCGGGCCGCGACGGCATCCTGTGCGGCGTCATTCGCGCGCCGGACGTCGGCCGGCTCGCCGGAGCGAGAGGTCCACAGCGCGTTCAGCCCGGCTTCATCGGCCGCGGCTGACGCCGACGACAACGACGCGTGGGCCGACTCGATGTCGTCAATGAGCCGGTTCGCCGACTCCGCCGACGACGAGAACGCGTCCGCGTACCGCTGCAGCACCCCCGCGAGAAGCTCCGCCTCGGCGATCTCCGTAGCCAGCCCGTTGGCGACTTCCTGCGCTTTCGAGCGTGCCGAGCGGATCGATGCACCGACACCGTCGAGGTCGGTCGCGGCCTGGACGGTGGTGCGGAGGTCGCCGAGCGACGCCGCCACGCGACTGAACGCGCCGCTCCACCAGCTCATCGACCCAGGATTGCCCTCGAGGCGCTCGAGCGGGTAGCCGCGGTTGGGTGAGGTGAGCGTCACGGCTGCTCCTGACCGGTGAGCTCGACATCGAGGTCGGAGTAGCGCGTCGTGATCGCGGTCAGCAGGGCGCCGACCTCGGATGCCGCGGTCGTGCGCTCGAGCACGGCGCGATTCAGCCCGCTCAGCCGCCGGTTCATCTCGAGACGAAGCGCGACCCGGTGCGCGGGGTTCTCGACACCGGTGTCGTCGCCCTGGATGTCGGCGTTGTCCATCACCGCGCTCGAGACCCGCGTCTGGATCGCATCCGCGGCGCTCGTGAGCGCGTGGTAGTAGATCTCGACGTCTGACATCGGGCCCCCTCCGCCGGCTCGGTCCGGCCGACGCTCACACGCTATCGGGGGCCCGCACGCCGCGTCGATGGGGAGAACTCCCCTGCCTCGCCGGCCGGCGACCCGCCGTCGCCTCGTGCCCCAAACAGGCTCACCCCCTCGCCATGCCCGCTCACGGGTCGCATCGAGCCTCTCAGCCTGTTGGCGGCACGCGCACCCGCGACGACCGGCAATGCGCGACCGCGCTGAGCGCAAGTGCTGGCGCACAGCCGGCAACCGGGGTTAGCGTCACGACATGAGCGAACGCACCTACGACCTCGTCGTCATCGGAGCCGGTCCTGTCGGAGAGAACGTCGCCGACCGCGCCGTGCAGGGCGGCCTGAGCGTCGCCATCGTCGAGAGCGAACTGGTCGGCGGCGAGTGCTCGTACTGGGCGTGCATGCCGTCGAAGGGTCTCCTGCGGGCCGGCGCCGCCCTCCGCGCAGCGCGCGCGGTCGACGGCGCGAAGCAGGCCGTGACGGGCGACATCGACGTCGCCGGGGTGCTTCGCCGCCGCGACTCGCTGACCTCCGACTGGAACGACGCGTCGCAGGTCGAGTGGCTCCAGGGAGCCGGCGTCGACCTCGTGCGCGGGCACGGCCGCCTCTCCGGCGAGAAGCGCGTCGAGGTCGCCGGACCCGACGGCTCGCTCACCACCCTCGTCGCACGTCACGCCGTCGCGGTGTGCACCGGTTCGGCGGCGCTCCTCCCCGACGTCCCCGGCCTGGCCGATGTGTCTCCGTGGACGAGCCGCGAAGCGACCGCCGTGCAGGAGATCCCGGGCTCGCTCGCGATCGTCGGCGGCGGCGTCGTCGCCGCGGAGATGGCGACGGCGTTCGTCGACCTCGGCAGCGAGGTGACGCTCATCGCGCGCAGCCGGCTGCTCGGACCGATGGAGCCCTTCGCGGGCGACCTCGTCGCGCAGTCCCTCACCGACCGAGGTGCGCGGGTGCTGCTTCACACCGACCTCGTCTCCGCGCAGCGCGTCGACGACGGTCAGGTCGAGCTCGAGCTGTCGAACGGCACGCGCGTCCGCGCCGACGAGGTGCTCGTCGCGACCGGACGCGTCCCGCGAACCGAGGATCTCGGGCTGGATACCGTCGACCTGGAGCCCGGCTCGTGGCTGGATGTCGACGACACGATGCTCGTCCGCGGATCCGATTGGCTCTACGCGGTCGGCGACGTCAACCACCGCGCCCTCCTCACGCACCAGGGCAAGTACCAGGCCCGCGCAGCCGGCGACGTCATCGTCGCCCGGGCGACCGGTGGCACCGTCGACGACGCCCCGTGGGGTGCGCACGTCGCGACTGCCGACCACGGCGCCGTGCCGCAGGTGACGTTCACCGACCCCGAGGTCGCCTCGGTCGGTGAGACCGAGGCGTCCGCGCGTGCTGCGGGACGCAACATCCGCGTGCTCGACTACGACCTCTCGTGGATCGCGGGCGCGTCGACGCGGTCGGACGCCTACACCGGGCAGGCACGCGCGATCGTCGACGAGGACCGCGGCGTTCTCATCGGGGCGACCTTCGTCGGGGCGGATGTCGGCGAGCTGTTGCAGTCCGCGACGATCGCGGTCGTCGGCGAGGTTCCGCTCGCACGGCTGTGGCACGCCGTGCCGGCGTACCCGACGCTCAGCGAGGTGTGGCTGCGCTTCCTCGAGACTTACGGCCGTCCGACCGTCTGAGCCGGAACGGCCGGCCGCCGCAGCCACCGCCTCACGCGCGCCGCTCGGCGTCGAGGAGGAACAGCGTTCCCGGCTCGCACCCGAGGGCCCGCTCGAGGGTGCCGGCATCGATCAGGCCGCGCTCGTGCAGCACCGCGAGGGCCGCGTTGCGGTCGTCGACGACGGCCTGACGCTCATCCCCCGGCAGCGCCGCGATGCGGGCGCGGATGCCGCCGACGCTGAGACCCGTCTCGGGCACGGCCTCGCCGTCGCCATCGGGCTCGCGCACGCGGAAACGCACCAGCATCACGAGGGCTGCCAGCCCGGCGACGCCGAGCGCGATGAGGACCGGAACCCGCCACTGCTGCCACCCGATGTAGTCGTCGAGCTCGGCGATGCCCGGCATCGTGCCGAGCGCGAGAATGGCCATCGTCCCCGCCACGAGGTGGATGGAGAACTCCGGCCACGAGAACCGGGCGCCCCGGACCAGCCAGATGACCAGGAGGATGGCCTGGGCGACCGCCGCGACGGTGAAGATCGCGCCCGCGATCGGCATCGCCCGCTGGGCCTCGATGCGGTGGAAGTCGAAGCGGTCGCCCATGAGCACGGCGAGACCCGCGATCGGTGCGAAGAACGCGCCGATCACGACGGCCCACAGCACGACGTCGAGGACGCCGCGCACCGGCGACCTCTTCGCGTTCGCGTGCAGGCGGTGCGCCATCGCGGCCCCGTCGGCGCCGAAGTGCTGGAAGATCTCCGGATGCCGCTGGTAGGCCACGGCCTCGAGCTGAGCGAATCGGACGTCGGCGGCGAGCGAGTGGTCTTCCGCCCAGCCGCGAGCCGTGGTGTGGAGAAAGCTCATGAGCCACCGGCAGCGTCAGCGTATGCGGCAGGTGAAGCGTGCCTCAGCGCGCGCGCACCGAGCCCGTCAGCCACGCCCACAGCGGGTCGCCCGCACTCAGGCCGTTGACGATACGCAATACGCCGCCGATCTGACCGATGCCGCTGAGGGCGCCGCAGATGCCGACCAGCAGGACCGGCACCGTGAAAACCGAGACGCCGGCGCCGAGGTCACGCACGAAGACCGCGACACCGCCGATGGCGACGAGCAGCGCCAAGGTCGCCGTGCTCAGACGGACCAGGATGCGCGGCTCGAGGTTGACGGTACGCGCCTGTACCCATCCTGCGGCGCGCGGCGCGCGCTGGCCCGCGACATACGGTGCGCGCAGCCAGAACGACGCGGCGCGAGTCAAGGCGCGACCCGTGCGCCACAACACCACGAGCAGCGCGACGCCTCCGAGCGCGATCGCCGCTGCGATGACGATGACGATGACGGTGTCCGGTGTCACGACGCCCATCGCCACGACGGTCGCGACCAGCCCGCCCGCGAAGAACACGCCGCCCGCGGCAGCGACGAATCCGACGATTCCGAGCGCCCAGCGCGACCATCGCTCGTAGTCGGCACGCAGGACGGCGACAGCACGATCGGCGTCGGACGGCCCCGCGGATGCCGCAGGCTCCCCCGCCTCGCCCGTCTCGAGGAGCGGGCGGGATGCTGCCTGGATGAAAGCGAACGCCATGGACAGAATGCTACGTGGCGGCGGGCTCGGGCTCCGCGGGCTCGACACCCTCGGGCAGAGCCTGAGTGGTCGTGAGCGCGAACGCGACGTGCAGCGCCAGTTCGGCCGACTGCTGCGGGTCGGAGCACAACCCCATGACGACGGCGGTGCCCGCCCCGCCGGGAAGACGGATCTCGCCGACCGCCGTGAGGTGCGGCATCCCGCCGTCCATCGACGCACCGAGGGTGATGGTGCCGACGCGGCCGTCCGGGGTGGTGAAGCTCTCGCTGCGCCCGCCCTCGCCGAACCGCGCGAGCGGGAGCAGCCGGTGGAACGCCGTCGCGGCGGCGTCGGTCTCGGCCGTCCCCGGCACCACGTTCGTGCAGAGGAAGAACGCCGCCGGGCGCTCGCCCAACGTCAGCGAGACACCGGCGAAGGCGAAGGCTGTGTCGGCGAACAGCTCGACGCCGGCGCGGAAGCCGTCGACGATCGCGTCGCGCGCAGCATCCGGGAGCCAGCCCTCGGCACTCACGAGGTACCAGTCGAGCCACTCCTGCGGCGAACGATCGCCGAACGAGCGGAACTCGATCCACCCCTGGGGCACTCGCTGCCAGACCCGCAGCGGCGCACCCTCAGCCGCGATCGGGTCGAGCGTCGCCTCCTGCTCGGTCATCAGACCTCCTCGTCGGTGCGCGGACCGTTGCCGCGCAGGGTGTTGTTGAACCGCTCGGAGAGGTTCTGCCACGGCCCGGTCAGACTGTCGACGAAGTCCGTCCCCTTGCTGTGGGCGTCCATCGCACTGTTCACGGTCCAGTAGGTGTTCGCGACCATGTTGGGCAGATTGACGTTGAGCGCCACGGCGACGCTTCCCGCCGCGGCCCCACCGCCGGCCATGGCCGGCGTCATGCCCTGGATCGACGGGATGAGCACCTGTCCACCGGGGCCGATCAGCGCCTTTGCAGCCTGCCCGAGCGCGCCACCCGCGAGCAGTCCGAGGGCGCCGGTGGCGAACTCGGCGAACGTTCCACGACCGGTCGCCCATTGCAGGCCGTCGATCGCGACGAGCGCGATGGACATGATGAGCGCCACCGTGCCGAGGACGGGGATGAAGAGCGAGAGGATCGCGATGATCGGCAGCGCCGCCCGGAGGATGTCCTCCAGGATCGGCACCACGTTGTCCATGAGCCAGTTGCCTGCGTCGGCGAGCCAGTCGCCGGCCGAGCCCAGGAAGTTCATGACCGGATTGCCGGCGTAGGAGTTCAGCGTGTCGCTCGCGGACAGCAGCGCTCCGGCCGCGGCGGCAGCATCGGCGTCGACCTCGTCCTTGAGCTGACGAGCACGCGCGCGGATCGACTCCAGCTCGCCCTGCGCGTTCGCCAGCGCCGTCGACGCGTTCGACACGGCATCCGGGTCGGCGTCCTCGGCGTCCTTGTTCGCCTGTGCCTGCGCATGGGCCGATTCCGATGAGGCGACGCTCGCGGATGCCGCTGAGGCCTCCTCCGCGAGCGCTGCGGCACGCCGCTGGTAGTTGGTGAGCTGATCGGTCCAGGTCGCGAGGGCGGTCCGCGATGTGCGCAACGCCTCGCCGGTGTCACTGAGGTGCGGTCGGAAGTCCTCGCTGAGTGCGGCGCGGAACGCCGTCGCCGACTTTCCGATCCAGGCGCCGTCGTCGGAGCCGTCCATCATCGACAGCGCGTCATCGACGCCGTCGCAGCTGGTGGTGAGCGCATCCACATATCCGGAGAGCGTCGCGACATCGCCAGGGGCGGGGTCGAAGCCGAGAGCGGAGAAGTCGGTCACGACGCCGATCCTTCCTGCGGAACCATGCTGTTGCCGAGCTCGGTGTCGAGCTGCTGGAATGCCTCGAGAATGCCCTCGAGTCCCGTGCCCGCGTCTTCCGCATAGCGGGCGAGTTTGTCGATACCGCCACCCCACGAATCGTGGAGATCCTCGAGACGCCGCCGCAGCACGTCTTGAGGCACGGCCGCGCCCGACACGTTCGACATCGCCCGTGTCGCCCCGTCGAGAACATCCCGCATGTTCGCGTAAGCGTTGCGGCTGGCGCGCATCGCGCCGTAGTCGATCCGCACGTCGACCATGGTCACCTCCGAGAATCGAGCGGAGCCGAGGCGCCCAGGACGCCTCGGCTCCGGGAAGACGAGATCAGCTGCCGGCGAGCTGCTGGTCGAGGTCCTGGATCGCGCGCATCATGCCCAGCAGCGACTCGGACATGTCGTTGATGCCATCGACCGCGTTCTTCAGACCCGTGGTGAGCTCGGAGTAGCCCTCACCGAACTTGCCCGACGCGTGCTGCGTCTTGAAGTCATCGCCCAGCAGCGTGTCGACCTGGGACTTCAGGGTGTCCAGCTGACCCTGAATGTCATCGCGAGCCTGCGACAGCGAGCTCGCAACCTGCTCCATCTCGCCATAAGATGCACCGAAATCAGCCATGACGGCCCTCCTGAAAGTAGATGTCCCGACCCCCCTCCGGAGCCGACACCCAAAACCTATCGGCAGCCCAGGCCCGAGGTCGATGGGGAGAACTCCCCATCTCGGAATGTGATAGGCAATCGCTTTCCGTCAGAACGACGGCCGGGGCGAACACAGACGGGTGCCGCGGGTCTCGGTTGCCCGCTCCGTCTGCGGGCGGCGGGAAAGAGGGCAGCCGCAGCTCACCGCGCGACCCCAGGCGAATGTCCGCGACGCCCCTGGCGAGCGAGCCGGCGCGCGAGCCGACGCGAACGGCGCTCTACCCGACGCCGAGACGACGATTCGCGTCGGGTCGTCGTTCGTCGACGACGGCGCGATCCGCACGCTCCCCACAGCCTCGGGTGCGCGCGACGCGCTCGCCCGGGCACGGGCGAGCTGAGACGTCGACGAGAGAAGACCAGTCTTCGGTCCGTTCGCCGCGATGACGGCATGCGCAAGCGCCGCCAGGTGAGCGATATTCGGGTCGTCGCCGGGTAACCGTCGAGGTTGTCTCGCCTTGTGGCTCTCGGACTCAGCGAATGGTCTCGGTGACGGTGTCGGTCGACACGGCCTCCCCCGCGCCCGCCGCGACCGGCCGGGGCGCCGCGACGGTCTCGGACTCGACGAGCGGCATCTGCACCGTGACGGCGCGACCGGCCTGCACGAAGATCCCGCGGCCCTCGGGGAAGTCGCTGCGCTTGACCTTCGGGAACGGCACCTTGAACACGGCGTCGCCGTCGAAGGCCTCCGGTTTGAGGATGATGCCCTTGCGGCCGCCCTTGAAGTCGCCCACGAGGCCGAAGCCGCTCGTGACCTGCGTGACGTCGGCATCGCCGATGAGCAGGTGGTCGCTGCGGTTGACCGCCTGGAACAGGGCCTTCAGCGGGCGCTCCGCCGGCGAGTCGGCGAACTGCGGCACGTCTTCGACGACGATGAGGATGCGGCGTCCCAGCGTCTCGTCGGCGACGAGTTCGGCGAGCTCGGTGGCGAGTTCCTTCGCATCGTCGGGCGTCGTGGCGCTGCGCACCCACGGCGCGAAGTCGCGCAGCTGCGAGCGCCGGCCGCCGAAGTGGAACAGCGTCACCTCGGGGTCGAGGCGCGTCATCGACGTGATGATGGCCTTCATCGCGGTGGTCTTGCCCGCCATCGGCGGGCCGGCCACGACGAACGTTCCCACGGGGTCGAACTCGCGCGCGGCCAGGGTGTCTTCCGCGACGCCGAGCACCGGGAACTCGCCGATGCGGTCGGGAAGGTCCGCGGGCGCGAGACGCGTCGGCAGCGAACCGATCTCGGCGACCTCGCGCACGCCGCGCGAACGCAGCTCGTCGGCGAGCTGACCGAGCAGCTTCGTCTGCTCCGCGACGTTCGGCGTTCCGCCGAGGACGGCGATCTGCGTCTCGAAGCCGTCGACGATGGCGCGTCCGGGCGCGGATCGCTCGTCGAGCACGTCCTTCGGCGCGTTCAGCAGCGCGTAGGCGTTCTCGTCCGAGAGGCGCAGCACGACGCGGCGCGAGATGTTCGAGCTGACCGCCGTCGGCACCGACCCCGAGCGATCGGCGGTCGCCACGACGTGGACGCCGAGCGGGCGGCCCTCGCCGAGGATCCGCATGAACGCCTGGTAGAACGGCATCCGTGCCGTGGTGGACTCCCACTCGGCCCGGAACTGCGGCAGCCCGTCGAGGAGCAGCACGATGCGCGCCTCGTCCCGGCCGGTGAGCTCGCGGTACTCGGCGATCGTCGACGCGTTGGCGGCGCTGAAGCGCTTGCCGCGGTCGTCGAGCACCTTCCCGAGCGAACGCATGATGCGCTGCACGCGCTCGGCGTCGTCGCCGGGGATCACCGAACCGACATGCGGCAGGGTCTCGAGGCTCTTGAGCGAGCCCGATCCGAAGTCGAGGCCGTAGACCTCGATGTTCTCGGCTCGGCGGCCGGTCGTCGCGGCGGCGATGGCTATCGTGCGGAGCACCGTCGATTTGCCCGAGCCGCTGGTGCCGTACACGAGGAGCGAGCCGTCGCGGTCGGGCTCGAAGTACACGGCCTCCTGAAGCTGGCGTTCGGGGATGTCGCTCTTACCGATGAGGATCGACCCGGCGCGGCCCGCGGGCAGCGAGCGGATGTCGACGGTCGTCTCCAGGTCGTCGAGCCACGGCCGTCGGGGAGCCGGAATGGCCGCGCGGTTGGCCGCGGCGACGAGGGTGGCGACGATGCGCTTCTGGTCGTTGGGACCGGGATCGACCTCGGCGGCCGGGTCTTCGGGCTTCTCGTCGACCTCCCAGCGCTGCACGGATCCGAACCGCAGCTCGGCGACGCTCACATCCGCGGCGACGACCTCGTCGGTGCTCCAGCCACCGGCGTAGGCGGACTGGAAGGGAACGAGACGTCCGGGGCCGGTCTTGGCGATACCGCGGCCGGGGATGCTGGGATCGAATCGGGCCGCCACCGGGTCGTCCACGACATCCTTCGAATCCGACTCGTCGGCCATGCGGAGCGCGACGCGGAGGTTGGTGTTGGCGCGGAGGTTGTCCTTGATGACGCCGGCGGGGCGCTGCGTCGCCATGATGAGGTGGATGCCGAGGGAGCGACCGCGCTGGGCGATGTCGACGACGCCGTCGACGAACTCGGGCACCTCGCCGGCGAGCGCGGCGAACTCGTCGATGACGAGGACGAGCGCGGGCGGGGTCTCGGGGTCTCGGCGCTTCTCGAGCTCGAGCAGGTCCTTCGCCTTCTTGCGATTGAACAGGTGCTCGCGGTGGTGCAGCTCGGCCCGGAGGCTCGTGAGCGCGCGCCGCACGAGGTGCGGGCTCAGGTCGGTGACGAGGCCGACGGTGTGCGGCAGTTCGACGCAGTCGGCGAAAGCCGATCCGCCCTTGTAGTCGACGAAGAGGAAGGTGACACGGTCGGGGCTGTGGGCCGCAGCCATGCCGAGCACCCACGCCTGCAGGAACTCCGACTTGCCGGCACCCGTCGTACCGCCGACGAGGGCGTGCGGGCCCTGCGTCCGCAGGTCGAGCGTCATGGCGTCGGTGGCCCCCTGGCCCACGATCGCGCGGAGGTTGCCGGCTTTCTTCAGGCGGGGCATCGCGGCACCCGACCGGTCGAGGATCGTGTTGTTCTCGCGCCAGCGCTCGACCGCGAACGTGGGGTCGGTCGCGAGCTCCGAGCCGACGAGCGAGAGGAACATCACCGAGTTCGGGATGTCGGAGGAGTCCTCGACGATCGTGCTCGCGTCGGTGACCGGTGCGAGCCGCTTCGCGAGCACCGTCATGAGCTCGTTCGAGACGCCCTCGACCTCGGTGACGGGGTACTCGACGCCGCTGCGCACCGTGCCGACGCGCGCCGCACCCAGGCCGGCCGAGACGTCGACGAACGTGCGGCAGACCGCCGGCAGAGCGTCGACGACGGGCGCGACGAAGATGCCGTAGACGCCGACGTCGGCGCCGCGCTCGAGCACCTGAATGAGTCGCGCGCGGTCGACGGGCGCATCGGAGGTCACGATGACGAGCACCGCGGTCTGCCCCGGGAAGGTCGCCTCCTCGGCGGCGCGCCGGACATCGGTGCCGTAGCGCATCGGGTCCCAGTCGTCGTCGAACGGCAGGCGCGGGGCGGCTGCCGCCTTCGACCGGCGCATCACGAGCTCCTCGAGCCCCGAGAGCAGGGCGGCACCGGTGGAGGCCGAGTCCGACAGCGGCATGTCGCGGAAGGGGCTGCGCTCGCTCGAGGTGTGAGGCAGCCATTTGAGCCACTCGAGCTCCTTCGCCCACTCGGGCTCGGTCAGCGCGACGGCGGCCAGGTCGTTCGGGGAGTGCAGACCGAACAGCTGCACGGCCAGTCCTCGAAGGGCGTCGGCCGCCTCACGAGCACCGCCGGCGACGCCCAGGACACCGACGCTCTGCAGTGACTCGAGCACCGGGACGCCGTCGATCAGGCGGTAGCGCTCACGCAGCCGATCGACGCGTTCGACGTACTCCTGAAGCGCGTCGGGGTTCTCGGCCCGCTTGACGCTCGTGCGCGACGGGGCCTCGGAGGTGCCCATGCGCACCGAGAGGAAATTCCAGTGCTCGGGGCGCCGAGTCCACAGCATCGGGCCGAGCTGCATCGCTTCCTCGAACACGACCGCCACCGGCGGCACCTCGGTGTTGCGCACCTCGCGCTCGCGCGGGCGCAGCCGGTACAGCTTCTCCTCGAGCTCCTCGAAGGTGCGCTCGAAGATCTCCACCTCCTTGCGCTGACGCTGACCGAGCTGCGTGCGCTGCGAGACGAAGTTGCCGAGCAGCATCATCGGCGTCATGAAGATGATCAGCAGCGTGCGGGGCTGATTGGTGATCGAGAACATCGCGATGCCGAGGATCAGCGGGGCGATGAGCATCGGCCACGGGAAGAGCCGCGAGACCGGGTCCTTCGGCATCCGAGGCTCTTCGAGCTCCTCGCCGACGTAGCGCGCCTCGACCCGGGGGCTGCGGTTGAACAGCAGGCTGCCGCCGCGCTCGAGGACCGGGTCCTGCTCGACCGGAGCGAAGGTCTCGGCCATCGAGACCACGAGCTCGGTGTCGCCCAGCTGGAAGCGCTGACCGGGGATGACGCGCAGACGCTGCACGAGACCGCCGTCGATCACGATGCCGTTGGCCGAGTTCAGGTCGACCAGCTCGACGGAGGCACCGATCTCGATACGGGCGTGGCGCTTGGACACCAGCCGGTCGTCGAGCACGATGTCGTTGCCCTGCGAGCGGCCGATCGTGAAATGGCCCTGAGGCAGCGAGAACTCGCGTCCTGCGAGCGGTCCGCCGACGACGTGGAGGATGGCGGCCACGGGGCCGCCGGCTCCGCGAGTGGCGACGTAGTCCGCGCCGAGGTTCGTCACGGAGGCGACGAAGCCCGAGCCGATCGGCGCGTCGCTGACCAGCATGTGCGGGTCGAGCATGACGAAGTCGGGCGACGTGGGCGGGGCCACCGTCAGCGTCAGGACATCGGAGTCGCCCGCGGCGACCTCGCGCCGCGGGTCGCTGTCGACGATCCGGCGCGCGACGTCGTGGACGGTCGCCGTCGAGTCGGACGTGACGACGATGTCGGTGCCGGTGTGATCGCGGCGCTGGAGCGTCAGCTTGAGTCTCATCGAGGATTCCTGTCAGCCGTGCGACGTCGGTCGGCGGGGAGGTCAGCGGATGGCGACGACCGCGGAGCGATCGCCGAAGCGGATGGTGTCGCCGTCGTGCAGCTCGACGGGCTGGCCCGGGACGAGCGCCTGCTCTCTTGAGCCTCGGACGAGCACGCTGCCGTTCGTCGAGCCGCGTTCGACGGCGACCACTCGGGCATCGACACGCAGCAGCGCCCAGTGCGTCTTCGAGATCGACCGGGTGTGGTCGACGACGGGCACCGGTGCGACGTCGCGGTCGTCGGGGCCGGTCGCCGGGGCACGCCCGAGCACCACCCCGCCCCCGGGCACCGCGATCGTGTCGCCCGAGTCGAGCGTCAGCTTGACCACCGCCGGGGATGCGGATGCCGGTCGAGCCGGTGACTCAGCGGCCGGTGCCGCGGGTGCGGGCGGCGCAGCCGCGGGTGCGGCCGGCGCAGCCGCGGGTGCGGCCGGCGCAGCCGCGGGTGCGGGCTCCTCGAGGAGGGGCGGCGGCGTCCACGGGGCCGACCCGGCCCCGGGCGCGACGATGGCTCCGGGGGCGACGGCGGCGGGCATGGGTGCGGGCGCGGAAGCGGCCGGGACCGCGGGCGCCGGGGCCGGCGACGCCGCGGGCAGACCCGGCGCAGGCGCCGCGAACGGCGCGGGGGCCACGGTGGTGGGGATGCCGGGGCGCGCTTCCTCCTCGGCGGCATCCGTCTCGCCGATGATGCCGCTGCCGGGGGCCGACCGCACCGCGCCGAGGACACCGCCCTTGTTGCGCGCGAGGGGCACGTAGGCCTCCGCTCCGCCTGAGGCGACCGGCGTGGCCAGCGAGGGGAGCTCGGCCTTGACGTCGAGCAGATCCGTCGCGACGGTCTTCCGAGCGATGCGCATGCGCTTGTCGTCGTAGGGGTTGAGCCCGCGCTTGACGTCGACGAGCCAGACGGCGGCGGCGAAGTCGGGCCAGCTGCGACCCCGGCGGTCGGGGTCGAACAACGGCGACAGTGCGATGACGAGCAGGGGGCCGAGGACCGGAACGATCGTGCTCGCGCAGAGGACGAGGTAGCGCACGACCGCTCCGCGCCAGAATCCCGGCCGCTCGAGGGTGCGGACGTTGACGGCCCGCAGTCCCGTCAGCGCCTTGCCCAGGGTGACCCCGCGACGGCCGAGCAGGATGAGCTGGGTCAGGAGGAACGCGGTCGAGAGGCCGGAGCTGACGGCGGCGAGGATGATCAGCAGCACGACGTCGTCGCGTGCCGTGAGCGCCTCGACGGGGTCCGTCGCCAGAGCGACGGTGGTCAGCGCCGGGACCACGACGATCAGCATGGGCGACTGGATCAGCAGCAGGACCAGGGCTTCGATGACGGTGGCCAGCGCGCGTCTGCCGAACGGAGCGCGGCGCAGCCCGAGTGACGCGGCGTACTCCGGCCTCGGGCGACCGTCGGCATCGAGCCCCTCGATCGTCCGAGCGCGCTCATCGATCTCCCAGATCACTCGTTCCTCCCCGAAACGCTCCACACCCGAAGCGACCCTATCGCCCGTTGCGGGGCCGCCGATCACCTGTTGACTCGACGGGCCCGCAACGGTCAGCGGAAGACGCCGGCGTGTCAGTGGAAGAAGTGGCGCTCGCCCGTGAAGAACATGGTCACTCCCGCCGCGCGAGCCGCGTCGACGACCTCCTGGTCGCGCACCGAGCCGCCGGGCTGGATGATCGTCTTGATCCCGGCGTCGATGAGCACCTGGGGGCCGTCGGCGAAGGGGAAGAAGGCGTCGGATGCCGCGACCGAGCCGGCCGCACGGTCGCCCGCGCGCTCGACCGCCAGGCGGCACGAGTCCACGCGGTTGACCTGGCCCATTCCGATCCCGACCGTCGCCGAGCCCTGGGCGAGCACGATCGCGTTCGACTTGACGGCCCGGCACGCCTTCCACGCGAAGATCATGCCCTCGAGCTCGGAGGGGTCGGGGCGCTCGCCCGAGACCAGCTGCCAGTCCTTCGCGACCGACTCGATGTCGTCGGGGAACCGGTCGGCGTCCTGCAGCAGCAGCCCGCCCGAGACGAGGCGGACGTCCATGCGCTCCTGCCGCCAGTCGGCGGGCAGGCGCAGCACCCGCAGGTTCTTCTTCAGCTTGAACACCTCGAGCGCCTCGGGCTCGAAGTCGGGGGCGACGATCACCTCGGTGAAGATGTCGCGGAGGTTCTCGGCCATCTTCAGCGTGACGGTGCGGTTGGCGGCGATCACACCGCCGAAGGCCGACACCGGGTCGCACTCGTGCGCGCGCAGGTGCGCGGACGCGATGGGGTCGAGCGCCTGCGGGGCGGTGACGGCGATGCCGCAGGGGTTGGCGTGCTTGATGATCGCGACGGCCGGCTTGACCATGTCGAAGGCGGCGCGCAGGGCAGCATCGGCGTCGACGTAGTTGTTGTACGACATCTCCTTGCCCTGCAGCTGCTCGGCCTGGGCGATGCCGTGGCCGCCCGCGCGCGTGTAGATCGCGGCGCGCTGGTGCGAGTTCTCGCCGTAGCGCAGCGTGGCCAGGCGCTCGGCGCGGATCGTCAGGTGCTGCGGCAGCTCGTCGCCCTCGAGCGTCGACTCGGCGAACCACGTCGCGACGGCCCGGTCGTACTCGGCCGTGTGCGCGAAGGCGCGGGCGGCGAGGTCGCGACGCTGCGCGAGGCTCGTGCCACCGGCAGCGACCGACTCGATGATCGCGGGGTACGACGAGGGTGAGACGACGATCGCGACGTTGGCGAAGTTCTTGGCCGAGGCGCGCACCATGGCGGGTCCGCCGATGTCGATCTGCTCGACGACGTCGTCGGGCGCAGCCCCCGACGCCACGGTCTCCACGAACGGGTACAGGTTCACGACCACGAGATCGAACGCCGAGATGCCGAGTTCTCCGAGCTGGGTCTCGTGGCTCTCGAGACGCAGGTCGGCCAGAAGCCCGGCGTGCACGCCGGGGTGCAGCGTCTTGACGCGTCCGTCGAGCGACTCGGGGAACCCGGTGACCTCGGCGACATCGGTCACCGTCAGACCGGCGTCGCGCAGGAGCGCCGCCGAACCGCCGGTCGAGACGATCTCGACACCGGCGTCGGCGAGGGCCTGCGCGAGCGGCAGGAGGTCGGTCTTGTCGCTCACCGAGATGAGCGCGCGGCGGACGGCGACGAGGTCGCGCGCGCGGTAGAGGGCGGGGTCGTGGCTCGGTCCGGCCATGGCGGTTCTCCTCGGGTGCGGTGTGGGGCCTGCGGTGCGTCAGGCCGTCGGAGCGGTCGGGTTCGGGGAAGCGGGCGCGGCGAGGTCGATCTCGCCGGT
Organism: Microbacterium sp. TS-1; assembly: GCF_000509385.1. Classification (NCBI taxonomy): domain Bacteria; kingdom Bacillati; phylum Actinomycetota; class Actinomycetes; order Micrococcales; family Microbacteriaceae; genus Microbacterium; species Microbacterium sp. TS-1. The sequence goes on from NZ_BASQ01000002.1 coordinate 615,882, forward strand.
CGCGATGCGGCGGACGACATCGATCAGCAGACGGCGCTCGACGGGCTTGATGCGTTCGTGGAGCGTCGTCTCATCGTCGCCGGGCAGGACGGGAACGCGCTCCTGCGCCAGGATCGGTCCGGTGTCGACGCCGGCGTCGACGACGATGACGCTCGCGCCGGTCCGATCGGCGCCTGCGGCCAGAGCATCGCGAACACCGTGGGCGCCCGGGAACTCGGGGAGGTACGCCGGGTGGGTGTTGATGATGCGGGGCGACCATGCGTCGACGACGGCGGCCGGCAGCAGACGCATGAGACCGCTGAGCACGATGAGGTCGGGAGCCCAGGCCTCGAGCTGGCGGAGGAGCTCGTCGCCCCACTCCTCCCGCGTCGCGTACTCCCGGAACGGAACCGCGAAGGTCGGGATGTTGAAGGCGTCGGCATGAGCCAGGCCGTCGGCGGGCCGGTCGGCTCCGACGACCACCACACGGGCCGGGAAGCCGGGCTCGGCCGCGGCATCCAGGAGGGCCCGCAGATTCGACCCGCCACCGGAGATGAGGACCGCGACCGTCAGCACCGTCCTACTCTACCCGCGCCGTTCCGGCCAGCCGTGCGGCGTCGTCATCCCCCGCTGCGGCGCCCTCGTCGCGCGTGTCGACGCGGTGCGACGAGCGCGGGCCGAGGAGCGCGATCGTCACACCGATGCCGATCTCGACGGCGAACGCGAGGCCGACCGCACCGGCCGACGGGCCGATCTGGTCGAGTCGTCCGGGCCCGAAGGCACCGGAAGCCAGGAGAGAGAGAACGGCCGCGGCGACGCCGCCCCCGACTGCCACGATCGCCGCGGCGGCCAGGCGGGGCAGGACGGGGTCGGCGGCAAGAGCGGATGCCGGCGCGGGCAGACGGCGGCGCGCCGCAGCACCGGCGACGAATCCGACCGCGACGAAGAGCAAGGCGACGAGCAGGAGCACGGGCGGCGTCGTCGGCGGTATCGCTCCGAGCACCGGAATCCCCGGCACGACGCCCAGCTGGGTGCCGGAAGCCGCCACCGTCGAGCCGGCGCCGAGCGAGAACCCGGGGCCTGCGGCGAACGCGCCGCCCCACACGAAGAAGGTCGGCAGATACGCCGCCTGGCCGAGGGTGACGACCGTCGCACCGATGGCATCGACGTTGGCCGCCTGGAACAGCGAGACGATCTCTCCGCCGCGCACGAGCACAGCGACCCCGACGAGGAATGCTCCGACGCCGACGAAGCCGGTGACGGCGATCGCCAGCCCGCGGGCGCCGGCCGACACCGCTGCCGCATAGCCGGTGCGGTCGAGCCGGACGAACAGCGAGTCGACGGGCCCGTCGTCACCGTCGCGCCACGCGCGGGTCACGGCGCCGAGCAGGGCGGGAACGGCGAAGACGAGCGTGGGCAGCAGAACGGCCTGCCAGGTCTCGACGACGGCGTACGGGGTTGCGGCGGTGGCGGCCACGACGGCCGAGGCGACAGCGACCGTCAGCGTTCCGGCGAGCACCCCGGTGAATCCGGCGCCGGCTCCGGCGGCGCGCGCGCCCGAGCGTGCGGCGAACAGGGCGATGAGCAGCGCGACCGCGAGCGGCGGCAGCGAGAGCGAGAACGAGACGGCGTCCGTGCCGATCCCGGTTCCGACCGTGTACTCCTGCGGGAGGGTCACCTGCAGCGGCACGAGATTGCCGAACTGCCACAGACGCACCGACGCGGGCCAGAGCGACGACCAGTCGGCTCCCCCGCCGAAGGCGACCGCCCACAGGACGGTCAGCGGCGCCAGGGCCGCGGCAACGCCGACGGCCACCGCGACGAGGGCGTCGAAGGCGGAGAGGAGGGCGACGAGCAGGCGATTCATGCCTGATCGACCCTACCCAGCGAGTCTGTGCGTGTCGGGCTGACGCGCGCGGGGGCGCTACCGTCTTCTCGGAGGATTTTGTGAACACTACGCAATCGCGCGCGCCCCAGGGTGCCATCGACCGCTTCTTCGACATCAGCCGACGCGGCTCGACGATCGGCACGGAGGTCCGCGGCGGCCTCGTGACCTTCGTCACGATGGCCTACATCGTCATCCTGAACCCGATCATCCTGTCGGGCAAGCCGGATGTGGCGGGGACGAGCCTCGACTTCGCGGCGGTCAGCGCCGCGACCGCGCTGACCGCGGGCGTCATGACGATCCTGTTCGGTCTCATCACCCGCCTTCCGTTCGCATTCGCGGCCGGGCTCGGGATCAACGCCTTCGTCGCGTTCGGCGTCGTCGGCGAGGTCACGTGGGCCGAGGCGATGGCGCTCGTCATGATCAACGGCGTCATCATCGTGCTGCTGGCTGCCACCGGCCTGCGCAAGCTCATCTTCGATGCCGTCCCCGTGCAGCTCAAGCTCGCGATCACGGTGGCCATCGGCCTGTTCATCGCGTTCATCGGCTTCGTCAACTCCGGTTTCGTGACCTCGACCGGACAGGCCTCTCCCCCGGTCGGTCTCGGTGTCGGCGGCTCTGTCGCATCGGTGCCGACCCTGATGTTCGTCATCACCCTCCTGCTGACCGGCGTCCTCGTCGCTCGCAAGGTCAAGGGCGGCATGCTCATCGGCATCGTCACGGGCACGGTCCTGTCGATCGTCGTCGAGGCGATCTGGCACCTCGGCGCGGCGACCGAGAACCCCGGCGGGTGGGGACTGACCGTCCCGGCGCTCTCCGGCTCTCCCGTCAGCGTCCCCGATCTGAGCCTCATCGGCGCCGTCGACTTCGGCTTCGACCTCGGCAAGGTCAGCATCGTGACCCTCGTGATGCTCGTCTTCACGCTCGTCTTCTCGAACTTCTTCGACGCGATGGGCACCATGACGGGACTCGCGAAGGAGGCGAACCTCGCCGACGCGAAGGGGGACTTCCCGCGCATCAAGTCGGCGCTGATCGTCGAGGGTGTCGGGGCGATCGCGGGTGGCGCGACGAGCTCGTCGTCGGCCACGGTCTTCGTCGAGTCCGGCTCGGGCATCGGCGAGGGGGCGCGCACGGGACTCGCGAACGTCGTGACGGGCCTCGTCTTCCTGCTCGCGATGTTCTTCACCCCGCTGACCTCGATCGTCCCGACCGAGGTCGCCGCCGCAGCGCTCGTCATCGTCGGAGCGATGATGCTGTCGCAGATCGCGCACATCGACCTGACCGACTTCCGCGTCCTGCTGCCGGTGTTCCTCACGGCGACCGTCATGCCGCTGACCTACTCGATCGCCAACGGCATCGGCGCGGGGTTCATCTCGTGGGTGCTCGTCAACGCGCTGTCGGGACGCGTCAAGCAGATCAGCCCGCTGCTGTGGGTCGTCGCCGGCGGCTTCGTGATCTTCTTCGCCCGCGGCCCCCTCGAGGCGCTGCTCGGGGTCTGATAGCCGCCGAAGGCCGCTTCGGAGAACAGCGAAGGGGCGGATGCCGCAGCATCCGCCCCTTCGTCGTGTCCGGGAAGCGTCAGAGCTTCTCGATGATCTCCCGCATGAGCGCGGCGGTCTCGGACGGCGTCTTGCCGACCTTGACACCGGCGGCCTCGAGGGCCTCCTTCTTCGCCTGCGCGGTTCCCGCCGAGCCGGAGACGATGGCGCCGGCGTGGCCCATCGTCTTGCCCTCGGGGGCGGTGAAGCCCGCGACGTAGCCGACGACCGGCTTGGTGACGTGCGCCTTGATGTACTCGGCCGCGCGCTCTTCGGCGTCGCCGCCGATCTCGCCGATCATGACGATGGCCTTCGTCTCGGGGTCGGCCTCGAACGCCGCGAGAGCGTCGATGTGCGTCGTGCCGATGATCGGGTCGCCGCCGATGCCGATGGCGGTCGAGAACCCGAGGTCGCGCAGCTCGAACATCATCTGGTAGGTCAGGGTGCCCGACTTCGACACGAGGCCGATCGGGCCCTTGCCCGTGATGTTCGCCGGCGTGATGCCCGCGAGAGCCTCGCCGGGCGTGATGATGCCGGGGCAGTTCGGCCCGATGATGCGGGTCTTGTTGCCCTTCGACTTCGCGTACGCCCAGGCCTCGGCCGACTCGCCGACGGGAACGCCCTCGGTGATGACGACCAGCAGCGGGATCTCGGCGTCGATGGCCTCGACCATGGCGTCCTTGGTGAACGCGGGCGGCACGAACGCGACCGAGACGTCGGCCCCGGTCTTCTCGATCGCCTCGGCGACCGAGCCGAACACGGGCAGCTCGACGGCGTTGCCGTCGGCGTCGGTGTGCGAGACCGTGGTGCCGGCCTTGCGGGCGTTGACGCCGCCGACGATGTTGGTGCCCGCCTTGAGCATCAGCGCGGTGTGCTTGGTGCCCTCACCGCCCGTGATGCCCTGGACGATGACCTTGGAGTCCTTGTTGAGGTAGATAGACATGTCGTTGGTCCTTTTCGCGTCCGGAGCTCAGGCGTTGGCCAGCTCGGCGGCCTTGTCGGCGCCCTCGTCCATACCGGCGGCGAGGGTCACGAGCGGGTGGTTCGCGTCGGCGAGGATCGCGCGGCCCTCGTCGACCTGGTTGCCGTCGAGACGCACCACGAGCGGCTTGGTCGCCGAATCGCCGAGGATCTCGAGCGCCTTGACGATGCCCTCCGCCACGGCGACGCACGAGGTGATGCCGCCGAAGACGTTGACGAAGACGCTCTTGACCTGCTCGTCGCCGAGGATGACGTCCAGACCCGAGGCCATGACCTGGGCGTTGGCGCCACCACCGATGTCGAGGAAGTTGGCGGGCTTGACGCCGCCGTGCTTCTCGCCGGCGTAGGCGACGACGTCGAGGGTGGACATGACCAGGCCCGCGCCGTTGCCGATGACGCCGACCTGACCGTCGAGCTTGACGTAGTTCAGGCCCGACTCCTTGGCCTTGGCCTCGAGCGGGTCGGCGGCGCCCTTGTCCTCGAGCTCCTCGTGCTCGGGGTGGCGGACCTCGCTGGCGTTCTCGTCGAGCGAGACCTTGCCGTCGAGAGCGACGATGTCACCGGCGCCCGTGCGGACGAGCGGGTTCACCTCGACGAGGGTCGCGCCCTCGCCCGTGTAGACGGCATAGAGCTTGACGAACACGTCCGAGACCTTCTCGACGAGGTCCTCGGGGAAGTTCGCGGCACGGGCGATCTCGACGGCCTTGGCCTTGTCGATGCCCTGCAGAGGGTCGACCTCGATGCGCGCGAGCGCCTCGGGACGCTCGACGGCGAGCTCCTCGATCTCCATGCCGCCCTCGACCGAGCACAGGCTCAGGTACGAGCGGTTGGCGCGGTCGAGCAGCACCGAGAAGTAGAACTCCTCGGCGATGTCGGCGCCCTGCGCGACCATGACGCGCTGGACCACGTGGCCCTTGATGTCGAGGCCGAGGATGGCCTCGGCCGCGGCGAACGCCTCGTCGGGGGTCTTGGCGACCTTGACGCCGCCGGCCTTGCCGCGACCTCCGGTCTTGACCTGAGCCTTGACGACCACGACGCCGCCGATCTTCTCGGCCGCCGCCTTCGCCTCCTCAGGGGTGTCGGCGATGATGCCGGCGAGCACCGGCACCTCGTACTTCTCGAACAGGTCTCGGGCCTGGTACTCGTAAAGGTCCACTGCAATCCTTCGCTGGGCGACGGTGGGTGATGGGGCGTGAGAAATCTCGATGTCGAGATATCGCCCGATCGGAAAGCCTACTACCCGTGTCTGACGGCCCCGTGCCCGATCCCCGCCGAACGGAGGGGACGGCGTCAGATCCAGCCGCGCTCGCGCGCCATGATCGCCGCCTGCTGCCGGGTGGCGAGATGGAGCTTGCCCAGCACCGACGAGACGTGGTTGCGGACCGTGCCCGCCGACAGATGCAGCGTCGCCGCGATCTCGGCGATCGTCTCGCCTCGGGCACCCGCCCGCAGCACGTCCAGTTCCCGGTCGGTGAGGGGGCTGCGCTCGTCGCTCAGCGCATCAGCGGCGATCTCGGGGTCGACGTAGCGCCGCCCGGCGGCAACCTCGCGGATGACGGCGGCGACGTCGTCGGCGCGGCGCGACTTCGGCACGAAGCCGTCGACGCCGGCGCTCAGCGCGCGGCGGAGAACGCCGGGCCGCGCGTGCCGGGTGACGACGACGCAGCGCGCCGGCACCCGCTGCCGGATGCGGGCGGCCGCCTCGACCCCGTCGATGCCCGGCATCTCGAGGTCGAGCAGGCAGACGTCGGGACGCAGCTCGAGCGCTCGCTCCACCGCGCTCTCGCCGTCGCGGCACTCGGCGATCACCTCGAGGTCGTCCTCGAGACGCAGCAGCGCGGCGAGCGCGGAACGGATCATGTCCTCGTCATCGGCGATGAGCACGCGGATCATCCGGGCATCCCCTCGCCCGCCGGCTCCCGGGTCGCGCCAGCGGCAGTGCCGGGCGCTCCCGCGGGGACCGAGACGACGACCTCGAACCGCCCGTCTCCACGGCGGGATCGCAGGTCGCCGCCGGCCACCCCGACCCGGTGCGCGATGCCGGCGAGGCCCGAGCCCGCCCCCAGCGCGGAATCCGGCCCCGGGTCGTTGGCGAAGGCGACGCGCCAGTACCCGCCCTCGCGATCGAGCCTCAGCTCCGCCCATCGACCACCGCCGTGCTTGAGCACGTTGGTCGTGCACTCCCGGATCACGGGGCCGAGGATGTCGGCGGGCGCGAGCACCGCGTCGGCCGCGACGTCGAGCCGCACCGCGAGTCCGGCCGCGCGCAGCAGGTCGGCGGCGTTGGCCAGTTCGTCGGGCAGCGGTACGCCGCGGAAGCGCCCGGCGAGCTCGCGCGTGCCCGTGCGGGCTGCGTCGACGGAGGCGCGGGCCAGGCGGATCTGCTCGCCCGCGGCATCCGGGTCGCGCCCCAGCATCCGCTCCGCGAGCTCCAGCTGCAGCGCGATCACCTGCAGATGGTGCCCCTGCAGGTCGTGCAGCTCGCCCGCCAGGCGCAGCCGCTCCTGCGTCGCGGCGAGGCGCGACTCGGTCGCGCGCGCACGGTCGAGCTCGAGCACGACATCCCACGACCACAGCGACAGGGCGATGGACGCCGGCAGCGCGACCGCGAAGACGAGCAGCGCGAACGTCAGCGATCCCACGCCCGCGAGGGCGCCCTCGATGCGTGCCCGCTCCGCGAACCACAGCGCGACGAGCGCTGCCTCGACGAGGATCACGCCCCGCCAGCGGATGCCGGGCCCCCAGCGCACCAGGCACAGGATCGTCGCGAGGACCGAGGCCCCGAACAGCACCGTCATCGTCGTCGCGCCGAGGAGCAGCGACCCCGCCACGCCCAGAAGAACCGGCCACGACAGGAAGCGGCGCAGGCGCGGCGGACGATCGGCCTCCCCCACGTCGCCGTCGGTGCGGTATCGAACGAGCAGCACGACCGTCGAGACCAGGACGGCGACCGAGCCGGCCGCGTACCCGACGATCACCGCCGGGTCCTCCAGGCGGGTGCGGACCTGCAGCGCCCACAGGCTCCAGATGCCGAGCGCCGAGATCATGAAGAAGACGATGGATACGGCGATGTACCACGAGGTGGCCGCGACCTCACGGGCCAGTGCCGTGCGGCGCGGCGCGGATGCCGTGCGGGGGTCGCGGTCGTTCACGAGGCCCACAGTACGGCCATGACGTTTGTCACGGTCCGGGTCGCGGAACCTCCCGGGCACCGGTGACGCCCCGACACTGCCGCGGACTTCCGGGCGCCGCTGGGATGGATCCATGACCAACCCCCTCGCAGACCTCATCCTCGGCTTCCAGGACCTCGTGGCCCGGATGCCCGACGTCCTTCAGCCCGTCATCGTCGCCCTCGCCGGCGCGGTGCCGTTCATCGAGGGCGAAGGCGCGGCCGGCATCGGCATCATCGGCGGCATCCACCCCGTCGTCGCCGCCCTGGCCGGCGCCATCGGCAACTTCGTCTGCGTCGCCGTCGTCGTGCTCGTGGCCGCCCGCGTGCGCACCGCCGTCACCACGCGCGGCGGGGCCCCCGAGAAGCCGAAGTCGGCCCGCAGCGAGAAGTTCCAGAAGGCGTACCACCGCTACGGCACCCCGGGCGTGAGCCTGCTCGGTCCGCTTCTGCTGCCCACGCAGTTCACCGCGGCCGCCCTGACCGCCACCGGAGTGCCCCCTCGCACCGTCCTGCTGTGGCAGGGAGCGGCGATCGTCATGTGGACGACGATCATCACGCTGTTCATCACCGGTGTGCTCTACGTCGCGACCTGACGCGGCGGAGCACGCCCGATAGGCTCCGCTCGGCGACACCGACACCGACACCGACACCGACACCGAGGAGACGACGATGACCGCGCTCGAAGAACGCCTCGACGCCCTCGTGGCCAATGCTGTCGTCCCGGTGCTCAAGCCTCGCGGGTACCGCAAGAAGCGTCTGGTCTGGACTCGGGAGACGCCGGGGGTGCTCCACGAGGTGACGTTGCAGCGCAGCCAGGGGAACGCCGCTGGCCACCTCCGCGTGTACGTCGAGGGCGCCGTGTACGTCGCGGGCTTCGACGAGGCGATCGGCAGGACAGCGCCCTCACCCCTCTCGCGCGCCACGCCGCAGTACCGCCGTCGATTCGAGGACATCGTCGGATGGCCGGCGCAATGGATCGACCTCGAGACGTGGTCCGACGACGAGCTCGTGCCGCGTCTGCACGAGGCGATCGGCACGCTTGCTGACCACCTCGAGCGCATCGACTCCGCCGAGGGACTCGCCCTGGCGAAGCAGGAGTCGGGCGCGGGCCTCGACCTCGATCTGTTCGCTTGGTGGTGCGCCGCCGGCGACGACGCGGCACGCAGGGCCCAGCTGGCGCAGGCGCACGCGGGTTTCGGGCACGAGGAGCGCTGGCCCCGCCTCCTCGCCGGGTTCGTGCGGGTGGGCGAGCGCTACGGCGTCGCCGTCGCGGTCTGACCCGCGCGGACGCGGCGCCACGGGACCGCCCCTCTCACGGACCGGCCGATCGGCGCGAAACCGGCGCCGTATTCAGCGGCGGGCATGTCGCGGAATGCAGGATGGGGACATGACCGCCCTCGAGTCCCGCCCGTGGCTGTCGGCCTACGCCGACGGCGTCCCCGCCGAGATCGACGAGGTGACGCAGACCCTGCCGGAGATGCTCGCCGCGACCGTCGCCCGACACGGCAACCGGACCGCCCTGGAGTTCTTCGGCGCCACCACGACGTATCGCGAGCTCGGCGAGAGCGTCGACCGCGCCGCGGAAGGCCTGCGCAGGCTGGGGGTGACCGCGGGCGACCGGGTGGCGATCGTGCTCCCGAACTGCCCGCAGCACGTCATCGCGTTCTACGCGGCACTGCGCCTCGGCGCGATCGTCGTCGAGCACAACCCCCTCTACACCGCGCGTGAACTGCGCCACCAGTTCGAGGACCACGGCGCACGGTTCGCGATCGTGTGGGACAAGACCGTCGACACCATCGCCGACTTCCCGACCGACCTGCGGGTCGAGCGCATCATCAGCGTCGACGTCACCGAGGCGCTGCCGCGCGGCAAGCGGATGCTGCTCCGCCTGCCGCTCGCGAAAGCGCGGGAGTCGCGCGCCCAGCTGACGGCGAAGCCGCGAGCGAAGGATGCGCTGCCGTGGTCGAAGCTCGTCCGACACCGCCCCCTGTCGCGTCGTGCGGCGGGACCGACGCTCGACGACACGGCACTGCTGCAGTACACCAGCGGTACGACCGGCATCCCCAAGGGCGCCGTCCTGAACCACCGCAACCTGCGGGCGAACGCCATGCAGGGTCGCGCATGGGTTCCCGGTCTCGTCGAGGGCGAGGAGACGTTCTACGGCGTCCTGCCGCTCTTCCACGCCTACGGCATGACGCTCTGCCTGACCTTCGCGATGAGCATCGGGGCGAAGCTCGTGCTGTTTCCGAAGTTCGACGTCGGCCTCATGGCGGACGCCGCCAAGAAGAGCCCGCCGACGTTCCTCCCCGCGGTGCCGCCGATCTACGACCAGCTCGCGCGGGCGGCATCGCGTGGCGCGATCGACCTGTCACGCGTGCGGTTCGCGATCTCGGGAGCGATGAGCCTGCCGGTCGCCACCGTCCGCCGGTGGGAGGACACCACGGGCGGGCTCCTCGTCGAGGGTTACGGCATGACGGAGTCCTCCCCCGTCGCGCTCGGCAATCCCATGGGCCCCTCCCGCCGTCCCGGCACGGTGGGAGTGCCGTTCCCGAGCACCGACATCCGCATCGTCGACCCCGACGACCCCTCGGTCGACCGCGAACCGGGCGAGGAGGGCGAGCTGCTGCTGCGCGGCCCCCAGGTCTTCTCGGGCTACTGGCGCCGCCCCGCCGAGACCGCGGACGCACTGCTTCCCGGCGGCTGGCTGCGCACGGGAGACATCGCCGTCGTCTCGCCCGACGGCTTCGTCACGATCGTCGACCGGCTCAAGGAGCTGATCATCACGGGCGGGTTCAACGTCTCACCCAGCGAGGTCGAGGACACCCTGCACGCGCACCCCGACGTCGAGGCCGCGGCCGTCGTCGCCGCTCCCCGTTCCTCGGGCGGAGAGGAAGTCGTCGCCGCGGTCGTGCTGCGCGATGGGGCCGAGCTCGACGTCGAGGGTCTGCGCGACTTCTGCCGGACGCGCCTGGCCGCGTACAAGGTCCCGCGCCGGATCGTCGCGGTCGACGACCTTCCCCGGTCGCTCATCGGCAAGGTGCTGCGACGTCAGGTGCACGAACAGCTGCTCGCGCGGGACTGACCGCTCGGGTCAGCGCAGACGCCGCAGGCCCGTCGAGGCGGGACCCTCGATGCGCTCGCCGTCCGGGGTGAACCGCGACGCGTGCAGGGGACAGTCCCACGTGCACTCGAGGTCGTTCCACTCCAGCACGCCGCCCAGGTGGGGGCAGATCGCGCTGACCGCCCGCGTCTGACCGTCGATCGTCGAGACGCCCACCGGCCGGGCATGGTGCTGCGCGACGGTTCCTTCGCCCTCCGCGGGCTGCGCCACCGGGGTGGACCGCCTCGCGGCCGAGGCCCAGCCGCGCGCCGCGACGGCGCCGATCTTGGCGTTCTCGGCCGCGCCGCGGGCGAGATCCGCGGGCACCGTCAGCCGAGTGCCGATCACCGTCATCCACGTCGGGCGCTCGCGCATCCTCTCCCCGCGGAGTTCGCTGGCGATCCGCAGCGCCGCCGCGGGCGCGTTCGTGAGCCCCCATTTGGCGTATCCGGTCGCGAACCGAACGCGACCGAGCGAGCGGGGCATCGCGCCGATGAACGGCACGAGGTTGTGCGAGGTGTAGTCCTGCGCCGACCAGCGGTGGGTCTCCGCGCCCACGGGGAACGTGTCCCGAGCCCACGCGACGAGCTCCTCGAGCTTCGCGAGCTCGCTGTCGGTCCGGCCGACGGGGTGTCCGGCGCCGCCGACGACGAGCTGCGGCGACCGCTCGGGGCCGCCCGCACCGTTTGCCGCCGTCACGGTGCGCACTGACCGGGTGGGGCTGTCGGCCGACAGGTACATGCCATCGGGCACTTCGCCCTCGAGGTCGAACGAGACGCACGCCGACCGCATGCCGCTCACCTTGGCGAAGTACAGCCCGCGGTCGGTGATGGGCGCGCCCGTGGCGAGCACAATCTTCTCGGCGAACAGCGGCCCCGCCGCGGTGTCGATCCGCGGCCGCGGCACGACCCGCACCCGTCGCACGGCCGTGCCCAGGTGGAGCCGGCCTCCGGCCGCGACGAAAGCGGTCGCCAGTGCCGTCAACAGGCTCATCGGGTCGATCGCGCGCTGCTCGTCCAGAGCGACGGCGCTGGTCATGCGGACGGGGCCGGCGGCGAGCTCGTCGGCACCCGCGAGTCGCACGTCGAGGCCCGCCTCTCGAGCCGCCCGGTACTCGTCGGTCACGGCCGCGACACCCTCGGCGCCCTGGGCGTGCGTGTACGCGGTACGGGTGGTGGTCGAGACCCCGAGCTCGTCGGCGGCCCGGGTGATCCACTCGAAGCCGTCGCGGTTCGCGTCGACGTAGGCACGGACGAGGGATGCCGGGTGGTGCCGGCGCAGCGACGACAGCGTCGTGCCCTGCAGAAGCGAGATCTTGCCGGTGTTCGAGCCCGAGGCGAGCTCGCCGATCCCGCCGCGCTCGACGATCGCGACGTCCATCCCGCTGCGGACGAGCTCGAGCGCCGTCGCGAGGCCGGTCAGCCCTGCCCCCACGATGACCACGTCGTGGCGCCGTCCCGGCTCGAACGGCGCCCCGGCGGGCACGGCGACGTCGGACTTCCACAGCGCGGTCATTCCCGCAGTCAACGCCGCGCGCCGGACGGCGGCAAGCGACTTGACACTAGGCTCGGTGCCCATGACCGAGGCCTCCCGCACCCCCGGCGACCCTCTCGTGGCCGCGGCGGTCGCGCTGTTCGACGAGCAGGGGTACGAGCGCACCTCGGTCGACGACATCGCGCGGGCCGGCGGCCTGTCGCGCTCGACGTTCTTCCGGCAGTACGGCGGCAAGGACGATGTGGTCTTCGCCGACCACGACGTCGCGATCGCGGCTCTGCGCGAGCTGCTCGAGAGGCCGAACGAGAGCCCGTGGCGGGCCGTATGCGACGCCGCCCTCGCGGCCTTCGACCACTTCGCCGCCGACGTCGAGCTGGCGCGGCGCCGCTATCGCGTGGTCCGCGGAGTCCCGGCGTTGCGCGAGCGCGAGATCGTGATGGTCTTCCGGTACGAGCGGCTCTTCGGCAATCATCTGCGCGGGCGTCTGCCCGACCTCGATCCCGCCGAGGCCGTCGCCTTCAGCGCCGCGGTGACCGCCGTGCACAACCATGTCCTGCGCCGGCTCCTCCGCGGCGAGGACGCCGTCACGCGGGCCACGGTGGAAGCGGCGCTCGACGATCTGCTGCGTCGGTTCGGCGTGCATCCCGACGGCGGGGCACCCGCCGACGACGACGTCGTGGTGGCCGTCTTCCCGCGCCGGATGCCGCTCGCCGAGGTGACCCGCCGCCTCCGCGCCGACCTCTCCTGAACAGACGCGGTGACACCCAGTGTCATTCGGGGTGATACTGGATGCCATGAGCGATGAAGCCGACCGTCACCTCGACGCGCTCCCCGGCGAGCGCGTCGCGTCCTACGCCCTCACGGGCCGCCGCGACACCGATTACTACGGCGTCTTCGCCGACGTCGACGACGAAGACCGCGCCGCCTGGGATCGCGCCCGGGCCTTCGTCGATGAGGTGGGCGAGCGGATGCAGCACGCCTGGGACACCGCGACCTACCCCCTCGACCTCGTCCGCCGGATGGGCGAGCTCGATCTCTTCGTCGACGGCATCGACCACCCCGAGCTCACGCGCATCACGCCACTCGGCGCGGGCCTGGTGACGATGGAGATCTCCCGCGGCGACGGTTCGCTCGGCACGGCGCACGCGGTGCAGGGCGGGCTCGCGTTGCGCACCCTCGCCCTCTTCGGCTCCCCCGCTCAGCAGGAGCGCTGGCTGCGACCGCTCGCCGCGGGCGAAGTGCTGGGCGCCTTCGCGCTCACCGAGCCCGACCACGGCTCCGATTCGGTCTCGCTCGAGACGGTCGCCCGTCGCGAGGGCGACGAGTGGGTGCTGCGCGGGGCCAAGAAGTGGATCGGGAACGGGGCGTCGGGCGGCATCACGTTCGTGTGGGCTCGGGTCGACGATGAGGGCGACGAGCTGCACGGTGCGGTGCGCTGCTTCCTCGTCGAGCAGGACCGCCCGGGCTACACCGGCACCGTCATCGCGGGCAAGGCGTCGCTGCGCGGCATTCATCAGGCTCACGTGGCGCTGCGCGATGTGAGGCTGCCGGCCGATGCCGTCCTCGAGGGGACTCGTTCGTTCCGGGATGCCTCGACCGTGCTCTACGCCACGCGTTCCGGGGTCGCGTGGTCGGCGCTGGGTCACGCGACCGCGTGCTACGAGGCTGCCGTCACCTACGCCGGCGAGCGCATCCAGTTCGGGCGTCCGCTGGCCCGCTCGCAGATGGTGCAGGAGCGGCTGGCTCAGATGCTCGACGAGCTCACCGCGATGCAGCTCTACTGCCGCCGCCTCGCCGACCTCGAGACCTCGGGCGGCCTGCGTCCCACCCAGGCCTCGCTGGCGAAGTACCACAACACCCGGGCCGCGCGACGGATCGCGCAGATCGCGCGCGATCTGCTCGGGGGCAACGGCATCCTGCTCGAGAACGGCGTCATGCAGCACATGACCGACATCGAGGCCATCCACACCTACGAGGGCACGGAGAGCGTCCAAGCCCTCCTGCTCGGCCGCGACATCACGGGCGTCGGCGCGTTCGCCTGAGCCGCCGGCCGGCGAACTGCGATTCAGCGCGCGCGCCGGCGCACCACGATGACCGCCGCGAGCGCGATGATCCCCGCACCCGCCGCGAGGACGGCGATCGACGACCACGGCACGGCCGGTGATGAGAACCCCGAGGATGCCGCTTCGGGGAGCGGCACGCGATCGTCGCCGAGCGAGATCGGGGTCACGGTGACCTCGCCGGCGGCGAGGAACAGCGGCGCGAGCGGCAGCTCGATGCGCTGCGTCGCCGAGCCGCCGGGCAGCACCTCGAACGCCTCGGCGACGCCTCCGCCGGGAAGAAGCCCCAGCGGGCCCGCAGCCTCGGCGGCACCGCTGGCCCCGAAGCGGACGTTGCCGGTGTTGGTCACCTGGTACTCCACCGTCAGGGTGCCGGGAACGAAGGGGATCCACGAGGGCGTGAAGCTCGCGGTGGCCGCGTCGATGCGGAGCGCCGGAGCGATGTCACCGGCGACCTGCAGGTGCACGCGCACCCCGACGCGGTGCGTCACCGTCACCTCCGATCCCTCGGCGCTGAGCCCCACGACGATCCCCGCGGGGTGATCTCCCGGCGTCGCATCCGCCGGCACCGTGATCGTGACCGGGAGCACACGGGTCTCGCCCGCAGCGAGCGCGAGGCCGTCGCCGTCGAGCCCGCCGACGTCGATCCACGCTCCGCCCGCTTCCGGATCGTCGGCACGGACGTCGTACGCGCCGTCCGCGCCCACCACGCCGTCACCGGCGGCGACGGTGAACACCGCGGGCTCGACGGAATGGTTGGTGACCGCGATGGCATCGGTGATCGCGGCGCCCGGGTCGATCGTGTGGCGCAGCGACACGCGGCCGTCGGGGCCGGCGGCGTCGGCGGGGACGACGCCCCACTCGATCGCGGGCGGCTCCGGCGCCGCGGCCGATGCCGGGACGACGGCGAGCGACGCGGATGCCGTGAGCGCGGCGAGCACGCCGACCGCCAGCAGCACGGCACAGACGGGAAGGATGCGGGGCATGAGGTCTCCGGTGAGCTGGGGGCGGGGACGGGCCGGAGCCCGCCCCCGCCGATGCATCGCTGTCGCGCGGACCGGTCAGTCCTGGGCGAACAGGGTGAGCGTGATCTCGCTGCCGTACCGGCCGCCCGCGGCGTCGGCCGGGACCGTCAGATCCAGATCGGCCCCGACCACCGTCGAGCCCAGGCGCGACGTCCGGTCGGCGGTGGCGAGCGTCGCGGGCGCGGCGAGCGTCGCCCGGCCGCCCGCGGCGGCACCCGCCTCGGATCGGACGATGCGCGGCGCCCACGCGAGGTTCTCAGCCGACAGCGTGCGGTTGCCGGCCACGAAGTCCGTCGCCGTTCCCGCGAGCGTCCAGCCACGCCCCTGGGCGCGGATCTCGTTGCGCGTGTCGGCGACGGTCACGAGCGGCAGCGTGGCATCCAGATCCGCCCCGGAACCGCCGAACGAGACGCGCTCCCCGTGTCCGGCCACGCTCAGGCTGAGCGCGCCGTCCGCCGGCTGGCCGGCGATCGTGGCCTCGAGCGCCACCGCGTCCGCCGAGCTGCGTTCGCCGTGGCCGAGGACGTCGAAGATCGTCTCGCCGATCGCGGTGTTGTCGAGGTAGGCGCCGCGGACGAGATCCCACTGGTCGGCCCGGGCTTCGAGCACGTCGGCCCCGGCACCCTTGGCGAAGAGCGGGACGAGCGCGTTCGTGTGGCCGCCCGAGTGCCACGTCAGGTCGGGGAGCTGCCCCGCTGCCCCCGTCATCGGCGTCCATCCGGTCTCGGCACCGGCACCCGCGCCGGCGAGGTAGCCGGTCTCGTGGTCGGCGGTGACGATGACGAGCGTTTCGTCCCAGCTGCTGTTCTCCTCGACCCACGACTCGACGGCCTCGACGGCGTCGTTGAAGGCGATCTGCTCCTCGACGAGGCGCGTGGTCTGATTCGCGTGGCCGGCCCAGTCGACCGCGCCGCCCTCGACCATGAGGAAGAAGCCCTCGTCGCCCGTGTCGAGCACGTTCAGCGCTCCCCGGGCGAGAGTGTCGAGGTCGGCGACGTCATTCGCCGGATCGGTGTACGGCAGCGCGGTGTCGTTCGCCAGCCCGGGGCGGTTGTACTGCAGGGTCTCGGCGACCTGCGCGAGACCGAACACCTTGTCGGGGACGGCGGTGCCGGCGGCGAGAGCGTCGAAGTCGGCTTTGTCCTCGATGAAGGTGAACGGCGTCGCTCCGGTCGAGACGCGCTCGTAGTCGCGCTGCGCGATCCACGTCCAGTCGGCGGGGCGGGGCTCGTGTGCGTCGGTGTACATCGGGTGCCCGCCGCCCATCAGGACGTCCACGCCGCTGTCGATCATCTCGGCAGCCAGGCCCTGGTAGTCGTTTCGGTCGGCGTTGTGGGCGATGAAGCCCGCGGGGGTGGCGTGGTTGAACGGTACGGAGGTGACGAGCCCGACCTTCTTCCCGACCTCCTGTGCCTGCTCGCCCACGGTGAGCAGGCGATCACCGCCCGGCGCGAAGCCGAGCGTCCCGTTGTTCGTCTTCACGCCGGTTCCGAGTGCCGTGCCCGCCGCAGCGGAGTCGGTGGCGCCCGAGGCGACCCAGCCGAAGTCTCCCCACGCCTTCTCGGTGACGTACTCCGCCCGGCCCGACGCCGAGTAGTGAGACTGGGCCACCTGGACGGGCCAGGTCTCGTAGACCTGACCGGGCGTGGCCGCCTCATGCGCGATCGCGCCGGTCGCGGGATCGACGGCGACCTGGTGCGCGCTCGTCCCGTACTCGTAGAGGCTCGCGGCGTCGAACTGGTTGTAGCCTGCGCCGTCCGAGATCATCAGGATGACGTTCTTCGGAACGGATGCCGCGTCGGCATCGGCCGCGCTCGCGGCGACGGCCGGGACCGACGCGAGGACGAGACCGGCGGCGACGCTCGTCGCGGTCAGGGTGCAGGCGCGCGTATGCGCTCTCCGGTGCATGGAGATCCTCTTTCGTATCTGGGGGGAGGTGCGAAAGCCGCCGCGTGCGGGCGGCACCTCCACCGTCCTCGGCGGGGGTGGCCGCGCGGCGACCTCGAGGCGACGCGAGGGTGAACGGGAGCAACCGCGGAGGTGACCACGATGAATCGCGCCCTGCCCCGCGCGCGGCTCGAGCGCAACCCCGCGTCCGGGGCGGCGCGGTCCGCTAGCGTCGTCGTCATGAGCCTGTTCCGACGCAGACCGCGGCCCGAGATCGTGCTGGCGGATGCCATCGACCGCGACGCCGAACGACCCCCCGCGGGCCTGTGGGCCGACGGCTTCGGCCGGCTCGCGATCCGCGGCGTGCAGATCATCGTCCTCGTGATCATCGCGATCGGCGTCGTCTACGTGCTGCGGCAGGTGTCCGTCGTGGCCATCCCGCTCATCCTCGCGCTCATCTTCGCGTGCGCGTTCGCCCCCGCCATGGGCTGGATGCGCCGCCACGGCGTACCGTCGCTGCTCGCGACGATCATCACCCTCCTCACGATCGTGGTGCTGCTGAGCGGCCTGTCGTGGCTCATCGTCTGGGCCGTCCGCGACCAGTGGGACGACCTGTACTCGCAGGCGGAAGAGGGCTTCCAGCAGCTCGTCGCGTGGGCGCAGACGCTTCCCTTCTCGATCGATCAGGAGCAGATCGACGAGTGGCTGGGCGCTCTCGGCGATTTCGTCACCAGCGCTCAGTTCGGTTCGGGCGCCATCGCGGGTGTCAGCGCCGTGGCGACCTTCATCACCGGAGCCGTGCTGCTGGTGGTGATCCTGTTCTTCTTCCTCAAGGACGGACCCCGCATGTGGGAGTTCCTGCTGCGCCCGTTCCGCGGGGCGAACGAGATGCGCGCCCGTCGCATCGGCGACAAGACGGTGGTCGTGCTCGGCTCCTACATCCGCGGCACCGCGGCTGTCGCCTTCGTCGACGCGGTCGGCATCTTCATCGCGCTGCTCGTGCTCCAGGTGCCCCTCGCCATCCCCCTCGCCGTGCTCGTCTTCCTCCTGGCCTTCATCCCGATCGTGGGTGCGACCCTGGCCGGCATCCTGGCCGCACTCGTCGCCCTCGTCGCGAACGGCCCGCTCAACGCCGTCCTCGTCGTCGGCGCCGTCGTGCTCGTCAACCAGCTCGAGGGCAACTTCCTCCAGCCGGTCCTCATGGGCCGCACCATGAAGCTGCACTCGTTCGTCGTGCTCGTCGCTCTGACCGCCGGCACCGCGATCGGCGGCATCCTGGGCACCCTGCTCGCCGTCCCGATCACCGCCGTCGTGTGGGGCATCGTGCAGGTGTGGGACGGCCCGAACCTTCCGGCCCGCTGGGCCCGGCCCAAGCCCCGCGAACAGCTGCAGGCCTGAGGGATCGCGATGACGTACGACATCCCCGCCCCGATGCTCGCGAAGGCGGTGCCCGCGATCCCGGATCCGGGCCGCTATGAGGCGGGGCTGTCGTTCGAGCCCAAGTGGGACGGATTCCGTGCGATCGTCTCGTGGGACGGCGAGAGCGTCGAGATCGGCAGCCGAGGGGCGAAGCCTCTCACCCGCTACTTCCCCGAGCTCGTCGACGCGTTCGCGCGGCTGCTTCCCGAGCCGTGCCTCATCGACGGCGAGATCGTCGTGGCGACCGACACGGGGGCCGGCCGGCGGCTGCAGTGGGAGGCACTGTCGCAGCGGATCCACCCCGCGGCCTCGCGCGTGGTTCTGCTCAGCCGGCAGACCCCGGCGATGTTCATCGCGTTCGATCTCCTGGCCCGCGGCGAGCACGATCTCCAGGGCGATCCCTTCTCGCGGCGACGCAGCGAGCTCGTCGATCTGCTTCGCACCGTGCCCGATCCGATCCACGTGACGCGCGCGACGGACGACGTGGACACCGCCCGCCGCTGGCTCGCCGAGTTCGAGGGCGCGGGGCTCGACGGCGTCGTCGCCAAGCCCAACGATCAGCCGTACGCCCCGGGCAAGCGCACGATGCTCAAGATCAAGCATGCCCGCACCGCGGACGTCGTCGCGATCGGATACCGCATCCACAAGTCCGGCACAGGCGTCGGCTCGCTCCTCGTCGGTCTCTACGGCGACGACGGCGCGCTGCACGGCGTCGGCGGCGTTTCGGCCTGGAGCGACAAACGGCGCCGCGAGCTGATCGACGAGCTCGAGCCGCTGGTCGAGCGGGATGCCGCCGGGGAAGCGGTCACCGGTGAGTCCGACCGCTCGCGCTTCGCGTCGTCGAAAGACGTCTCGTTCGTCCGGCTGCGTCCCGAGCTCGTGCTCGAGGTGCGCTACGACCAGCTCGAGGGACGGCGGTTCCGGCACACGGTCCAGTTCGAGCGCTGGCGCCACGACCGGGACGCCCGCTCGTGCACGTTCGACCAGCTCGAGACGGTCGCGGCCTACGACCTGGCCGACGTCCTGGACTGACCGCGCGGCCGACACCGCCCGTTCACTCCGCGGCCACCGGTCGTTGCGCGCCCCTTCCTAGCGTGCGGGAGTCGCTCTCCCCCGCACCCGAAGGACCGCCGCATGCCTCCCGCTCCCTCCCGTCCGCAGTCGCGCCCGCGTCGCACCGCCGTCCCTGCTGCAGCCGTTGCCGCGTTCACCGCCGCGTGTCTCACCCTCGGCACCGCGGCGCCGGCCGGCGCCGCCGACGGAGAACTCCTCGACGACGGTGCGATCGCGCCGCACGCAGCCCCCTACGGCACGTTCGTCGACACCTACACGGCGAACAGCTCCGCCAACGCGACCCCCGAGACGAACCCCGCGATCGGCGTGCTCTCTGGCATGCTCGACCTCTGGCAGCCGGGCGCCACATGGGACAGCGGGCGGGCGACGGATGCCGGCGCACCGGTGCTCGACGCCAACATCGCGCGCAACGTCGAGGTGGCGCGCACGCGCACGGCAGCGCAGGAGTCCGCCGCCTGGGTGTTCGACCGCCGTCACCAGAGCTACAGCGCCGTCGACGGGCTCGGTTCCGCCGCGGCCGCCTTCCGCGAGGCGATGAACGCCGGCACCACGATCGCGGGCACCGTTCCCGCCGATGCCACGACCGTGCGCTACGACGACGGCGGCAACTCCGCGGGACGCTGGGCCGACCCCGACTCCGAGCTCGGTTCGGTCGTGTCCCTCGTCGACACGGTCCGCGGGCCCGCGGCATCGTCGAACCCCTCGAAGAACTTCTTCGGCTACAAGCGGCCGTTCCGGTGGGTCGACGACTCGATCATCGTCCCCGCGCTGCTGCCGGTGCGCAAGCCCGACAGCGAGGCGGCGAGCGACGGCGGCTTCCCGAGCGGTCACACCAACGCCGCGTACCTCGCGTCGTTCGCCCTCGCCGACGCGGCGCCGCAATATCAGGACCAGCTCATCGCGAACGCCGCCGAGATCGGCGACAGCCGGATCGTGGCGGGGATGCACTCGTCGCTCGATGTCATCGGCGGCCGCGTGCTGGCGACCGCCCTCGCCGCCGCCAGCCTCAACGATCCGGCCAACGCCGAGCTGCGTGCCGCCGCGTCGGCCGAGGCGCAGGGGCTGCTGGCGACGCTCCCCGCCGCGGCATCCCCGTCCGTGCTCGACGACGCCGGGTACGACGCCCTCGCGCAGGAGTACCGCGAGCGCATGACGTACGGGTTGCCGACGACGGGCGACACCGGCCGAGCGGCGCGCGTGCCGGCCGGTGCGGAGGTGCTTCTCGAGCACCGGCTGCCCTACCTCGACGCCGAGCAGCGCCGCTGGGTGCTCTTCTCCACGGCCATCGACTCCGGCCACGCCGTGCTCGACGACCCCGAGGGCTGGGGGCGGCTCAACCTGTTCGAGGCGTCGAACGGATACGGTGCCTTCGACACCGATGTCACGGTGACGATGGACGCCGACGCCGGCGGCTTCGCGGCGGCGGACGAGTGGCGCAACGACATCGACGGTGCCGGGTCGCTGACGAAGGACGGCTCGGGCGCCCTCATCCTGTCGGGCGAGAACTCCTACGCGGGCGGCACCGTCGTCGCCGCCGGAACCCTCCGGGCCGCGGCGCCCACCGCGCTCGGTGCGGGAGACCTCACGGTGGCCGGCGGCTCGCTCGTGGAGACGACGTCGGAGCTGACCGTGGGCGGCGACTTCGCGCAGGCGGAGGCCGCCACGCTCGAGCTGTCGGTCGACGACGCAGGCCCCGCTCTCGCGATCTCCGGTACGGCCAGGCTCGGGGGGACCCTCCGCGTCGATCTCGCCGGGGCCGCCCCGGTCTCGCCCCTGCGGCTGATCTCCTACGGCTCCCGTGCCGCCGACACCAGCTTCGACGCGGTCGAGCTCACCGGCGCCGGGGCGGGCTTCGACGCCACGCTGGAATACCGCGCCGACGGCGTCTACCTGGTCGAGGCCGCGGCCCCCGGCGAGGTGCCGGGTGAGACGCCCGGCGAGATCCCGGGCGTCCCGGCGCCCGCCGACCCGGATGCCGCCGGAAGCGGCTCGGCCGCTGCCGTCGGCGACGGCGACGCAGCAGGGCCCGCCGCCGACCGCATCGCTCGAACCGGCGGCGAGGGGGCGCCGATCGGCTTGATGATCGGGGGCGTCCTCCTGGCAGCGGGCGGCGGGGCCGTGCTGCTCTCGCGCGGCCGACGTCCGGCGCGGCGCTGACCGGACCGCGACCGGATTGGTCCGGCTGATCCTCCCACCCGAGCCCACGCCGCGGGTGGGAGGATCGAACCATGCGGGATGACCAGCGCGACGACGTCCCCGACGGCACCGCCGAACTGCACCTCGAGCCGCTGCGATTCATCGCACGGACGGATGCGGTGCTGCGCCTCGGGACGCTCATGCTCGGCGCCGGAGCCTCGTCGGCGCGCGTGCGCGACACGATGGACCGCACCGCCCACGGGCTCGGTCTCGAACGCCTGGAATCCCGCGTCGGGATGACCGACATCGTCATCACCGCCCAGCGGGGACAGCTGTTCCGAACGCGCGTGGCCGAGGTGCGGCATCCGGTCGTCAACTCCGAGCGCATCGCCGAGGTCATGCACCTCTCGCACCGGGTCGCGGGAGGTGTCACCGCCGACGAGCTGCAGCGTGAGCTCGACCGGATCGAACGGATGCCGCCGCGCTACCCGGCCGCGGTGCGGGTGCTCGCCGCGGCCGCGGCCTGCACGGCCTTCGCGTTCCTGAACAACGGCGGCTGGGCGGAGTGCCTCAGCGTCGCGCTGGCCGTCGCGCTCGGCCAGTACGTGCGCATCCGCGGAGCCCGGCTGCAGGTCAACGAGTTCCTCCTCGTGTTCCTGTCGGCCTCGGCCGCGCTCCTGGCCTTCCTCGGCGTCTCGCACCTGATCGAACTGCTCGGCGCGCCGTCGCCGCAGTACGGCGCTGCCCTGACGAGCGCCGTGCTCTACCTCGTCCCCGGCTTCCCCCTCGTCACGGGCGCGCTCGACCTCGCCCGACTCGACCTCAACGCGGGGGTGAACCGCGTCGTGTACGCGTGCCTGGTGCTGCTGTCGACGGGGTGCGCGGTGTGGGCGGTGGCCGCCGTCTTCCAGACGAGTGCCGTCGCCGTCGCCGCCCCGGAACTGGGCGAGCCGCTGCTGTCGCTGGGACGCCTCGTCGCGGGGTTCGTCGGCGTCATGGGCTTCGCGCTGCTGTTCTCGACGCCGTGGCGCATCGCTCTCGCCGCGGCGGCGATCGGCACGATCGCCAACGTGGGCCGTTTGCTCATGATCGACCACGGCGCGATGCAGCCTGTCGCGGCAGCGGCCGCCGGCGTCGCCGTCGGATTCGGGGCCTTCGCCGTCTCGCGCTTCGTGCGGGCGCCGCGCATCACGCTGACCGTGCCGGCCGTCCTCATCATGGTGCCGGGAGCGTCGGCCTACCGCGCGATCGTCGGCACCATCGAGGGCGACACGATCAGCGCCGTGCAGTACGGGGTCACCGCCGTGTTCGTCGTCGTCGCTCTGGCGGTGGGTCTCACCGTCGCCCGTGTCGTCACCGAGCGCGAATGGCAGCGCCCCTCCGCACGGTGACGCGAGCGGTTCGCGCCGCCGCTGCGCCGGCGCCGGCGCCGCTGTGGCTACTCGGGCTGCCGAGCGCGGCTGGGCTGCACGCGCGGCGGCTCGCCCGGCATCTTGGGGAACTCCGGCGGGAACGGCAGCTCGCCGAGTCCGGCATCCAGATCGCGCTGCCACCACTCCAGGAGGGTGTCGATGCGGCCGGGCGCGGCCTGCAGCTCGGCCCAGGGATCGCCGATCTCGGCCAGCCGCTGCGGCACCGAGCGGACCGTGAACGATGACGGGTCGACTCCGGCCTCGAGCTCGTCCCAGGTGATCGGGGTGGCGACGGTCGCCGCCGGCAGCGCCCGCGCACTGTAGGCACCGGCCATCGTGCGGTCGCGGTTGGCCTGGTTGAAGTCGACGAAGATGCGCTCGCCCCGCTCTTCCTTCCACCAGTTCGTCGTGACGCGGTCGGGCATCCGGCGCTCCAGCTCGCGTCCGGCGGCGATGACCGCGTGACGGACGTCGAGGAACTCGTGCGTCGGCTCGACGGGGCAGAACACGTGCAGCCCGCGGTTGCCGCTGGTCTTGAGGAACGCCGTCAGCCCCGCCTCGGCGAGGACCTCGCGCAGGGCGGGTGCGACGGTCGCGGCATCCCCGAAGTCGGTCCCCGGCTGCGGGTCGAGGTCGATCCGCAGCTCGACGGGGTTGTCGGTGTTCGCGGCGAGCGACGCCCACGGGTGGAAGACGACGGTGTTCATCTGCACCGCCCAGACGACGGCGGCGGTCTCGCTCAGAACGACCTGCGGATGCCGCCGCCCGCTGTTGTAGGTGCACACGACCTGATCGACGTAGCCCGGAGCGCCCTTCGGCGGATTCTTCGAGAAGAACCGCTCGCCGTCGATGGTGTCGGGGAAGCGCTCGAGCGAGACGGGGCGATGGCCGTTCGCGCGGAGGAACGGCTCGGAGACGGCGATCGCATACTCGGCGTACTCGTGCTTGGTGATCCCCAGCTCAGGCCACAGCACGCGATTGGGGCTCGACAGGCCGACCTCTCGATCACCGTCGGGGCCCGGCACGGTCAGGGTGATGCGCTCGCTCGCCATGGCCCGACCCTAGGCCGTCGGGCTCGGATGACGTACCCCCTGGACAATCCCCTCGGCGGAATGCTCGGCGACGGAGCCGACGTATCGATACACCTGTCGGATCGGCGGTGCTGGTTGTGCCTCGAGCCGGGAGCCAGGGCTCACGAGCCCCGCCGGCCCGACGGATGTATCAGCGCGACGGCGTCGTCAGGATGCCGGTGGCTCGGAGGCCGGCTCGGGAGCCGGCTCGGCCGGCGCGGGCGCGGGGTCGGGCTCGTCGGCGCGCGCGAGGACGGGGCCGAGATCGGCCCGATCGACGTGGATCCACGGCCCACCCGGGTCGACGATGACGCCGCTCAGTGCGGGGTTCGACTGCAGAGCCCGTCCGAGCTGCGCGGCGGTGACCGGCACCGGACGGTCGCCGCGCTGAAGCACGAGCACCTCGAGCGGGTGCGAGTAGACCTCGAGGCGCCGCTCGCCCGACGCGGTGCGCGACTCGGCGAGGCCGAGCTGACCGCTGTCGCCCGCGGGACCCGCGGCGACCCACAGCGGCGCCTGCGCGAGGGCCTCGCCCACGGCGGCAGCGGTCTCGGCGCTGCGCGGTCCGGCGAGCAGGTTCTTGATCGTGAAGGCGGGATCGCCCTCCTCGAACGCCTTCGTGATGAGCTGCACGGGAAGCACGATGCGCGAGCCTGCGACCGCGTGATCGATGATGAGCCCCTCGTACGGCCCCTCGATGGCGTTGCGGAAGACGTTCGCGACCGGAAGCCCGAGCGCCGACGTGTCACGATCGCCGTCGGCCTCGACGCTCGCGCGAAGCGACGCGCCGCCGGTGAAGGCGAGGAGGAAGCGGGCTCCGTCGATCTGCGAGACGGCGAGGGTGATCGGCTTGCCCTCGGCCGTGAGTGCGCGCGCATCGCCGCGCACGCGGACGTACATCGTGCCCTGCATGCTCTGGCGCATGACGTTCATGACGTCGACGTTGCCGGGCTTCTCGGGCAACGAGGCCAGCGCCGCCTGCACCAGCGTGTTGTCGGGCATGCCCGTCACCGTCTCGGTGCGAGCGGGCGCCTCTGCCGGCGGGCGGGTGACCGTTCGCTGGGGCTGGGCCGGAGCGACGGGCTGAGCGGGCGCGCCGAACGTCGACATCGAGATGCCCACGTGGGGCACGCTCTCGACCGGCGCCTCCTCGGCGGCGGGTGCGGCGGCATGGCCGTCGATGTCGGCGTCGACCTCGTCGGCGTTCGTGGTCTGGCTCGTGGTGTCTCGCGCGGAGCGCTTGAAGATCGCCATGCCTTCGAGCCTAACCCGCACCCCCGGCGCATCGCCGGGGGGTTGCGTCACAGCTTGACGATCGGTGCGATCTTGATGAGCAGCTTCTTCGGGCCGGCCGAATCGAAGCGGACGTGCGCAACGCGCTTGGCCCCCTCGCCCGTGACCGCGTCGACCCGGCCCTCGCCGAAGTCGTCGTGTTTGATGCGATCGCCGGGCCCGAGCTCGAGATCGCCGTTGTCGCGGACCTTGGCCGGGATGCGGTTGGCGAACTTGGCGATGTCGCCGCTCTTCTCCCGGCGCGGGAGCGGCACGAGATCGTCGCCGTAGCGCTTGCCCGACCCGCCGAATCCGCCGCCGGAGCCACCCGTCCGCCGTCCGTTGAGCGCGCGCGACTGCGCGCCGCCGCGCGAGTTCACGTCGCCGGGGGACTGCCGCCAGTCGATCAGGTCGTGCGGGATCTCCTGCAGGAAACGGCTCGGCATGGCGGCGGAGACCTCACCGAACTGCGCCCGGGTCATGGCGAGCGAGAGGTGCAGGCGCTTGCGCGCTCGGGTGAGCGCGACGTAGAAGAGGCGTCGCTCTTCCTGCGGACCGCCGGGCTCGTTCGCTGAGATGCGGTGCGGGATGAGGTCCTCTTCCACGCCCGTGACGAAAACGGCGTCGTACTCGAGGCCCTTCGCGGTGTGCATCGTCATGAGCGACACGGTTCCCGAGGCGTCGTCGAGATCGTCGGCGTCGGCGACGAGCGCGACCTCGGTGAGGAAGTCGAGGATGGTGCCCTCGGGGTTGTTGCGGGCGAACTCGCGCGTCACCGCGATGAGCTCGTCGAGGTTCTCGAGGCGCGCCTCGTCCTGGGGGTCGCGGCTCGCGCGCAGCGCATCCATGTAGCCCGACTTGTTGAGCAGAACCGTCAAGCCCTCGGTCACGGCTGTCGGCGGAGCGATCTCGCCCGAGCTCGGCAGCATGATCTCGGACGCCTCGGCGAGCACGGCGTCGAGCTGCGCGATCGCGGCCTGGATCTTCGGCCCCACACCCAACGCCGAGGCGTTGGCGAGTGCATCGCGGAAGGTGATCTGGTGGTCGGCCGCGTACCGGGCGATGGACGTCTCGGTCACGTCGCCGATCCCGCGACGCGGACGGTTCAGGATGCGGCGCACCGCCAGTTCGTCGGCGGGGTTCGCCACGGCGACGACGTAGGCCAGCGCGTCCTTGATCTCGGCACGGTCGTAGAACTTCGTGCCGCCCATGATCTTGTACGGGATCGCCGCGCGGATGAAGATCTCTTCCAGCGCGCGCGACTGCGAGTTCGTGCGGTAGAACACCGCCATCTGCGAGTACGGCACCGACGAGCGGTGCAGCGCTTCGATCTCATCGGCGACGAACTGGGCCTCGTCGTGCTGCGAGTAGCCGGTGAAGCCGACGATCGCGTCGCCGGCGCCGACATCCGTCCAGAGCTTCTTGTCTTTGCGGTCGAAGTTGTTCGAGATGACGGCGTTCGCGGCCGAGAGGATGTTCTGCGTCGAGCGGTAGTTCTGCTCGAGGAGCACGACCTTCGCACCGGGATAGTCGCGCTCGAACTCGGTGATGTTGCGGATGTCGGCGCCGCGGAACGCGTAGATCGACTGGTCGGAGTCGCCGACGACGGTCAGCGAGGCCGCCTCGACCTCGGGGGCCGACTCGGGCTCGAAGATCATCATGCCGCCCGATGAGAACGCGTCGCCGCCCTGTCCCTGAACGGGACGGGTCAGCTCGTGGATCAGCGCGTACTGAGCGTGGTTGGTGTCCTGATACTCGTCGACGAGGATGTGCCGGAACCGCTTGCGGTAGACGTCGGCGACGTGCGGGAACGCGCGGAACAGGTACACCGTCTGGGCGATGAGGTCGTCGAAGTCGAAGGCGTTGGCGCGCTGGAGGGCGGACTGGTACGCGCCGAAGAGTTCGACGAAGACGCGCTCGGCGGGATCGGACATGTTCGCCTGGCGCGCGTACGAATCGGCGTCGGCGAGCTCGTTCTTGAGCTTCGAGATGCGGCTCTGGACACCAGCGGGGGTCAGACCGAAGGCGTCGGCCTCGTGCTCTTTCACGAGACGCTTGATGAGCGCGCGCGAGTCGCCCGAGTCGTAGATCGTGAAGTTCTTGGTGAAGCCGAACTGCTGCGCCTCGCGCCGGAGGATCCGCACGCAGGCCGAGTGGAACGTCGAAATCCACATGCCTTGCGCGCTGTCGCCGATCAGCTGCTGCACGCGCTCGCGCATCTCGCCGGCAGCCTTGTTGGTGAAGGTGATGGCGAGGATCTGGCTCGGCCACGCCTCTCGGCCGCGTAGAAGCGACGCGATGCGATGAGTGAGCACCCGCGTCTTGCCGGAGCCGGCGCCCGCGACGATCAGCAGGGCCGGGCCGCGATAGGTCACAGCTTCACGCTGGGGCGGGTTGAGACCCTCGAGGAGGTCGGCGTCGGGACGCTCGCCCGAGGAGGCGCCGGGGCGCGCGGATGCGGCGGACCCGACGATGACGGGCTTGATGGGCTCTGGCATGACTGTTCGATTCTACGTTCGGCCGCCGACACCCGCCCGGCGGCTCAGAGCAGGCGACGGGCCGTCGCCCAGGCGGTCAACTCGTGCCGCGACGACAGCTGCAGTTTGCGCAGCACCGCGGAGACATGCGTCTCGACCGTCTTCACCGAGATGAACAGGTCGGCCGCGACCTCCTTGTAGGCATAGCCGCGCGCGATGAG
This sequence comes from Microbacterium sp. TS-1, assembly GCF_000509385.1. Lineage (NCBI taxonomy): Bacteria > Bacillati > Actinomycetota > Actinomycetes > Micrococcales > Microbacteriaceae > Microbacterium > Microbacterium sp. TS-1. Next base: position 644,084 of record NZ_BASQ01000002.1, read on the forward strand.
GCGCATGACCTCCTGCTCGCGCGACGACAGCCGGTCGAGCTCGTCGACCGCCGTCGCCGTCTCGCCCGCCACCGCGCCGAACGCGTCGAGCACGAAACCGGCGAGGCGCGGCGAGAAGACGGCGTCGCCGCCCGCCACCGCCACGACGGCCCGGCTCACCTCGTCACCCGACGACCCCTTGGTGATGTATCCCCGCGCACCGGCTCGGATGACGCGGACGACGTCGTCGGCGGCATCCGACACGCTCAGCGCGAGGAACCGCGCCGGTGTCGGGGCGGTCCGGCCGATCACCTCGGCGCCCCCGGCACGGTCCTCGCCCGACCCGCCGGGAAGATGCACGTCGAGCAGCACGACGTCGGGCTCCGTTCGCGCGATGACCTCGACGGCGGACTCCACGTCGGCCGCCTCGCCGACGACGGCGATCCCGGCGGACAGATCCGCGCGGAGCCCCGACCGGAAGATGGAGTGGTCGTCGACGATGACCACGCGCAGCCGATCAGCCACGCGCATCTCCGGGAGCGCCGACGTGGAGGTGGATCTCGGAGCCGCCCGATGCCGCCGTCCGGACCGTTGCCGATCCCCCGGCGCGCCGCATCCGGCCGATGACCGACTCACGGACGCCCAGCCGATCGTCCGGGATCGCGGTCACGTCGAACCCGGGGCCGCGATCCCGGACGTACACGTCCACCCCGCGGGATCCGCCCTCGATGTAGACCGAGACGTCGCCGCCTGCGTGGCGGGCGGCGTTGAGCATCGCCTCGCGCGCCGCCGCCGCCAGTTCGCCGCTGGCCTGCTCCGCCGACAGCCCGGCCGAGACCACGTCGATCCGCACCGCGTAATCGAGCTCGAGCGCGGCGGCGTAGTCGCGCAGGTCGGTGACGAGATCGCTGTCGGGATGCGCCTCGCCGTCGAAGAGCCAGGCGCGGAGCTCGCGCTCCTGCGCCCGGGCGATGCGGGCGGCCTCGCTCGAGGCGCCCGCCGTGTTCTGGATGAGCGCGAGAGTCTGCAGCACCGAATCATGCAGGTGCGCCGCCATCGCGCTTCGCTGCTCCTCGCGGATGCGCCGCACGCGCTCCCCCGACAGATCACCCCACCGGCTCGCGAGGGCGGACCCGACGAGCGCGATCAGTCCCGCGACGGGAACGGCCAGGGCAGGAAGCGCCACGATCCCGTCGGAGTCGACGCGCGGCAGCATCGCGAGGAGCACGACGAACAGGATGCCGGCCGCGGCGGCCCGCACCGCGACGGTGTGTCGGTCTCCGCGATCGACGTCACGCCGGTCGACGAGCTCCGCCCAGCATCCGGCGGCCGTCGCGAGCACGCTCACGAACGCGACGACGGCGACGAGCGCCGGCGAGAACGACCGTGACGTCCAGGCGTCACGCGCCTCGACGGCCAGCACCGCGACGAGGACCGGCAGTGCGACGGTCGCCGCCGACACACCGATCCACGCCATCGGGGACCGGCGTGTCGGCGCGGCCGGACCCGGCTGCCACGGCACGAGGACCCAGAGCCACAGGTACAGCAGCGGCCCCGCCCCCGCGACGAGCGTCAGGACGACGAACAGCGCACGGATGCTGCCCGCACCGACCCCGAGGTGCCTCGCGAGCCCCGCGCTGACGCCCGAGACGATGCTGTCGCGCGAGCGCTCCAGCGGCGGTCGCGCGCCCGGGCCGATGACCGGTCGCGGGGGCGGAGGTCCCGGGTGCACGGCGGGAGTCGCGAGAGCGGAGGACATGGCCACATCCAATCACTCCGGTCGCGGCGGCACACCGGCGCCGGAGCAGGATCAGGGATGCCTCAGGGCGATCCCCCATATCGTCCGGCACCCCGTTCGCCGCAGGATCGGATCATGACTTCCGCGCCACCCCTCGCCGCCCCGCCGGCTCCCGATCCCACGTCATCGACGGAGGGCGGGTTCTTCCGCTGGGTCGATGCCCTCGGCGTCGCCCGCCGAGACGGGTGGATCGGCGGGGTGTGTGCGGGAACGGCCGCACGATGGGGCATCGACCCCGTCATCGTGCGCGGTCTCGCCGCCGTCGCGACCGTCATCGGTCTCCCCGCCATCGTCGCCTACGCCACCGCCTGGGCGATCCTGCCCGATATGTCGGGGCGTTCCCACGCCGCCGACCTCGAGCGCGGCCGGTTCTCGTACGCTCAGAGCGCGATCCTCGCCGTCGCCATCATCGGCGTGCTCCAGGTCCTCGGCCTGCTCGTCACCGCCGTGGCGCTCGCGACCGGCACGAGCGCCGGAGCCGTCGGGACCGTCCTCGTGGCGCTCGTCCTCGCGGGCGGAACCGTGCTGACGGCCGCCGTCATCGCGCTGCTGGTGCGCAGAGCCCGCCGGGCCCCGCATACCGAGGAGGCCCCAGGCGCGTCGGCCGGCGGGTCCCGCGTGGATGCCGCCGCCGGTGCCGGCCCCCGCGCGGCGGAGGCCGCGGTCGCGCTCACCGAGCCCGCGCCCCCGAGCGACGACGCCCACCCCGACGACCTGGCCGCCTGGCGCAGGCAGCACGCGGCCTGGAAGGAGCGAGATCGCGCCTGGCGTCGCGAGCAGGGCGACGCCGATCGCGCGGCTCGCACCGCCGAGCGGGAGGAGCGCCGCGCCGCCGCCGCAGTGTTCGCGCGCGAGGCGGCGGAGCGTCGCCTCCTTCGCCGCGCCGAGCGCCCGCGCACGAGCATCGCGTTCCTCGCGGTGACGGCCGGCGCTGCCGCCGTCACAGGCACGATCGCTGCGCTCACTGCTTCGGGCGAGGCGGCGGTGGCGCTCGGGCTCTTCGCCGCGGCCGCCGTCACCGCGCTCGCCATGATCGTCGCCGGAGCCATCCGCCGGCGGAGCGGCTTCCTCGCCTTCGCGAGCGCGTGCCTGCTCATGGGCGGAGGCCTCGCCCTCGCCGTCTGCGTCGCCGAGGAACTGCACATCGGCGTCTACGAGATCTCGAACGTCTCATCCGATGCCGGGGCGGGGACCTACCGGCAGACGTTCGGCGAGCTCCGCGTCGAGCTGGTCGATGCACCCGATGCGGCGCCTCTGACCATCGAGAAGGGGGCGGGCTCGACCTACGTGACGGTCGCCCCCGGTGTCGAAGTGACGCTGCACGCATCCGTCGGCGACGAGGCGTCGCTGATCCTCTCGGAGGGCGACGCATGGACCGTGCTCACCGACGGACCCGACGCGCGAGACCTCGGCGCGAACCGGACCGCGGTCGATGTGACGATCCCCTCCCGAGGCGAGACGACGACGCGTCAATCGGTCGCCCTCGACCAGGAGAGCGGCTACATCGAGATCCGCATCCTCGAACCGAAGGACACCGACCGATGACCGACATCGTCATGACCGAAGACACAGCGTTCCCCTCGCCTCCTGCTCGTCCCCGGGTGCGGTGGGCCGGCATCGTGTGGGGCCTCGCGTTCGCGACGCTCGCCATCTTGGGCATCGTGCTCACCCGGTCATCGGACGCCTACGGCGGGCTGATCGAGTGGGTGACGGCCATCTCGATTCCGACGCTCGTCGCCACGGCGCTGTTGAGCGCGGGCGTCGCGGTCCTCATCGCGGGGATCGCCGGCATGCTGCGGCACGCTCAGCGCTCGCTGGCGGCGCGCCGCGCCACCGGGCCGGGCGCGGACCCCGTCGCCGGGACGGCCGCTCGTCACACGACGTAGCACGACGACTCCGGTCTTCACACCTCTGGCGACCCGGCGGGCCGCCCACGTAGCGTGAGGGCATCGCGGCGATCCGGGTGGTCCCGGGCATCGGCTCATAACCGATCGCGTTGCGGGTTCGACTCCCGCCGTCGCGTCCATTCGGGTCTCAATCCCCATCGAGCGCATCAAGCCGTCGCAGCGCATCCCGCGCCCGGGCGAGACGGTCGGGCTCGGGCTCGTCCCACCAGTACGGGCCGCGCTCCCCCAGGCCGTGCTTGGCGAGGTCCACGCGCTCGCGTGCTGCGGCGACCGCGTCGTCGTCTCCGCGACGCTTCGCAGCTCCCACTGCGGACCGGCCCCGTCCGAGATGGGATGTCAGCGCGGCGACGACATCGTCGGGCAGGGACGGGTCGGTGCGCCGCCAGCGCCGCCCGTCCACGACGAGCCAGCGCTCGGAATCGACATCGGCCACGGACTCAGTATGAGCCGTGGCCGATGTCGACGTGATGCTGCGGATCAGGCGCGACGGAACTCCGCGCGCATGGGGCAGTCGAACGGGTCGCGGGCGGCGAGCCCGACACGGTTGAGGTAGTCGATGACGATGGCGTAGGAGCGCCAGAGTGTGGTCTCGGTGTACGGCACGTTCAGGGCGTCGCACTGGTCCTTGACGATCTCGCGAGCCCGGGCGAGTGCCGGACGCGGCATGTTCGGGAAGAGATGGTGCTCGATCTGGTAGTTGAGACCGCCCATGAGCCACGTCGCCCACCAGCCGCCGCCGATGTTGCGCGAGGTGCGCACCTGCTTGCTGAAGAAGTCGAGCTTCGCGTCGGGCGCGATGATCGCCATGCCCTTGTGGTTCGGCGCGAACGAGGCGCCCATGTACAGCCCGAAGACGGCGACCTGCACCCCGAAGAACGCAAACGCCATGCCGATCGGCAGGAAGATGAACACCGGAGCCACGAAGAGCGCGAACCGCGCCAGGATCAGGGTGATCTCGAGCGCGCGCTTCTTCACCGGGCCGCGGCTGACCAGGTGGCGCATCGACAGCGCGTGGAGGTTGAGGCCTTCGAGCAGCAGCAGCGGGAAGAAGAACCAGCCCTGGCGCTGCGTGATGAACCGGCGGATGCCGCGAGCGGTCGCGGCATCCTCTTCGATGAACGAGATCGTGTCGATCTCGATGTCGGGGTCCTTGCCCACCTTGTTCGGGTTGGAGTGATGCCGGGCGTGCTTCGACGTCCACCACGACAGGCTCATGCCGACGACGCCGACGGCCAGGAAGCGGGCGAGCCGGTCGTTCGCGGGGCCGGAGGCGAGCACCTGACGGTGGTCGGCTTCGTGGGCGAGGAACGCGACCTGCGTGAAGACGATGCCGAGCGCTGCGGCGATGAGCAGCTGGAACCAGCTGTCTCCGAGGAGGACGAAGCCGGTGACGCATCCGCCGATCGCGAGGACGAGGGCGAGGCCGACGAGGCCGTAGAACCACGGCGTGCGGCGAAGAAGACCCGATTCACGGACGACGCGCGAGACATCGGTGAAGGCGTGGGCCATCGGAGGGAAATCGGCTGTTCCGGCATAGGTGGTGCGGACGGGGCCGAGACGCGACTCGACGACGGATGAAGCGATGGGAGCACCTGCTGACTCGTTCGTGACCGGGATGGTCGGGGAGCGGAAGGCGGATGCCGACGGCTGCGGCCCACACTACGGAGCGGTGGATCGCCGCAGCGGTATATGCCCCACTCTCACCGGTGACGCACGGCTGTCGCTCAGGCGGGTTCGACCCGTCGGTCACTCCGAGCCGTCGAGGAACGTGCCGTTACGGGGCGAGTCCGGCGGCTCCGGCACGACGTAGAGCCCCGTCGGGGAGTTGGCGGTGTAGGTCAGTGCCTCGAGCCACGCGCGATTGAGCGACGGCGTCCGGCTGCCGTAGTACTTGAAGACGAGGCCGCAGCCCGGGTGCAGCCATACCGTCGTGCGGCCGTCACCGATGCTGATGTCGTCCTTCCACGTGAGCGTGAACGCCTCGCCGCGCCGCAGCTTCGTCGTGATGACGGTCTGAAGGTGCGCGAGCGTCCGATCCTCGAAATCCGCTCGGATCTGGTTCTCATAGATGAAACGGCCCATCGCGTCTCCTTCCGGTCCGGCCCGAACCTAGTGCCCGCTGCCCACAGCCGGCATCCCCTTGTGCTCGACGCCCGAATCGGTAGTCTCGCCTGACGCGGCGTGCTCGACGCCGCTGCGATGAAGGGGGAATGCCGTGTCCAAGAGAGTCGACGTGTTCTACGGCGGTCGCCCCTACAGCATCGGCGGCCGCAACATCGATGACATCCGCGCCGAGATCGCCGCCGCCCTCGCGCTGGGGCACGGCTGGCTCACCGTCAACGACGGCGAGGGCGTGGCGCTGACGACGGATCTGCTGATCACCCCCGGCGTCGACGTCACCCTCGCCGACATCCCTGGCGAGTGAGCGTTTTACGTACTCGACCGTAAAAGTCAACCCCCTCCCCACTTCCTGACAACTGCCTGAAATCTGCGGTGGCACAGCACGTCTGTGCGCGTCGCGGATCGAGTGCGCGCGGAACGGATTCTTCCGCACGACCCCCCGAGTCGATCGCGGAAGCTGTTGATCGCGCCGTCGGGCGCGCAAGGAGGAATATTGGGCAGGTTTGTTTACGACGGCAACAATCGCGCCGAGATCGAGGACCGTACGCTCGCACACCTCCAGATGACCATCGGGGCGAAGCTCCGTCGCGGCGAGGCATTCTTCTTCACCTGGAAGGACGACGTCAGCGTCGGCAAGGGCCGCACGACCGTGTGGATGCACGCCGGCGCATCGCTCGTCTTCACCTTCCACGGCAGCCGCACCCCGGCGATCAACCGCGCCTGGCTCGAGGCGCTCATGTATACGGCGAACTCTCCCAGCGGGCTCTACATCGTCCCCGAGCCGGCGGAGTCGGCATCCGACAAGCTCGGTGTTGAATAGTCAGCCCAATCGGCGGGGGTTGCAGACCGACGACCCCGGTCGGGCACAGGAATCGGTCAGCTCGCTGTTCGAGACCCCCGTGTCGCTCGCCGTCGACGGGGCAGCGCCGTTCCGGTACGAGATGGCGGCGCTGGACCATCCGGCCGCCGCCGCAGCCGCCATGCGGTTCACCGGGACGATGCGCTCGGGCACACGGGCTTTTCCGCGTCTCGTGGTGGCGCACGCGGCGCACGGGAACCACCGCTGGCAGATCGGCAGCGAGTCGGGCGACGGCCGGACCCCCTTCATCGTGCCTTCGGACACGGAGTTCGCGGCCGAGTTCGGTCAGCTGCACCTGCGCACCTTCAGCATCACGACCGAGACGCTCGACCACGTGCTCCGGGCGATGCTCGGCGACGACCCACGCCACCTGCAGTTCTCGGGCCTGAACCGCCGGGCCGAGAACCCGAGGCTCGTCGCCGAGACCCTGCGCTTCCTCGAGGCAACCGTGCTGGCCGACGAGAAGGTGGCCGCTTCGCCCCTCATGCGCACTCAGCTGGTGCACCAGGCGGTCGCGTCCCTCGTGACCGCGTTCCCCCTCATCGACCCTGACGACGGGGAACGGCGCCGCCCCACGGCGCGAGCCGTCCGTCGCGCCGTGGCGTTCATGGAGGAGAACGTCAGCAACCCCATCAGCATCAGCGATATCGCGGTGGCATCCGGCACGTCGGTGCGCGCGCTGCAGAGCGCGTTCCACAAGGCGTTCGAGATTCCGCCGAGCACATACCTGCGCCGCCTGCGGATCGAGGGTGCGCATCGCGAACTGCGCGCGGCGCCTCCCGGATCGACGACCGTCCGGGATGTCGCCCTGCGCTGGGGCTTCGCACACACGGGGCGCTTCGCTCAGCTGTACGCCGCGATGTACGGGGAACACCCGTCGCATACGCTCCGTCGCTGAGGACGGTTCCGTCAGGCGGCCGTCGGATCCGGGATCAGGATCCACACGCGCGCGCCGCCGAGGGGTGAGTCGTCGAGACCGATGCGCCCGCCGTGTGCTTCGATCACACGGCGGCAGGTCGACAGTCCGATGCCGAGCCCTTCGGCGTCGGAGTCGCCGCGCTCCATGAGGGCGAAGACGCGTTCGCGGTCGGCCGGCGGCACACCCGGACCGTTGTCGTCGACGGTGATCCGCCACCCGCCGTGGACGGCATGCGCCCCGACTCGCACCTGCGGAACCCGCCCCGCCGTGGCCGTGAACTTCAGGGCGTTGGCGACGACGTTCTGCAGGACCGCGCGCAGAAGGGTGGGGTCGCCGACGGGGTCGACCTCGAGGGCCTGGAGAATGTCCGCACCCGACGCGGTGATCTGCGCGTCGAGATCCTCGACGACGGCGTGCATGACGGCGTCCAGGTCGACCCGCTTCCGCTGCGGGCTCGCACCGCCGACACGAGCGTAGGAGAGGATGTCGGAGATCATGGCGTTCATGCGGTCGGCCGCCGACTCGGCGCGAGCGAGCACCCGGGCCGCCTCGGGGGCGTTATCCATGTCGGGACTGTCGATCGCGAGCTCGAGGAAGCCGGTCAGGGCCGTCAGCGGATTGCGGAGGTCGTGGCTGATCTGCCCCGCGAACCGCGAGAGCTGATCGTTCGACGCGCTGAGCTCGCGACTGATGCGGCGCAGTTCGAGCAGATCGACCACCTGATGCGCGAGGAGGTCGAGCGCCTCGCGAGACGACTCGTCGAGGTCGCCGACCGAGTCGTTGAACACGCAGAGGGTGCCGATGGCGACCCCCGCCGGCGTGATGAGCGGGCTCGAAGCATAGAACCGCACGTGCGCGATCTCGCCGGTGACGAACGGATTCGCGGCGAAACGCTCGTCGAGTCGCGCGTCGGGCACGACGACCCGGCCGGGGCGCGCGATGACCGCGGCGCACATCGAGTCCTCGCGCGAGCAGACGGCGGGTTCGAAGCCGACCGCGGCGATCTGATGCTGCGAGCGGTCATCGATGATGTTGATGACCGCGGTGTCGACGCCGCAGACCGTTGCGGCCAGGCGGACGATTCCCTGCAGGTCGGGCGCGGGCGCCTCGCCGATCACGTGGTAGGCGTCGATCGCCTCACGTCGGGTGATGTCGAGTTGCGTGATCATGACACTCTTACGCTATCCGCGTTCCGGGCGGCAGGCTCCGCGCCGGCGTCCTCGTCCGCGACCATGCCCCCGCCACCAGCAGACCGGCGACGATCACCTGTCCCCCGAGCCCGACGAACCAGCTCGGCACCGTCCGATCGCGAATCTCCGCGGGGGTCGGGAAGACCTCGTCGAGAGCCGGGCGGCACTCGTCGAAGCCGGTCTCGAGATCCGGCGCGATCTGCGCCTGGCGGACCCCCGATGCGATCTGCCCGAAGAGGTCGACGGGGTAGCCGGACCGGTCGTATTCGGCGGGAGTCGCGTCGGCGAGGATGACGAAGGGATTGGCCGCGAGCACCCACCAGACGCGGTCGAACCGCGGCACGGTGTAGGTCGACTCCTGCGGCTCGCCGCACACCATGCGGGCCGGATCGTTCCAGCACTCGTCCGTGCCGTCGACGCACTGCGGCGACCCGTCGGCGTTGTACATCGCGGGGCGATAGGTCGTCGTCGCCTCGCTCGAGAAGGCGGTCGCGCCGAGGCCGAACGCGATGAGCGTTCCGAAGACGAGTGCGGAGACCACGAGATACGTCGCCGCCACCGAGAAGAGCGGGCGGGCGATGAGGCCGCTCAACCCGACGCCGATCGCGGCGATGATGCCGATCTCGATCACGAGGACGGCCAGCGAGACCACCACGACGACGGGGTCCACTCCCCCGGCCAGGGTCGCGATGACGAGGAACGGGGCCGCCACAGCGGCGAAGGCGAGCCCCGTGATCCAGGCGGCGAGGACTTTCCCGAGCAGGATCTCGGAGGTGCGCGCGAGGGTCACCTGGACCGGAGCCAGGGTCGCGGCATCCCGGTCGCCGTTGACGGAGTTGCCGCTCAGTGTCGGCGAGACCAGAACGACGAGCGGCAGCGTGATGATGACGATCGTGGAGTAGATGCCGGCACCGCGCTGGTCCGCTTCGGTGACGATCCCGCCGAAGGCCAGGAATGCGAGCGCCGTCACACCGATGAGCAGCACGGCGAAGATTCCGAGCAGCACGTACCACGACACGGTGCGCACGCGCTGGAGCAGCTCGAGCCGAGCGACGGTCCACAGCCGGGCGATGCTCATGACGCCTCCTTCCCCTCGGCGCCGAGATCGAGGAAGGTGTGCTCGAGCATCCCCGTCGCCGCCGAGAACTCGGCGACCGCGACGCCGGCATCCACCAGCGTCCGCAGCCCCGCGGCCGCCTCGCCCTCGGAGGCGAACGGGATCAGCACGTCGCGACGATCGATCGGCACCCGCGCGACATCGAGCCCGAGGGCCGTCGCGACCGGGAGCACCGCGGCATGCGCGTCGAGGTCGGCGACGCGGACCCGCCAGGCGCGGGTGCGGCGCGCGGCGGCGGCGACCCGATCGGGGCTGACGGTCGCGCCGTCGAGGAGGAACACCGCGTCGTCGACGACCTCCTCGAGCTCGGAGAGGATGTGGCTGGAGATCAGCACGGTCTTCCCGGCCGCGGCGAAACCGCGCAGGAGCCCGCGCAGGTCGACCCGCGCCTGGGGGTCGAGTCCCGAGGCCGGCTCGTCGAGGAGGAGGACGGACGGGTCGTGCACGAGCGCGCGCGCGAGCCCGAGCCGCTGCTTCTGCCCGCGCGAGAGCACGCGAGCGGGCGACCCGGCCAGCCCCGCGAGTCCGACCTGATCCAGAAGCTCTCCCGCGCGGCGAGCCGCGGCGGACGTGTCGAGATCGTAGAGCCGGCCCGTCATCTCCAACGTCTCGCGCACCGTGAGCGACCCCCAGGCCCCGAGGGCATCGGGCATCCATCCGAGCCGCGAGCGGGCCTGCGCGGGGTCGGCGACGGGGTCGATGCCGGCGATCCGGATGCTGCCGGCGTCGGGCTGCAGCAGCGACGCGAGCATCAGCAGCAGCGTCGTCTTGCCGGCGCCGTTGGGGCCCACGAGCCCGGTGACAGCCCCGGCTCGCGCATCCAGGTCGACGCCGCGGACGGCTTCGACCCGCCCGAACGAACGACGGACATCACGGACGCTGATCCCGGCGGTGAGCATGTCCGACACCCTAGGGGACGGCGATGGCGGGATCGAGCGGCGGATCCGAGAGGGGCGCGTCAGCCCGCGGGAGCCGGACGACCGCGGTGGTGCCCCGCTCCGCTCCGGGCAGCAGGCGGATGTCGCCGCCGTGGGCGCGGGCCAGCCCCCTCGCGAGCGAGAGCCCGAGGCCGAGGCCCTGCTCGGCGCTCCGGCGCGACCGGGCGGTGCGATAGAACCGCTCGAAGGCCTGTCGGCGCTCGGCGGGACTCATGCCCGAGCCCGAATCCGCCACGGCGATCGCGACCTCTTCCGGGGCGGTCGTGATCGTCACCGACACCTCGCTGCCGGGAGGTGACGCCTGCCGGGCGTTGCGCAGCAGCTCGGTGATGATCGAGTGCAGATCGCGGGCGCCGATCCTCGCGTGGGTCGGAGCGCCCGACACCAGGACCCTCGCTCCGGGGTCGCCGTCGCCCACATCGTCGACGGTACGCTCGACGACGGCACGGACGTCGCACGACGACGGTCGGGGCGCCACGTCCGCGCGACCGGTCGCGAGCATCAGTTCGACCGTGTGCTCCAGGCGCTCGGCCGCGCGATGGACGGTCTCCCAGCGGTCGCGATGCTCGGGCGTCGCCCCGGCGACGGCGAGCTCGGCGTTGCCGAGGATCACCGTGAGCGGGGTGCGCAGCTCGTGACCGACCGTGTCGAGGAAGCGGTCCCGCACGTCGACCGCCTCGACCAGCTCGGTCACGTCCTGAGCCACGACGAGCACTCCGATGGGCTCGCCGCCGAGGGCGATCGGCCGCGCCACGAAGCGCAGTGCCACCTGATCGCCCGGCTGACCGACCCACACGCGACGCGGTTCGGCGAGTTCACCCGAGAGGATGTCGTCGCGGAGCCAGGGGCCGAGCCCGACCGGGGTGATCCGGTCTTCCTCGTAGACGAACGTCCGTCCGTCCTGTTCGAGCGAGATCGCGATCCCGGCGCGTTGTGAAAGCGCGCGTGCGGGGGCGTTCGCGAGCAGCACCGCGTCATCGTCGCCGAAGACGACGATCGCGTCCGGGCTCGTGTCGAGCAGTTGTTGCAGCGCCGCGTCGGTCCGGCTCGACGAGTCGATCGCCTCGGCCATCCGGTGGCTGGCGCGCCTGGCGTTCGTCCGCTGGCGTCCGAGATCGACCGCGACGAAGCGGGTGCCGATCGCGAACATGCCGAGCAGCGCCGGCACCGTCACCAGCGACACCCATTCGCCCAGCCCCGAGGGGACGGCGGGCGACGCGGCAAGAGGAAGCAGCCCCGCGATGACCACTCCGAGCACCGTGACGAGGGGCGGGAACGCGAATGCGAGCCAGGCTATGGGGAAGATCACGAGCATCCCGGTCACCGGCAGCAGATCGATCGCGCTGCTGCGCAGCGGCGCGCAGGCGAGGATCGACGCGAGCGGCACGATGCACACCCAGACGGTTCCGCGGGTCGGCTTGTCGTGCCAGACCAGCGCCATGGCGATGCAGGCTGCCAGGATGACGCCGACGCCCGCGACATACATCCCGGTGATGCGCGCGGGGTCGACCACCGCGACGGTCGTGGAGATCATCGCGGTCGACGCCCCCATCAGATACTGGGCGTACGGCTGGATCCGGGGTCTGCTGAGCATCGGGCCTCATCCGCGGGCATCCGCTCGCCCGACGACGATCACCCTCCCGATCAGGCGGCTCCGCTGTCAAGTCCGTGACAGTCCGACGTGTCAGTACCCGAAGACCTCGACCCCGAGATCAGGGTGGTCGACGAACACGCCGTCGACACCGGATGCGGCCAGTTCACCCCACTCGCCGCGGTAGTCCCCCCACGCGGCCCGCCCGCCGGCTCGTCGGTGGCGGCGGACGAGGAACGCGTTCTCGGGCCGGGCCGTCCACGTGAACACGATCAGCTCGCGCTCATGCGCGGCGCTCACGAGATCATCCCCGTCCGCGCCGCGCGGGGGTTCGAGGATCATCCGCTTGTCGAGGCTCACACCGGCGACGCGTCCGCGGAGAGCGTCGAGTCCCGCCGGCGAGGCCCACTCGCGGTAGCCGCGGGCCCGGCCGCCCTCGGTGGCGACCAGGTCGTACGGTGCGCCGTCGGATTCGAGGAGGAAGATCCGAGTGCCCTCCACCCCGGCGTCGGCGAGGCGGTCGAGGATGGTCAGCTCGAACGACTCGATCCACAGCGGGAGGTCGGCCGCGTCGAGCCGGGCCGCCGCGAGCTCGGCGCCGATGAGCGCGGCGACGTCGAAGCCCGCGCCCGCGAAGAACGTGGCGTGCTTGATCTCCACGACGATGCCGGGTCTGCGCCCCGACGCCTCGGCGAACCTCGCGACCAGGTCGAACAGATCCCGCAGCCGCATCATCGGCTCCGCCCCGTCGTTCCGGGCGCTATCGGGCCGAAGCCGCGGGAGTCGCTCGCGGCAGCGCAGCCGCGACAGCTCGTCCCACGTGAAGTCTTCGGCGAACCAGCCCGTGACCTCGATACCGTCGACCGTCTTCGTCGTGCGCCGCGGCGCGAACTCCGCGTGGTCGGCGACGTCGGTCGTCGAGCCGATCTCGTTCTCATGGCGGATGATCGCGACGCCGTCCCGACTGAAGACGACATCGGGCTCGACGGCATCGACCCCGCTCTCGAGCGCGAGGAGATAGGACGAGCGCGTGTGCTCGGGACGATACCCGGGCGCACCTCGGTGGCCGATCACGAGCGGGCGGGTCACGGTCCCAGGCTAGGGCCGGGCTCGCCCGGTTTCGCTGAGGGCGATCGGCTTCATGGCCTGCTCACAGCAGGGAACGTACACCGCGGGAACCGGTTCCCGTAGGCTGGGTGAACACGGCATCCAGCTGTGTCGACCCTCGACTTGGAGTGTGAGAGCAGTGGCCCTCAATAACCCCGCATTCGACAATCCCGCGTTCAAGGAGCAGCGGCCGGGTCTGACGCCGCCCGCCGCCCCCGGCATGCAGACCGCTTCGGCGCAGCACGCCGGTGTGGACGTCGCCTCCCAGGCGCAGCTCGAAGGCATGTACGCGGCACCGGCCGCCGGTGCCCGCGAGACCTCCCGCATGACGGTCGAAGACACCGTCGTGAAGACGCTCGGGCTCTTCGCCGTCCTGCTGGCCGCGGCCGTCGTCGGCTGGGTCTGGACGCTCTCGCCGGTGACGCGCGACAACCCCGCCCCCACGATGATGCCCTGGATCATCGGTGCGCTCGGCGGGTTCGTCCTCGCGATGGTCGTCACCTTCACCTCGCGCAAGAAGGTCCGCCCCGGCCTGATCTTCGGCTACGCCGCCTTCGAGGGCCTCTTCGTCGGGGGGATCTCCGCCTACTTCGAGTTCATCTGGCAGGGCATCGTCATGCAGGCGACCCTCGCGACGCTCGCCGTCGTCGGCGTGACCCTCGCCCTCTTCGCCAGCGGCAAGGTCCGCGCGTCGGCCAAGGCCACGAAGATCTTCATGATCGCGATGCTCGGCTACCTCGTCTTCTCGCTGCTGAACGTCGGCCTGATGCTCTTCGGCGTGTTCCCGAGCGGCATGATGTTCGGCCTGCACAGCCAGACAGTCGCCGGTATCCCGCTCGGCCTCATCATCGGCGTGCTCGTGGTCATCATGGCCGCGTACTCGCTCGTGCTCGACTTCGACAACATCCAGCGGGGCGTCCGCAACGGCGCGCCCCGTCAGTACGGCTGGGTCGGCGCGTTCGGCATCATGGTGACCGTCGTCTGGCTGTACGTCGAGATCCTCCGCATCATCGCGATCCTGCGCGGCAACAACTGACGCTCCCCCGCGATCCTCGAAGGCCCGTCCGGTTCGCCGGGCGGGCCTTCGTCATGCGCCTGCGCAGTATGGTTCGACGGGAGGAACCATGAGACGCGGCTCGAACCTGCCGGCCGTCGGCACGTACAACCAGACGCTCGTGCTCGACCTGATCCGGCGCTCCCCCGACGGCATCAGCCGCATCGAGCTGGCCGCCCGCACCGGACTCTCCGCGCAGACGCTCAGCAACGTCGCCCGCCGTCTCGTCGCGGAAGGGTGGGTGCGCGAGGGCACTCCCGTCGTCTCGGGTCCCGGCAAGCCCCGCACGCCCCTTCAGCTCGACCCCGCGGCGCGTTGCGCCGTCGGCATCCATCTCGATCCGGCCGTCGAGACGGTCGTGGTCGTCGACCTGCTGGGCCAGGTCGTCGCACAGACCGAGCGCACCCCGCGGCCCGATGCGACACGAGAGCAGATCCTCGGCGACCTCGTGGACACCGTGGAGTCCCTGCTCGCCGAGGGCGGCAGATCACGCGCATCCGTGCTCGGGATCGGCGTCGCAGCGCCCGGCCCGCTCGACGCGGAGGCGGGCATCCTGTTCGAGCCCCCGCTCCTGCCCCCGGTCTGGCACGACCTCGCCCTGGGGTCGCTGCTGCACGCGGCGACGGGGCTGCCGACGACGGTCGAGAAGGATGTCGTCGCGGCGATGGTGGGCGAGCTCTGGCGGGATGCCGCCCAGGAGCTGCAGGACTCGATCTTCGTGTACTACGGGGCCGGCGTCGGGGCGGGTCTCGCCGTGGACGGGACGCCGATCCGGGGCCGCACGGGCAACGCCGGCGACGTCGCACACCTCGTCGTCGAACCCGGCGGCCCGGCGTGCGGATGCGGTCAGCACGGGTGCCTCGGCGCCGCCATCGCACCCGAGCGGCTGCTCCTCGACGCCGGCGTCATCGACGGCGGAGAGCCGGTGGCCGCCTCCGCCCTCCGTGAGCACGTGCGCGATCTCGCCACACGCGCGCAGGGCGGGGACGACCGCGCCGTGGCCGCTGTACGACGCGCGGGGGCGAGCCTCGCGCGGGCCGTCGTGCAGATCAACAACCTGCTCGACGCGGATGTCGTGGTCGTCGGCGGCCCGCTGTGGACGCTGCTCTCGGCGACCGCGGGTCCCGCCCTCGTCGAGGCGGTCGCCTCCAGCACCGAGACGGCGACGGTCCGCGGCATCCGGGTGCTCGAGAGCGGCCTGGCCACCGACGCCGCCGCTGTCGGCGCCGCGTGCCTGGTGCTCGATGCCGCGATGACGCCGCGCCCGACCGACCTCATGATCGCCGGCACGGCGCACTGATCTCGGCGAGAAAGGTCCGGCGAAGCCTTGTCCTTTTATTCCATTTGGTTTAGAAAAGACGTGCGCGCGCACCAGCGCCCTCGTCAAAGCAAAGGAGCTTCGACCATGAAGAGATCCACCACGACCGCGGCAGTCGTCGGAATCGCCGCGTTCTCACTCGCTCTCACGGGCTGTGGCAGCGGTGGCGGGGGCGGCGAGGCGTCGTCCGACACGATCCGGGTCGCCTACCAGAAGACCACCTCGTTCACGGCGATGGACGAGCTGATGAAGAAGGCGAAAGAGGAGTACGAGGCCGCGAACGAGGGGATGACCGTCGAGCTCGTGCCGATCGAGGCCGAGCAGGACCAGTACTTCACCAAGCTCGCCCTGATGAACGGGTCGGCGGGGACCGCCCCCGATGTCATCTACGAGGACACCTTCCAGATCCGGTCGGATGCCGCCGCCGGGTACTTGCAGCCCATCGACGACTACCTCGCCGACTGGGACCAGTGGGAGCAGTACGACGACGGCGCCAAGCAGGCCGGCCTCGGTGACGACGGCAAGACCTACGGCGTCTCACTCGGCACCGACACCCGCGGGCTCTACTTCAACAAGCAGCTCTTCGCCGCTGCGGGCCTGCCCGAGGACTGGGCGCCGGAGAGCTGGGACGACGTGCTCGAGGCCGCTCGCACCATCAAGGAGAGCAACCCCGACGTCATCCCGTTCAACATCTACGCCTCGCAGGCGCTGGGCGAGGCCACCTCGATGCAGGGCTTCGAGATGCTGCTCTACGGCACGGAGGACGAACTGCTCGACACCGACACGAACAAGTGGGTCACGGGGTCGGCCGGGTTCCTCGACGCACTCGAGTTCTACCAGACCGTCGCCGACGAGAAGCTCGGCCCCGACCCCGCTCAGGCGCTCGACGCCGGCTGGGGAACCAAGGTCAGCACCGAGCTCCTCCCCCAGGGCGGCATCGCGATCGCCCTCGACGGCTCGTGGCTGCCGAGCAACTGGATCGACGGCGAGAACGCCTGGCCGGAGTGGGAGCAGACGATGGGCTTCGCCGCGATGCCGACGCAGGACGGCGGCGGTGACGGCTTCACCTCGATGTCCGGGGGCTGGACGCTCGCGATGGGGTCCAACGCGAAGAACCCGCAGGCCGCGTTCGACTTCATCGCGCAGGCGCTGACGTTCGAGAACGCGCTGATGTACCACCAGGAGGCCGGGCAGATCGCGGTGCGCAAGGATGTCGCCGCCAGTCAGGAGTACCTCGACTACAACCCGTCGTTCGAGTTCTTCTCGTCGCTGGTGCCGTACACCCACTTCCGGCCGGCGACGCCCGACTACTCGCAGATCTCGGCGAACATCCCACGCGCGACCGAGTCGATCTTCACCGGTCAGGCGACCCCGCAGGATGCGCAGGCCGCGTACGACTCCGCTCTCGTCGGCATCGTCGGCGAGGAGAACACGCAGGCGGGCTGATCCAGCGATGACCGCGACCGCCACCGTCACCACCGGCGGGCGGCACCGTCCGGGCCGGGACATCACCTCCCGGTCCGGCCGGTCGGCCGGCCGTGCCGCCGCACGACTGCTCCCTCTCCTGCCCGCGGTGCTCCTGCTGCTGGCGTTCATGCTCGGGCCGATCGTCTATGCGCTGTACGGCTCGCTGACCGACCGCGCGATGACCGGCCCGCGCGCCGCGAACCCGCAGTTCATCGGGCTCGACAACTACACGGCCCTCTTCGCCTCGGGAGAGTTCTGGCTCTCTCTCGGGCTCACGGTCGTGTTCGTGCTCGCGTCCGCCGTGATCGGCCAGAACGTCCTCGGGATGCTGCTCGCCGTCCTCATCCGCAGCTCGGTGAAGCCCCTGCGCTCGATCGTCGGCGGTCTCGTGGTGCTCGCCTGGGTGCTGCCCGAGATCGTCGCAGCCTTCGCCCTGTACGCCTTCTTCCAGACCGACGGCACGCTCAACACGTTCCTCGGCTGGTTCGGCCTCGAGGGCACGAGCTGGCTGTACTACTTCCCGATGCTCGCGGTGATCCTCGCGAACATCTGGCGGGGCACCGCCTTCTCGATGATGGTCTACAACGCCGCGCTGTCCGAGGTGCCGCCGGAGCTGATCGAAGCGGCGACGATCGACGGCGCGGGAGCTTGGCAGCGGTTCATCCGCGTCACCCTCCCCGTCATCCGCCGCTCGATCTCGACCAACCTGCTGCTGACGACGCTGCAGACCCTCGGCGTCTTCACGCTCATCTGGGTCATGACCGGGGGCGGCCCGGGAACGCAGTCGTCGACGTTGCCGGTACTCGCGTTCCAAGAGGCGTTCAAGTTCGCCCAGGTGGGCTACGGCACCGCCATCGCGGTCGTGACGCTCCTGATCGGCGCGGTCTTCTCCGCCGTCTACATTCGCATCCTCAAACCGGAGGTCGACTGACATGGCCACCATCGCCACCTCCGTCTCGGCGCCGCGGAAGCGGGCCCAGACCGTGCTGTCGTCGGTCATCCTCGCCGCGATCGGCGTGCTCTTCCTCGTTCCGCTGCTGTGGATCGTGTTCGCCTCGTTCGACGGCGACGCGAAGGTCACGATGAAGGTGCCCGACACCTGGACGCTCGAGAACTACACGCAGGTGATGACGTGGGAGCTCACGTTCCAGCCCCTGCTGAACTCCATCCTCGTCTCGCTCGGAACCGCCGTCATCACCGTCGTCGTCGGCGTGCTGGCGGCCTACCCGCTCTCGCGCTACGCGATGCGGTTCCAGAAGACCTTCATGTACGCGATCCTCTTCGGTACCGGACTGCCGATCACCGCCATGATGGTGCCCGTCTACGCGCTGTTCGTCTCGTTCGGCCTCCTCGACTCGGTCTGGGGCGTCATCGTCTTCATGGCCGCGACATCCCTGCCGATGGCGATCTGGATGCTGAAGAACTTCATGGACTCCGTGCCGATCTCGCTCGAGGAGGCCGCCTGGGTCGACGGCGCCGGATCGAAGCAGGCCCTCGCTCGCATCGTCATCCCGCTCATGCGCTCGGGCATCGGCGTCGTGTTCATCTTCGTCTTCACGACCGCGTGGGGAAACTTCTTCGTCCCCTTCGTCCTGCTGTTCACCTCGTCGAAGTTCCCGGCCGCGGTGTCGATCTTCAACTTCTTCGGGCAGTACGGCTCGATCGCCTACGGCCAGCTCGCCGCCTACTCGGTGCTCTACGCCGCACCGATGGTGGTGCTGTACGTCCTCGTCCAGCGCTTCTCCGGCGGGGCGTTCGCGCTCGCCGGCTCCGTCAAGGGCTGACCCGCTCCTCCCTCGAAAGGCCCCTCATGCACGACCGCTCCGCCCTCGCGCTGCTGCGCATCGACCGCTTCATGCGCGAGCGTCTCGCTCCGGCGATCCACCGCGCCTCGCATCCGCTCTCGGTCACCGCCTGGGACGCGCCGGGCGAACCGGTGGCCTTCGAGGAGGCACGCGCGGGCGAGTACCGCCCGATCGACGTCGGCCAGCCTTGGGGACGCCCGTGGGGGACGACCTGGTTCCGCGTCACGGGCGACGCGCCGGCCGACTGGTTCGACGACGGCCGGCCGATCCCGGGGACGCGGGCCGAGCTCGTCGTCGACCTCGGCTTCACGACCGGACAGGCGGGCTTCCAGTGCGAGGCGATGGTGTGGTCGGTCGACGGCCGGCCGCTGCGCGGTATCGCCCCGTTCAACAACGCGGCGGCCGAGGCGGTCTCGCCGGGCGGAGCGATCGACGTCTTCGTGGAGGGCGCCTCCAACCCCGACGTCGGGAGCATCTTCACCTTCGCGCCCACGCCGGTCGGCGACCGGGCGACGGCCGGAGAGGACCCCGTCTACGTGCTGCGAACGGTCGACGTGCGACTGCGCGACCTCGAGGTCACGGCTCTGCTGGCCGACACCTCGGCGCTTCGGGGACTCGCGGCGCAGCTCGACCCGGCGTCGGCCCGCCGTGCCGACATCCTTCTCGCCTTGGAGCGGATGATCGACGTCGTCGATCCGCACGACGTCGCGAGCACCGCGGCTGCGGGCCGTGCCGTGCTCGCTCCCGTTCTCGCGGCTCCGGCCTCGGCGAGCGCGCATACGCTGCACGCCGTGGGGCACGCCCACATCGACTCGGCGTGGCTGTGGCCGGTGCGTGAGACGGTGCGAAAGGTCGCGCGCACGTTCTCGAACGTCCTCTCGCTCATGGACGAGGACCCCGACTTCGCCTTCGCCGCGTCGTCGGCGCAGCAGTACGCGTGGGTGAAGGAGTTCTACCCCGACCTGTTCGAGCGCATCCGCGCGCGCGTCGCGGAGGGCCGGTTCGTGCCGGTGGGCAGCATGTGGGTCGAATCCGACACGAACCTGCCCGGCGCCGAGGCTCTGGCCCGGCAGTTCATCGCCGGCAAGGGGTTCTTCCAGCGCGAGTTCGGTATCGACACCCCCGAGGTGTGGCTTCCCGACTCGTTCGGCTACAGCGGCGCCCTCCCGCAGATCGCGAAAGCGGCGGGCGCGCGCTGGTTCCTCACGCAGAAGACCTCGTGGAACGAGACGAACCGGATGCCGCACCACACGTTCCGGTGGGAGGGCATCGACGGCACGCGGCTGTTCACCCACTTCCCGCCCGTCGACTCGTACAACTCGGTCGTCTCGGCGGCCGAGCTGGCACACGCCGAACGCAACTACGCCGACAAGGGACGCGGCACCGTCTCGCTGCTCCCGTACGGCTTCGGCGACGGCGGCGGCGGACCCACCCGCGAGATGACGGCGGCGATCTCCCGCACCACCTCGCTCGAGGGCTCACCCCGCGTCGTTCACTCGACGCCCCGGCGGTTCTTCGAGACCGCCGAGGCCGAGTACCCCGAGCCGGAGGTCTGGGTGGGCGAGCTGTACCTGGAGTTCCACCGCGGCACCTACACGAGCCAGCTCGCCACGAAGCAGGGCAACCGCCGCAGCGAGCATCTGCTGCGCGAGGCCGAGCTGTGGGCGACGACCGCGACCGTGCGCACCGGCGCGCCGTATCCCGCCGACAGGCTCGCCCGCGTATGGGAGACGGTTCTGCTGCAGCAGTTCCACGACATCCTGCCGGGCTCGTCGATCGCGTGGGTGTACCAGGACGCCGAGCGCAACTACGCCGCCGTCGCTCGCGAGCTCGAGGAGATCATCGGCGACGCGTTGACGGCTCTGGCGGGCGCGCCCGAGCCGGGAGAGGCCGCGCACGAGCTCCGGGTCAACGCGGCGCCGCATGCCCGCGGCGCGGTCGCGGCCCTGGGTGCCGCACCTGCGGCCCCGGCATCTCGCGTGCGCCCCGAGCGCTCGCCCGAGGGCTGGGTGCTCGACAACGGCATCGTGCGCGTGGTGGTCGACGATCGTGGCCTGATCGTCTCGGCGGTGGATGTGGCGAGCGGCCGCGACAGCGTGCCGCCGGGCGCGGCATCCGCCCTGCTGCAGCTGCACCGAGACACCCCGACCCAGTGGGATGCCTGGGACGTCGACGTGCACTACCGGAACACCGTGACCGACCTCGTCGACCTCGACGCTCTCGAGGTCGACGGCGACGAGCTCGTCGTCACCCGGTCGTTCGGCTCGTCGCGGGTCGCCGAGCGCATCGGGCTCGAGGCCGGGTCACGGACCGTGTCGCTCGGGTTCGAGCTCGACTGGCACGAGTCGCAGAAGCTGCTCAAGCTCGCGTT
The DNA here is from genome assembly GCF_000509385.1 of Microbacterium sp. TS-1. Taxonomy (NCBI): domain Bacteria; kingdom Bacillati; phylum Actinomycetota; class Actinomycetes; order Micrococcales; family Microbacteriaceae; genus Microbacterium; species Microbacterium sp. TS-1. The sequence continues at coordinate 665,625 of NZ_BASQ01000002.1, forward strand.
CCCCGTCGACGTGCACACCGACAGTGCGACGTCGGAGGTGCAGTTCGGTCACATCGAGCGGAAGACCCACACGAACACGTCGTGGGATGCCGCCCGCTTCGAGACCGTCGCGCAGCGGTGGGTGCGCGTGGGTGAGCCCGGCTTCGGTGTCGCGGTGGTGAACGACTCCACGTACGGACACGACATCACACGGGCCGAGCGCTCGGCCGGCGGCGGCACGATCTCGATCGTCCGCCTGTCGCTCATCCGCTCGGCACTGTTCCCCGATCCCACCCAGGATCAGGGCAGATATACGCTGCGGGTCGGCATGGTCGTCGGTGCGGACGTCGAGGATGCCGTCGTCGAGGGCTATCGGCTGAATCTGCCCGAGCGGGTGGTGACGGGAACCGCATCTGTGATCGAGCCGATCGTGACGGTGGCGGATCCGGGGGTCGTCGTCGAGGCGGTCAAGCTCGCCGAGGACGGTTCGGGCGACGTGGTCGTACGGCTGTACGAGGCACTCGGCCGTCGTGTCGACACGGCCGTACGGCCCGGTTTCGCCGCGCTCGCGGTGGTTCAGACCGATCTGCTCGAGCGCGAGGCCACGGCATCCGCCCTCGTCGACGACGCCGTCCCCCTCTCCCTGCGCCCGTTCGAGATCGTGACGCTCCGCTTCGCCCGCTGACGACGCGCGCCCCGCGGCGAGTCGCCAGCTTCGGAGGATGTCGCAAACGTCGGACCGACGCGCACGATGAGTCCGATGTTCGCGACATCCTCCGCCGTTGACGCGCGGGCCCTGACGCGTATTTGTCCCGGCGCGCCACGCGCCCGCGGCACATCATGTAGTGGCTGAATCGAGATCCGACCCCCATATCTGGGGAATCTCGTGAAGGGACTCACATGACCACGCGCTCCATCGTCGTCCGGACGACCGTCGACGAGTATCTGCAGAAGCACGACTGGCGCGTCAACGCGAACGCGAATCAGGGCTACAGCCTGGGCGGGCTCATCCTCAACGCCTCCGGCAAGCTCATCGCCAACTACTGGCTCGACGAGGTCTACGCTCCGGAGGCGGGCGCCGCGCACCGCGACGGCGACATCCACATCCACGATCTCGATGTCTTCGCCGGCTACTGCGCCGGGTGGTCGCTGCGACAGCTCCTCGAGCAGGGGTTCAACGGCGTGCCCGGCGCGATCTCGTCGGCTCCGCCGAAGCACTTCTCGAGCGCCCTCGGTCAGATCGTCAACTTCCTGGGCACCCTCCAGAACGAGTGGGCGGGTGCCCAGGCGTTCAGCTCGTTCGACACCTACCTCGCGCCCTTCGTGCGGCTCGACGGGCTCGACGAACCAGCGGTGCGCCAGGGCATCCAGGAGCTCGTGTTCAACCTCAACGTGCCGTCACGGTGGGGTACCCAGACCCCGTTCACCAACCTCACCTTCGACTGGACCTGCCCCGACGACCTCGCCGACGAGCGCCCGCTCGTGGCCGGTCGCCTCGCCGACTTCACGTACGGCGATCTGGCGCCCGAGATGGCGATGATCAACCGCGCCTTCCTGTCGGTCATGACGGAGGGCGACGCCGACGGCCGGGCGTTCACCTTTCCCATCCCGACGTACAACATCACGAAGGACTTCGACTGGGATGCGCCGGAGGTCGACGCGCTGTTCGGGATGACGGCGAAGTACGGCCTGCCCTACTTCCAGAACTTCGTGAACTCCGACCTCGACCCCGGAATGATCCGGTCGATGTGCTGCCGCCTGCAGCTCGACCTCACAGAACTCCTCAAGCGCGGCAACGGTCTGTTCGGCTCGGCCGAGCAGACCGGTTCCATCGGCGTCGTCACCGTCAACTGCGCCCGGCTCGGGTTCGTGCACGCCGGCGACCGGGCCGGCCTGTACGCGCAGCTCGACCGACTGCTCGAGATCGCCCGTGACAGCCTCGAGGCCAAGCGCGCCGTCATCGGGCGCCACCTCGACGCCGGCCTCTACCCCTACAGCAGGCGGTACCTCGGCACCCTCGCGAACCACTTCTCCACGATCGGGGTCAACGGTCTCAACGAGGCGGTGCGCAACTTCACCGACGACGGGCACGACATCACCACCGAGGAGGGGATGCGGTTCGCCGCAGAGCTGCTCGACCACGTGCGCGCGCGCATGGTGGAGTTCCAGGAGCAGACGGGGCACCTCTACAATCTCGAGGCAACACCGGCCGAGTCGGCGACCTACCGCTTCGCCCGGGCCGACATCGCGCGTTTCGCGGGCATCCGTCACGCCGGCACGGCGGACAACCCGTACTACACGAACTCGTCGCAGCTGCCGGTGGCCTTCACCGACGATCCGTTCCTCGCGATGGAGCTGCAGGAGGGTCTGCAGCAGAAGTACACCGGCGGCACCGTGCTGCACCTGTACATGGGCGAGGCCGCCCCGACGGCCGAGGCGTGCAAGGCTCTCGTGCGCCGTTCGCTCGAGCGGTTCCGCATCCCGTACATCACGATCACGCCGACGTTCTCGATCTGCCCGCAGCACGGGTACCTGTCCGGCGACCACGCGTCATGTCCGCAGTGCCTCGCCGAATGCGAGGTGTGGACGCGGGTGATGGGCTACTTCCGCCCGGTCTCGTCGTTCAACATCGGCAAGCGCGGCGAGGCGGCCGAGCGGGTTTCGTTCTCGTACGACCGCGCCGCGCTGGTCGGGTGACGTGGCCGTCGTTGCGGGCCGCAGCGCAGCCGAGCTGCGCATCGCAGGGCTCTCGCGGTTCTCGACGGTCGATTGGCCCGGCCGCCTGGTGGCGACCGTGTTCCTCCAGGGATGCCCGTGGGACTGCCGCTACTGCCACAATCCCGATCTGATCGACCCGCGCGAGCGCGGCAGCATGCCGTGGGAGGCGGTCGCCGCCTTCCTCGGCGAGCGCCGCGGTCTGCTCGACGGGGTGGTCTTCTCGGGCGGTGAGCCGACGATGCAACGGGCCCTCCCCGACGCGGTCGCACGGACCCGCGAGCTCGGGTTCGACGTCGGGCTGCACACGGGCGGCGCCTACCCGCACATGCTCGATGCCGTGCTGCCGGCGCTGTCGTGGATCGGCCTCGATGTGAAAGCGGGAGCCGACGACTACGCCCGGGTGACGGGCCGGGGTCCGAGCGGACGCGCTGCGCTGCGCTCGCTCGACCTCGTGCTCGCCGCCCAGCGCGAGCGCGCCGCCTCGCGGCATCCGCTCGACGTCGAGGTCCGCACGACGGTGCACCCCGACCTCATCGACGACACCCGACTCGGTGATCTCGGCGAGCTGCTGGCCGACCGCGGTGTGCGGCGGTGGGCGATCCAGCGGTTCCGCGCGACGGGCAGTCGCTGCGGCGAACCGGCATCGCCGCCGCTGCGGCTCGACCGCCTACCGCGGGAGAGGTTCGAACGGGTCGAGGTGAGATGAGGCGTGGCGGCGCCATCACGGCGGGCCTCAGCGCACACCCCGCGCGGTGAGGGCGTCGCCGAGCTCGTCGGCGTGCTTCAGCGCGAGCACGATGAACGCCAGCGCGGAGGAGCGGATGCCGCCTCTCGCGCCCCGGGCACGGTGCGCCTCGCTCACGTCGCGGGCGATCCGGGCGAGGTGCGGAACGGATCCGAGCGCGACGACGAGGAGGAGGGAGATGCGCTCGGGGTCGGCGCCGATCACCCGAGTAGGACCGAGGGCACGCTCGAAGAGGTCGAGCAGCGCGACGACGGGGGTCGTCAGCGCCAGCAGCGCGGCGAGCAGGATCGCGGCCAGGATGCGCACGGTCCCGATGACGGCCGGCTCGATCCCGAGGAAGATGAGCTGACCGGCGAGCGCGACGATCGCGAGCCAGCGCAACGCCCAGATCTGTCGGACCAGCTCGCGCCAGCCTGTTCCGGGAACGGCGTAGCAGGCCAGGCACAGGCCCGCGGCGGCCATCGCGGTCGCCGGCGCTGCGGGAAGCAACGACACCGTCATCACCAGGCCGAGGATGAGCACGGTCTTCGGCCCCGTCGGGAGCCGGTGCCAGCCGCGCGCGCTCGGCCGGTAGAGCGTCAGCATCGCGTCGCGGCCGGGCCGGTCGACGTCATCGCCACGTCCTCGCGTACGCGTCGACGACCGAGGCCGCGTCTCCCACGGCGACGACACGTCCCATTGCGACGTGCACGCCGATCTCGCACCGTCGCGCGAGGTCGAGGTCGTGGGTCACGAGCAGCAGCCGGTGGCCGGCGTCGTCGAAGAGATGCCCCGCGATGAGGGCGGCGTTCCGCCCGTCGAGGAACGCGGTCGGCTCATCCGCGACGACGAGCTCGGGCTCGCGCACGAACGCTCCGCACAGCGCGAGCAGCTGCTTCTGCCCGCCCGACAGCTCGTGCGCGGGGTGGTCGCGAAGGCCGGTGAGGCCGAACCGTGCGAGCGCCCGGTCGACCCGCGCAGCACGGTCGGCGCGGGAGGCGCGATCGCCGCGAAGCGAGAAGGCGACGTCCTCGGCGACCGTGGGCATGACGATCTGCGCGTCCGGGTTGCTGAAGACGATCGCGACACGGCGCCGCAGCTCGACAGCATCCCGTACCGGGTCGCAGCCGAGCACCCGAACCTCCCCCGACGTCGGTCGCACGAGGCCGCCGATGAGCCGCGCGAACGTCGACTTGCCCGATCCGTTGTCGCCGACCACCGCGATCGTGCGAGCGTCGAGGTCGAGCGTGAGGGGCTCCAGCACCTGCACATCGCCGAGTCGTACGGACGCGGCCTCGAGCCGGATGCTACCCGTCATGCCGAGGCGGAGCTCACGCTCGGCGCATCGGTCTCGACCCGGGCACTGCCACGCGGCGCCCACGTGCGCCGGAAGGCGCGGGGGTAGCCGCGCACGAGGGCCCCGACCACAAGCGTCGCGACGACGACCTTGACGATGTCGCCCGGCACGAAGGCGAGATTCGCCAGCGCGGCCTGCTCGACCGGCAGACGCAGCACGAGGCTCTGGACCGGGATGCCGCACGCGTACACGACCAGCACACCGCCCACGAGGAGCCCGGCCGCGGTGCGCCACCACACGGGACGCCGGCCGCCGGCGTGGACGATGAGCCCGACCACCACGGCGCCGACGAGCCAGCCGACGAGGTAGCCCGCCGTCGGACCGGCGAAGACCGCGATCCCGCCGCGGCCGCCCGCGAGGAGCGGCAGTCCGACGGCGACGAGAGCGAGGAACGTGCCGACCGAGGCCGCCCCGACGACAGGCCCGAGCACGGCACCCGCGAGCATCACGCCGAGGGTCTGCGCCGTGATCGGCACACCCCCGAACAGCGGGAACGACCCGGGCAGCCCGAGCACGGCGATCAGCGCCGCGAACACGGCGGCACGGGCGAGGTCGGTCGCATCGAGCGCGGCACGCGACGCAGGGATCGACGGGGTCATGATTCCTCCTGAACACCGTTCACGTGAACGGTGTTCAGGTAGAGTAGCCCCATGATCGCCGACGACTCAAACCGAGGGGGCCGAGCGACGCGACGCTCGCGGGACGACGTCGTCGACGCCGCTCTCGACCTGCTCGACCGCGTCGGGCTGCCCGACCTGTCGATGCGGCGTCTCGCCGATCATCTCGGCGTGCAGCCGAGCGCGCTGTACTGGCACGTCGAGAACAAGCAGCAGCTGCTCGCGGCCGTGAGCGCACGCATCCTCGGTCCGGTGAGCGCAGATCACGCCGACGGCGCGACCCTCGACGTCGCCGCGCGAGACGTCGCCGTGCGTCTGCACGACAGCCTGCTCGCCTACCGCGACGGCGCCGAGGTCGTCTCCAGCTCGCTCGCGCTCGGGCTCGTCGAGCCGCCCGCGCGCGCACGGCTCCGCGCCGTCGCGCTCGAGCGCGGTGAGCCGGCCGCTCTCGCCGACACGATCGGCGACGCCATCACGCATTTCGTCGTCGGCTTCACCTTCCACCAGCAGCAGCGCCGCAGCGCCGACGCGTGGGGCGCGGCCTCCGGCGGCGCCGCTGCCTCACCCGAGCGCATCGCCGACGGCGACGACGGCGACGACGACGGCTTCACCGCGGCGCTCGACCTGATCATCGCGGGGGCGACGACGGTGCTCGCCGGCGGCGCCACACAGCATCCAGCACCCCGGCGATGACGATGGTCACGACGTACACGAGCAGGTCGCGCGCATCGAAGACCGTTCCGAGCACCAGGACCGCCGGCGGGAAGACGGCGGCCGCCCGCGCGGGCAGATCGCTCAGCTGCAGCAGCTCGACCGCGATGCACCAGACGCCGGCGACCGCCGCGACGACGACGGTTGCGGCACGGGGTGCGACAGCGACGACGAGGACGTAGATCAACACGGCATACAGCGCGTCACCGGCGATGTCGGTCGCCGCGGTGTCGGGCAGGATGCCGTGGACGACGAGTCCCGCCGTGACGACCGCGACAGCCAGCGCGGCCGCACCCCAGCGCCGAGCGGCGGGGCCGGTCACAGGCGGTCGCGGAGCCACGACGTCGAGACCGCCCGGGCCCCCACCGCCTCGACGCGAGCGCGCAGCTCGCGGTCCGACGTCACGACGCTGACCCGCTCCCCCGCGGCCAGGGCGGCGGTGGTCGCCTGGGCGATCGCATCGTCGCCGGAGGCCGGGGCGCGAGTGAGCTCGACCCCGGCGGGGGCGGCGACGTCGCGGGCCTGCCCTTCGACGACTGCCACCACGCGCGGGAACCAGATGTCCTCGGGAAGCTCCAGGCCCACGGCATCCGTCCCCCGCTCGGCCAGCGCGGCCACCCGGGCGAGCAGCCGATCGGCGGCTCCGGCGCGGTCGCGCCACCAGCCGTCGGGGACCGAACCGACCACGTTCGCGACGTCCACGATGACGGTCGGACGCACCGAGAGCAGGCTGCGCAGCCGCGGCCAGGATGCCGCGAACCCGGGATGCAGCGGGAACGACTCGACCTCGTCGAGAGGAACCCACGCGAGCTCGCGGCTCTCGGGATCGCTGATGACCGGGTGGAAGGGCGTCGTGACGTCGGCCACGAGGGTGCCGTAGGTCCACACGCCGACATCGAGCACCGACAGGAACCGCGGCGCGACGGCATCCGCGGGAACGCCGGCCTCTTCGGCCGACTCGCGCAGCGCTCCCTCGCGCGCGGACTCCCCCGCGTGACGCGCACCGCCGGGAAGACCCCAGGTGTCGCCGAAGTGGCTCCACGACACCCGGTGCTGCAGCAGCACGCCGCGCTCCGGGTCGACGGCCAGCAGACCCGCGGCACCGAAGCGCCCCCAGTACCGCTCCCCCGACGGCGCGACGACCCAGGCGTCGCCGGGATCGCGCGGGCCATGTGGCGGGCGCGGGGCGTCGGCGGGATCGTCGGTCATCCTCACAGCCTGACACAGCCGGGGTCCGCGGGCTCGTGATTGGCATCGTGTTACCAGCGGGGTCTCCCCGCCGCTGCGACGCACAATGGGGACGTGGAGTACGAGATCGATGATTCCCCCGCCCGCATCCAGCGCGACGTCGTCTGGCGCTGGCTCTCGTCCGAGGCCTATTGGGGCCGCTGGCGCGAACGCGCCGTGATCGAGGCACAGCTCGATACGGCCTGGCGTCTCGTCGGGGCCTACCGCGCCGACACCGGCGAACAGATCGGCTTCGCCCGTGCCGTTTCGGACGGCGCGAGCTTCGCCTACCTCGCCGACGTATTCGTCGTCGCCGAGCACCAGGGCGCCGGCGTCGCGCACCGGATCCTCCGGCGCATGATCGATGAAGGCCCCGGCCACGACTTCCGCTGGACGCTCTTCACGCGCGACGCGCACACCCTCTACGCCGAGTTCGGTTTCGAGACGCCCGACGAGACCGCGATGGTCCGCCGTGCGTCGCCCGCCAAGCGCTGAGCCCGCTCCCCGCAGCACCGCCGAGCGCCTCACCTGGCGGTTCGCGCCCCCGAAACTCGCGCCTAGGGGCATGAACTGCCAGGTGAACGGCAGTCAGACGGTCAGCGCTGGCGCTTCTCGCGCACCCGCATGTTCGTCACGATCGGCGTGCCCTCGAAGCCGAAGATCTCGCGCAGCCGTCGCTGGATGAACCGGCGGTAGCCCGGGTCGAGGAAACCGGTCGTGAACAGCACGAATGTCGGCGGACGCGTCGACGCCTGGGTGCCGAACAGGATGCGGGGCTGCTTGCCGCCGCGCAGCGGGTGCGGGTGCTCCGCGACGAGCTCGGCGAGGAAGGCGTTGAACTTGCCGGTCGGGATGCGCTGATCCCACGACTGCAACGCTGTCTCGAGGGCCGGCACCAGCTTGTCGAGGTGACGACCGGTGCGGGCCGAGAGGTTCACCCGCGGCGCCCACGTGACGTGCGCGAGGTCCTGCTCGATCTCGCGCTCGAGGTAGCGGCGACGATCGGCGTTGTCCATGTCGGCGTCGTTGAGGCGGTCCCACTTGTTGAACGCGAGCACGAGCGCGCGGCCGGACTCGAGCACGAGGTCGATGATGTTGAGGTCCTGCACGCTGATCGACTCGGTCACGTCGAGCACGACGACGGCGACCTCGGCCTTCTCGAGGGCCGCCGAGGTGCGCAGCGACGCGTAGAAGTCCGCGCCCTGCTGCAGATGCACCCGGCGACGGATGCCGGCCGTGTCGACGAGTCGCCACAGCTTGCCGCCGAGCTCGACGACCTCGTCGACCGGGTCGCGGGTCGTACCCGCGAGGTCGTTCACGACCACGCGCTCTTCACCGGCCGCCTTGTTCAGCAGCGACGACTTGCCGACGTTCGGGCGCCCCAGGATCGCGACGCGACGCGGGCCGCCCAGCTCGTTCTTCGCGACGGCCGAGACCTCGGGAAGCACCTTCATGATCTCGTCCAGAAGATCCGCGACGCCGCGCCCGTGGATGGCCGAGACCGGATGCGGCTCACCCAGGCCCAGGTTCCACAGCGCGGCTGCCTCGGGCTCCTGGCGCGCGTCGTCGATCTTGTTGGCGATGAGGAAGACGGGCTTGTCGGTCTTGCGCAGCAGACGCACCACGGCCTCGTCGGTGGCGGTGGCCCCGACCATCGCGTCGACGACGAACAGCACGACATCCGCGAGGTCGATCGCGACCTCGGCCTGCGCGGCCACCGAGCGGTCGATGCCGCGGGCGTCGGGCTCCCACCCCCCGGTGTCGACGAGGGTGAAACGGCGGTCCATCCACTCGGCCTTGTAGCTCACCCGGTCGCGTGTGACACCCGGGGTGTCCTCGACGACGGCTTCGCGACGGCCCAGGATACGGTTCACCAGCGCGGACTTGCCGACGTTCGGGCGGCCCACGATCGCGACGACCGGAAGCGCCGGCAGCACCTCCACGACCTCGCCGCCCGCTGTGAACCCGGCGAGCAGCTCGGTGTCGTCGTCATCGAGCTCGTAGTCGGCGAGCGACGCGCGCAGCGCAGCGGCCCGCTGGTCGGCGAGGTGCTCGTCGAGGTTCGCGAGCTTCTCCTCGAGCTGGTCGGGACCGCCCTCGTACTCGTCGTCGGTGGTAGCCATCAGTTCTCTCCTGTCGCGGTGCGCACGACGTCGATGACGGCGTCCACGGTCCGATCGAAGTCCAAATCGGTCGAGTCGACCACCACGACGCCGGGCGCGGCGGTGAGGAAGTCGACGACCTGCGAGTCCGACGCGTCACGTCGGTGGAGCGCCTCGGCGACAGCCGCGGCATCCTCTCCCGTGAGCTCGGCGCTGCGGCGCGCGGCGCGCACCTCGGGGCTGGCGGTCAGCAGGATGCGCACGGGCGCATCGGGGAAGACCACGGTGGTGATGTCGCGTCCCTCGACGATGACCCCGGCCGAACCGGATGCCGCCACGAGCGCGCGGAACAGCACGTTCACGCGCTCGCGCACCTCGGGCACGCGGGCGACGCCGCTGACGGCCGCCGAGACGCGCGGCTCGCGGATGTCGTCGGTGACGAAGACGTCGCCCACGCGGACCCAGTGGTCGTCGGGGTCGAGCGAGATCGCGTAGTCGAAGTCGTCGAGGGCGCGCACGACGGCCTGCGCGTCGGCGGTGTCGTCGCCGCGCTCGAGCACGCGCCACGCGAGCGCGCGGTAGGCGGCGCCGGTGTCGAGGAAGCCGTAGCCGAGAACACGCGCGGCCTGCTTCGAGACGCTCGACTTGCCGCTGCCGGCGGGACCGTCGATCGCGACGGTCACCGGAGACGATTCAGGCACGGGGAAGGACTCAGGCATGGGGAAGGACTCAGGCATGGGGAACACTCGCGATCTTCCAGCCGCGCTGCTCGAGCCCGGCGACGGCTTCATGGACGACGCTGGGGACGACGCTCAGCTCCGCCAGCCCGAACTGCGCTCCCGGGGAGTGCTCGAGGCGGAGGTCCTCGATGTTCACCCCGAGGTCGCCGAGGTCGCCGAACAGGCGCCCCAGCTGCCCCGCGGTGTCGTCGACGCGCACCACGATCTGCTCGAAGCGGCGGTTCTGCCCGTGCTTGCCGGGCAGGCGCTCGACGCCTTCGTTTCCTCGGCGGATGGTGTCGGCGAGCGCTCGTCGAGCGCCCGGGGCCGCCGGATCGCGCAGCGCGTCGGCCACGGCCCCGAGGTCCGCGGCGAGATCGTCGAGGACCGCGACCACGGGCGCGGCGTTCGCCCCGAGGATCTGCACCCACAGTTCGGGAGCGGATGCCGCGATGCGCGTCGTGTCGCGCACGCCCTGACCGGTCAGGCGCAGCGATCCCTCGGGAGCGGCGACGAAACGTCCGGCGAGGAGGCTCGCGACCAGCTGCGGAACGTGCGAGGTGAGCGCGACCGCTTCGTCGTGCTCCTGCGGGGTCATCTCGAGCGGCATCGCACCGAGGTCGAGAGCGAGTCCCTCGACGACGGCGAGATCGGAGGCGCGCGTCTCGTCGTCACGGCACACGACCCACGGCCGCCCGACGAAGATGTCGGCGCGCGCCGAGATCGCCCCGCCGCGCTCACGGCCCGCGAGCGGGTGCGAGCCGATGTAGTGAGTGAGGTCGACACCGCGCTTGCGCAGCTCGAGGTACGGTTCGAGCTTGACGCTCGCGACATCCGTCACGACCACGCCGGGATGGGCGCGCAGCTCGCGCTCGATCACATCCGCCGTGACATCCGGCGGCACCGCGACCACGACGAGCACGGGACGATCGTCCGGGGCCGCGAGCCGGCCCGCGCCGTAGTCGACGGCGAGCCGCAGCTGAGCGGGCGAGGCGTCGTCGAGGACGACATCGACACCGAGCAGACGCAGCGCGTGGCCGATGCTCGAGCCGAGCAGGCCCGCGCCGACGATGCGCACGGTACCGGCCGTGCGCGCGGCACGGCCGGGGCGCACGGGATCGAGCGAGGAATCGGTCACGGGTTCTCCGGAGAAGTCGGGTGCTCGGGGGCACCGTCGGCGCTGCGCGAGAGCGTCAGCAGCGCACCGCGTTCCACTGTAGTCAACTCCCGGGCGCGTCCCGCCGGGAGGGTTCCCAGGTGGAGCGGGCCGAACTGGCGACGCACGAGCTCGAGCACCGGATGCCCCACCTCGGCCATCATGCGGCGGACGATGCGATTGCGCCCCGAGTGCAGCGTCAGCTCGACGAGGCTCGTCTCCCCCGATGTGTCGAGCAGCCGCGCCTTGTCGGCCGCGATCGGGCCGTCCTCGAGCTCGACGCCCTTGGTCAGCCGCGCGATCGTCTGCGGCGTCACGCGCCCGCGCACCTTCGCGATGTACACCTTCGTCACCCCGAACGAGGGGTGGGCGAGCACGTGGGCGAGCTCGCCGTCGTTCGTGAGCACGAGGAGGCCGCTCGTCTCGGCATCCAGGCGGCCGACGTTGTACAGACGCTCGTCCCAGTCCTTCGTGAACCGGCGCAGGTCGGCGCGGCCCTTCTCGTCCTTCATCGAGCTGACGACGCCCGTCGGCTTGTTGAGCATCACGTAGCGCTTCGTCGTGTCGAGCTGTACGGCGGTGCCGTCGACGTCGACGATGTCGACGGCCGGGTCGATGCGGCTGCCGAGCTCGGTCACGATCGTGCCGTTGACCCGCACGCGCCCCTCGACGATCAGCTGCTCGCAGACGCGGCGCGACGCCACCCCCGCGTTGGCGAGAACCTTCTGCAGGCGTACCCCTTCGGCATCCGTCATCGCGTCGCCTCTCCTTCGAAACCGTCGGTGCCGTCGTCGAGCAACGGCGAGATGGGCGGCAGCTCGTCGAGCGAGTTGATGCCGAGGTTGACCAGCAGCGCGTCGGTCGTGCCGTACAGGATGGCACCGGTCTCGGGGTCGTGGCCGACCTCGGTCACCAGCCCGCGCGAGAGCAGGGTGCGCACGACCGAATCGACGTTGACGGCGCGGATCGAGGCGACCTGGCTGCGTGAGACCGGCTGCTTGTAGGCGATGACCGCCAGGGTCTCGAGGGCGGCCTGCGAAAGCCGCGAGGGTGCCTGCGTGTTGACGTAGTCGCTCACGAGGGCGTCGTGCTCCGCGCGCACGTACAGGCGCCAACCGCCGCCCACCTCGCGCAGCTCGAATCCGCGGCGCGGCCCGCCGGTCTCGCCGTCGTAGTCGGCGACCAGGCCGGCGACCGCCTGGCGCACGGCGGCGACGGGCGCGCCGACGGCGGCGGCGAGCGCGACGAGGCTCTGCGGCTCGTCGACGACCAGCAGGATCGCCTCGAGCCGCCGCGCGACGTCCGCGATCGGGGTGGCCGTGGTCGGTGTCGGGTCATCGGTCATAGTCGGCTCCCAGGGTGGCGAGGTTCTCCTCGGACCAGCGCTCGGCGGTCCAGCGCAGCGTCAGCTCGCCGAGCGGTTCGAGCTGCTCGAACGACAGCGCCGCGTGCCGGTAGAGCTCCAGCACGGCGAGGAAGCGGGCCACGACGATGCCGGGCTGCGCGACGCCCGCGATGAGCTCGCGGAAGTTCAGGGTACCCGCGCCCCGCAGCAGCGTGACGACGACGGCCGCCTGCTCGCGGATCGACACGAGCGGCGCGTGCAGGTGGTCGAGCCCCACGACCGGGATCTCCTTCGGCGCGAAGGCGAGCGTCGCGAGCGCGGCGAAGTCGTCGGCGGTCAGTGTCCACACGAGCTCGGGCGCGGCTGCCCGATACTTCTCGTCGAGGCGCACCGATCGGGTGTGACGACGGTCCTCGGCGACGACCCGCTCGGCGAACCATCCGGCGACCTGTTTGAAGGCGCGGTACTGCAGCAGCCGGGCGAACAGCAGGTCGCGCGCTTCGAGCAGCGCCACCGACTCGGCGTCGATGAGTTCGCCCTGCGGCAGGAGACCGGCGACCTTCATGTCGAGCAGCGTCGCGGCGACAACGAGGAACTCCGACGCGGCGTCGAGCTCTTCGGGCTCGAGCCCGCGCAGGTAGCCGATGAACTCGTCGGTGACTCTGCTGAGCGACACCTCGGTGATGTCGAGCTCGTGCTTGCCGATGAGGTTCAGCAACAGGTCGAAGGGGCCGTCGAAGTTCGTCAGCGAGACCCGGAATCCCGGCTCGGCGGCATCCCCGCCCGCGTCGGGCTCGGCCGGCCCGGGCGCATCCACGATCCCGTCAGGCGACGGCGCCACGGGCGACGAGCTCCCGCGCGAGACGCAGGTAGGCCTGCGCGGCCTGATGCTCCGGCGCGAACGTGATGATCGGAACGCCCGCGACCGACGCGTCGGGGAACTTCACGGTGCGCCCGATGACCGTCTCGAGCACGTCGTCGCCGAAGGCCTCGACGACGCGTTCGAGCACCTCGCGCGAGTGCAGCGTGCGCGGGTCGTACATCGTGGCCAGGACGCCGTCGAGCTCGATGGAGGGGTTCAGCCGGTCGCGCACCTTGTCGATCGTCTCGATCAGCAGCGCGACACCGCGCAGCGCGAAGAACTCGCACTCGAGCGGGATGAGCACGCCGTGGCTCGCCGTCAGCGCGTTGACCGTGAGCAGTCCGAGCGAGGGCTGGCAGTCGATCAGGATGACGTCGTACTCGGACGAGACGCCGCGCAGCACGCGCGCGAGGATCGTCTCGCGGGCCACCTCGTTGACGAGGTGCACCTCGGCGGCAGAGAGGTCGATGTTCGCGGGGATGACGTCGAGCCCGGGCACCGACGTCTCGACGATGACCTCGTGGGGGTCGCGCTTGGTGTCGAGCAGCAGGTCGTAGATCGTCGGCACGTCGTGCGTGGCGATGCCCAGGCCAGCCGACAGAGCGCCCTGCGGGTCGAAGTCGACGGCGAGAACCTTGCGGCCGTACTCGGCGAGGGATGCCGCCAGGTTGATGGTCGTCGTGGTCTTGCCGACGCCGCCCTTCTGGTTGCAGAGGGCGATGATGCGGGCCGGCCCGTGACCGTCGAGCTTCGGCGGGGTCGGGAAACCTCGGTATGGCCGACCGGTGGGTCCGATCGGGGTGTCCTCCGTGGGGGCCTTCCCGGCCTTCCGCGACTTGTCCGTCACCGAGACTCCTGCTTTCCGTAGCGTGCGATCGATTCTCGCACAGGCACCCGGCGTGAGCCGATACGTTCGTCGGACGCGCGGGGCGGGAGCGGCCTGCATCGGCGCCCGAGGCGACACCAGCACCGCCGGTCCGACGAACGAATCGCCGCAACGCCTCCGGATCACAGGCTCCCGAGCACGTCGAGCCGCAGCTGGGCGGCGACGGCGATCAGGAGGTAGTCGACGACCACGACGAGGGGCGTCCACGCCAGCAGCAGGGCCCCGACGCGCTGGGGCGCGCGGCCCCAGACACCCTCCCGCAGGGTCCAGCCGAGAGTCGACCAGAACAGGGGGATCGCCACGAGCCACACGACCATGCACCACGGGCAGAGCGAGCCGTACTCGAACACGCTGCGGTACGCGAAGACATGGACGAGCACGAACGCCGCCGCGACGAACCCGGCGTACACCCGCCAGTACCAGGGACGCAGCCCGGCCGGCGCCGCGAGCCCGGAGACTCCCGCGTAGATCGCGCCCGGGAAGAGCACGATCCCGATGATCGAGTTGCTGAACCCGAGCAGGTTTCCGCCGGGGCTCAGCAGATTGGGACCGCAGGTGACGATCGGGCTGATGTCGCACGAGATGAGGGCTTCGGCGCCGGTCAGCTGTCCGACGTACTCGTGGTAGAGCAGGAACGAGACAACCCACCCGGCGATGCCCACCACGATCCAGACGACGGCGAGCGCGGGCCCGGGGCGGATGCCGCGCTCGTTCTCCAGCGCGGAGTGGGCGGGTGCATCGGCGGGCATGCTGCCATCCTGCGGCGCCTGCCCCGCGGCCGCGGCGGCCCCGTGCCGGGAAAAACCGGCGCGATCGGATGCCGCGGAGACCGGCCCGGGCTTCAGCGCCAGGTAGCCGTGAGCAGACCGGCGACGACCCCGAAGACGAGGGGCAGCAGGCAGCCGATGGCGGCGGGTCGACCGACCGCGGGCCTCGTGAACAGGTGCGCTCGCGTCTCGGCCCGTTCCGCGTCGGTGCTCCGCAGCACTCCGCTCGGCGACGGCTCCGGCTGAGCGGCCGCGACCTCCTCGATACGCGCGGCGACCGCGAGCAGGTCCTCGGTCCATCGCCAGAACGGAGCGGTGTGGCGCGGCAGTGTGCCCCGCGAGAGGACGTACATGCGGCGTCCGACGATCTCGAGGTCGACGTCGACCGCCACCGCGCTCAGGGCGGAGCGGACGGGCGGCGTGACCATCCGCCGGACCCGATCCGCATCGGCGGGCGCACACCAGACGCCGAAGTGCTCGTCGAACCCGCCACCGATCTCGATCCGCTCCTGCCCGAGGGCCGGCCGCCAGGAGGGCGCGCCGGGCGCGAGTACCGCGACCAGGCCGGCCCGCGGCAGCTCGGCGGCGAGGTCGACGCGAAGGTACGTCAGCGAGTGCGGCATCCGGTAGCGGCCGATCCACGTGTCGAACGCGTAGTCCGCCGAGCGGAACGGGCGCGGGTCGCTTCCCGTCACGACCGCGGTAGCCATCCGGCGCCTGCCGAGGCCGAAGACGGTCGCGCTTTCGTCGGGGTCGTCGTCGCGGTGGCGGATGTCGAGGCGGTTCGACGCCGCGAACCCCTCGAGACGGTACGTCGCAGCTTCTGCGGCCCGCCGCGAGCCGCGCATCCCGCCGAAGCGGCTCACCGCGAGCGGCAGCACCATCACCGACGCGATCACGACGCTCGACCATGACAGCCCCGATCCGCCGGCCGCGGATTGGACGACGATGACGAAGAGCAGCGCGAGCACGCCCACCCCGAGCACCAGCACCGCCGAGACGAATACGGCCCGAACGGCGCTGATCAGCGAGGCGCGCCGACCGGCTGCACCGAGAAGCCCGTTCTCGCCGGGACTCGGGAGAGGCACTGTCAGCGCCTGCGTGTCGAAGCGGAGGGCGCGGGCGCCGTCCGGGGCGTCCCCGCTGCTCATGGTCCCATCCTGCCGTGCCGGAGCGCTCGACGATGTTCCTCGCGTGCGGTTCAGCGCGCGCGAGGGTGCGAGGTGGCGTAGATCTCCCGCAGGGCGTCGACCGTGACGTGCGTGTAGATCTGGGTCGTCGCCACCGAAGCGTGCCCGAGCAGCTCCTGGACGACGCGGACGTCGGCTCCGCCCTGCAGCAGGTGCGTCGCGAAGGAGTGCCGGAGAGTGTGCGGCGACACGTGCGCCGTCAGCTCGGCGCGCTCGGCGGCCTGCTGGATGATCAGCCACGCGCTCTGCCGCGACAGCGGAGCCCCGCGCACCCCGAGGAACAGCCGGGGCGTCGCGCGTCCGCGCCGAGAGAGCTCCGGCCGGGCGCGGGCCAGATAGGCCTCGACGGCGGCGCGCGCGTACGACCCGACCGGAACGATCCGCTCCTTCGCGCCCTTGCCGCGAACGCGCAGCACGTCGCCGAGGGCGAGGTCGTCGACATCCAGCTGCACGATCTCCGACACCCGCGCCCCCGTGGCGTAGAGCAGTTCGAGCAGCGCGCGGTCACGCAGCGCCGCGAGATCGGTCGCCGCGACATCGCCCGGCGGAGGTCCTGCGGCATCGAGGAGACTCTCGACCTGATCGATCGTCAGCGCCTTCGGCAGTCGCCGCGGCGTCTTCGGCGGACGCAGCCGCTGCGTCGGGTCGGCGTCGACGATCCCCTCGCGGGCGAGGAAGCGGTGCAGACCCCGCAGCGACGACTGCAGCCGCGCCAGCGACGTGGCCGCCGGTGGCGGGACGGCGGATGCCGCTTCCTCGGCGAACCGCGTCACGATCTCCGCCGTGATCTCGGACGTGTCGCCGATCCCCTGCTGGGCGAGCCACGCGGTGTACGCGTCGAGATCCCGCCGGTAGGCCGCGACCGTGTGCGCCGACAGCCCGCGTTCGATCGAGATGTGGCGCAGGTACGCCGCGACGGCGCGGTCGAGCCGCACGTCCGTCAGCTCCGGCGCAGCCGTTCGGCCGCCGCGAGCACGCCCGTCGCCAGGATGCCGTTGCGGAACCGCCCCGCGAGCACGCCGTCGATGACCTCGGTCAGCGGCACGCGCTCGACGCGCATGTCGGCCTCTTCGTCCTCGCGCTCGTACGCGCTCGGCGCCGCGCTGAGACCGCGGGCGAGGAAGACGTGGATGATCTCGTCGTTGCCGCCCGGCGTCGTGAAGATGCTCACGAGCGGTTCGAGCGACTCGGCGACGAGGTCGACCTCCTCGGCGAGCTCGCGCCGCGCCGTCTCGATGGGCGGCTCGCCCGCGACGTCGAGGAGCCCCGCGGGGATCTCCCAGTCGCGATGACGGATCGGATGCCGGTACTGCTGGATCAGCACGACGCGCTCTTCGTCGTCGATCGCGACGACCGCGGCCGCCCCCGGGTGGTCGACGAACTGGCGGGTGATCTCGCCGTCACCGAAACGCACCGTCTCGCTCCGCACGTCCCAGACGTGCCCCGAGTAGACCAGCTCGCTCGAGACGACCTCGGGCTCGACGGGCTCGTCGCGCAGCTCAGGCATCCTCGACCTCGAACAGCTCGCTCGCGCGGTGCCGGTCGAGGGCGGCGGCGACCAGCCCACGGAACAGCGGGTTCGCCTCGGTCGGACGAGACCGGAGCTCGGGGTGGGCCTGCGTCGCGATGTAGTACGGGTGGACGTCGCGCGGCAGCTCGACGTACTCGACGAGGTTGCGGTCGGGTGACAGACCCGAGAAGACCAGCCCGGCCTCGGCGATCTGGTCGCGGTACCGGTTGTTCACCTCGTAGCGGTGCCGGTGACGCTCGGATGCCTTCGTGGCTCCGTAGACCTCGGCCGCGAGCGAACCCTCGGCGAGGTCGGCCTCGTACAGGCCCAGGCGCATCGTGCCGCCGAGGTCGCCGCCGGCGATGATGTCGACCTGCTCGGCCATCGTCGCGATGACGGGGAACTCGGTCTCGGGGTCGAACTCGCTCGAGGACGCACCGGTCAGCCCCGCCATGTTGCGGGCGTACTCGATCACCATGCACTGCAGACCCAGGCAGATGCCGAGGGTCGGGATGCCCTGCTCGCGCGCGAACTTCAGCGCGCCGAGCTTGCCCTCGATGCCGCGGATGCCGAAGCCGCCGGGCACGACGATGCCGTCGACGCTCGCGAGCGCCTTCTCGGCGCCCTCGGGGGTCTCGCACAGATCGGAGGGGATCCAGGTGACGTTGACCTTGGTCTCCTGCGCGAAGCCGCCGGCCTTCAGCGCCTCGGTGACCGACAGGTAGGCGTCGGGAAGATCGATGTACTTGCCGACGAGACCGATCGTGACCTCGTGCTTGGGGTTGTGGACGGCGTCGAGCACCTTGCTCCACCGCGTCCAGTCGACGTCGTCGGCACGCTCGGCGAGGCCGAGGCGGCGCGCGATGTACGCGTCGAGTCCCTGCGAGTTCAGCGTCGAGGGGATGTCGTAGATGCTCGGCAGGTCGACGGTGTTGACGACACCCTCGACGTCGACGTCGCACATGAGCGCGATCTTGTTGCGGTTGCTCTCGCTGACGGGGCGGTCGCTGCGCAGCACGAGGGCGTCGGGCTGGATGCCGACCTGGCGGAGGGCGGCGACGGAGTGCTGCGTCGGCTTCGTCTTCTGCTCGCCGGAGGCACCCATGAACGGCACGAGCGAGACGTGCACGAAGAACACGTTGTCGCGGCCGAGCTCGTGGCGCAGCTGACGGGCCGCTTCGAGGAACGGCTGCGACTCGATGTCGCCGACGGTACCGCCGACCTCGGTGATGATGACGTCGGGACGCGGCTCCTCGGTCGCCTGCAGCCGCATCCGGCGCTTGATCTCGTCGGTGATGTGCGGGATGACCTGCACGGTGTCGCCGAGGTACTCGCCGCGGCGTTCCTTGGCGATGACCTGCGAGTAGATCTGACCGGTCGTGACGTTCGCCGCCTGGGTGAGCTCGATGTCGAGGAAGCGCTCGTAGTGTCCGATGTCGAGGTCGGTCTCGGCGCCGTCATCCGTCACGAAGACCTCGCCGTGCTGGAACGGGTTCATCGTGCCCGGGTCGACGTTCAGATACGGGTCGAGCTTCTGCATCACGACGCGAAGACCGCGTGCGGTGAGGAGATTGCCGAGACTCGCGGCGGTCAGTCCCTTACCGAGAGAAGAGACCACACCACCGGTCACGAAGATCTGCTTGGTGGTGTTCTGGGAAGAGGCCGCGCGATGAGTGTCCGTCACGGGCTTCTATTCTATCAGTCAGGAACGCGAGAGGTTCAGCAGTTCTCGGGCGTGCTCGATCGCGGCCCCCGAATCCGGCAGGCCCGACAGCAGACGCGCCATCTCGGCCTCGCGATCGCCGCCCTCGAGACGCCGGACGCTCGACGCGGTCACCGAGCCGTCGTTCGACTTTACGACGGTCAGGTGGTTCGTCGCGAAGGCGGCGACCTGCGCGAGGTGCGTCACCACGATCACCTGGCTCGTCTCGGACAGCCGGGCCAGCCGGCGCCCGACCTCGATCGCGGCGGCGCCGCCGATACCGGCATCCACTTCGTCGAACACGAAGGTCGGCACGGGATCCGTCCCCGCGATCACGACCTCGATCGCGAGCATCACCCGGCTGAGCTCGCCGCCCGAGGCGCCCTTGGCGACCGGCCGCGCCTCGGCGCCGGGGTGCGGTGCGAGGAGGATCGTCACGTCGTCGCGCCCCGACACCGAGGGGGTGCCGGGCTCGACGGTGACGAGCAGCCGCGCGTCGGGCAGCGCGAGCTGGCGCAGCTCGGCCGTGACGGCCGCGCCGAGTCGCTCCGCCGCCGCGGTGCGCGCTGCGGTCAGCTCAGCGGCGGCGGCATCCAGGGTGTCGGCGAGCTCGTCGCGCTGAGCGCGCAGGCGCTCGATGCGGTCGCCGTCGTCGTCGAGCTCCATGAGTCGCGCCGATCCGCTCTCGAGGAGGGCCAGCGCCTCGTCGAGGCTGCCGTGCGCCCGCAGCAGTCCGTTCAGGGCGGCACGCCGTTCCTCGACAGCGGCGAGCTCCTGCGGCCCGCTCTCATCGAGGTCTGCGAGGTAGGCGCTCAGGCCCGTCACGAGGTCGGCGGCACGGTAGCCGAGATCGGCCAGCGGCTCGACGAACGCCGCGAGAGCCGCGTCGCTCGCCGCCGAGCGCTCGATCGCGCGCCGGGCCTCGGCCAGCAGCGAGACCGCGTCCGGAAGCTCGTCGTCGTTCGAGAGTGCGTCGTGCGCCGTGGCCGCGGCCGCGCGCAGCTCCTCGACGTTGGCGAGCTTCTCGGCCCGCTCGGCGAGCACGGCGTCCTCACCCGGCTGCGGGGCGACCGCCTCGATGTCGGCGATGCGTGCCCGCAGGTCGTCGGCCTCGCGGCGGCGCGCGTCGCGATCGGCGTCGAGCTGCGTCAGTTCTGCGTCGACGGCACGCCAGGCGTCGAAGGCCGCGCGGTAGCGTTCGCGCGCTGCGGTGATCTCGGGCCCGCCGAAACGGTCGAGCGCGTCGCGCTGGGCAGCCGCCGACTTGAGGCGCAGCTGGTCGGACTGCCCGTGCACCACGATCAGCTGCTCGGCGAGCTCGGCGAGCACCGCGGCCGGCGCCGGGCGACCCCCGACGCTCGCGCGGCTGCGCCCCTCGCTCGAGAGCACGCGGCCCAGATACAGCTCGGAGCGGCCTCCGCCGATCGGCTCGACGTCTCCCCCGGCCTCGCGGACGCGCTCGGCGACGGGGCCGTTCTCATCGACGATCCAGACGCCGTCGACGGATGCTTGCGGCGCGCCCGCGCGCACGGCTCCGGAGTCGGCCCGCTGACCGAGCAGCAGCCCGAGTCCGGTGACGACCATCGTCTTGCCCGCGCCCGTCTCACCCGTGATGGCGGTGAACCCGGGGCCCATCGGCAGCGTCGCCTCGGCGATGACTCCGAGGCCGCGCAGACGCATCTCTTCGATCACGACGCGCCCTCCCGCTGCTCGAGGCTGGGACCACGCCACCCGACGACCGGCAACCGGAACTTCCGGACCAGGCGGTCGGTGAAGGCGGCGGGATGCAGGCGCGCCAGGCGAACCGGCGTCTTCGACCGACGCACGACGACGCGCGCTCCGGGGGGCAGCTCCTGCGACCGGCGGCCGTCGGCCCAGAGGATGCCGGTGCCGTTCGTGCCCGCGCCGACCTCGATAGCCACCGATGCCTCCGGGCTGATCACGAGCGGACGGGCGAACAGCGCGTGCGCCGAGAGCGGGACGACCGCGACCGCTTCGACGTCCGGCCAGATCACGGGGCCGCCGGCGGAGAAGTTGTACGCGGTCGAGCCGGTCGGTGTCGCGATGACGACTCCGTCGCAGCCGAAGGCCGACAGCGGACGCCGATCGACCTCGAGGACGACCTCGAGCATCCGCTCGCGGCTGGCCTTCTCGACCGTCGCCTCGTTCAGCGCCCACGTCTCGTAGACCACGGCCCCGGTGCCGTCCTTGACGCGGACCGAGAGCGCCATGCGCTCCTCCACGTCGTAGTCGCGGTCGATGACGCGCCGGACGGCATCGTCCATGTCGTCGGCCTCGATCTCGGCGAGGAACCCGACGTGGCCCATGTTGATGCCCAGGACCGGAGCGGTGCCGCCCCGGACGAGGTCGACGGCGCGCAGGATCGTGCCGTCGCCGCCCAGAACGATCGCGAGTTCGAGCTCGGCGACGCTCACGTCGAGGTCGAGCGTGAGGACGCCGGGCAGTTCACCCAGCTCCTCGACGAGCTCGGCGCGATCGTCGGCTGCGAGCACGGGACGAGCCCCCGCGCCGGATAGCGCGTTCAGGACGCGTTGCGCCGCGGCGACGGTGTCGGGGCGGCGCGCGTGGGCGACGACGAGGATGTTGCGCATCGCGTCGGTCATCGGGCTCCCGCCAGTTCGTCCACCGTGTGTATCCATTGTGTCGGATTGCCCGTGTCATCGACGCGGATGCACAGGTGCACGACGTACTCCTGATTGCCGTGCGTCCCCGCGATCGGCGAGGCGATCACGCCGCGGGTGGCGAGCCCGGCGTCCCACGCCGACCACAGCACGCCCATCACCGCATCCGCTCGCAACGCCGGATCGGTGACGAGCCCGCCCTTGACCGCGGTGCGACCGACTTCGAACTGCGGTTTGACGAGGAGGATGACATCCGTCGTCGAGGCGCACACCGAGACGACCGCCGGGAGGACGTGCTCGAGCGAGATGAACGACAGATCACCGGTGATGATGTCGGGCCGGAACGGACCGCCGGCGAACCCGCTCACGGCCTCGGGCGTGAGGTCGCGGACGTTGAAGCCCTCGACGACGATCACGCCGTCGTCCGCCGCGATCGCCGGCGAGAGCTGACCGTGCCCCACGTCGACGGCGACGACCGGGCGTGCCCCGCGCTCGCGGAGCACCTGTGTGAAGCCGCCGGTCGAGGCGCCCATGTCGAGGGCCGCGCGCTCGGCTACGGCGACGCCGAACGCGTCGAGCCCGGCGATGAGCTTGTGCGCCGCACGGCTGACGTAGTGGTCGGCGCCGGCGACGATGAGGGTCGCGGTGTCGGGCACGGGGTGGGATGCCTTCACGACGGTGCGCCCGTCGACGGAGACGAGTCCATCGGCGATCAGGGTGGCGGCGTGGCTGCGCGATCGCGCGAGACCGCGCGCGGCCAGTGCCGAATCGAGGCGGGTGCTCACGCGGCGCCGGTCGGACCGGAGTCGAGGCGGCGGGCGAGCTCGTCGTGCAACGCGGCGTACGACGCGGCACGCTCGCTCAACGGCTGGTCCTCGATGACGTCGAGCGACGAGAGCAGGTCGTCGCGCCACTGATCGGCGATGCTCTGCGTCGCGCTGTCCGCGGCGCTCGCCTCGCGCTCGCCCGGGTCGGCACCATCCATCGACATGGGTCCCACGATACGCGGGGTCAGGGACGGTGGAACGGATCCGCGTAGAGACGCTCGGGAACCCGGAATCCGTAGATCGCACGGCCGGTCGCCCAGATCGCCGCGGCCCCCGCGCGCACGAGGTCGATGGGGCGATCCCCTTCCGAGACGATGACGATGTCGGCGCCGTCGATGCGTACCGACGCGTTGCCGACGGTCGTCACGTCGCCCTTCGTCCTGACCTCGGGGTAGGGCTCGTGGAGCTCGCGCAGGTCGCTGACGATGTAGGTCGGCCGTGCGTTGGCGGGCGCTGCGAGCACGTGCTTGGGCCGGTCGATGCCGGTCAGCACGAGCACCGAGCGGATGCCGGCAGCCTGAGCTCCGGCGATGTCGGTGTCGAGGCGGTCGCCGATGAAGAGCGGCTGCGAGGCGCCGAAGCGAGCGACGGCCTCGTCGAAGATCGGACGTTCGGGCTTGCCGGCGACGGTCGCGAGTCGACCCACGGCAGTGTGCACGGCCGACACGAGCGTGCCGTTACCCGGCGCGATCCCCCGCGCCTGCGGAATGGTCCAGTCGGTGTTGGTGGCGATCCACGGAATCCCGCCCTCGTCCTCGGGGGTCGCGAGCGCGTACGCCGCCTCGGCGAGCTGCGCCCAGCCGACCTCCGGGGCGAAACCCTGCACGACAGCGGCGGGGCCGTCCTCGGCCGACCGTGTGGGTACGTAGCCCGCCTTCTCGAGTTCGTGGACGAGCCCATCGCCGCCCACGACGAGGATCGTCGCCCCGGCAGGAACCCGCTCTCGCAGCAGGCGCATCGCCGCCTGCGGGCTCGTGATGACGTCCTCGGGGTGCGTCGCTGTCAGGCCGAGTTCCCGCAGATGGTCGGCGACCACCGAGTCGCGGCGGGACGCGTTGTTGGTGATGTAACCGAGCCGGCGCGTCTCCCCCGCACGGTTGAGGCTGTCGATCGCGTGCGGCAGGGCGCCGGGACCGGCATAGACGACACCGTCGAGGTCGGCCAGGACGGCATCCACACCGTCGAGCGGTGTCGAGGTTGCCCGGGAGAACAGGCCCATCAGCCGCGCTCCTCCGTCTTGCTGTTCGCCGGCGCCTCGCTCTCGAGCGCGGCGTCCTCGTCGATGTCGTCGACCACGATCAGCTCACGGTCGGCGTCGGTCGCGCCGAGGGCCTCCTCGGCCACGAGGGCGCGCCGCTGCCAGAGTGCGGCTTCCTCGGACCGCCCGAGGTCCTCGAGCACCGCGGCGCGGGCGGCGAACAGCGCGGGGCTCCATGAGAACGCCCGGTCGGGGTCGAGCTCGGGAATGTCGAGCTCCTGCAGCGCACGCTCGGTCTCACCGAGGTCGAGACGTGCGCCCGACATCGCGATGGCGAGTTCGACGCGCACCTCGATCGGAAGCGTCGACCGGTCCACGGCGCGACCGACCTCGAGCGCGCGGTCGGGGCGACCCACGCCACGCTCGCTGTCGACCATCATCGCGATCTGATCATCGCTGCCGGAGATGCGTCGATACGTACGGAGCTCGCGCAGCGCGAGGGCGTAGTCCCCCGTGGCATACGCGGTGATGGCGACCGTCTCACGGACCACGCCGACACGGCCGGCACGGCGTGATGCCGCGAGCGCGTGCTCGTGCGCGAGCTCGGGGTCGTCGTCGATCAGCTGGGCGACCATCGCGAGGTGACGGGCGACTTGCTCCGCGTTCTCCTTGCTCAGGGTCTTCAGTTCGTTGCGCGCAGCTCCCGGAAGATCGCGAGCCGTGACGGTCTCGGGGATCTCAGGGCCGCGCGGAATGTCGCGACGCTCGGACCCCTGCGGCGGACGCGACGAACGTGCCCCATCGCGGTCGTCGCGACGCGGGCGCGCGTCGCCATCCCGGCGCGGGTACGACGCACGATCGCCATCACGGCGCGGACGGGAGTCGCCGTCGCGGCGCGGACGGGAGTCGCCGTCACGACGCGGATACGACGAGCGATCGCCGTCGCGACGCGGACGGGAGTCGCCGTCACGGCGCGGACGGGAGTCCCCGTCCCGGCGCGGACGGGAGTCCCCGTCCCGGCGCGGGCGAGAGTCGCCGGCGCCATCGCGACGCGGATACGACGGGCGATCACCATCCCGGCGCGGAC
The DNA here is from genome assembly GCF_000509385.1 of Microbacterium sp. TS-1. Lineage (NCBI taxonomy): Bacteria > Bacillati > Actinomycetota > Actinomycetes > Micrococcales > Microbacteriaceae > Microbacterium > Microbacterium sp. TS-1. The sequence goes on from NZ_BASQ01000002.1 coordinate 690,951, forward strand.
GGGAGTCGCCGTCACGGCGCGGGCGAGAGTCGCCGGCTCCGTCGCGACGCGGATACGACGGGCGATCGCCATCACGACGGGGCCGCGAATCACCGTCACGCTGCGGACGCGCGTCACCATCGCGGCGGGGACGATCGCCGTCCCGGCGGGGACGGTCATCGTTGGAACGCGGTGGACGAGCATCGCCGTCGCGACGCGGACGCCGTGCTCCGGAGTCCGCAGCAGAGTAACGGGGCTTGCGCTCCGATCGCGGGCGGTCTTCTTCAGTCACGACGTTCCTTTCGTCCCGGAAACGAGAAAAGGCCACCCAACACTGGGTGGCCTTTTC